>JBGQFX010000116.1:0-2441 GCA_041497135.1 Gemmatimonadota bacterium | reverse complement strand
CGCCGCCCGCGTCGCCTGGTAGCCCGCCTCGATGTAGCGGCTCATGTTCTCCACCGCGAAGGTCGCTTCTCGCTCCTGCACCGGTCGCACCAGCACGAGCTTCGCCCCGGTCCTGGGCCACGCGGCGATGGCCTGCTCCACCTGGGCCGCCATCATGATGCGCTCGGATTCGCCGTGGGCGCGGATCAGGGGCGGCGTGCGAAACGCGGTCGGTGACGGTGGCGGCGCCTCGTCAAACCCGGGGCCCACATGCACCGCCACGACCAGATCGGCGGGGATGCTTCGGGCCGTCTCGAGCGGCAGCACGGCACGCAATCCGCCGTCGGCGTAGCGGCGCCCGTCGATCACGGCTGGCGGGTAGTAGAGCGGCAGTGCGCACGTCGCATACAGAGCCTCCCGCACGCCGACGTCCCCGCGTCCCCCCGCCCCGAACACCACCAGCTGGCCCGATTCGAGGTCGGTCGAGGCGATCGACAGCGGCAGCTTGAGCTCGTCGAATCGCGTGACGGGGATGAGATGGGCGATCAGCGCGCGCAGCGGCTCGGGCTTGATGATGTGATCAGCGTACACGCCCTTGACGAGCGACAGGAGATCGATCGGGGCGATCTTGCCGCGTGTGGCGTTCAGCAGACTGGTCACGAGCGACTCGTGCGTGGCCCCGGCCGCGAGCGCCGCGCCGATCACCGCCCCGAACGACGTGCCGACGAAGTGGCCGGGCGCGAGACCGGCCTCGACCATGGCGCGTTGAGCACCGACGTGCGCCGCCGCCTTCGCACCTCCCCCGCCGAATACCGCTACGACGTTCAATGCACGCTCCGCGGTAGGACGTAGGAATTGAGACGGCGAGGGAGGCGCCCAGCCGCCAAGCCGCCGAGTGGTTCCGAGGAGTGAGTTGTCAGGACTTCCTAACCTCTAACACCTGGGCGTCCACTCGGCGGCTCGACGTCTGGGCGTCTCCCTTGCCGTCTTGGCGTCTACTCCCCTTTTCCCTGTTCGTATCTACGCTCCATCACACGGTTGGCCCGCCGTTTGGCGGCCCGGTCATAGCGGCGCTTCTCGTCCGGTGTCTGGGGGACGATGGGCGGCACCTCCGCCGGCTGGCCGTTCTCGTCCAGCGCCACGTAGGTGACGTAGCACGCATTGGTGTGCCGTTTCTCGCCCGACAGGACGTTCTCGGCCACGACCCTCACCCCCACTTCCATCGAGGTGTGGCCGGCGAAGTTGACGCGCGCGTAGGCGGTGATCAGCTCGCCCACGTGAATCGGCTCGCGGAAGTCCACCTTGTCGACCGACACGGTGACGCACTGGCACCGCGCGTGACGGATGGCGCACACCGCCCCGACCCGGTCCACCAGCGACAGGATGACGCCGCCGAACACGTTGCCCATGGTGTTGGCGTGCTGCGGCATCATCAGCTCGGACATCACGGTTTCGGATTCCGAGGGATGGCGTGGTTGCATCAGTAGTCCACCGGTCTCAGGTAGAACTCCCCGATCGCCGTCTGCGACAGCACCGCCACCGTGGGCAGCCGGCGCTTCCAGTGCGTCGATTCGAGCCGCTGCTCGACCGCCGCGACGACCGCGGGGTCGAAGCCTTTCGCGACGATCTCCTCCGGACCATAGCCACGGATCAGGTGATAGAGTATGGGATCGGCCTGCTGGTAGGTGAAGCCGTAATCGCGCTCGGTCTGCTGGCCCGGGACGAGATCGGGCGTGGCCGGCTTGTCGAGGATCACGTCCGGAACGCCGACGTGGCGCGCCAGGGCCCACACCTGGGTCTTGAACAGATCGCCCAGCGGGTTCACGGGCGGCGCGTCGTCGGCGTGCCAGGTGAAGTAGCCGAGCAGGCGTTCCGATTTGGTGCCGGTGCCGAGCGGCAGCGCCTTGTGTTGTTCGGACAGGTCGAACAACACGATCATGCGCTCGCGCGCCATCACGTTGCCGGCCCGCTTGGGGTCGGCGTTCGCGACGGACGCCAGATAGCCGTCCACCGCCGCCGTGATGTCCACGGTGACGGATGGGATCCCGAGCTTGTCGATGACGAGCTGCGCGTGCGACAGGCTCTCGGGGCTCGATGACCGGTACGGCATGCGCACGCCGACGACGTTCTCCCTGCCCAGCGCTTCGGTGGCCAGAAACGCCGTGAGCGACGAGTCGACGCCGCCCGAGATGCCCACGATGCCTTTCTTGAAGCCGCGCCGGCGCACGACTTCGTCTTTGAGGAAGCTGACGAGCCATTTGTGCACCAATGTGCAATCGATGGCGAGCGGGTCCGCTGCGCCGGCCGCACGGCGGAACACATGCACGGAAGAGGCAGGGGACAGGGGTTTGGGGATAGGGTGCGTACCGTTCGCAGCGGGGTCGAACTTCACCTTCTTCGACCCCTTACCCCTTGCCCCTTGCCCCTGCCCCAGCCCTTTTGTGAGTATCGGCAGCGCGCTG
>JBGQFX010000115.1:0-3080 GCA_041497135.1 Gemmatimonadota bacterium | reverse complement strand
CCTCCCACTCCCCCCGCCGCTGCCTAACCGAAGACCGCTCCCCATGAGGCGTCCCATGCCGTCGTGCATCAAGGCGACCGCGCCCACCAGCGCGGCCAGGGTAGTCATGAGTCGCACATCGAGGTTCACCACGTGCCCGAGCTCATGGGCGATCACGGCCTGGAGCTCGTCCCGGCTGCACAGGTCGAGCAATCCTTGCGTGACGGCGATGTGGGAATGCCCCTGGTCGAGCCCCGTCGCGAACGCATTCGGGTCCGGGTCGGGCACGACCCAAATGCGCGGCCGAGGGATTCCCGCCGCAATGGCCATTTCTTCGACGACGTTGACGAGCTGCCGTTCCTTGTCGGTGGCGGGTTCGATCACTTCGACAGCGCCGGTCGACCACAAGACCTTGTTCGGTCCGGTGGCGAACCCGTACCGGGCGATGCCGGCGCCGATTGCGGTCATCAGCAGCCCGAACCACGGAAACGTGTGGTGATACGTCTCGGGCCCCGCGTCGGCCGATGCGAGATAGTAGATGAAGTCACCGCCGAACCCGAGCCAGGCGAAGAACAACACGAAGCCAATCACCAGGATGACCGTGCGCCGGCGATTGGCTTCCTGCTGCTGAAACAGGTTGAGCGAAGTGTCGTCCGTCACGCCTTCGGCTTCATCGAGAGATCGACCTGTGGGACCGCGCGCTCGCCTTCATCGGTGATCTCCCACAGCTCGGCCGGTGAGGCTTTGGCGATCCCGGCGAACAGGGTGGTCGGAAACTGCTGCTGTTTGGTGTTGTACTGGGTGGCCGTGTCGTTATAGCCCTGGCGTGCGAAACTGATCCGGTTTTCGGTCGAGGTGAGCTCCTCTTGCAGCTGACCCACGTTTGCCGTGGCTTTGAGCTGCGGGTATTGCTCCACGACGAGGTTGAAGCGGGACAGCGCCGCGGTCAGCTGGTTCTCCGCCGCCGCCACCTGTTTCATAGCTCCCGGCGCCGCGTTCGCTCCGACGGCCACCGCCTGATTGCGCGCCTGGACCACGGCCTCGAGTGTTTGCCGCTCGAAATCCATGGCGCCCTTCACGGCGTTCACGAGATTGGGAATCAGATCGTGCCGGCGCTTCAGTTGGACATCGATCTGCTTGAACGCGTTGAGCGTCTGGTTCTTGAGGTTGATCAACCCGTTGTAGGCGCTGACTCCATACAACACGACCACCGCCAGGATGATCAGGAGAATCACCGAACCGCCCATGTGTGCTCCTCGAGGAAAGGATGGGTTACGCGGGCCACTGCGGCAGGAGTTTCGCGAGCGCCTGACGCACCACTTCCGCCACGCCGGCCTCTTCGGGGCCCAGGCGTGCCAGCGGGTGGTCCGCGTCGAGATGCAGCTCAATGCCGCGTGCCACGGGAATGCGACGCCAGCTGCTCGGGTTGCCGGGCTCCCGTTCCACATCGCGGGCCAGCCAGGCATTGATGGCGCGCCCGGAGCGTCCGCGTGGCAACCCCTCGCCGCCCCGCAACGACAGCCGATCGGGCGGCGGGAGCACGGCACCTAGGGTTTGCGCGGCGCGTCGCTCCAGGACGTCCCCGGTCTGGTCCTGCATGTCGCGGGTGATGGCCGCCAGGGTCGCCCCCTCCATCTGCCGCAGTTTGATGCACAGCAGTTGCAGGAAGTGCCGGTACGTGTACGTCGCCGCCGTGCCGCGGCCGTCCGGAGGAGACACCAGGCCCTTCGCCACATAGAACCGGATCGTCCGCTGGCTGGGCGTGGCCCGGGCGGCGGCGTTGATCGGCGTGATCGCGGATGCTTCAAGGACGGCCCCCACGACCACGGACAAGTCATGGAGGTTCCACGGAGCGAGGTTGCGATACTCGCGCAGGGTGTGGAGGGGATCGCGCTGCGGCGCGGCGGTCATCGGCTCCCAGTCCGGGCGCTTGCGTGCACTGGAAACAATAGCGTCTCCCGGTCCGGGGGGTTAGCCCGTCGCCGGCACGGCGGCGCGGGGCTTTTCGGGCCGTGGCGGCGCGAATTGGATGACGCACACCGGTCGCGACGGCGATACCGTCGGCTGCATGCACCGGGGGTTCACGTTGATCGAGGTCGTCGTGGTTCTCGTAATCCTGACCGTGGTGCTCGCACTCACTGTACCGCGATTGGGACCGGCGTTCGACCGGATCGCCACCAATGGAGCGGCCCGCGACCTCACGACCGCGATTGCCGTTGCGCGCGCCGCCGCCGTGCTGCAGGGGACACGGGCTCGGCTCCGCATCGGGGCCGACTCCTTGCGCGTGGACCGTGAAGGAGCGCTTGGTTGGGAGCCGTACGCGCGGTGGCCCGGCCCCGGCGCTGCCGGCGTCTCACTCGCGGTAACCAATCCTGAGATCGTCTTCGGACCCCTTGGGCTGGGCTGGGGACCGGCCAACACGAGTGTCCGACTGCGCAGGGGGTCCCAGATTGAAACAGTTACCACCTCCCGCCTCGGTCGGGTGAAGCGGGGTTAAGGGGGGCACGCCGGACTGCAACCGTTCCCACGAGTGCCGCATCTAAGGGGGTGTGCCGGAAGCAGGTTGGTGTCGCACGGCAGGATGCAACAAATCCAAGGTCGCCTGCGTAGTAAGGCGCCTGACGACATAGATCCAAGCGGTCGCGGCCGAAGTGTGACGGCCACTTCGCCCGGCCCGCCAGCCCGGGGTGCGCAAGCCCCCGGGTTTGGTCTTTTTATGCCCCGTCCGCTCCCTCGAGAAAGTCGAGCGACCGGCGCCGGGTGACCACTTCAGCCAGCGCCGCAAAGATCCTCGGGTCGAGGACGGTGCCCACCAGCTCTCCCAACCGTCGGATCGCCTGAGCGGAAGGCACCTTGTCCTGATACGGCCGGCTGGTGCAGAGCGCGTCGTAGATCTCCGCGGCGCCGATGATCCGCGCCGCGATGGGAATATCGTCGCAGCGGAGCCCATCGGGATACCCGGTCCCATCCCAGTGCTCGTGGTGACTTCGGACGCCGCCGAGGATGGGAGCGAGGCGGGACAGCGGGGACAGGAGTTGCCAGCCGATGACGACGTGCTGATTGACGGGCTCGTATTCTTCGGTGGCGAGCGGCCCGGGTTT
>JBGQFX010000114.1:0-3451 GCA_041497135.1 Gemmatimonadota bacterium | reverse complement strand
CCGTCGCCGAGGCGCCGCACCGTGACGGTCACGCCCCATTGCCCGTTCGGGAGGCGGCGACGCCGGACGCCCTGCAGCTGATAGTCGATGAGCGGTGTGCCGTGCAGCCATTGGCCGAACAGCCACGCCAGGTCCTGCCCCGAGATTTCCTCGCACACCGTGCGGAACTTGTCCTCGTCCACGTGCTGCAGTTTCCAGCGGGCGTAGTAGGTGCGCAGGATGCGCCGCATCGCGTCGTCGCCGACCACGTAGCGCAGCTCCTCGTAGAACAGCTGCGCCTTGTTGTAGATCATCTCGTTGTAGACGAAGAAGTCGCGGTAGCGCTCGCTCACCATCGACACCGGCTGGCTCCAGCGGTCCAGATCGTCGAACAGGATGCCCGCTTCGAGCGGCGCATAGTCGTCGGCGACGCCGTGCGTCGCCTCGTACCAGGACGTCTGGAAGCTCGTGAAGCCCTCGTCGAGCCACCCCTCGCGCCACTCGTTGTTGGCGAGGATGCCCATCGTGTAGTTGTGACCCACCTCGTGCAGAATCAGTCCCTGCGACGGCCCTCCGTTCATGACCATCATCGGAAACTCCGTGCCGCCGCCCTCGATGCGGTGCACGTTCGTGAGCTGCGGCCAGGCGAAGGGACCGTACAGCGAGTCGAGCCACGCGAGCGCCGTCGCGGTGCGTTGCACCGCGATCCCATGGCCCCAGGTTGCGGTATCGGGCGGCTGGTAGAGCACGCGCACCACCACAGCGCCGTAGCGACCCTGCTCGTAGACGTACTGCGGGTTCAGCGAGAAGGCGAAGTGGTGCACCTGCTCGGCGCGGAAGCGGACGGTCTTGCGCCCGGCGGCCGCGGGCGGGCAGTCGTTCGGGACCGCGCCGTAGTACTCGCGCTGGTAGTCCACCGCGGCGGCGGGGATCGCGCGGGCGTGTTCCCACCCCGGGTCGCCGCACACCGGCACTCCGGTCGCGCCGATCACCTGGTCTTCCGGCAGGTCGAGCGTCACGTCGAACGTCGCGAACTCGCCGTAGAACTCTCCCGCCGGATAGAGCGGGTGGGCTTCCCAGCCGTAGCGGTCGAACACCACGACCTTGGGATACCACTGCGCGAAGTCGAAGCGGCGGCCGCGGCGGCCCTGACGGCGCGGCAACGTGGACGGACGGGCTTGCCAGTCGATCTCCACCACCATCGAATCGCCCGGGACCAAGGCCTGTGGCAGCCGCCAATGCGCCACGGTCGAATCGGGGGCGAACGGATAGTCCGGTTTCGACTCGGCGCCCATCACCGTAGTGGCAGTGATGCGCTCGAACGCGTAGTCGGGGTCCTGAAGGTGCTGGAACCGTACCCGTCCCTCGGCGGCATCCACCGCGCTCCAGCGCGAGCCGGGGCGGAAGGCGTTCAGGTACTGGTGCACGTAGAAGTCGGACAGTGTGTCGGGCGAGCGGTTCACGTAGCTGATGCGCACGTGCCCGGTGAGCACCCCAGTGGGCTCGTCCAACGCGGCGCGGATGCGATAGGCGACCTGTTGCTGCCAGTAGGGCGTCACCGGCTGAGAATCGCGCCGCAACGCGTCGCCCGAGGCAACTGCCAGGGAGTCCTTGAGGGCCAGGAGGCCGAGAAGAAGCAGCATCGAGCGGGGAAACTACACCGGGCCGGGCGGGCCGGGGAGGCGTGACGCGCATTTTCGGCGCGCGACGGGTGATTCGGACGACACACGGGCTCGGGCGCGCATGCAGGTTGTCGCCCCCGACGCCCAGTGTGCGCCGGGACCCACCCGAGCAAGGAGTGAACGATGCTACGTACTCACCCTCTTCTGGCCTATGGCGTGGTGCTGGCGGCCACGACGGCGTGCGTGGACCGACCAACCGCCATCGTCACGGGGCCCGGCGGGCCGGACTCCGCGGCCGCTGCGGCGCCCGCGAACGGCTCGCAACGCCCCGAGCGTCTGGCCCGGATGTTCGCCGGGGCGCTGCGCAACCCCGCGTTTCGCGCGCACGTGAAAGCACAGCTCGACGCTTCGCCGTTTCCCGAGCACAAGATCCAGCTGCAGCGGTTCCTCGCGGCGGATGGCCGCCGTGCGTCGCGCGACCTCGCGGAGCTGAATGGCACCACCGAAGCCGACGTGGACCAGGAGGCCGGCGCCGCGATCCCGCTCGAAGTGTACCTGCCGGTCCCCGCGCAGCGCGCTGCATGGAACGGCGACGACCGGGTGCTCGTGGCTACGGCGCTCGCCGACCGAGAGGCCCCAGTGGCCTTCTCTCCCGACGGCCGGCGCACGCTGCTCAGTCCCGACGAACCGCCGGCGACTCCTGTCATCGCGGTCGTCCCCGTCGAAACGGATTTCAACACCCCGTCGCGATTGATATGCCTCGAGTGCTCGGGGGGGGGTGGGGGTGGCGGGACGTCCGGCCCGATTGGCCTGTTCATGACCAAGGCGCATTTTGACGGGGATTATGAGGGTTGGTTGAAAGGCAACCCCGAATATGAGGTGCACATTCTCGGCCAGGCTGGGACCTCGGACTCGCTGACCGACTACCAATGCGCCGGGGAGCACGCCGGTGCGCCGTACGCGTTCGATCAGAACAGCAACGATTGGACTGGCAGCGTGCTCTTGTTCAGCCAGACGCAGCTCGACAGTTACAAGGCAGCGCATCCGGGGCAGAGCGTGCGCGTGCTTGCCTTGGAGGATGACGACACGGCCTGTAAGATCATCACGAACAAGGATGACCTGAGCCGGATTTTCAAAGTGGTCGACAGCGTCTACGCGAAGAGAACCGGGGGCCGCGATACCACGATCTCAACCGTCAAGTATTACAAGGCGGCGAAGGTGTTGCGAGACATCTTCGCACTGCTCGCCTCCTTCATCAAGACGAACGATGACTTGATCGGGACGGCGATCGAGGACCAGGTGATCGGCACGTTCTATCCCGGCTTCAACTGGATCGTGAAGGGCCAGAACAATGTCACCCATGGATGGCTCAGCCTGGAGATGCGCTAGATGAAACACCCCTCATCCGGCTCTGTGATGGTTGTGGCGGCGATCCTCAGCGGCTCGTTGTCGAGCGCTGCGGCCGCCCAATGGGGAATCACGCTCGAAGCGCAGCGAGCCGCCTACGGGGGGACCTCGCGCGACACGAGCAGCGGAGGTGCAGGCGGATCATTTCGACCTGCCAACTCGCCGGCCCTGACATTCCGCCTGGACCGTCGGTTCGGTCGGATGGCCTTCGGCCTGGGCATTCGCTACTCGCGATCGGCTGTGCTGCTCGACGATGGTGAGATCTTCGTGGGATTCCACAACGAGTTGTCCACCATCGAGGTGGCCCCGGAAATCCGCGTACGCCTCGTTCGAACAGCGAGGGGCGCGGCGCTCCACCTCTACTGGGGACCGGTGGTTGGTGTCTGCGATCTGAAAGACCAGGGGTCTCGCGTCGTTCCCGGCGCCATCGCCGGAATTGCGGG
>JBGQFX010000113.1:0-3459 GCA_041497135.1 Gemmatimonadota bacterium | reverse complement strand
CACGGAGTCGGCGTCACCGTACTGGAGAGCCGCACGCTCGGGTGGGGGGCGAGCACCCGCAATGGCGGCTTCGTGTTGCCGGGTTTCAAGCTCGGAGCCGCTGCCCTGCTCCGGCGATGCGGCCCTGGACGGGCGCGGGCGCTGTTTGACGCCGCGCTCGAGTCGGTACGGTTTCTCGAAGCCCTGGTGGCGCGCGAGGCAATCGACTGCGAATACGCCCGCTGCGGCCACGTGTCGCTCGCCAGTCGGCCGGGGCATTACCACGACCTCGAGCGCTCCGCGGCGCTGTTGCGACAGGCCTTCGCGTACGAGACGGAGCTGTTGCCGCGCGACCGCCTCCCCAGCGAGATCGCCTCGGACGCCTATCATGGCGGCCTCCTCGACCGGGGTGCCGGCGGGATCCATCCGGGCAAGTACTTTTTCGGGCTGGCCGACGCGGCCCGCCGCGCCGGCGCCCGCCTGGTGGAAGGTGTCGAGGTGCAGCGGTTCGGTCGCGCTGCCGGCGGTTTCGACCTCATCACATCGCGGGGGCCCGTGCGCGCGGGAGAAATTCTCGTCGCGACCAACGGCTACAGCGGGGATCTGGCACCGGCGCTGCGGCGGCGCGTGATCCCGATCGGCAGCCACATCGTCGCGACCGTCCCGCTGGAGGAGCGGGTGGCCCGCGAGCTGATTCCGCAGCGTCGGATGCTCAGCGACACCAAGCACCTGCTGTTCTATTTCCGCCTCTCCGCCGACCGCCGCCTGCTGTTCGGCGGACGCGCGTCGTTCACGCCCACGACCACCGCCGACGCTGCGCGCATCCTGGCGAAGGGCCTGGCGACGGTGTTTCCACAGCTGGCGGGCGTCCCCCTCGAGTACGCCTGGTCGGGAAACGTGGGATTCACCTTCGACCAGCTCCCCCACGCGGGGACCCTGGATGGCGTGCACTACGCGATGGGCTATTGCGGGCACGGTGTGGCGATGGCCACCTACCTCGGAGCGAGAATCGCGGACGCCATCGCCGGCCGGGGCGATCTGCTGCCCTTCTCCGAGCTTGAGTTCCCGACG
This sequence comes from Gemmatimonadota bacterium, assembly GCA_041497135.1. Lineage (GTDB taxonomy): Bacteria > Gemmatimonadota > Gemmatimonadetes > Gemmatimonadales > GWC2-71-9 > DASTHG01. The sequence continues at coordinate 2,409 of JBGQFX010000113.1, read as the reverse complement.
GTGCCGCTGTACCGCAAGCGGCCCTGGTTCCTGCCACTCGTCGGCGCGTGGTTTCGGTTGGCCGACGCCCTGGGATGACGCTACTTGCGGCGTCGACTCGGACCACCAGATTCCCGTCTCTCCCGAAGAAAAAAGGGCCCCACATGATCGCCAACCGTTTTGCGCTGCTCCTGCTCGTCGGCGTGGCCTGCGCCAAAGAGAAGCCTCCGGCCGCACGGCTTTCCGCGGACGCTACCGGCACCCTCACCGTGCTCGATTGGGCCGGCTACGAAGACACCGTCATGTTCGCCACGTTTCATCAGAAGTACCCCAAAGTGAATGTCAGCGTGGCCTTCGGCGAGTCCGACGCCGACATCTACGGCAAAGTGAAGGCAGGGGCGGAAGCCTGCGTGTTCCACTTCTACACGGGGTGGCAGAACTTCTATGTGACCGACAGCCTGGTTCTGGCGATTGATACGACGCGACTCGCCAACTGGGCCCAGGTGCCCGCGCGGTTCAAAGCGCTGGGACAGGTGAACGGCAAGCAGTACTACGTGCCGTGGGACTGGGGATACACCTCCATTCTGTACCGCACCGACAAAGTGCCGGGCGGGATCGACTCGTGGACCGCGTTGTTCGACCCGCGCTTCAAGGGCCATCTCTCGATGTGGGATGACGGGCCTGGGGCCGTCGCCGCGGCGACCTATGTGAAGGGCTGGGACGAGACGCACCTGACCCCCGCCCAACTCGCCGAGATCGAGCGGATGTGGACGGACCAGCGACGGCTGAATCGATTCTATTGGACGGGGGAGCCCGAGCTGGTCCAGGGGATGCAGTCAGGTGAGATCTGGGTGGCCTACGCCTGGCAGGGCGCGTACAACACGCTGCTCGGCCAGGGCGTCCCTGTTGCGTACGCCCAGCCGAAGGAAGGGCGTAACAGCTGGGTAGGGCTCTACGGGATCTCGCCGAAATGCCAGAACCTCGACCTGGCCTACGCGTTCCTCGACGAGAAGCTCGCCCCGCAGGTGGGTGTCAACCTGATCAGCGCCTTCGCCTACGGGCACGTCAACCCGAACGCGTATCCGCTGGTCACCGACTCGAACATCGTCAAGGCGCTGGCGCTCAACGACCCGACGACGCTCGACCGCACGCGATTCACGCCGCTCGTGAGCGAGCAGGACCGCAACAACTTCGGCCAGCTCTGGGCCCGCGTGAAAGCCGCCCACTAGTGGCGGCAGCGGAGAGCCGGCGGCGCCTCTGGGCTCTGATCGCGCCGCCGGCCGCCTGGCTCGGCGTTTTTCTCGGATTCCCGCTGCTCCTGCTCACCGCCTACAGTTTCCGGGCGGGGATGAGTGGAGCGTTTTTCCGGGACTGGGTTCCCACCCTCGACAACTATCGTACGCTCGCCGCGACCCCGTCCTTTCTCGAGCTCCTCGCCGTCTCGGTGGGCATCGCGTTCGTCGTGGCTGTCATGGCCACGGTGTTGGCCTATCCGGTGGCGTACTACGTCGTGTTCCGCGCACGGGCGCGGGCGGGGATCTATATCGTCCTCCTCCTCATCCCGTTCTGGATCAGTTACTTGCTCCGGGTGATGGCCTGGAAGCTGATCCTGGGGTCGAACGGCGTAGTGAACGCCGTGCTGCAGTCGCTCGGGATGATTCACGAGCCGATTTCCGTTTTCTTCTATAGCCGCTTCGCTGTCGTCCTCACCCTGGTCTACGTGTGGACGCCGTTCGTGGCCCTGCCGATTCTCGCGACCCTGTACCGCATCGACCGCTCCCTGCTCGAGGCCGCGGCCAGTCTGGGCGCCACCCCCGCGCAGCGCTTCTGGCGCATCACGTTCCCGCTGAGCCGCCCGGGCCTCGTCGCGGGCGTGGTGATGGTGTTCATCCCGACCGTCGGGGAATACGTGACGCCACTGCTCGTCGGCGGGAGTACCGGAGCGATGTACGGCAACATTATCCAGGACTTCTTTGGCCGTTCCGCCAACTGGCCGCTGGGGGCCGCCCTCGCCACGGTGATGCTGGCCGGGACGCTGCTGCTGGTCGCCGCCACGTCGCGTCTCACGCGCGTGGTACAGTTCATCCAGTAGCCGATGGCGCGCCAGGCCTGGGGGCTTCCAGCGTACTACTTCGGACTGCTGGCCCTGCTCTACCTGCCGCTCGCGGTCCTGCTGATCTTCGCGTTCAACGCGGGCACCATCCTCGCGTTTCCGATGCGGGGGTTCACCCTGCGATGGTTCACCGAGCTCTTCGCCACCGAGGCATTGATGCGGGCGCTCCGCAACAGCGTCGCCGTCGCTGTGGGGAGCAGCACCGTCGCCATGGCACTCGGGGCGGCGGCGGCGATCGCGTTCGTGCGGTTCCGGTTCCGCGGGAAAGGCGCGTTCATGACCGTCGCCCTCCTCCCCCTGTACGTCCCGTTCGTGGT
>JBGQFX010000112.1:0-3933 GCA_041497135.1 Gemmatimonadota bacterium | reverse complement strand
GCCACCTCGCCGCGGGTGCCCTCGACGACCACCTCGCCGAAGTGCAGCACGGTGATGCGCTCGGCGAAGTCCAGCGCCACGTCCATGTCGTGCTCGATCATGACGGTGGTCACGTCGCGCGGGATGCTGGTGACGAGCCGGAGCAAACACGGAAAGCTCGAATTTCCCGCCGTTCTTTCTCGAGATGCGGAATCGCTGCGGAGACCATCCGCAGCTTGACGGCACCGCTGTGCCCGGCTATCATGACGCTCAGTCAGCTAGGCTCGCTCAGCTCGTGAGGAGATGTTTGTGTGCGCTGTGATGCAGCCTCACCACCTATCGCGAACTGGTCGGGCGCAAGTCCCGACGGGGGGGATTTCCCGATCGCCCCTTTTGGCCTGACTCCCAACGGCGGCCGGCGACGACCGTCAAGAGCGGGGGGTATACGTCCGATTATGGGACACCATGACAAACTACCCCCCAACCCCGCACCGAAACCTCGGCCCAGCCAGCTGCGCCGTTGTGAGTATGCCGTAACGACAGCGCAACCAAACGTCGCACTCGCCAATCCGACCACCGTGTGTGACGTGGCGATTCGGGTATCTCGAACAGAGGAAAGGAGTCAACCATGACGGCCGAACTTGGCAAAGGCGCCCGCGAGTACACGCTGGAAGTTCCGCTGGACGCTTCCGGGGTCGAGGGCTTCGAACCCGATCACCCCGTCAAAGTGGCGGTGCGGGACCAGAAAGGGACCGTCACCTCCCACACGGTGCAGCTGAACGCGCAAGGCAAAGGCACCGCTCGATTCCCGTTCCCGGAGAACCCCGGACGCCTGACCGTTGCGGTGGGCCCCGGCGACGCGGAGGACGCGGAACTCTTCGGTCTGCAAACGCTACAGGCGAATGTGCCGGCGCGGCGCTGGACGGATGATCCGCGGCTGGCACTGGCGCCGATCCGCATCACGGCCTACTACTGGCATTGGTGGCTGCGGTGGTGCCGCTGGTTCACCATCCGCGGCCGCGTGGTCTGCCCCGATGGGCGGCCGGTTCCGGGCGCCAAGGTCTGCGCGTTCGACGTCGACGCCTGGTGGTGGTGGAGCAGCAAGCAGCTGGTCGGCTGCGACACCACGGATGCCACCGGCGCGTTCGAGATCAAGTTTCGCTGGTGCTGCGGCTGGTGGCCATGGTGGTGGTGGCAGTACCGGATCTGGCACCTGGACCCATGGTTGCTCGAGAAGATCATCCCACCCCTGATGCGCGAGCCGAGGTTCCCGCGCATCCCACTACCGGATCCGCCTCCGAACCTGCGAATCTTCGAGCACCTGCTGGGGCGCGACGATTTCGCCGCGCTGAATCTCAAGCGACTGCAGACCCAGGCGGGGGCTCCCGTCGCCCCGTCAAAGGGCGCGGCGGGAGCCGAGGCCGCCGCGCGCGGCGGCGTGGCCGCTACGCGCCCGACGGCCGTCAATCCAGAGATCCTCGCGGAGCTGCGCGAGCCGCTCCTGCGCGTGCTGCCCAAGCTCCCGGAGCTGGAAGTGCTGCACATCTGGCCGTGGTGGCCGTGGCAACCGTGGTGGGACTGCACGCCCGACATCATCTTTCGGGTCACCCAGGACTGCGGCGGAAACCAAGTCATCGTCGACGAAAGCTACGGCGACGCTCGCTGGAACATCCCGACCTCGCTCGACGTGACGCTGACCGCCGCCGACACGGCCTGCTGCCTGGTGGACGACGACGGCGACCCGGAGGGAATGTGCGCACTGCTCACCAATGTGTGCGACGACGGGATCAACGATATCGGCGGCAATCCGCCCCACGCGCCCGTCACGGCGGTGCCGGTCGGATACCTCAATCCCGGGCTCGCCAGCACCGTGGGCGACCGGCCCTATGCGGGGAGAGTCCTGGTCCAGGGGCAGGTGGGTACGGACGTCGACTACTACGCGTTCGAGTACTCGAGTGACGACGGAGCGACCTGGAACGACCTGCCCGTCTCGGCGATCGGCGACATCCCGCGTCGCTACTGGATTCCCGCCACCAACACCTTCCAGGACGTGCCGTTCCTCGGGATTGTGGACGGCAAGCTGGTATTCGAGAGCCGGCTGCACTATGAAACGACGCACGCCCCGGGCGACTGGGGGGTCGTCCGCTTCTGGATGGCGAACAACTATTTCTCGCTGATCAACTGGTATACTACCGCCCCGTTCCTCAACGGCCCGTACCGGCTGCGGATCAAGGGGTGGGGGCTGGTCGGTGGCAACCTGGTGAACGAAACCCTGCTGCCGGTCTGCAGCATCGCCCCGCTCGCCGAGCTCGTGCTCAGGATCGACAACCGCATCGAGGGGCTGGGCAGCGGACACCCGCTCGCCGATCCGAACCATCCGTGCGGGGCGGGAACGGTCCACACCTGCACGCTCGAGCCGGACACCGACGTCCTCGGCGTGCGCATCGTGCGCCGGAACGCCTTCGACATCCCCACGGGCGAGGTGGTCGACGTGGGAGCCTGCGGGAACGTACCCATCGGTGATCACGACCTCCTGCAAGTGGACTTCATCGCCCACGACCCTGAAGGCCATCTCGCGAAATACACCCTCCAGGCCACCTACAAGGAGAACCTCGCCCGCGACTTGCTGGCCCAGCCGAGCGTCTCCCTCTCGCCGTACCTCGGACCGGCACCGGTGCCCGCCGCCGCCCAGGTGGGACCGACCTATACCGATGCGCTCCTGACCAATCCGCTCCCCCGGGCGACCTCGCCCACGTGGGCGGGCGGCGCCATCCGCCTCGAAGTGCTGGCCCGCGAGGCCTTCCCGGAGACGTGCTGTTACCAGCTGGAGCTCCGCGCCCACAAGCGTACGGTGGTCGACTGCGATCACAGCCTGTGGGGACACATCAACTACACGGAGTACAGCTTCATGGTCGTGGTGCCGTGAAGCGAGCCGCGGCGCATGAGCGACTTCTACTGGTTCGTGCTGGGCGTCCTCGCCGTCTGGCGCGTGACGCACCTGCTGAATGCCGAAGACGGGCCGTGGAATCTCATGGTTCGCGTTCGGCGATCTGTCGGGAATGGTCTCGGGGGAAAACTACTGGATTGCTTTTCCTGCGCCTCGGTGTGGGTCGCGGCTCCCGCCGCCTGGCTGCTCGGCGTGGGCTGGAAACAGCGGCTCTTCCTCTGGCTGGCGCTTTCGGCCGGGGCCGTCCTGCTCGAGCGCCTGACTCACCGGGAAGACCCGGCCGTCTACTACGAGGAGCCGGAGGTTCGACATGGGATGTTGCGGCAGCCAGAGAAGACAGCTCAACCTGACGTCCCCGGCCTCCGCACCTCGTAGCGCGGGCTCCGCGAACACGTCGAGCACGCGGCCGCCAGCCCGACAGTTCGAGATCTGCTTCGAGTACATCGGTCAGACGGCGCTCACCGCGATTGGCGGGGCCACCGGCCGGCGCTACCGCTTCGATCGGCGCGGCGCCCGCATGATCGTGGATGCGCGTGATCGGCCTTCGCTGGCGGCGGTCCCAAGCCTGCGACAGGTATCGTAGTGACGCAGCCAGGGGCTCACCGGAGTCAGAACGGAGTTGACGGCGCGACGATGGGCCGCGCCGCGCGAAGGCGGCGCCGGCAGCTCGATCAGGCGTCGGCGGACTGCTGGACGAGGCGGAAGAGGTGTCCGGCGTCGCCCAGGTGGGGGGGCGGCGCCGTCGGCTGGGGCGAGGCTTGACATAACACCCCCCTACTCGGACGTACACCCTGCCGGCTCCGGAGCGCACCGAGCCGCGCCGGCGTCAGTAAATGCCCAGGTGCTGGCGCAGGTCGCCGCCGTTCGCCTTCACCGCCGCCGCGGATCCTTCGACGACGACGCGGCCGCTGTTGAGGATGACGATGTCGTCGGCGACGTCGAAGACGAGCTTGGCGTTCTGCTCGACGAGGACGATGGAGAGGCCCTGCGCCTTGAGGTGGCGGATG
>JBGQFX010000111.1:0-4120 GCA_041497135.1 Gemmatimonadota bacterium | reverse complement strand
CCCCTTGTTCTCTCACGAGGTGCGGGGCACGGAGGCGCTGCGGGAGGTCGCGCGAGTGCTGCGGCCAAAGATGGAGGGTGTGGTTCCGGTCTGAGAGCCTCCACCCCCTTACCGTCCTCGTAGACCTCATTCGTAGACCTCACCGTAGACCTCATTCGTAGACCTCATTCGTAGACCTCACCACCGGACCCCTCCTGGGCCTCACCCCCTGACCCCCTCTCCGCAATGCGGAGAGGGGGAACTACGGGGGAGGGTCGAGCAGGAAACAACGTGAGACCCCCACGGCGCGTTCCCCCTCTCCCGACCAGGCATCCGATCCGGGTCTTGGCTGCGTATCATCCGTGTCACCGGGACCATTCGCGAGGGGCCATGTCGAGAAGCCTTCTGGGATTGCTCTTTTTCCTTCCGGGAGTAGCCGTCTCCCAAGCCAGCGCCAGCCGGCCGACACAGCAGGCGGTATTCGCCGGTGGCTGCTTCTGGGGCGTGGACGCCGTGTTCAAACATGTGCACGGCGTCGTGAAGGTCGTGTCGGGATATGCCGGCGGCGCGGCGGCGACCGCCGACTACGAGACCGTCAGCACGGGAACCACCGGACACGCCGAGTCGGTCGAGGTCACCTTCGACCCGGCGCAGATCACTTACGACAGGCTGCTCGAGATCTTCTTCACCGTGGCCCACGACCCCACCGAGCGGGACCGGCAGGGGCCGGACGTCGGCACGCAATACCGCTCGGCGATCTTCTATTCGGACGAAACACAACGGCACAGCGCGCTGACGGCGATCACCCGGTTGACCCAGGGGCATGCGTTCCCCGCCCCAATCGTGACGGAAGTCGTGCGGCTCGGCCGTTTCTATCCCGCCGAGGCGTACCACCAGGACTATCTGGCGCAGCATATGACGCAGCCCTACATCGTGTACAACGATCTGCCGAAGCTGGACCGGTTGAAGCAGCGGTTTCCGGCACTGTACCGGCAGTAGCCTAGAGAGTTGCAGAAGTAGCTTCCAGAAGCTACTTTGCTCCAATGCGAGCGGTTGGACTGAAGGTCCTCAAGAACAAGCTGAGCGAGTACGTCCGGCTGGCCGCGGCGGGGGAGACGGTCCTGATCGCGGATCGGGACCGCGTCGTCGCGGAGCTGCGCCCGCCGGAGCCCGGGCGGGGCGCGACGCTGGCCGACGCGGCGCTCGCCGACGCCGTGCGGGAAGGGTGGCTGACCCCGCCGCTTGAAGGCGGCACCACGCCCCCGCCGGCCGACCCGGTGGGGCCGCTCGCCGAGCTGGTCGCCGAGCTGCGCGGGGACCGGGACGCGCGGTGATCTACCTCGACACCTCGGTCGCGCTGGCGCAACTGCTCGCCGAGGACCGGCGACCCCCGGATGCGCTGTGGCGGGAGCCGATCGTGAGCAGCCGGCTCCTCGAGTACGAGATCTGGAACCGGATCCATGCTCGAGGGCTCGGGGCTTCGCACGGCGGGCTGGTACGGCAGCTGTTGGCCCGGCTCGCGATGCTCGAGCTGGTGCGTCCGGTGTTGGTGCGGGCGCTCGAGCCATTCGCCGCACCGGTGCGCACGCTCGACGCTTTGCATCTCGCCTCGGCAGAATTCCTGAAGTCGCTGGGCGAGCGGCTGCGCGTGGCGAGCTACGATGAGCGCTTCCTTGCCGCAGCCCGGACGCTGGGCCTCGAGGCTTACCCGCTGCCCTGAGCCGTGTTCGGGGGGAGGTGCCGGCTTGACGCTGGACGTGCAATGGCTCGGCAGCCCTAACAAGGAGACGGGACGCGGGGCTATCGTCCCGAGGCGATCGTGGTGCCCATCATGGAGGGCGCCCTGTCGGGTACCGACGGCTGGTTCGCCCACGGCACCGGTGCCCAACGTCCCATGAGGCTCGTCACCCTCGCCGCCGTAGCAGTCGCGACTATGGGTGCGGCGCTCCCGCTCGCCGCGCAGGCGACGCTGCAGGTCACCCGCAACGTCAACTTGCGGCGCGACCCATCCACGACGCACCCGCGCATCCTCTTGCTGCGCCCGCCCGACGAGGTGGACCTGCTCGATACGGTCACCGTCAACGGCTTCCGTCATGTCGTGACCGAGGAGGACGACAGTGGGTGGGTGTGGGGCCGCAACGTACGCCTGGTGCCTCCGCAACCCTTCCCGAGCGGCGAAATCGCCGACTCGATTTCCACCGGGTGGGAGCACCCGCCGGGCACGACGAGATGGTTCGTCAGCGGCGTGGATTCCTGCGGCCCGACCGGCAGCGGCGCTGGCGACACGGCCACCAACCGGCGCAAGAACCGTGAGGATGTGCCGGCGGCCTACCATCCCGCGAGATTCCCTGCCCTGAGCAGGCTGCCCTCTCCCCAGTCCGCACCGCGGAACCGCGGCCAGTGGACGCCCGCGCAGCTGCAGGTGATCGCGCCCTACGAGGGCGCTGCCGTCGCGGTGATCGGGTACATCGTCGCCATCAAGCCACAAACAGGGGGCAGCGGCGAGTCGACCAATTGCCATTGGCACGCCGCAGTGGAGGTCGACTGGCATATCGCCCTGGTCAACCAGGCGGGACAGGGGGAGGCGAGTGCGGTGGTGGTGGAGACGACGCCACGAGTGCGGCGCCGGCATTCAGGATGGACGGTGGCGCGACTGTCCCCCTGGCTGGACGCTCCCAACCAGGTCCGCATCGGCGGCTGGCTGATGTTCGACCCCCAGCACCCGGATCACCTGGGCAAGTATCGCCAGACGCTGTGGGAGATCCATCCGATCACCAGGATCGAGGTGTGGCGGGACAGTGCGTGGGTGAACCTCGATTCCCTGCCGTGACGGTGGCTGTCGCGTCGGCAGCCCCCCGTGTCGCAATAACGTCCTAACCCATCGTCGCCTCCGGCTCCAGGCTATCGGGCCGCCGTGAAAGAGTCGCGGCGTCCCTCTTTTCGCCGGAGTATGCTATGCAACGGGGTCCCGTGTCTCTCGCGCTCGCCATCGGGGTGGTCGCACTGCTTTCCGCCTGCTCGCAAGATCGGCCGACCGACGCTTTGGCAGACCTGCCGCCCGCGAACGGGCCGCTGCTCGCCGCCAGCGGCAACAGTTGCAACACCAATACCCATCCGACGGGGTCGATCGTGGACAGCGTGGGGACGCCGCCAGCGTGGGCGATGGCCGTTCGCGATGACGGCCTCGCCTATTTCACGGAGGCGTACAACGCGGGTGTCGGCATCACCAGCACCAAGACCCGGACGGTCGACGGCTTCATTCCTACCGGGTCAGCTCCGACGGGAGTCGCCTTTTCACCTGACGGGAGCCGGGCGTACGTCGCCAACCAGCTCGACAACAACGTCTCGGTGATCAACGTGGCCACGTCCCAGGTGATCACGAACATTTCCACCGGCGGGGCATCGACGTTCGCCGTCCAGGTCTCGCTGGACGGCAGCCGGCTGTTCATCGGGACCAACGGCACCACCGTCTTCATCGTGGATACCGGCAACAACCAGATCATCGGCAGTGCGGAGGTCGGATCGGCGCCGAACGCATTCGTGGTGGCGCCCGACAACCGCATCATTTACGTCAGCAGCTTCGTCGGCGGCACAGTCACGGAGCTCGACCTGTTCACGGGGGCGGTGCTGCGCACCTTCTTTGTCGGCGGGACCCCCCAGGGCATGGCGATCACGCGCAAGGGTGACCGGCTATACGTGGCGAACGAACAAGGCTATCTGAGCGAAGTCACATTGCAGACCGGCTCGATCACTGCCACGATTCCACTGGCGGGGGGCGGATTCGGCGTGGGCGTCACCGCCGACGACGTGCAGGCGTGGGTGACGATTCCGTTCGCGGGCAAGGTCCAGGTTTTCAACCTCCAGAGCCATCACCTGAGCCAGGCGCTCACCATCGGCGGCGAGCCGCGGCGCCTGGCGTTCAGCCAACACGGCGGGATCGGCGCGATCGCGAATCTAAGCGGGTTCGTAACGTTCGTACGCTAGGCGCGAGCATATGGCTCAAGGCCGCGGGCCCGGTGCACGACCGGGCCCGCTGCGCGCTGCCTGAAGCCTGCTTCATCCCCGCTTTATGTTCCGTTACGTGCCGCCCCTCTAGCCTCCCAAGGACCCCCGCGGCGAGGCAACATGCTGATCGACCGGT
>JBGQFX010000110.1:0-4678 GCA_041497135.1 Gemmatimonadota bacterium | reverse complement strand
GAGATCGCCGCGGCCGACACCGCGGCGGATCCCGTGGCCCGGCGCTGGCGCCATGAACTGTCACCCGACGCCGGCGTCGGGCTCGTCGTCACGCTGGCGGAATGGGACGCCTGGTCCTATTCCGGATTCAGCATCGCGGCCCATGGCCAGCCGTCCGAGCTCGACTCGCACGTGCCGCTCGTGTTCTGGGGCCGAGGCGTGCGGGGTGGAACGTACGGCGCCCGCGCGAATACGGTGGATATCGCGCCGACGCTGGCACGCCTGCTCGGTCTCGCGCCGCTCTCGATTCCCGACGGTCGAGTGCTCGTGGAGGCGTTGGCACCATGAGAGCTCTGGCTCTGGTGGCTGGCGGGAAAGTCAGTATGTTGGGCGCATTCCGGCGGCTTCGCGGGCTGGCGTTCGCTTTGCCGCGTACGTGTACCTGAGCGGGGGGGATCACATCATGCGGAAGATGCGAGTGGCAGGCGGGCTCGCGGTGTTAGTAGTTGGGGCTGCGCTGCCGGCTGCGGCGCAGGCCACGATCGGTTTCGACGCGGCGTTCAACAGTGCGTATGTGTGGCGCGGGCTGAGTTACACCAATAAACCGGTACTCCAACCGGATGTTTGGCTCAGCGTCGCCGGCTTCACGGGCGGCGTCTGGGCGAACGTCGAGCCCTCGAGCTACACCGGCGCCAGTGACCTCAGCGAAAACGGTACCGACGGGGCCGGGATCGCGGAGATCGACGGCTGGATCGAGTACGCGCGCGCCAGCGGCAACGTGAACTGGAAGCTCGGCTGGACGATCTACACGTTCGACACGAACAAGAGCGGATTCACCGCGTTCTACGACACGCATGAATTCTATGGACAGGCGAGCATTGGCGGCCTTCCGTTCACGCCCACCCTCTATGCTGCCTATGACGTCGATAAGGTCAAAGGACTTTACCTGCAACCCTCCATTTCCAGAGCAGTGGCCGTGAGTCCCAAGGTGTCGGTCACGCTCACAGCGCTGGCGGGCATCTCGGCCGGGCAGGAGGTCAGCGCCAACGACGTCAGCGCCAACTTCGCCAATAGCGGTCTCGCTCACCTTGACTTCGGGGCGTCGACCTCGTTCTCGGCTGGGTCGGTTTCGATCGCTCCACAGTTCCACGTGCAGTGGTGCCACGACGATTTCACGAAGATCGCTTCCCCCACCACCCAGCACTCGGCGAAAGTATGGGGCGGTGTGACGTTGAGCTGGTCGCACGCCCTAGGCGCCAGCAAGTCGGAGTAGCCTCGGGCCACGCGGTTGTGCTGCGGGCCCGCCCTCCGGGGCGGGCCCGTTTCGTTTGCGCTTGCCCCGAACCCCCGCAGGTGTATTGTCGTTCCCCATCGCATGAGGTGGCCGTCTTTACCATCGACCGGGAGGGGGCTGCATGGCGGACCGCAACCAGCACCGCGAAGAGCAGATCCGGCAGGACATTCGCGATCTGCACAAGCTGGGCTACGCGCAGCAGCTGTTCCGCGAAATGGGCGGGTTCTCGAACTTCGCGATCTCCTTCTCGATCATTTCGATTCTCACCGGCGCCATCCTGCTCTACGGCTACGGGCTCAAGTTCGCCGGGCCGGTCATCAACACCGTCGGATGGCCGGTCATCAGCCTGTTCACGCTGTGCGTCGCCGCGTCCATGGCGGAGCTCGCCTCGGCGTACCCGACGGCGGGGGGCCTCTATTTCTGGGCCTACCGCCTCGGTGGGAAGACGTGGGCCTGGGTTACTGCCTGGATGAACATGATCGGCCAGATCACGATCACCGCCGGCATCAACGTGGCGGCGTCGATCTACATCGTCGGGGCCATCACGCGGATCTTCGGGCTCCCGGCCGACCAGCACGTGCCGGTGTTCGGCACCATGACCAACTGGTACTTCTACATCTTCGTGATGGTCTTGATCATGATCCCGCAGGTGCTGATCAACGTGTTCGGGATCAAGCTCACCGCCAAACTGAACGACTTCAGCGTGTACTGGCACATCGCTGGTGTGCTGATCATGGCGCTGCTCCTCACGTTCCTCGGGAAATACCACAACAGCCTGGGCTTCCTGTTCTCCCATCCCACCACGGTGAACCCGTTGGACGCGGCGTCCGCGGTCGTTTCGCCCGACACCGTCGCGTCTCCGGCGCTCGTCATCGGCACCAAGACGTTCCATTCGCCGCTCTTCGGGCTCTTCCCGGGCCTCGTCGGTCTCTATAAGGCGGCGCCCTTCTTCCTCGTGTTCGTGTTGGCGCTGCTGCAGGCGCAGTGGACCTACACGGGATACGACGCCTCGGCGCACGTCGCCGAGGAGACCGTGATGGCGCGCAAAAACTCGGCGTGGGGCGTGTTCCTGTCCGTCGCCGTGTCGGCCGTCGTCGGGTACATCATGCTGCTCATCCTGACCTGGACCATCCCGGAAGGCGACGTCGCCAAGACGGCGAACGACGCCTATCCCGTGCTCTACATCGTGTACGGCAACCTGAGCACGTTTTTCTCCAACGTCATCGCCATCATCATCGGCGTGGCGATGTGGTTGTGCGGTCTCTCCTCGATCACCTCGATGGCCCGGATGTGGTTCGCGTTTGCGCGCGACGGCGGCATGCCGGGGTACAGCCTGATCAAGCGCGTCAGCCCGAAGTACCGCACCCCCGTGTATTCGATCGTCATTACCAGCATCCTGGCGGTGCTGCTCTGTCTGTATGCCGCCGCGTACTTCGTCGTGACCTCGATCAGCACCATCACCCTCTACCTGGCGTACATGTTCCCCGTCTACCTGAATTGGCGGAACAAGCGGCGCGGCAAGGGGGAGTTTGCCACGCGGGAGACGGCGCCGTGGAGTCTGGGCCGCTGGGGACCGCTCATCAACGTGATCTGCATCGTGTGGTGCGTGTTCCTTGCGGTGATTTTCAGCCTGCCGCCCAACGAGCTGGTGCTGTGGACCATGGTGGCGCTCGGCGTGGGGATGTTCCTCTACTGGCAGCTCGACGCCAAGCGTCGCTTCCAGGGCCCGAGCAAAGCGGACGAGGCAGCCCTGCGGGCGCTCGAGCAGCAGGTCGGGCAAACCGCCACCGCCGGCTAGCCCGCGGTGCGCAATCTGTTGATCGCGGATCGGCGCCCGGCGGGCGTGGGCGCCATCCGCGTCATCGAGCCCGCCACCGGCGAGCCGTTCGACGAGGTCGCCGCGGCGGGCCCGGAACAGCTCGCCGCCGCAGTCGCGGCGGCGCAGCGGGCCTTCCCCGACTGGGCAGGGCGGACGGCGTTTCACCGCGCCGAAATCCTGTTCGCGTTTGCCGACCGGGTCCGCGCCCACGCCGAGGAGCTGGCGGTCCTCGAGGCGCGCAACGTGGGCAAGCCGATCGGCGACGCCCGTTGGGAAGCGAACCACGTCGCCGATACGCTGCGCTACTACGCCGGGGCCGCGGACAAACACTTTGGCGAGACGATCCCCGTGAAGAAAGGGGGGCTCGACATTACGCTGCGGGTGCCGCTGGGCGTCGTGGGACTCATCGTGCCGTGGAATTTTCCGATGGTGATCGCCACCTGGAAGGTGGCGCCCGCGCTGGCCTGCGGAAACACCGTCGTCCTGAAACCGGCGAGCCTCACGCCACTCTCGGCGTTGCGCCTGGGCGAGCTGGCCCTCGAGGCGGGGGTGCCGCCCGGGGTGCTCAACGTCGTGCCGGGTCCGGGCGCCGCGATCGGCGCGGCGCTGGCGTCACACCCCGACGTCGCCAAGATTGGCTTCACCGGCGAGACCGCCACCGGCCGCGCCATCATGGCCGCGGCGGCGCAGACCATCAAACGCATCGGGCTCGAGCTCGGCGGGAAATCGCCCTGCATTGTGTTCGGTGACGCGGATATACCACAGGCCGCGACCGAGGCGGCGGGCTCCGTTTTCGCCAACGCCGGCCAGGACTGCTGCGCCCGCTCCCGCACGATCGTCCAACGCTCCGTGTACCCGCAGTTCGTCGAGGCGATGCGCGCCGCGGCCCAGCAGACCGTCGTCGGCGATCCGCTCGACGAGAAGACACAGATGGGGCCGGTCATCTCGACGCACCAGCGCGAGGTGACGGAGTCGTACGTCGCGCTCGGGAAGAAAGAAGGCGCCCGCCTGGTGTGCGGCGGCGAGCGCATCGCCGGGCCGGGGTACTTCCTGCGGCCCGCTATTTTCGCGGACGCAAAGCCGGGGATGAAGATCGTGGATGAAGAGATCTTCGGTCCCGTCGCGAGCGTCATCCCGTTCGATACGGAAGCAGAGGCCGTCGCGATCGCAAACGATTCGATGTACGGGCTCTCGGGGTCGCTCTTCACCACCGACCTGAAGCGCGGGCTGCGGGTGGCGCGGGCCGTGCAGACGGGCGTGATGTCGGTCAATTCGTCTTCCAGCGTGCACCTGCAGGCGCCGTTCGGCGGCTTCAAACAGTCCGGCCTGGGGCGCGAGCTCGGTATGCACGCGCTCGACCACTATTCCGAGATCAAGAACATTTACTTCGAGACAGCGCCATGAAAGGCATTACGCTGAACGAGCTGCGGCGCATGGTGGAGCAGGGCGCCGTCGATACCGTCCTCGCCGTCTTCCCCGACCAGCAGGGACGGCTCACCGGCAAGCGCTACACCGGTCGCACGTACGTCACCCAGGCTCATGAGGGATGGGAAGGGTGCGACTACCTGCTCGGCTGCGATATCGAG
>JBGQFX010000109.1:0-4756 GCA_041497135.1 Gemmatimonadota bacterium | reverse complement strand
TCGACGAACGGCATCACGTAGTAGAACAGGCCGCCGGCCTGCCCCGAGTCATACAGTGGAAGGATGTGCGGGTGCTGGAGTGTCGCGGCGATTTCGATTTCGCGGACGAATCGCTCGCTGCCGAGGACGGCCGACAGCTCGGGTTTGAGCAGCTTGATGGCGACGCGTCGATGGTGCTTCAGGTCCAGGGCGAGAAAGACGACCGCCATGCCACCCTGGCCAAGCTCCCGCTCGACGCGGTATCGATCACCCAGCGCTGCCGCGAGCTGCCCGAGGAGTTCCATGGCCGCGCCCTTTCCGCCTCGAAGAGAATCTGCCCCCTGCGGTGGGGCGCCGCTCATGGCCGGCGGGGCACCTCCGCACGGCCTATCGGGATGCGCTCAAGGTGCGGGCGGCAACCCGCCAGCCGCAAGGGAGGCTGGTCGCCGCCTCAGTGAAGTCACGTGGACCGTTCACACAGACGGATAGATCTCATCCGCGATCCAATAGTAGGCGATGAGCAGAGCGAAAAGGGTTCCCAACAGCCACAAGGCCCAGCGCCATTGGCGCCATGTGACGTTGAAGGACGACTGCTGCAGGGGAATATCGACGATGTAGGCGGCGGAGTAGCACAAGTTTGCCAGTGCCGCCAGCGCCAGGAGCTCTAAACAATGGCGGAGGGTGAGGGCATGCTGGAAATGCGGCCACGTGAACAACACCCAAGCGCCCGCGAGTGCAATCAGGGCAAAGTTGTACCAGATGCGGCGGGGCTCCCAGTACCGCATCACCTCACGAAGGGATTCTGGTGCCATGCGACGACTCCTCCGATGGATGGTCCCCTGTTCGGCAAACCGTAGGAGGGCACAGCCGACGTGTCACGAGCTGATCAGCACACCGCTTCGCAGGTACCGGCGGTCCGCGATCTGGGAGAGCAAGAAGTCCGCGACGTCGGCGCGAGACACCCTGGGCAGACCGTGCAGCGTGAGGTGTTCACCGACCCGATACCGACCCGTGCGGGGTCCATTGGAGAGGGTCACGGGATACACGAGGGTCCAGTCCAGGCGGTTGTGCCGCAGCTGCTCCTCTCCCGCGGCCTTGTCGGTGTAGATGTCCCGCAGCAGGAGACGGATCAGCACTCGCGGGATGAACGGCACGTCCACGCGTGTGGCCCCCACGCCGTAGGCGGACGAGAAGATCAGGCGGCGCACGCCATGGGCCTCCATCGCGGTCACGATCCGGGGCACGCAGCTGGCGATCAGCCCGCCGGATTTCAGGGATGCGCCGACGCCCAGCGCGCTGATCACCACGTCCTGAGCGGCGACGGCGTTGCCGAGCGCCTGGTCGTCGTCCGTGACGTTGCCCGTGAGAACGCGCAACCGCTCGTGGGTGATGCCGAGTCGCTCCGGGGGGTTGCGGACCAGAGCGGTGACCGCGTGGCCCTGCTCCAAGCCTTGCGTGACGACCTGTCGGCCGGTTCCACCCGTGGCACCGAGGACGAGGACTTTCATCAGCGTTCAAGCTGCGGTCCGCGAGCGCCGCAAACAAGTCGAGCGGGAATCGCAGCAGCGCGCTGATCGGGAAGCTGGTCTACTACTTCCGTCTATGAGGTAGCGTCGACCTCGATCCAGCCGTCCGGTGTGACGGCCACGCGCAGGGCGCTCAGGCCGGGTACAACCAGGTCCGCGAGCGAGATCGCATCTACGGTATGGGTCGTCGCCACGCCGACGACGCGCATGCCGGCCGCCCGTCCCGCCGCGATCCCGGCCGGGGCATCCTCGAACACGAGGCTCTCGGCAGGCGACACGTCCAGCAGCGCGGCGCCCCGAAGGTAGCCCTGCGGGTCGGGCTTGCCGCGCTCGACCTGATCTCCGGTGACGAACACCCGGGGAATCGGCAGCCCGGCCACCGTGAGCCTCATGGTCGCAACGGGGCGGCTCGCGGATGTGACGATCGCCCAGTGATGAACCCCGAGCCCGTCCAACATGGCGGCGGCGCCGGCCGCCGCGCTGATGCCCGTCGTTTCCCGCTCTTCCATCGCGTCCAGGAGGGCGGCCTCCGCGGCAATGTCGAGATGTGGGAGGATGTCGCGCAGGGTTTCGCTGCTGCGACGGCCCTGGCCGGCGCGGATCAGGGCGTCCGCGTCGACCCGGCGCTCGGCCGCCCAGGCACGCCACACCCGCTCGTCGGCGGCGCGGGAATCGACCAGTACGCCATCGAGATCGAACAGCAACGCGCGGCATTTCATGGTGCGTCGAAACTGTACTTGCCTGCCGAGTTCTGCCACCTCAGAATAGGTCGTGCTCCGAAGACGTCCGTGGCTTCTGGTGTCCCCCGCGCTGGCGTTGGCTTGCATGCCTCGGGCCGTGACCACCGCTCCAAGCGATCGGACGTTCGACATCGTGATCCGGCCGGTCCGGGACGGGACGGCGGGCGTCACCGCGGCCCTGGTCCGCTGGGAGCTCCGGAGGCCGCCCGACAGCGGGGCCGCACCCTTCAGCCTCACCGCCCCCGTCACCTATGCCGGCGTGACGGGCATCGCGGATCGGATCGAGCGGCTGGTGGTCCGGGACGGGGCCGGAGCGGTGCCGCTGACCACTGAGGATGACCCGGCCGCCCCCGGCGGCTTCCCCTACTTCCGGCACTGGCGTGCAGACCGGCTGGTCACCACCCCGGTCGTCGTGACCTACCGGGCGCGCGTCCAACCCGACGGCGAGCTCAATGGGCCGCCGTTTTCCATTCGCGCCTCGGGCGGTGGCGTGAGCGGCGCGGGTCCGGGCTTCCTCCTGCTGCCGGAGGATTCGCTTCCCTATGTCATCCGGCTCAAGTGGGATGTCGGCGACCTCGCGCCGGGTTCGATCGGCGTGACGAGCTACGCGAAGGGCGACTTCGAGCGTCGCGGGGCAGTGAGTGAGTTGTACGACTCGTGGTTCATGGCGGGGCCGGTGGGCCGCTATCCGGCCCGGGGGGACGCGGGGTCCTTCAGCGCGACGTGGCTCGGCGACCCGCCGTTCGATGCGGACACGGAGATGACGTGGGTCGGTCGGCTGTACGCTTATCTGGGACGCTCATTCCGGTACCTCGATCCGCTCCCTCGCTACCGCGTCTTCATGCGGACGCTCCCGCACTCGCCTTGCGGGGGAGGTACCTCGCTCACCGCGTCGTTCATGCTGTCGCAATGTGTCGCGCCACGGGATTCGGCCAACACGGAAACCCGCGAGACGTTCGCGCATGAAATGGTGCACCAGTGGGTGGGGCAAATCGAGGGGCCGCCCGGAGTGACTCCCTGGTTCCATGAGGGACTCACCACCTTCTACACACGGTTGTTGCCGATGCGCGGGGGGTTTGTGTCGTTGGATGAGTACCTGCGTAGCATCAACCAATCGGCGGAATCGTACTACACGAGCCCCGGCCGAGGCTTCTCGGCTGATTCGATCGCTCGTCTGGGATTCGGCTCCGAGAACATCCGCCATGTCCCGTATCATCGGGGCGCGCTCTACTTCGCCGATCTCGACGCGCGCATTCGTGCCGCTTCGGACGGCCGCCGCAAGCTGGACGACATGGTGCTGACGCTGTTCCAGCGTCGCCAGGGTGGAGAGCGGATCGATCAGGACACCTGGGTCGCGGCGGTGACCGCCGAGCTGGGCTCATCTGTTGATCGGGACGATCGCTGGTGCGACGCAGCGGGCCGAACGCGCCCAGATGCAGCGGGGTCGAGGACGCGCCGGGACCGCCATTGAACGCGAACAGCACCGGCCGAGCCGTATGGTCGGTGACGTCGGTGCGCACGTAGGAGAAGGTGACGACGGACGCCTGTGGGGTGCCGGCCGAGTCCGTGAGGAAGGTCGCGGCGACGGTAGCGGTATATCGGACCGTCACACCGTTGAATTGCCCGGTGCGCTGCGAGACGACGACGACCGGGCTGCGCGCGACGGTGGTTTGCTGCGCCGCCACCCGGACGGCGGTGGCAGCCAGGATACCCAGTCCGTACGTAATGGATCTCACTTAGGGCCTGATTGGACGCAATCGCAATGTGCTGCTTGCCGTCGACCAGAAACGAGATTGGGTCTGCACCGATGCCACCCCCTGTTTGAAAGTCCCAGAGTGGCGCGCCGCTGGCAGTCGGGCGTCGCTCATGCCTCGTTCAACGAAGCGGCACGGCCGCGCTCAGCGCCGAAACACCGCTTTCGTCGAAGCTCTCAATCGCCACCCAGTATGCCTGCCCCACCGTGAGCGCCCGAAGCTCGAGCGTGGTCCGCTGGTCGGCAAACCGTTGGTAGGTCTCGTACAACTTGGTGGGCGCGATCCCCCAGCGCACGTTGTAGCCGACGACTCCGGGCACGGGCTCCCACCTGATGACCGCGTCGCGCTCGTCCGTGTCGCGCTGCGCCGTGAGCGCTGCCGGCGTCGCTGGGCGAGGTCCAGACCCGTTGCCGAACACCCGGATATCGCTGACGGCGAGGGTGGCTGCGCCGACGTGAATGTGCTCGTACCGGACGAACCGGGCGCGCGTCGGCGTGGCGACCTCGAGGTACGCGTTGGGACGATCGCGCCGCTCGCGCGAGCGGTCCGCAACGGTTCTCCACTCTCGGCCGTCGACGGACGACCGCAGACGGAACTGCGTGACCACGGTGGAGTCGGTGCCGTAGAGACCAGATTTGTAGTCGGCGTAGTTCACCTGAATCGCTTTCAGGTCGTAGGTGCGACCGAGGTCGATCGTGATCCACTCACCAGGGCGATTCTGCCTGGCCACCCAGAAAGTGCGTGGGTTCTCGTCGGT
>JBGQFX010000108.1:0-4810 GCA_041497135.1 Gemmatimonadota bacterium | reverse complement strand
TGACCGATCACGCTTCTAAAGTCGTCTCCATGCGCGACGCCATCGCCCAGCACGTCCACGACGGCGACACCGTCGTCATCGAAGGCTTCACCCACCTGATCTGCTTCGCGGCCGGCCACGAGATCATCCGGCAGCGCCGCAAAGACCTGACCCTCGCCCGGCTGACGCCGGACCTGATCTACGACCAGATGATCGCCGCCGGCTGCGCCAGGAAACTCGTGTTCTCCTGGGCCGGCAACCCGGGCGTCGGCTCGCTGCACGCGTTTCGCCGGGCGGTCGAGGGAACGGGCCCGCCGCTCGAGCTCGAGGAATACTCCCATTTCGGCATGGTCGCGCGGTTCCAGGCCGGCGCCGCGCGGCTGCCGTTCTGGACCCTGCGCGACTACGCCGGCACCGATCTTCCCACCGCCAATCCGCTGATCCGCACCGTCACCTGTCCGTATACCGCCGAGCAGCTTGCGACCGTGCCCGCGCTCAATCCCGACGTCACGATTGTCCATGCCCAGCGCGCCGACCGCGACGGCAACACCCAGATCTGGGGCCTGCTCGGCGTGCAGAAAGAGGCCGCGTTTGCCTCGGCGCGCGTGATCGTCGTGGTGGAAGAGCTCGTGGACACCGCCGTGATCCGCGCCGATCCGAACCGGACCCTCATCCCGGGCCTCGTCGTCTCGGCGGTCGTGGTCGAGCCCTGGGGCGCGCACCCGTCCTACGCGCACGGCTACTACGACCGCGACAACGCGTTCTACGTCGCGTGGGAGGCGATCTCGCGCGACGAGAAGAAGCTGGCTGCCTGGCTCGAGCAGTACGTGTACGACGTGCCCGACCGCGCCGGGTATCTGGCGCTCCTCGCCGGTCTGACCGATCGTCTCAAGGCGCGCACCCAGGTCTCGGCGGGGGTGAATTACGGCTTCTGACGTTCCGTACTCGCCGGATGAGATGATGGTCGCGGTCGCCGCGCGCGAGCTGCACGACGGCGAGGTGGTCTTCGTGGGGATCGGGCTGCCGAACCTGGCCTGCAACCTGGCGCGCGCCACGCACGCGCCAGGCCTCGTCCTCATCTACGAGTCGGGCGCCGTGGGCGCCGTCCCGGAGCGCCTGCCCGTCTCGATCGGGGATCCCGCGCTCGTGACCGGCTCGCTGATGGTGTGCGGTATGGCGGACGTGTTTCAGTGCTTCCTCCAGAACGGCCGCATCGAGGTCGGGTTTCTGGGCGGCGCGCAGGTGGATCGGTGGGGCAACATCAACACCACCGTCATCGGGGACTACGCACATCCCAAGGTCCGATTGCCCGGCTCGGGCGGGGCGTCCGAGATCGCGGCGCACGCCCACCGTACGCTCGTCATGGCGAAGCTCGATCGGCGCGCGTTCCCGGAGCAAGTGGATTTCCTCACCAGCCCGGGGCATCGCTGCCGCGGAATTCCACGCCGTGAGCTGGGACTCCCCGGGGCGGGTCCCGTCAAGGTGATCACGGACAAAGCGGTGCTGGAGGCCGACGGCACTGGGGAGCTCGTCCTGATGGCGGTCTATCCAGGCGTGCGGCTGGACGATGTGCGGGCCGGCGTGGGCTGGCCGCTCCGGGTGCGCACCACGTTGCTCGAGGTCGCGCCGCCCGGCGCGCGCGAGCTGCAGCTGCTGCGGGAAGTGCTCGACCCGCAGCGACTCTACCTCAAGGGATGACCGCATGATCCTGCTCGCCCTCGCTGCCCTGTCCGTCGCCATACAGCAACCCGTCAAGCCACGGGCCCGCGATCTGGGGGTACCGTTCGACGGCACGCCAGGGCCGCTGAACGCGATCACCGACGTGCCCGGCGTCGAGGTGGGGCAGGTGACGATCGTGTCGGGTAGCGGACCGCTCGTGGTGGGGCAGGGCCCGGTGCGGACCGGTGTCACGGCGATTCTGCCGCGCGGCAAGACGTCGGGTGACCCCGTCATGTCGGGGTGGTTCACGCTGAACGGCAACGGCGAGATGACCGGCACGACCTGGATCGAGGAGACCGGGTTCTTGCGCGGCCCGGTGATGATCACCAACACGCACTCGGTCGGCGTGGTGCACGACGCGGTGATCGAGTGGCTGGAGCGCACCGGAGCCGACCACGACTGGCTACACGATTGGTCGTTGCCGATCGTCGCTGAGACCTGGGATGGCAGTCTCAACGACATTTATGGGTTCCACGTCACGCGGCGGCACGCGTTTCAGGCGCTGGACAGCGCCCGCTCCGGGGCCGTCGCCGAGGGGAACGTGGGGGGCGGAACCGGGATGATCTGTCATCAGTTCAAGGGCGGTATCGGCACCGCGTCGCGCCACTTCACCATCGAAGACAAGACCTACACACTGGGCGTGCTGGTGCAGTGCAATTACGGCGTGCGACACCTGCTGCGTATCGCCGGGGTTCCCGTCGGCGCCGAGATCGCCGACCAGCTCCCCTGCTACGACACGTCGGGCCCGCTCCCGGCAACGGAGCGCTACCCGCGCTGCGCCACGGGTTCGGGCTCCAACGGGATGGAGCCCGACGAGATGGGCTCGATCATCGTCGTGGTAGCGACCGACGCACCATTGCTCGGCCAGCAGCTGAAGCGCGTCGCGAAACGTGTCGCCTTGGGTCTAGGCAAGATGGGCGGGCTCGGCGGTGACAGCTCGGGCGATATCTTCATCGCGTTCTCTACGGCGAACCCCAACGCGGCCATTCCGACCGGCCATCCGATGGTCAGCTTTGTCCCGAACGAGGAGATCACCCCGGTGTTCGAGGCGACGGTGCAGGCGACCGAAGAATCGATCGTGAACGCCCTCGTGGCCGCCGAAACGATGCGGGGCGTGAACGATCTCAAAGTCACCGCCCTGCCGCACGACCGGCTGCGTGCCGTGCTGCAGAAGTACAATCGGCTCGCGAAATGAAATTGCGCTGGGTGTGGGGCGTGTGGGGTTGTTGGGTCGTGGGCGCACCGCTCGCCGCCCAGCGCGACACCGTCCTGCGCCAGGTCCGGCTGCCGCTCTCCTACTACTGGCTCGAGATGTATGTCCCCCAGGTGACGAGCGGGCCGTCCGCCGTCGCCTGGTCGCCCGACGGCCGCGAACTGGTCTACTCGATGCAGGGCACGCTGTGGCGCCAGGCGGTGGGGGACACCGAAGCGGTGCAGCTCACCGACGGTCCGGGCTACGACTTCCAGCCCGACTGGTCGCCGGACGGCGCGCGGATCGCCTTCGCCCGCTGGGCGGGCGACACGATCGAGCTGCAGGTGGTCGATCTCGCGAGCGGGGCGATCACGCCGCTGACGGATAACGGCGCCGTCAACCTCGAGCCGCGCTGGTCGCCGGACGGGAAGCGATTGGCCTTCGTCTCGAGCACCTACAACGGCCGCTGGCATCTGTTCGTCGTGCCGGCGGCGGGCGGCGCGCCGCAGCGGCTCACCGAAGATCACGACAGCGGGCCGCGCCGCTACTACAGCCGCTGGGACCATTACCTCTCGCCCACCTGGTCGCCCGACGGCCGGGATCTGCTATTGGTCTCGAACCGGGGTCACTACCACGGCTCCGGCGGCCTGTGGCGCATGGTCGCCGACTCAGGCGGCTGGTCCGCCATGCGCGAGGTGCATTACGAAGAGACCAACTGGAAAGCGCGCCCCGACTGGTCACCCGACGGGCACCGGATCGTCTATAGCTCCTACCTCGGCCGCCAGTCGAACCAGTTGTGGCTGGTGACGCCCGAGGGCGGCGATCCGATCCAGCTCACCTACGGTGACTTCGACGCCACGGCGCCGCGCTGGTCGCCGGACGGCAGTCGCATCGCCTACATCTCGAATGAGGACGGCAACACCTCGCTCTGGGTGCTGGGGATTCCCGGGGGACGGCGCACCCGGGTGGACGCGCTGGTGCGCCAGTACCGGAACCCCATCGCCCGATTGCGTCTGGTCGTCGTCGATCAGACGACCGGTGCGCCGCTCGCCGCCCGGGTCAGCGTGACCGGTCCCGACGGCCGTGACTATGCGCCCGACGATGCATGGCGGCACGCGGACATCGCCTTCGATCGCGCCGCGCGGTCCGGCCCCGATCGGTACTTCGACGTGGACGGTTCCGCACGGCTGGCCGTGCCGGCCGGCACGCTCACCATCGACGTGACGCGGGGTCCCGAGTACCGCCCGGTGCATCGTGAGGTCACCGTCGCCGCGGGGAGGGCGGACAGCGTGCGGATCTCGCTCGCGCGGCTCGCGAACCTGCCGGCGCAGGGCTGGTGGAGCGGAGACCTCCACGTGCACATGAACTACGGCGGGACCTACCGTAACCCGCCCACACATCTGTTGCTCCAGGCGCGCGCCGAGGATCTCCACCTGGTGGAGAACCTGATCGTCAACAAGGAGCAGCGCATTCCGGACATCGGCTATTTCCGGTCCGGCCGGGACCCCGCGTCCACGCGTGACTACCAGATTTTCCACGCCCAGGAATTCCACACCGGGTTCTGGGATCACGTGGGTCTCTTGAATCTGCGGGATCACTACCTGCTGCCGGATTACGCCGGGTATCCGAACACCGCCCTCGCGAGCCTGTACCCGCCCAACGCCATCATCGCCGATCTGGCTCACGCCCAGGGCGGGCTGGTAGGCTACGTCCACCCCTTCGACAGTCTGCCTGATCCGTTCGACACGACGCACGCGCTGTCGCTCGAGCTGCCGGTGGACGTCGCCCTGGGCAAGGTGGACTACCTGGAGGTGATGGGGTTCTCAAATCACCTGTTCACGTCCGCGATCTGGTATCGGCTGTTGAATTGCGGGTTCCGCATTCCCGCGGGGGCGGGCACCGATGCGTTCGCGAACTTCG
>JBGQFX010000107.1:0-4942 GCA_041497135.1 Gemmatimonadota bacterium | reverse complement strand
CACCACGTCGCTCCACCGTCGCCCCGTCACCGCCTCGATCACGAGGCCGGCCGCGATGTAGAGCACGTTGTCGTACGCGTACGCCGAACGGAAGCTGGTCACCGGCTTGGCCGCCCGCAGGCGTCGTACCACCTCCTCGGCGCCGTAGTTCGAATGGAACCAGAGGAGATCGCCCGCCCCCAGGCCGAGCCCGGAGCGGTGCGTCACGAGATCGCGGATCGTGAATTCGCGCGTCACCCACGGGTCGGACAGCTGAAACCACGCGAGATACTTCGTGACTGGGTCGTCCCAGGCGAGCTTCCCGGAATCGACGAGCTGCGCCAGGAGGGCCGTCGTAAACGCCTTGGTGTTCGACGCGATTTGGAAATACGTGTTGGCATCCACCGGGCTCGGGTCGCCCAGGCGGCGCACGCCGTAGCCGCGTGCCAGCAGCACTGTGCCGTCTTTCACGACAGCGATCGCCATCCCCGGGACCTGATAGAGCCGCAGGGCCCGCGTGACTTCGGCATCGAGGTCCTTGGGGAGACCGACCTGCGCCTCGGCTGTGGCGGCGGCGCAGGCGGTGAGCGTGGCGAGCGCCCAGCGGATCGTGGTCTTCATCGACTCACCTCAGAGTGGTTGTGGAGTCAGACTATACGAGACGCAGCAGCGCACGCAGCGTCAGCACGCCGAGGGCGACGCCGCCGGCGAGCACCAAGATCAGGATCCCCCCGACCACCGCGAGCCAACGGGTGCTGGCGCGGTGCGCAACCGTTGGGTCCGCCACGTGCCGCTCCAGCAGCTCGACGTTGCGGAGATTTGCCTTCCAGGCGAAGTCGAAGACATCCCCGGCAACCGGGATCGCTCCGATGAGGGCGTCGATGGCGACGTTGGCGACCATGTGGAGGAGCGTGCTCGCCGACGCCCCGAGGCGGGCGGCCTGGAGCACGATCCACAGGGCGACGCCGGCACCGAGCGCGTCGCCCACCCCGGGGACGAGGCCGAGCAACGGGTCGAGGCCGATCGCGAACGGCGTGCCGGGAATGCGCAGCGCGGCATCCCACACCTGGGCGAGACGTCGCGTCCGCGCGACTCGCTGCTCGGTAGTCGGCATGGCTCACGATAACGAAGAGACGGCAGGAATCTACTTCCCTGCCGTCTCTCGCGGTCTGCTGCCTCGTTCCTAGGTTACGGCGTCAGCGGCGTACAGGTCACGACGTCGTTGGTCACCGGTTTCGTGGCAATGTTCCGAGCCTGGCACTCCGTGAGGGGGACCGGCATGTACGGCGCCACGTTCCCCGCGGGCACATCGACAGGGATGTCGCTCAACCGGCCGAAACGCCGGGCGTCGATCCAGCGCGCGCCCTGCTCCCACAGGAGCGAAAGGCGGCGGTTGTAGAGCAGCTCCGTCACGAACGCCGAGTCGGGGCTGCCGGTGGTCAGCGCCGTCGCGGGCAACCCACCCGAGTTCTGCCGTACCAAGTCGAGGTCGCTGATCCCCTGGGCCTTGTTCCCCCCGAACCAACTCGCCTCAGCGCGCAACAGGATCAGCTCTTCGTCCTTGATGATCGGAATCCCGTGATTCTCATCCGCCTGCCCGCCCGTGAAGAACACGGTGAACTTCAGCTCGCCCGGGATCGGGATGCTGCCGAGGAGTCCGTTGTTGACGTCCGTCGCGGGGGCGATCTTGTCCAACACGCGCTGGTCTTTGAGCGCGCCGCCCGTCTGCAGCCGCGCGTCGGTGAGGTTGTCCTGCAGGGCATAGAACGACAGCCCGTTGAGCGGCTCGGACAAGCCGTTGGTCGCGTCACCGGGGCCATTGGAGAAATCGAAATAGGCCCCCTGCTGGAAGTTCGCCGGCGTCGGATCGAGGAACGACGCGCCGAGCGCCGTCAGCGCGGCCGCGTAACAGGCGGCCGGCGCGCCGCCGCATCCGTTCAGGGCGGTCGCCCGCAGCACGTTGGCCTTGGCGGCGAGCGCGCGGTTGAGCTGGATGAAGGTGGCTGGGGTGTTGAAGGCATTGAGCCCCGCCGGCACCGGGAACGGAAAATCCGCGCTGCCGGCCGCCGTCAGGTCGGTCTGGGCATCGTTGAGCAACCCGATGATGTAGCCCCAGACACTGTCCTCGCTCACCCAGGGCGCCGGCGCGGAGTTGACCGGCAGATCCACATCCACCGCCGCACCCAGCTGTGCCCGCGTCTCGATGACGTAGGCGAATGCGATGGCCTTGAAGGTCTTGGCCAGCCCCTTCGAAGCGGCCTTTTCCGCCGCCGTCAGGTCTGGCGCCTTGTCCACGGCGGCGAGATAAATGTTCGCGCTGCGGATATGGGCGTAGCGGTCGATGTAGAGCGTTCCCCCGAAACTGCCGCCCGCGGTGACCGGACCGAAGTACGGCTCCTGGAAGTCCGGCTGGTTGTTGCCGGAGAGGTTGATGCCCTCCCGCCCCATCGACCCGAGCCGCCAGATGAGCGCCTGGATGCCACCGCGGGCGCTGGCGAACAGGCCCGTCGCCGCGGCCGACAGCTTGATGCGGTTGGGGTTGTTCACCAGATCGTCCTGCGTCGGCTGATTGGTGTTCAGGATGTCGAAATTGCAGCCCCCGAGAACCAGCAGGGCCGCCGCGATCGCGAAGTGTCTCGTGCGCATGGTCAGAACCCCGCCTTGATGGAGAAGAAGAACTGGCGCGACGGCGGATACGGACCGAGGTCGATGTTGCGCGTGATCGACTGCGCGCCGTAGTTCGAGACCTCGGGGTCGTAGCCGAAGTAGTCGGTCATCGTGATCAGGTTCACGCCTTCCACGCTGAGCGCCGCCGACTTCGCCCCGAACATCGCCGCCAACCGCTCGGGCAGGTCGAGGGAAAAGACCGCGTTGCGCAGCTTGAGGAACGAAGTGGACTGCACGAACGGCCGTGCGTCCCCGGTATTGATACAGGCGTCGTTGCGCGCCTGCCCCGCTGGCGTAGCGCCGTCGGGGGCGAGGTTATTGCAGTCGTACAGCGACAGCGTCTGATTCTGCGCCACGCCACCGTCCTGCCACTCCCACATGAACGACAGCGACGCCCGGTGGAACGTGAACTCGTTCGAGAAGGACCACCGGAACTTCGGGTTGACTTGTCCCAGGGAGATCACGTTGCCCTGGTCGTCAGTGCCGATGATCTGGGTGATCGGCCGCCCGACCTGCACGAAGAACTCTCCGTAGGCCAAGCCGTAGCCCGCGTTGGCGGGCCGGAAGCCCTGGGCGCCGCCCGGAAGGTTCAGCTCGAGCACGCGGTTCTTGATGCTGGTGAAGTTCGTGCGCAACAGCCAGTCGAACGTGGGCGTCCGCACGGGCCGGACGCCGAAGCCGACCTCCAGGCCCTCGTTCTGGATCTTGCCGCCGTTCACGAACGCAAGCGAGAACCCGCTGGACGGCGCCGGGGTGACGGGCACCAGCAGATCGCTCGTCTTCCGCTGGAACAGCGTCAGCTCCACGTTCGCCCGCCCATCCCACAGCGTGGCATCCACGCCGGCTTCGATCTCCCGGGTCAGCTCCGGCTTGATCGTGGGGTCACCGGAGGTGGCGTTCGCGGTGGTGCCGATGTTGCCGCCGATGACCTGGCCGCCCTGCAGCGTGGTGAATTTCTGTCCGAACAGCGGCTGGTTGCCGGTTTCGCCGTAGGCCGCGCGCAGCTTCACGTCGCTCCCCGTCCCGAGGAGCTCGGGGAATCGATAGGAGCCGCGGAACGACGGGAACAGGTAGTACTTGCCGGCGTCACCATTGGCACTCGTGCGCTCCGCCCGCACACTCGCCGAGAGCAGCAGCCGCTGTTCCATGCCGAGCCACTCCTCCTGGCCGTACAGCGCGGCGGTGCGCTCGTGGATGTTCTCCTCGAACGGCGTGATCACGGAGCCCTGATTGACGTTCTGCTGTCCGGCGAGCAGGCCGCGCGCGATGATGCGCGAGCGCGAGATCGCCCGGTCCTCCCACTGCAGGCCGGCCGACGTCGTCGCCGTCCACGAGCCGGTGCCCGACGTGAAGGTGTGGATCGCGTTGAGGTTCCAGTTCGCGAACCGACCGTCCGCGTTGGAGAGCACCGAGGCGCCGGGATTGGTCTGCCGCGCCTCGAAGAACAGCTCGGGCGGAGCGAACACGGCGTCCTTCTGATTGAAGAAATCGATGCCACCGGCGCCGACGAATTGCAGGCTCTGCTGTGCCGTCTGCAGCGCCTGATAGCGGAGATTCAGACCGCCGGTGAAGCGCACCGCGGTCTCGTCGTTGCTGCCCAGCGTCGTCGTCTGCAGGGGATTGGAGCCCTGGTAGCTCAGGCCGCCGGGATCGGGAAACAGACCGTTCACGGGCTTGAGCGGCACGAAGCCCGGGATGTAGGCGATCGCGTAGGTGACGCTCGCGCCCGAGTTGTCGTTGTTGGTGAAACCGCGCTGCGTGGTCGTCCGATCGAACGCCGACGTCAAGGACATCGAGAATCGATCGGAGAAGCTCTGGTCCACGTTGGCCCGCAGGTTCTGGCGCTGCGCGCCGGTATTCGTGATGATGCCGCCGTCCCCCTTCACCCCGGCGGAGAGGTAATACAGCGTGCCCGCCGCTCCGCCCCGCACATCGATCTGGGTCTCGTTCGACAGCGGCTTGTCCCCGGCCACGTCGCGCAGGTGATCGTAGGTCGGCAGGCTCCCGTTCACGAGGTAGGACTGGATCAGCGCCGTGTCGGCCGCGCTGCCCGCGAACTGATCCAGCGCCTGGGCGAGCGTGTACGACCGCGTCCCCGGCCCGCGCTGCAGCTCGGAGAACCCCACGCGCTGGGTGATGGTCGCCCGCGGCCGGCCCGACTGGCCGCGTTTCGTGGTGATGATCACCACGCCGTTCACGCCCTTCGACCCGTAAATCGAGGTCGCGGCCGCGCCGCGCAGCACCTGGTAGGTGTCGATGTCGTTGGGATTCAGGTCGGTGAGCCGGTTGACCGGGT
>JBGQFX010000106.1:0-5049 GCA_041497135.1 Gemmatimonadota bacterium | reverse complement strand
TCGAGCTGCGCGGATCGCTTGGCCGGATCCATTTCGTGCATGGTGGCCGAGCTGCCGAGGCAGGAGACGTGGAGGCCGCGTTGGGCGATCTGTCGCTTCGCAAGGG
The DNA here is from genome assembly GCA_041497135.1 of Gemmatimonadota bacterium. Taxonomy (GTDB): domain Bacteria; phylum Gemmatimonadota; class Gemmatimonadetes; order Gemmatimonadales; family GWC2-71-9; genus DASTHG01. Next base: position 4,943 of record JBGQFX010000106.1, on the reverse strand, counting down.
CGGTGCGCGCGGGCGCGAACTCGGGGCGCTGGGTGAGGTCCATGGTGTCCTGCAGCCCGCGCAGCTCCACGGCGGTGTAGCCGTGCGCCGCCGCGAAGTCCAGCACCTGGAGCCAGTCCCACCGCGGGCACCCGAGGGTCGAGAAGCCGAGGGGGAGGGGGAGGCGTGCTCGGAGCCCGGCCCCCGGGGCCCAAGCGGTCGCCGCGAGGATCGCGGCCGACGTCTCGACGAACTCGCGGCGGGTGGCCAAGGCTGTAGTATAACCTGCATGCTCCTCGTGCTCGCGGTCTGCGCCGCCTCGCTCGGCGCACCGATGCAGGCCGATCAACACCTGAACGAGTTGACTCCGGCCGAGCGCGCCGCTGGGTGGCGGCTGCTGTTCGACGGCAAGACGTTGACGGGGTGGCGCGGGCTTGGTTACGACAGCGTGCCCACCGCGCATTGGGTGGTCGTCGACGGAGCGATCGAGAAGATCGCGAGCGGCCGCGTGCCCACCCTACCGGACGGCCAGCCGCTGCAGGGCGGCGACCTCATGACCGTCGAGGTATTCGGGGACTTCGAGCTGTCGTGGGAATGGAAGGTCACGCCCGGCGCCAACAGCGGCGTCAAGTACAACGTTTCGGAGGAGCTGTCGCTGCGGGAGGCGCCGAATCACGCGGCCTTGGGCTTCGAGTATCAGGTCCTGGACGACGACCGGCACCCGGACGGCAAGCTCCCGACGCATCGAGCGGGCGCACTGTACGACCTCGTCGCCCCCAACGACCGCAAGCACCTCCGGCCGGTCGGCGCGTGGAACCGGTCGACCGTGATCTTCCGCGGGAACCACGGCGAACACTGGCTGAACGGCGCGCGAATCGTCGCGTTCGATCTCGGAACTCCGCACCTGGACTCGCTGCTGGCGGCGAGCAAATTCCGGACGCTGCCGTGGTTCGGCGAACGGCGTCGCGGCGGTGGCCACATCGTGCTCCAGGACCATGGCGACGAGGTGTACTTCCGCAACATCAAGGTGAGGCCGCTATGAAACGCCGCAGATTCGTGAAGACCGCGTCGGCCGCGGGGCTGGGAGTCGTGGCTGCTGGAATCCGCTCCTGGGCGTTCGCCGCCGGACCGCCCTCCGAAAAGGTCGTCGTGGCGGTCATGGGACTGAACGGGCGCGGCACCGTGCTGGGCAAGGGCTTCGCGCGGGCCGCGAACGCCACGGTGGCCTACGTGTGCGACGTGGACTCGACCGTGCTGGCACGGGGAGCGGCGGCCGTCGGCGGCGTGCAGTCGCGGGTGCCCCAGGCCGTGGGGGACTTCCGGCGGGCGCTCGACGACAAGACCGTGGACGCGCTCGTGATCGCCGCTCCGGACCACTGGCACGCGCCGGCCACGATCCTCGCCCTGCAGGCCGGGAAGCACGTCTACCTCGAGAAGCCCTGCGGCCACAACGCGCGCGAAGGCGAGCTGCTGGTGGAGGCGCAACGCAAGTACCAGCGCGCGGTCCAGATGGGCACGCAGCAGCGGTCGGCGCCGCGCTCCATCGAGCTCGTCCAGGCCATCACGGAAGGTCTCATCGGGCGCCCCTACCTGGCGCGCGCCTGGTACGCGAACACGCGGGGCACGATCGGCCGCGGCAAACCGGCGCCCGTGCCGGCCACGCTCGATTACGACCTGTGGCAGGGCCCCGCGCCCCGCACCCCGTATCGCGACAACGTCATCCACTACAACTGGCACTGGTTCCACCGCTGGGGGACCGGGGAGATCGCGAACAACGGCACGCACGAGATCGACGTGTGCCGCTGGGCGCTCGGCGTGGACGCCTGCACCCGTGTGGTCTCGACGGGCGGGCGCTACCAATTCGAGGACGACTGGGAGTTCCCCGACACTCAGGAGGCCACCTTCGAGTTCGCGGGGGGGAAGACGATCGTGTGGCAGGGACAGAGCTGCAACGGGCTGCCGACCTTCGGGCGCTCGCGCGGCACCCTCGTCCTCGGGACCGCGGGGAGCGTCGTGCTCGATCGCGACGGTTACGTCGTCTACGACCTCAAGGGCCAGGTGGTCCGCGAAGTGGTCGCGGCCAAGCCGGGGAACGCGGTGGACGTCGGCGCCGACGACGAGGCCACGGGGCTCCACATCGGCAACTTCGTGGACGCGATTCGGACCGGCGCCCCGCTGCGCCAGCCGATCGCCGAGGGCGTGAAGAGCGTCTTGTTGTGCCACCTCGGCAACATCGCCCAGAGCACGGGGCGCGCGCTTCGCACCGACCGGGCGACGGGCCGCATCGCGGGCGACGCGGACGCCATGAAGCTCTGGGAGCGGGAGTACGCCCCGGGCTGGATGCCGGTCGTGTAGCTGGCCTGTTCCTCTGTCAGCGCCGGTTAGGTGGCGGCAGCGCGGTCACGCATGCGGTAGAGTTGCGAGCCTACGGCGACAAACCATGCGGCGAAAAACACCTGCGAGACCAACGTGAGCGCGGGCCCGATGGCATAGGGATATGAGCCGAGGACATCGACCACAGCGGTGGCGAATCCGAGATACACAACCGGCTTCCCGTACGGTCCGCCCCTCATGGCCAGGCTCAGGACGAACGTGGCGATTCCCATTAAGAGGAAGATGGCGTGTAGACCACCGTAGAAAATGGCGACGGCGAACGCCGCGAGGTCGGGCGTACTGACGCGGAGGCCATACACGGGATAGACCAGACGCCCGTGAACGACGAGCAATACCATCAGGACCGGGATGGCGACCGCCATGAGTCCGCACCCGATCACCGCCTTCGCTCTATCGACGCCGGCGAGGCTCTGATAGAGGGCCACGACCGCCGGCACCAGGAGCCCTGCTGCGAAGAACAAGATCTCGCTCTGGAAATCCTGAATCAGGGACGTCGATGCGATCCACGCGAGGATTTCCCCTCCGGTCGAGGGTGGCGCCCCTGCCATGAGGTCCAAGATGGCCCTCGACAGGAATAGCAGGCCACTGGCTATGAATGCGACTCCTCCGAGCTTGTAGAGTCGCTCCAGTTCATACGGCATGGTGAGGCTCTCCTGGACCAGGGTGAAACCCGTCGCCCTCTTCATGTCGACCTGGGGACGCCCGTCCCTGATGTCGAGCTACGGCGAGGAGCTCGCGCGCGAGGCAGAATTGTTGCGTGAGGATTTTCAGCTTGTCTTTTCCGTCCACCCCAAGCTCAGCGGGTCAAGACGCGCGCCACCAGGCGGCGAACCGGGGCCGTGGTGCGGGCGCATACCGCCAGTTGAGCCACAGGAAGAGGGGAATGCTGAAGGCCAAAGTGCCCAGGAGCGACAGCGCGACAAACCACGGCCACTTGACCGGACCGAGAGGCTTTCGGGCGAAGAGATAGGCGAGCAGGAAGGTGGACATCAGGAGATCGACAAAGAACGCGAGGGCCATGCGGTCGGAAAGCGCCGTCTTGCGCCCATTCTGGGTCTCGAGAGCAGTGAAGCTGGTGTTGCGTCAGAGAGAACACAATAATTCATGATAGCATTGACCGCGTCCCCTCGAAACAGAGGGAGGTGCCGATGACTCGACCAGTCCCATCACTTGGGGCAGCCCTCATGCTCTTGTCCGCTGCCCTGCCACTTGGCGGCCAAACGCCACCACGCCCTTCCTGGATCATCACGGCCTTTGCCGGCGGCGGAGCGGGAGGCCCGAGCCAGAGCATGGTGGCGCATCTGCAGCGGTTGGGGGGATTCAGTGCAAACGTGTGCCTCTTCGTGTCGTGCATCCATTTTCCGCGCTTCCATCGCCCGGCCCCGCAATGGTCCGTGGCCGTGGGTCACACGCTGGGCCGGCGGTTGGGGGTTCGGGCGATGGTCAGTGGCGGATCACTGGGCTGGGCGTCGGGTGAGGGGGACAGCGGCAGCATCACGTGGCATTGGTCCGCCACGACCGTCGGCGCCCAGCTGACATTCGACCTGCCTCCAGCTCAATGGCTCAGGGACGCAGCGTTCGGAGCCTCGTTTGGGGCCGGACCCGTGATGGCATGGGTGCGCAGCGGCCGCGGCGTACCGCGCGCCTATCCTGCAGACTCCAACTCCCAGGTCACGCGTCTCGGACTCGAGCTCCGCGCAGCGGGCACAATGTGGGCCGGAGCGCGGCGACATTTCTTTTCGGGTCTCGAGTTCGGGTACCGCTTCTTGCCGGGGCGCGCGGAAGGTCCCTACGCCCTGGACTCCGGGTCAGGAGCGCTGCCGGGCTACGACGTGAAGTACCACCACTTCACCGCCGGAATGGTGGCTGGAGTGCGTTTCCGGTTCCCCTGAGAACGTGCTGTGATGGCCTGCGTGCATGCCGGGAAACGCACTCGGAGAGCCTCGATGACCTCTTGTTCGAACCTGCGTTGAACCGCCAGCAGGTCCTCGTCCGCGTGGGGTGAATCCAGGTCGACCAGGGTGACGCGCGTTCCGCACGGTGACGCATCCCGGAGCGTGATGCGTACCCCACCCCCGGACAACGTGTCGGCCGCGACACCAAGGTTCGCGCTCGAGGACTCCCAGTCATGCGCGAGTAAATAGGCCCGCACCGCGGCCCGCTCGCCATCCACTTGATAGTCCGCTCCTGGCGGAAAGGCGTAGTGGTATAACGGTGCCGTGGACGTCGCCATGAAGGCGATCGCGGCGACGGCGGCCATGCTCGCGGCCGCCGCTCGGCGCGCGACGCTGACCCAGCGGCGCCGCACGGATCCCGGCCGCCCGAGTGCCGAGCGATATGCTGGCAGCACGGCGGCAAGCGCGATCCAGTCCGTGTAATCGACGACGCGGCTCACCGGCCAGAGCCCAAGCGCATTCCACGCAGCGATGGGTGGACCGCTGAGAGGCGACTTCCAGACCACGAAGGCAACGACGGTCAGGGCGAAGATCATTCGTTGCCGGCGCGGCAGAAAGGCTGACCAGAACAGAGGAAAGGCATAGAGCCCGGCGAAGTCTGACAGCTTACCAGTC
>JBGQFX010000105.1:0-5196 GCA_041497135.1 Gemmatimonadota bacterium | reverse complement strand
TCGGCGCCCCGCTCCCGCTGCGTGCGTGCACGATGCTGTCGAGCATGCCGGTTATGAAGGGCGCCGGCACGACCATGGCCTCGCCCCCCATGATGACGGCATAGCCCCCGGCGGCACGCACCGAATCGACGATCCCGACGGCCTGGGCTGAATCGAGCGGCGAGGGTCCATGCGCGCTCACTTGGGACAGACCCTCGAAAATCCGCGGGCGGCTCACGATGCGCGCCTGCTCAGGAAAGGCGAGCGGCACACGGATGACGTCGAGGCGGAACAGCGCCGAGCTCGTGTCCTGGTCCGGGGAGACGGAGGAGCACCCCACGAGCTCGCTCGGCGAGCGGACGTTCGCCTGGCCGGAGACGTAGATGAAGACGGCGCCCGTATCGTGCGCATCGGTCACCACCGTGTGCGTGTGCGAGCCGCGGCACGTCTGCACGTTGGCCACGTTGCGCGGGTGCGTAAGGTCCGAGATGTCGTAAATGCGGATGCCGCGCAGCCGGTCCGCGCTCACCGTGTCCTGGATCCCCTGCGTGCCGCAGTCGGTGCGTCCGTTCAGCGATTCCCCGGATACGAACAGCAGGTGGCGATACACCGAGACGTCGCTCTGCATGGCGGGGCAGAGGTGCAGGAGCGTGCGGGTCGGGTGCGACGGGTCCGACACGTCCCACACCTGAAAGCCCTGGAAATTGCCCTGGAAGACGTAATGGCCCTGGAACGCCAGGTCCGAGTTCATGTAGCTGAAATCGCCCGGCTCGGCCGGATTCATGAACTCTGCCGCGGGGGCGCTCGTCGAGACGAGGCGGAGGTTCCAGGCCGCCTGGGCGGCATTCATCCATCCGGCGCGCAGCCCCACGCGCGGATCGGGAGTGGCCGCGGTTGCCTGCGCGGCGGCTCGCGATGTGGCGAGCGCGCCGGCGAGCACGAGGACGGCGAGCGTTGGGTGCGGGAGACGGATCACGGTCTGGCCTCAGGGTGGGGTGGTGTTGGAAAGTCGCGCGCGTACCGCGCTGGCGGAAGCCCCACCCACACCTAGCGCGGCTTTACCCTTTCGCAGGCTGATAGGTCACGCTCAGGACTCCGGTGCTGAGCGTCCGCGCCTCCACCAGTTTGAGACGTAGCTGATCGGTCATGTCGTCGAAAAGCCGCATCCCGGAGCCGACCACGATCGGGTGGATCATCACACCGAGCTCATCGAGCAGCCCGTCACGCAGCAGCGCCCGCACCAGCCGAGGGCTGCCGGGAATCTGGATGTTCTTGCCGGGTTGCTGCTTGAGCGACGTGAGCGCTCCAGCGAGGTCACCCTTGATCAGCCTCGAGCGCTTCCACTCCAGCGGATCTTGCAGGGTCGTTGACGCGACGTACTTGGGCGTGTCGTTCATGTAGTCAGCCATCGGGCTCGGTGGCTGCCGGGGCCACAACTCGGCGAACTCCAGGTACGTGCGCCGGCCCAGCAGAATGGCGTCGGACTGCGCGATCCCGGCGCCGATCATCTCCTGCATCTCGGCGTTGAAGAGCGCCCAGCTCGAGGGCGATTCCACCACGCCGTCCAGCGACATGAACAGCCCCGCGACGATCTTGCGCATTCCTTCCTCACTGACCTTTCGTCGTCGTCGCTGCGTCGAGAAACGGAATCACCGCTGAAGATGGTGTAATGCGTCAGCCCCGGTAGAATGGCGAGCCGTGACTTCGGGCGCCCGGCAACACTGCCCTGGCAGTGGAACCCATTGTCGTGCCTCCTCTTATGTGGGGATCGGCCGCGGACCAGCGGAGTGATTCGGCCGCGGCGAGCTCCGGTTCCATGGATATGACGAACGGGGCGGGACGAAAACGACACGTGCCCGAGCCGCCTTGTCGGCGGAGCCCACACGCCGCAGCTTCGAACCCGTGAGCCTACGCCCTCCGCATCTCGAGGCGGTCCGCAGTCGCCTGTCGCAGTTGCGCGCCTCGATCACCAAGCTCCTCCGCGTGACGGTCGGCAGTGTGGCTTGGGCTCCGCCTCCCTGGGTGGCCACGCTGCGGTCCCGCGAGGCCGCCCTGCGCGCCCGCGCCGCGGCAAACCCGCGGGCGTTCAAGCGCGACGCGATCGCCGCCGTTGTCGGCCTCGTGGTGCTCGTCACGGCCGTGCAGCTGTGGCGTCACCGCCCCCGTGCGGTGCGGACGGCGTACGACGTGACGGCGCCGGCCGCCACCGATCTCAGCGTCGATACGCCGAAACCCGCACCGCTGCGGGTGCTGTTCGAAGCCTCCGTGGCGCCGCTCAGCACGGCGGGAAAAGTCTTGGCGACGGGCGCTGAACTCTCGCCGAGTATTGCCGGCACCTGGCGCTGGGTCGGGGATCAGGAGCTCGACTTCGATCCCGCCGCGGATTGGCCGGTGGGCCAGCAGTTCACGGTGTCGCTCCCCCGCAAGGGGCTCGTCGCCACCTCCGTCCGGTTGGAACGCTACCGCTTCGATTTCGCCACCGCGCCCTTCGCCGCCTCCGTTTCGTCAGCGGAGTTCTATCAGGACCCGGTGGATCCCAACCTCAAGCGCGTGGTGCTCAAGCTCAGCTTCAGCCACCCGGTGGACACCGCCTCCCTCGCCAGGCAGGTCTCGCTGCGGTTGGAGGGGCCGAGCGGCGGGTTTTTGCAGGGCCTGCGGTCGGTGTCGTTCGCCGTGACCGCTGACAAGAAGGGCCTCACGGCGTCGATCCTCTCCGATCCGCTGCCGATCCCGGCGAAGGACGCGCTGATGCGGGTGAGCGTCGACGCGGGTGTCCGGTCCAGCCGCGGCGGCCCGGGCACCGAAGAGAAGATCGAGCAACGGATCCCGATCCCCGGGCTGTTCAGTCTGGCCGTGGGGAACGTCGAGCTCACCCTCGTCCGCAACGAACGGTACGAACCCGAGCAGGTCCTCATTCTCTCGACGTCGGCCGATGTCGGGGAGAAGGACATCCGGCAGAACGTCGGCGCGTGGGTTCTTCCGGTGTTCAACCCGGCCACGCCGCCGGCGCAACGAACTCGTCCCTACGCATGGAATCGTCCCGAGATCATCGGTCCCGAGATCCTGCAAGCGTCTACGCCGCTCGCCCTGACCCCCGTTCCGGGGGAGCGCGAATACACCTCGCGGCAGGGGTTCCGGTATGACGCCGACCCCGGCCGCTACATCTACGTCCGGGTGAGCAAAGGGCTGCGCTCGTTCGGCGGCTACGTCCTGGGCGAGACCTGGGACCGAACCGCCGTCATCCCCCCGTTCCCGAAGGAAGTGAAGATCCTGGGCAGCGGCTCGTTGCTGAGCCTGAGCGGCGATCGCAAGATCTCCATCTACAGCCGTGACCTGCCCGTCCTGGTCGTGGAGGTCGGCCGGGTCCTGCCCAATCAGCTCCAGCACCTCGTGACGCAGACGAGCCTGATCTTCGGCAATACGGAGTTCAACAACGACAACTTCGACGCCTCGAACCTCACGGCGCGGCAGACCGACACGATCCCGATCCCACCGCTCGGCCCGGGAAAGGCGCACTACCAGCCCTACGACCTGAGCCGCTACCTGTCGAGCGGCTCGGGTCCCCGAGGGCTCTTCCTGCTCTCCGTCCAGGGCTACGACCCGGTCACGAAGCAGGCCACCGGGCCACGGGATCGGCGCCTGATCCTCGTCACCGATCTCGGCCTTCTGGCCAAGAAGGGCGCCGACGGCGGACAGGACGTCTTCGTACAGTCGTTGCGCACGGGCTTGCCGCTGGCCGGCGTCAGCGTGGACGTCGTGGGCAAGAATGGGCTTACCGTGATCTCGGCGGAGTCCGATGGCGAGGGCCACGTGCGGTTCCCGAGCCTCAAGTCGTTCGAGCGGGAGCAAACGCCGGCGCTCTATTCCGCCCACAGCGCGCAGGATCTCTCGTTCCTGCCGATGAATCGATACGATCGTGAGCTGGACCTCTCACGGTTCGATGTCGGCGGTGTGTCCAATGCGATCCAGGCGGACAAACTCTCCGCCTATCTCTTCTCCGATCGCGGGGTGTACCGGCCCGGCGACGCGTTCCACGTCGGGGTGATCGTGAAGTCGGCCGATTGGGCGCAGCCGCTCGCCGGCATCCCCCTCGAGGCGGTGATCGCCGATGCCCGCGGCCTCCAAGTGAAGCAGGAACGGCTCAGACTCTCGCCGCAGGGGTTCGACGAGATCACCTACACCACGTCGGAGTCGGCGCCGACCGGCACATGGACGGTTTCGCTGTACATCGTGAAGGACGGACGCGCCGACGCACTGCTGGGCACCGTGTCGGTGCAGGTGCGCGAATTCCAGCCCGACCGGATGACGATGACCGCCCACCTCTCCGCCGAGTCGGTGAACGGCTGGGTCGCTCCAGACAGTCTCACGGCACGGATCAGCCTCAAGAACCTCTTCGGCACTCCGGCCGCCGGCCGCCGCGTGACCGCGACCGTCCAGTTGACGCCGGGCTTCCCGACGCTCCGGGGACTCGAGGACTACCGCTTCTCCGATCCCCAGAAGGCCAAGGAGACCTACTCCGAGGACCTGCCGGCCACCACCACCGATGCCGCCGGCGAGGCGCAATTCAGCCTTGGCCTGGAGCGCTTCGCGCGCGCCACCTATCGCCTGCGATTGATCACGGAAGGGTACGAGGCTGAAGGCGGTCGCAGCGTCACGGCGGAAGCGGGCGTGGTGGTGTCGAACCAGCCGTTTCTCGTCGGCTACAAACCGGATGGGGATCTGCATTATCTCCACAAGGATGCAGAACGGAGCGTGGAGCTCGTGGCGGTGGGGCCGGATGGCCGGAAGCGCGCCGTGCGGAAGCTCCGCCTGGCGCGTATCCGGATCACCTTCCTGTCGGTGCTCGCCCGACAGTACGACGGCACGTACCGATATCAGTCGGTCAAGAAAGAGGTGCCGGTGAGCGAGACACCGCTCGCGATCGCGGATACGGGGCGCGTGGTGCCGCTCGCGACCGGGGAGCCCGGCGACTTCGCGCTCGTAGTACAGGACTCAGCGGGGACCGAGCTGTCACGCGTGGACTACACCGTGGCCGCCGCGGCGAACCTGACGCGCTCGCTCGAGCGCAACGCCGAGCTGCAGCTGACGCTCGGCAAGGGCGACTACGCTCCGGGAGAGACGATCGAGCTTCAGGTACAGGCACCGTATACCGGCGCCGGGTTGATCACGATCGAGCGCGATCACGTCTACGCCTGGCGCTGGTTCCGCGCCACCACG
>JBGQFX010000104.1:0-5548 GCA_041497135.1 Gemmatimonadota bacterium | reverse complement strand
CATCCGCGGCCGCTCGTGGGTGTGGTGCTTCAGCTCGCGGACGAGCGCACGCTCGGCTCGGAGCCGGGGGGCGAGCGACTCGGGCGGCTGGACGAAATCCGGATCAGTTTGCAACCGCTCACTCGGCGCGCGGCGCCGCCCGACCGGTAAACTGCGGGTGAGAGAGTCCCGGGCGCCATTCGCGCGCTCGACGACGAGGCGGGCTCGGACGTGGTCTCGGGTTGACAGGGGAACGCCGCCGATCGCGCGGAACCACCCGTCGTGCAGCTCGAAATGCAACGCCTGTCCGGCGAGCTCGCCGGAGACCGCCCGCACGCTCCCGTTCTGCGGCGCCCGGACGGCCACCAGCACCAGCGCCCCCTGCACCGGAATCGTCGGGCGCCACGCCACCAGGAGCGCGCGCTGTCCCTCCTGCGCGGCGGCGCATGGCCCAGCCACGAGACGGACGCAGGTTACGGTGCCGAGGATACTCCAGAGTCTCTGGCACATGCGTGAAGGTTACCCAGGCTCCGCCGTCTTCAGGGGACGACCGGCAACACGATGTGTGAGGGCGCCGAGATCGTGCTGTACACCCGTTGCGTCGCTCTGGTGAAATCGGCTGCCGTCGCCCGGTAGATACTCGGGACGAACTTCTGGGGATTGCGGTCGATCAACGGGAACCAGGTGGATTGCACCTGGACCATGAGCCGGTGCCCCCTGAGAAACACGTGATCCCGATCGCGCAACGGGATGCGCCATTCGACCGGCGTGTTCGGCACCAGCGGGCGCGGCTGCTCGTAGCTCGCGAGATAGCGCCCGCGACGCACCTCCATCGCGATCGGGAGCTCATAGCCGTTCACCGAGTTCGCATAGCCGCCGGGCGGCGGACCGGCGTCGGGGTCCCAGGCGTTCGGCTGCGCGCTGTCGGGATAGACGTCGATCAATTTGACGATGAAGTCGGCATCGGTGCCGGAGGTAGACGCGAACAGGTCGGCCGCCACCTCGCCGGTAATGGTGAGATCGTGCTCGAGCGGCGCGCTCACGAACGTCAGCACGTCCGGGCGCTGATCGACGAAGCGCTGATCGGCGACCTCCCAGGTGCGCCAATCGCCCGCGGGATACGTGGGGGAAATCGGTCGCCGCCGGTACGGTACCGGGTTGGCGGGGTCGGAGACGTATTCGCGGTACCCCGCGCCGGGCCCCCGGGCGCGGGGGGCATCGAACGACAGGGTTCCATCGGCGTGGAGGTAGAGGTTCGTCGGTTTCGCCTCCGCCGGGGGCCAGGCGGCATACGTGCGCCACCGATTGGCGCCCGACTGGAAGGTGGTCACCCGCCACGTCGGCTTCTCGCCTTGCCCATGGAGGTAGTACCGGAAGAACGGCGCTTCGATCGTCTCGCGGTATTCGCGCGCCGTCTCGTGGCCCCCGAGCGCGATCAGCCCGATGCTGTCCCCCTTGGGCGCGCGCCACATGCCATGATACCAGGGGCCCGCCACCATGAAGTTGGTGTGATCGGGATCGTGCTCGGCGGCGTGGCGAAAGATCTGCCACGGACCCCACGGATCTTCCTGATCCCAGAAGCCCGCGACGTTGAGGTTGGGGACCGTCGAAGCGTGGAGCTGGCTGACCCAGGCCTCCCGCTTCCAGAACTCGTCATAGTCGGGGTGGGCGACGACGTCGTTCCAATAAGGAATGGAGTCGTGGAGGTAGCGGGCATTGAGGTTGGACAGTGGCCCCACCGCCAGGTACCACGAGTATGTGTCGTAGGTCTCGAACGAAAAGTGCGTGTTCTTGTTCTTGTCCGCCTGCTCGAGCACCGCGTACTCGAAGGCGTAGCTCTCGCGCAGGGCGCCGTAGCGATGATCGTCGTCGTTCATCCATTGATCGACCGGCGATGCCTGCTCGCTCATGGCCACGAGCGCCGGATGCGGGTGCAGCAGCGCCATGGCGGTCGTGAGCCCGTCGTAGGACACCCCGAACATCCCGACCTTGCCGTTGTTGTTCGCGACATGGCGCACCAGCCAATCGATGCTGTCGTAGGCGTCGGTCGTCTCGTTGGTGGACGTCGAGTCCGTCTGGTCCACCTGCGAGCTGAGCTTGAAGACGCCCTCCGACTGGAACCGGCCCCGCAGGTTCTGGATCACGAAGATGTAGCCGTCCTGCGCCAGCTCCCTGATGCTCGGAGGGATCTGCGTGAGCGGACCGGCGGGCACGCCGTAGGGAGTGCGCCGGAACAGGATCGGAAGCGGCTCGGTGCGATCGGTCGGGGTCAGAATCACGGTCTGCAGCCGCACGCCGTCGCGCATCGGGATCATCACTTCTTCGAATGCGAAGGTCGGTTTGGCCGGCGGTTGCTGCGCCCGGGCGCTCGCCGCGATGAGCAGCGTGGCGACGACGCAGAGACGGTTGCGCATAACGATCCTCCAAGTCGGGGGGCGCGAGACTGCAGGCAACGCTAGTCGCGGCCCCGCCGATCTGCCACTAGCGCGCAGTTCGCGCCCGTGCCCACGAAAGGCCTAGCGGGTGATACTGAACGACGCGCTAACTGCCGAGAGCGGCGGTTGCAGCGTCGTGGCCCGCAAGGTGTAGAGGAACCCCGTCCGGTCGACGCGCAGATTCGAGAACGTGGCCACTCCGGCGACGGCGGTGACTCTCGTCGTCCCGGACAGCTTCGCACCTGTCAGGTTCGTGCCGAGCGCCATGGTGACGGTGCCCGTGAAGCCGGTGCTTGTCTGGCCGTTGGCATCCTGTGCGGTCACGACCACCGGAGGCACAATCGGCAGCTTGAGCCGGGTGGCGGTCGGCTGGACCGTGAAGACAAGCTGGACCGGTGGGTGCTGGACCTCGTAGGTGAAATCAGGATCGGTCTCCGGGTTGCCTGGGGCATCCGGGAAGGCGATCCAGGCGCTCGTGCGTCCGCCGTCGTCTCGAGCCCGGGCCTGCCAGTGGTACCCGATGTTCTCGCTCAGCGGTCCCACCGTCACCGACGCGGTGGTGCCGCTTGCTCCCAACGGGCTCGAGTAGTTGGGCCGACCGGTGAAAGTCTGACCGACCGGCTCGACTTCGACGTCGAGCAAGATGGTCCGGCCTGCGTCCGGCTCGCTCACGACGCCGCTCAGGACGACCGTGTTCGCCGCGGCATTGCCGCCCACCGGGATCGGGGACAGGTCTCCGCTCTGCTGCTGCGCCAGCGCGGCCGGGGGATCAGGGTGATTCAGTGCCGCCACGCTGAAATCAGAGGCGCTCTCGGCGTTCCCCCCGTACGCAACCCAGGCACTCGTGGCCCCGGCCTGATCCACGACCCGCGCACGCCAGTGGTAGGCGGTGGAACCCGGCAAGGGGCCGACGATCGCCTGGAGTTGCCCGCCATTCGGCACCGCCGGGCTCGAATGGGTCGGCCCCGTGAACACCAGGCCGACGGGTCGGACTTCGACCTCCAAGCGGAGCATGTCCCCGGGGTCGGGATCGGAACCGACACCGCTCAGGATCACCACGTCCGTGTCTATGGAGGCGCCGGTGAGAATGCCGACTCCGTCGCCCCGCGCCTGCCCCAGGGCTGTCGGAGCGTTCGGCGGGTGCGGAACGTCGACCACAAAATCGGGATTGCCGCCCCGAGATGCCCACGGGCCCGTACGTCCGGTGTTGTCCCCGGTGCGCACGCGCCAGTGATACGCTGTCTTGTCGCTCAGCCCGCTGACGCTCAGCCACGCGGTCAGTCCGTTGCCGACCGCCGGCCCGTTCGGGACGTCGGGGCCGCTGAACCCCTCCGTGATGGGCCGGACTTCCGCCTCCAAATGCAGCGAGTCACCCAGATCGGGGTCGGACAGCACGGCCCGCAGCAGGATGCTCGCCTGATTGACCGTCGCACCAGTCGGGACGCTCGTCACCGAGTCGCCCAAGCGCTGGTCGAGTGTCGCGGGAGCGTTCGGCAGCCGCGGATGCGCGATACGCAACGTGAAGGCACCTGCGTCGCCGGCGGCTGCGCTCGTGACTTCCACGAAATAGGTGAGACTGCGCGGCAGGCGCTGATACGGGAGACACGGATCGCCGACAGCGCTCGCGCAATCACCCGTCTCCGACAACGGAGGACGGCCCGCGTCCAGCGCGGTATCGAGCGCCACATAGGCGTCGAAACCGGCGGAGACCGCGATCGACACGGAGTCGTTGGCGGTTCCGGGAAATCCATAGATCCGCGCGTAATGGCCGGGCCGGTGCGGCGCGCCGCAATCCGCCGCGGTCAGGATCGCCGCAGCAGAATCATCGATCGTGATCGGCACGATGCGGCAGGGATGGACGTAGAACACGGCCGGGACCTCCGCCACCCCGGTCCCGGTCGTGGAGTTGACGACGATCGTTTCGTGGTAGATGCCGTCGCCCAACGCGGCTGGATCGAAGACCACCTGTGCCGTCACGCTTCCCGTCTCCACGACTCCGGAATCCGGTCTGATCGAAAGCCAGGAGCCGCCCTGGCTCATGGAGGCCGTCCACCGCAGCGTTCCTCCCCCGCAGTTCCCGATGCTGATCGTATCGCTGGGCCGCGCGGTGCTCCCCAGCGCGGCGGAGTCCACCAGCGTGTCGGGGCCGGATGGCGTGACGCAGAGCAACGCGCCCTCCGCATGGACGAACAGCTGATCGAGGCGGCACGTCGCCGCCACGAGCCATAGGGCCACGATGAAGAGCGCCCGTCCTCGATGGGAGAAGACGGGGAATCGAGACCTCGGACGGCCCGAGGCGGACCGGTGTACGGTTCCGGGCATTCGTCTGAGAACAAGAGAGAAGAGCAGAGTGCGTGCCAAGGCAACGAGATGAGGGTAGTGGCGCAGTCGCGACGTGGCGCGCATGCTTCACAGGATGCCACGCTGTCCCGTGCCCCGTTGCACCGGTGCGCTCGTCGCGCTGCTCACCGGGGGTGCCGCGCAGGCGCAGACCCCCGTTGATTCGGGCCTCGTTGCCTACATCGCGACGATCCGCGCGATCGACAACCATGCCCATCCGATGCGCCCGGTGGCGCCGGGCGCACCCGCCGACACCGAATACGACGCGCTGCCGCTCGACGGCATCCCGCCTTTCCCGATCCCGTGGCGGCTCACGCTCGAGGCGCCGGTGTGGTCCCGCGCGGCACGGGTACTGGACGGATCCGGGCGCGTACCCGGCGAGGCGTTCCCGACATGGGTGCTCGATCGGGCCGGAATCGATGTGATGCTCGCCAACCGCATCGCCCTGGGGCCGGGGCTCGCCTCGCCGCGGTTCCGCTGGGTGCCGTTCGACGACGCCCTCCTCTTTCCACTGGACACGCGGCGCGAGGCGGCCCGATCGCCGGACACCCGATCGCTCTATCCCCGTGAAGCGGCCCTGCTGCACCGCTATCTCCGGGACCTGGGCCTCGACACGCTCCCGCGCACGCTCGATGACTACATCGCGTCGGTCCTCATCCCCACGTTGCGGCGGCAGCGGGACAACGGTGCGGTCGCGATCAAGTTCGAGGTCGCGTACCTACGGCCGCTCGACTTCGAAGACCCCGACTCCGCCGCGGCACGAACGGTATACGCCCGCTATGCCGGAGGCGGGT
>JBGQFX010000103.1:0-5649 GCA_041497135.1 Gemmatimonadota bacterium | reverse complement strand
CCAAAGCGCGCGTGGCCCTTCGTGTTGGGGCGCCACGCGATGTCGAGGTGGCGGAGGCGCACCCGGCGTCCGGATTCCCAGCATTGCGTCAGGTCGATTCCGCGCGGGAGCCGCGCGCGTGGCGGGTACCGCTCGCCCGTCAGCGGCTCCGGTGCTTGGACGGGAGCTGGACGGTGAGGCGCTTGCGCCCTTTCTTGCGGCGGCGGGACAACGTCGCGCGCCCCCACTTCGTACTCATGCGTGCGCGAAAACCATGCTTATTGATCCGCCGCCGATTGCGCGGCCGGTAGGTCGGCTTGCCCATTGTCTCCTCACGGAAGGCGGGGAAACCTACATCTCGTGAGTAGGCGCTTCAAGGTTGACTTTCCCACATGGGGCCCGTAGTTTCGCCCCGCCCTTGCACTACGTCCCACCCAATACATTGCCCTAGATGGAGCTGTCAGCGAAAGACGCCTGGAAGCGCCTCCTGGAGGAGGCGCGACGCGAGCTTCCCGAAGCCACGGTCCGCACCTGGCTCGAGCCGGCGGTTCCGCTGGCGCTCGAGAACGGTCGCCTGGTACTGGGGGCGCCGGATCAGTTCGCGGCGGAGTGGAACGACACCAAACACGCGCCGGTTCTGTCTCGCGCCGCCGAGCGCGTATTCGGCACGCCGACACCCGTCGTGTTCCGCGTGATGGAAGATCGCCAGCAGCGACCGCAGATGGACTTCTTCGTCGCGCCGAAGCCCGCTCCGGCGCCGACAGGCGCCACGACACCGCTCAATGAGCGCTACACGTTCGACAGCTTCGTGGTGGGAAAGTCGAACGAGCTGGCCGCCGCGGCCGCGCACGCGGTCGCGGAAGCTCCGGGACGGACCTACAACCCGCTGTTCATCTACGGCGCGACGGGACTCGGCAAGACACACCTGATGCAGGCGATCGCGCACGCGGTTCTGCGACGCAATCCGGAGTGGCGACTGCTGTTCGTGGGCGCCGAGCAGTTCATCAACGAAGTCATCGAAAGCATTCAGGCCCGGACCATGCCCGAGTTCCGGCGCCGCTACCGCAACGACACCGATCTCCTCCTGGTGGACGACGTGCATTTCCTCGAAGGCAAGGAGATGACCCAGGATGAGTTCTTTCACACGTTCAACGCCCTGTTCGAGGGGCGCAAGCAGATGGTGCTGACGTCGGACCGCCCGCCCAAGGAGATCCCGGGGCTCGAGGATCGGCTGATCTCGCGATTCGAGTGGGGCATGGTCGCCGACATCGGGCAACCGGACCTGGAGCACCGGATCGCCATTCTGCGCAAGAAGGCGTATCAGGACCACCTCGAGCTCACGATTCCGGACGACGTGCTGCGGTTCATCGCCGAGCATATCCGCTCGAGCGTGCGGGAGCTCGAGGGGTGCATCATCAAGCTGCTGCTGTTCGCCTCGCTGAAGAACCGTGAAGTGACGATCGAGCTGGCACGCGAAGCCCTGGCCGACAAGATCCGCCAGGGCGAGGAGAGCGCGTTCCCGGGCCCCGCGACGCCGAGCATCGATCGCGTCCAGGAGGTGGTGGCGCGGCGCTGGGGCGTCACGCCGGAGGGCCTCCGCTCGAAGGCGAGGACCAAGACGCTAACAATTCCCCGTCAGATCGCCATGTATCTCGCCCGGAATATGCTGGGCATGCAGTTGGTCGAGATCGGGCAGGCGTTCGGCGGTCGTGACCACTCGACCGTCATCCACAGCGTGGACAAGGTCGAACGACAAATGATGCGGGATCGCACCTTCAAGGAACGGATCGAGATGGCGCGGCAGGAGTTGTCCGCACTGTAGCCAACATTGGGTCGCCTTGGATGTGGGCGGTCTGGACAAGGAGGTATCGGAGGCGCAGTCGTGTGGAAAGGATCGGGGTCCCCACAGTCACCCCACATCAGGTGACACGGGCGAAACCACGCAGGGGCCGGCAGTTTGGCGATCGGCCCACATTTCCCCGATCTCTACTACTACTACTAGTATTTTATTAACAGGATAGTAGTACTGTCTCTTACGTGTGGGAGCCTCAGGACCCAAGGCATGAAGTTCACGATCACGCGGGAACAGCTTCAGGAAGGCCTGACGGCGGTGGCGGCGGCCATACCGGCCAAGACCACCTTGCCGGTGTTGTCGAACGTCCTGGTGGAAGCCACCAAGCAGGGTCTGCGCCTGTCGGGGACGGACCTCGACATCGCGGTGAGCACCACGGTAGCGGCCGATGTCGACACCGAGGGTGCGGTCACACTACCCGCCAAGAAGCTGAGCGACATCACGCGGGAGCTGCCGTCCTCTCCGATCCGGTTCACCGCAGCCGGCGAGCAGCGTGTGGGGATCGAATGCGGCCGCTCGCGCTTCAAGCTGCTCGGCCTGCCCCGAGAGGAATTCCCATCGTTTCCCGCGGTGAAGTTCGACAAGGCGTGGAAAGCCAGCGCCGGCGTGGTCCACAAGCTCGTCGCCCACGTGGCGTTCGCCGCGTCCACCGAGGAGAGTCGCCCCATCCTGAACGGCGTCCTGTGGGAGCTGCGACCCGACCGGATGCGGATGGTGGCCACGAACGGCCATCGCCTGGCGAAGATGGACGTCCCGGCAAGCGGTGGCTCCACGGCGGATCTGATTGTGCCCCCGAAGGCCCTGGAGCAGATCCGCCGTTTGTTCGGACCAGAAGACGCCCTCGAGGTGGCCAAGAGCGACAACCACATCGGTTTCCGCGCGGGCGGAAAACTGGTGTATTCACGGCTGATCGAGGGTCCGTACCCGAACTACGAGCAAGTCATCCCGCGGGAGAACGACAAGACCGCGACCGTCGACAAGGCAGCCTTGGGCGCGGCGCTGCGGCGCACCAGCGTGGTGGCGAGCGACCAGACCCACCGCATCCGGCTCGCCTTTTCGGGCGGGTTGGTGAAGCTCTCGGTCCAGACCCCCGACCTGGGCGAAGCCCAGGACGAGCTGGCGGTGACCTACGAGGGCGAGCCGCTCGAGATCGGGTTCAACGCGACCTACCTGCTCGAGATTCTCAAGTACATGCCCACCGACGAGGTGCGGCTCACCTTCAAGGCCCCCGAGCGCGCGGCAACGATCGAGCCCGTGGGCTGGAACGATCCGGCGAGCTACCTGGCGCTCGTCATGCCGCTGCGGCTGGTAGACTGAGGGCAATCTCCCCCTACGGCTTCGTTTCCTCCACCAACCGCTGAAACCGTGGGTCGTCGCGCAGCGGGTCGAACTCGGGCCAGCGCAGAACAAACCACAGCATCTCGCTCCGCGGCCGGACGCGCTCGAGCAGGGTCAGCGCGCGGTCGCGCTCGCCGACGGACGCGAGACCTTGGCTGAGGAAGGCCGCTTCGAGCACTGATGGTCGCATCGTGTCGATGTAAGCGGGGAGATCCCGAGTGTCCGGTCCGCGGAATCTCCGGACGGCGTAACGCGACTTCACCTTCAGGCGCTCAATCTAGCCCAGAAGGTTGATCAACTCTTCGGTGACGCCGTCGGCGAGGTAGGCATCCGCCGTATCCGGCGACAAATTGTCGAAATACAACACGGCGATGCTGTGAGTTGCGGGCCTGCGTTCGCGGGCGTCGTCAGCAGTCGGCACGGTGGCGCGGAGCCATCGGGACACTGCGCGGCGGCCGTTCTGGTGAGTGGCCAGGCACAACAGCGTGGCAAGTGCCTCTCGGTACGGCTTCACGCCCTCAATGCTGTCGCGCTGACCGGAGGAGTCAAGGAGGAGTGATTCCGCTCAGTGCGGCCCGGTCGTGTCGCGGGTGGTGTCAGTATCGCGGGTACTGTCGGTGGGCGGCGGGACGTGCAGGGAGTCCATCAGCGTGTCGATCACCGGTGCTATGATCGGGAGATTGAACACCGGAACCGGCACACTATCCAACTCTTCCTCTGGCGGGATATACACATCCACGCCGTGATAGCGCGCCAGGATCAGATCGCGCCGGTGCAGCATACGCGCTGAACGGTACGATGGGTTTGACGAGAGCGGGAACGGCAGCGTCGCGGCGAGCGCCGCGGCCTGCGCCTCGGTGAGAGTCCCCGGCTTCGTGCCGAAGTATCGCATGCTGGCCGGCGACATCCCCCAGATGCCGGGGCCGAGCTCGACCACATTCAGATACAGCTCCAGAATGCGGTCCTTGGGCAGCGCCCATTCGAGCCGGAGCGCGGTCACGGCCTCCTTGAGCTTGCGGAAGGGATTGCGCGAGGGAGACAAATACAGGTTCTTGGCCAGCTGCTGGGTGATCGTGCTGGCGCCGCGCAGGCGATCGCGCCTCCTCCAGATCGTCCGCAGTGTTCGGCCAAACTCCGCGCCCCGCTCGACACCGAGCGCATCCCGGATTTCCTCGAAATCGAGACCATGGTGGGTTCGGAAGCGGGAATCTTCCCCGATGATCACCATGCGTTGCAGCATCGGGGGCATGGCGACCAGGGCCGAAGGTTGATAGCTGGCCGTGTCATGCCGCAAGCGCATCATCGCGGTCCGCGCGGGCCAATGCGAGCGCCACCACAGCGGCGGTGGCCACACGCCGAACAGCCACAGCAACCCGATCGTCGCGAGCCCTAACGCGACCGGACGGACGGCTTTACGTTTTTCGCCGATGGGCATTCCTCAAAAGTTCTCCGCCGGCAGCGCGATTGGCCAGGGGACGCGTGCGGCCGTCGGACACCGCCCCTAAATGGATACCGCCGCCCTCCAACAACGCCTGCAGGACGCACTGGGCAAGCAGTTCACCGTCGGCCCGATGCTTGGCCAAGGGGGGTTCGCGGTCGTGTTCCGAGCCCGCGACCATAGCCTGAACCGCGATGTCGCGGTGAAGGTGATGGATACGGCGGGCGCCTCCTCCTCCCTGCTCGCCGACCGGTTTGTGCGCGAGGCCCAGACGATCGCGCGCCTCGAGCACCCGCACATCGTCCCCATTTACGAAGTCGGCCAACCGGGCGACCTGCTCTACATCATGATGCGCTGCATCGACGGCCCCAGTCTGCGGCAGCTGCTCGCCTCCAGTCCCAATCGTCGCCTGTCGGTCCGGGACGCGGCGCGCGTCGCCCGCCAGGTGGCGGACGCGCTCGCCTACGCCCACAGCGAGGGCGTGGTGCACAGGGACGTGAAGCCGGACAACATCCTGCTCGACAAGCGCGGCCACGTGATGGTCACCGACTTCGGCATCGCCAAGGCCGCCCAAGCGGCGACGGCGGCGCAGCTCACCACCGAAGGCATGATCATCGGAACCCCGCAGTATATGAGTCCGGAGCAGGCCACGGGCGATGCGGTAGACGGACGCTCCGACGTCTATTCCCTCGGCATCGTACTGTACCAGATGCTGTCGGGCGCGCCCCCGTTTGACGGCGATTCCTCCGCCAAAATCATCGCCCAACAGATTACGGCGGTTCCCGCGGACATCCGGCGTGTGCGCGTGGACGTCAATCCGGGTCTCGTCACGGTGCTGGGGCGGATGCTCCACAAGGACCCGGCACAGCGGTTTCAAACCGCCGCCCAAGTCAGCCGGGCCCTGGTCGACGCGCTCCCGACCGCCGCCCGCGACCAGGTGCGGCCGCTGCGCGAGCGCTTGCTCTCGCTCGCGCTGAAGTCGCTGGTGGGGCTGGGCGCCGCGGGCTGCCTGGCGGGTCTCGCGTTCGCAGCGGGGGCCGTG
>JBGQFX010000102.1:0-6421 GCA_041497135.1 Gemmatimonadota bacterium | reverse complement strand
CGCTGGTGTTTCTCGTCGTGATGTTCGGCTTCCCGCTGCTCGTGATCGTCATCGATCTGACCGACAAGCTGGACCGCTATCTGGCGCGGGGGTTGACCAAAGCGCACGTCGCCCTGGCATACCTGTACGGCATGCCGGATACGATGTTCCTGGTGCTGCCGGCGGCGGTGCTCTTCGCCACCGTATTCACCGTCGGGACGATGGGGCGGCATTCCGAGCTGACCGCGGCCAAGGCGTCGGGGATCTCGTTTCATCGGCTGGTCCTGCCGATCTTCCTCGCAGCGGTGGCGGCGTGTGTGGCCGGGGTAGGCATCAGCGAACTCGTGCCGATCGGCGCGGCCCGCAAAGCGGAGCTACTGGGGGAGAAGGCGGTCCGGACCGGGTCACGCACCAACTTCGTGTACCGCGCCGACGGCGGCTGGGTGTACGCGATCCGCAACCTCCAGATCGGCACCCGCGATATGAACGACTTGATCCTGGAGCGTGGCGGCACCGGCCCCGAGTATCCCACCATCGTGGTGACGGCCCGGCGGGCGCGGTACGGGCGGGTCGGCGGTTGGACGCTGCAGGACGGCCGGGTGCGCTACCTCCTGGGCCGCGGCGTCGAGCGCGCCTTCGAGTTCCGAACGCTGCGCGCACGCATCCTGCACGAGTCGCCCGAAGACCTGCTGGCCGAGCCCAAGGCGCCCGAGGAGATGGGCTACGCCGAGCTGGGACGCTACATCGATGCGCTGGCGCGCTCGGGGTCGGATACGCGCAAGCTGGCGGTGGACCGCGCGTTGAAGGTGGCCATCCCCTTCACATGCATCATCATCGCGTTGTTCGGGGCGCCGCTCGCGATCACCAACCCGCGCAGCGGAGCAGCCTGGGGCGTGGCGGTGAGCCTCGCGACCACGTTTCTGTTTCTCCTGCTGATGCAGCTGTCGCGGGCGGTCGGGGGCGGGGGCCTCCTGCCGCCGACGCTGGCGGCCTGGCTCCCCAACATGCTGGCAGGCGTCGGCGCGGTGTGGCTGTTGAGAAAGGCGCAAACTTAGAAACTACGTGGAGGTTGGTGGAGGATGGTGAAGGGTGATCCAGCACCCGACCTTCACCATCCTCCACAACCTCCACCAACCTATTTAGAACAAGTACTTCATGCCCAGCTGCACGCGCCATTGCTGCGCTGTGGCGCTGGGGCGCTTCAACTGGCTGGGGGAGAATGCGAGCCGGTAGCGGTACCGCTGGTTCACGACGTCGAATCCGCCAGGGTTGAGCAGATTCGCCTCCTCGAAGTCGGAGGTGGACCGGATCACGCCCCAATCGTGGTTCATCAGGTGTAGCAGGTTGAAAATGTCGGCCGACAGCTCGATGCGGTGGCCGCTGATCGACGGCAGTACCTTTGTGATGCGCGCGTTCAGGATGTTGATCCACGGATTGCGGCAGGAATTCCGCTTGATCAGTGACCCGCGCGCGCTCTTGAGGCAGTCCTCGCTGTTGATGATGGTGTTCAGCGCGACGGTATCCCCCGGCACCACCAGGCTGATGTCGTTGTTGTCACGCGGCACGTATACCGGATCGTTCCCGCCGAATCCGTCGCCGTTGACATCGTTTTGCGTGACCCAGGCGTAGGGTGAGCCCGACTGGCCGACGTAGACGAGCGACAACTCGAAGGTCGCCGGCAGGGCGAATACGCCGGTTACCGAGATCTTGTGGGGGATGTCGAACGCCGAGCGGCGCAGGTTACGGCTCTCGATGGTGCCGTCGAGTGTGGTGAACCGGTAGTTGGAGCTGGCGATGCTCGACGTCAGCGTAAACAGATCTTCGACGTGGCTGTACGTGTAGCCCACGATGAACTGCATGTGGTTCGAAAACCGCTTTTCGAGCTGGCCTGTGATCTGGAAGGCGCGGTCCTGGCCCTCGTTGCGGTGGCGAATCACGTCCCGGAACGCGGTGCTCTTGCGGACCGGCGCGGTTGCCCCCGTAGCGAGGTTGATCGTGCCGTAGAGGATCCGGCCGGCTTCGCCCGACACCGTGCCCTGAACACCCTGCAGGTTCACGTCCGACAGGTAGAACTGGTTGACGGACTTCGTATAGAGGAAGTCGAACGTCCCGACGATCCCGAACGGGAGCTGGTGATCCATTCCCAGCGACAGCTTCAGATTCTGCGGAAATTTGAACGTGGGGTCGAAAAACACGACCGACGCGGCCGCCGCGGACACCCCGGCGCCTCCCACGCCACAATGGTTCGGCTGGGCGGCGGGGTCGGTGGTGAAGGCCGGGACGGTGTCCGTCGTGGCCCCCGAGGTCGCGCCGTCGCAGATGAGGGTTGCCTGCTCGCGGCCCGTGTTGCCGTAGGCGTTGGAGAGCCAGACATACGGCGGGCGGCCGCTGAAGATCCCTGCGCCACCGCGCAGCCGCGTCAGTCCGTCACCCGACAGATCGTAATTGAAGCCGAGGCGCGGCGACCAGAGGATGTTGCCGCTCGGGAAGTCGCCGGTGTTGATGCCGAGCGTGTCGAGCAGGGTCTGGTTGAGGGTCGGCGCTTTCTGCACGGGGATGTCGGCGCGCAAAGCCAGCGTGAGCGAGAGGCGCGGCGTCGCGGCCCACCGGTCCTGCACGTACCCACCGAGCTGCTGCACCTTGAAGTCGGCGGTCGGACCACCGGGCCGCAGCGGCAGGGCGATCTCATAGCGGAACGGCGTCCCAGCCTTGAGCGCGGTGGTGTCGCGGAAGCTCCAGACGCCGAGCGACGCTGGGAAGAAGTGATTCAAGAAGTGGAAGAACTCGTTGTGCGTGCCGATCGTGAACGCGTGCCGGCCGCTCGAGAACGTCAGGTTGTCGGTCAGCTCCAGGATGTCTTGGTTCAGCAAATTGTCATGCGAAAACCGCTCGGCGCCGGCCGCGATGTTGGTGCTCGGGACCGCCCCGGTGAACGGCCGGTCGCCGCCGACGAAGATCAGGGGCACCCGGTTCGGCAGATCGCGGTTGTCGCGGATGCGCTGGTAGCCGGCGATCAACTCGTTCGACAGCCGCCCCGCCTGCACCGTCCACTTCCCCCGCGCGGTGTTGGTCTTGGTCGTGAAGAGGTAGCCGCTGTTGGACAGCTGATACCCGTCGCGGAAGCCTGTCGCGGTGGACGAGTGGACCAGGTTGTCCTGGTTCGCATTGACGTAATTGTACGACAACTCGACTTGGCTGTTCTGGGCCAGCTGGAGGTTCAACTTCCCGAAGATGTTCTTGTCTGGGTTGCCGATCGTCGGCGCTGCGAAGGTGCCCGCAGCGATGTTGTACTGTGTCTTCAGGATTTCGGCGACCCGGGTCGCCGTCGTCACCCGGACCCCAGTGCCAACTGAATCCAGGCCGCCGGTAGTGTCGGTGCCGATCGACAGGCCCGCAAAGGGCGCGCCGCGCGCCTGCACGTCCACGGAACCGAAGAGCAGCAGCCGATCACGCACGATCGGGCCGCCGACGTTGAATCCGTACTGATCCTGGTGGAAGACGCCCGCGTTGTGGCCGCCCAGGTTCGGCCCCACGAGCGCCTGCCCCTGGAAGTACCCCCAGGCCGACCCGCCCCACCGGTTGGTCCCCGACTTCGTGACGGCGTTGATCAACCCGCCGGCGAAGCTCCCTTGCCGGGCATCGAATGGCGCGATCAGGACCTGGTATTCCTTGATCGCTTCGACGGAGATCGGGTGCGCGTTCGCCTGTCCGCCGGGCGTGCCGGAGGCGGCGAGGCCGAAGACGTCGTTGTTCACGCCGCCGTCGACCTGAATGTTGTTGAACCGGTTGTTCTGGCCGCCGACGCTCGCGCCCGGCACACCGGCGGTGACGACCTGCGGGACCACGTTGATGAAATCGGTGAAATTCCGGCCCAGGGTGGGCAGCCGCGTGATCAGGGACTCACCCACGAAGGTCTGGGCGCCGGTGCGCGCCACCGAGAGCAGCGGACTCGCCTGCCCTTCGACAGTCACGCCGGCGACCTCGACGGCCGCCCGCTTCATTGCGCGATCGAACGTGTAGCGCTGGCCCAGGCGCAGAAAGAGCCCTTCGAAGTGGACCGGCTCGAAGCCGATCGCCCGCACGTCCACGGCATAGGGGCCGCCAACCGTCACGTTCTCGAACGCGAACCGTCCGTCCCCGCCGGCACGGGTCAACCACGACTGCCCGGTCGACGCGTTGAGCAGCGAGACCGACGCCTGCGCCACGGGGCCGCCAGCCTCGTCGGTGAGGCGGCCGATCACGGCCGCGGTCGTAACGCCCTGCGCGGCGAGCGGGCTGCCTGCAGGGAGAACAACGAGGGCGCCAAATACTGCGACGGACCACAACAAGCGTTTCATGGATAGGCTCCGGAAAACGGTCGGCATGGCATGAAGACCCGCGAAGAGGTTCAACAGGGACGCGGACAAAGATGCCCGCGACCCGGGGCTTGTCAATCGGGCGACGGCGAAGGTGTCGCATGAGCGCGCCGCCACAACACGAACACCGGGATTCCGGCGAGCAGGATGCCCACGTCCACCGCCGAAGCCACCGGCTGCGACACGAAATAGTTGCCGAGCAGAAACAACGAGGCGACGAGGAACACCCCCGGCACCACCGGATAGCCCCAGGTGCGGTACGGCCGTGGGAGGTCCGGCCGCCGCCGGCGCAGCACGTAGATGGCCGCCACCGCGAGCGCGTAGAAGGGCCAGATGCCGATCACGAACTGGTCGGCCAGCTGTGTAAAGGTGCGCACCAGCACGAACACCATTCCGAGGACGGCGGTCAGCACGATCGCGGCGCCTGGGGCGCCGGTCTTCGGGTCCACTCGGGCGATGACCGCGGGGAACAGCCCGTCCTCCGCCAACGCGTAGAAGATGCGGGGGGAGGTCATCATGGAGCCGTTGAGTGTGCCGAAAGTGCTCACGGCGACGGCCGCCGATACGGCCGCGACGCCCGCGGCGCCGAACAGCAGCTGCGCCGAGTCGGCGGCGACGAGCTCGGCGTCTTTCATGCGGCCGATCGGGATCAAGTGGAGGTACACCAGGTTCGCGCCGAGATAGAGCACCACTACCACGGCGGTCCCGATGAGCAGTGCCCGCGGCAGGTTGCGTTGGGGATCGCGTACCTCGCCGCCGACGAACGCCAGATCGGCCCAGCCGTCGTACGCCCACAGAATCGACACGAGAGCGAGGAGCACGGGCGAGAGGGCGACCGGCGCGGCGCCGCCCGCCGCCCCGCTCGCTGCCGGTCCGCCGCCCCCGAGCAGGAATCCCAGGACGATCAGGGCGAGGAGCGCCGCCACCTTGAAAACGGTGGAGACGTTCTGGAGCAGCGCCCCGCGATGAATGCCGCGATAATTCACCGCCGCCACGACGGCGACGTAGCCCGCGGCGAGCAGCTGCTCCGCGTGCAACGACAGGCCGGCCACCGGGGCGGCGGGATCGATCCCCAGGAGGCGCAGCGTGTACGCCGAGGCCGTGATGGAGATCGCCCCGAACGCCCCCGGCCTGATGACGAGCAGCTCGGCCCACCCGAAGAGGAACGCGGGCAACGGCCCGAACCCCTCCCGGATGAACACATAGATGCCGCCGGAGCGGGGGAAGCTCGCGGCAAGCTCGGCGTAGGTCAGCGCCCCGCACAACGCCACGATGCCGCCCACCACCCAGAGCCCGAAGAACGCCGCCACGTCCTCCACGCGAGCTGCGATGGCGGCGGGCGTGCGGAAGATCCCGCTGCCGATGGTGGAACCGACGGCGACCGCGACCGCGCTCCACAAGCCGAGCCGGCGCGGCAGCCGTTCGCCGAACGCATCACTCGAAGTGTGCATGGACCGGGGAATATACATTTCCCGCATCATGTCACGACATTTTCGCGTCCTCGCCTGGACCGCCGCCGGCGCCGCCTATCTGCTCATCGTGCTGGGCGCCGTGGTCCGCATCACCGGTGCCGGCCTCGGCTGCGGCGATGACTGGCCCGTGTGCCACGGCCGCCTCTTCCCCTCGTTTGCCGACATCAAGACGCTCATCGAATGGAACCACCGACTGGTGGCGGCGCTCGTCTCGACCCTGGTCCTGTTGCTGGCGGGAGCCACCTGGTGGGAACGCAGGCACGCGACACGCGGAACGGCGCCGGGTCGGGCCGGCTATCTCGCCTTCGGGTTACTGGTCATTCAGGTGCTGCTCGGCGCCGTCACGGTGAAGTTGCGGCTTCCCCCCTGGACGGTGATCCTGCATCTGGGCACGGCGATGATGCTGCTGGCCACACTGATCGTCGCCGCACGCGGGCCGCTCACGATATCAGGTCGCACCCCAGGACCCCCGGGCTTACGCCCGGGGTTAGGTGCGGCCGCGCTGGGCTTCGTTACCGTCCTGTTCGGGGGGCTCACCGCGAACCTGGGTGCGGCTACCGCGTGTGTGGGGTTCCCGTTGTGCAACGGGCAGGTGTTCCCGGACGGGAACTACCT
>JBGQFX010000101.1:0-6505 GCA_041497135.1 Gemmatimonadota bacterium | reverse complement strand
CACCCCGCAGCGATAGCGGAATTCGCGCGCCACTTTTCCGCTCGAGGTGAAAATCGAGGTGGCGTTGGCATAGGCGCTGCCGTGCACCAGATCCAGCGCCTCGTCCAGATCGGCGGCGCGCGTGATGGACGCGACCGGCCCGAAGATCTCTTCATGGCCGATCTTCATGTCGGGCCGCACGCCGTCGAAGATCGTGGGCCCCAGGAACTGACCGGCCGGGTAGGCCGCCACCTTCGCGCTCCGGCCGTCCAGCAGCAGGTCGGCCCCCTCGGTGATGCCGGCGTCGATGTAGCCCAGCACGCGCTCCTTCTGCCGGGCCGACACGACCGGGCCGAGGGTGACGCCGTCCTCGAGCCCGTAGCCAAGCCGCAGGTCCTTGGCGGCGCCCAGCAGCCGGTCCTTGAGCGGCCCATACGCCTTGCCGGTGGCGACGATGACGCTGCCTGCGAGGCAGCGCTGCCCGGCGCACCCGAACACCGACTCGGTGACGATCTGGGTGGTGCGGTCGAGCTCCGCGTCCGGCATCACGATGACATGGTTCTTGGCGCCGCCCAGCGCCTGCACCCGCTTGCCGTGCTGCGCGCCGGTCGTGTACACGTGGCGCGCCACCGGTGAGGAGCCGACGAACGACACGCCCTCGATCCCGGGATGGGCGAGGATCGCATTCACGGCGTCCTTGCCGCCATGCACCAGGTTCAGGACGCCGGGCGGGATGCCGGCCTCGTGGGCCAGCTCGAGCATACGCTGCTGGGACAGGGGCACCTGCTCGGAAGGCTTCAGCACGAACGTGTTCCCGCACGCGATCGCGTACGGCCAGAACCACATCGGCACCATCGCCGGGAAATTGAAGGGCGTGATCGCGGCGAACACGCCCATCGGCTGACGCACGAACTCGCAATCGATGCCCGTCGCCACGTCTTCCAGGGTGGCCCCCATCATGAGCGTGGGGATGCCGCAGGCATGCTCGACGTTCTCGATGCCGCGTCGCACCGAGCCGCGCGCCTCGTCGATGGTCTTGCCGTTCTCCTGCGTGACGATGGCGGCGAGCTCGTCGAAGTGCGCCTCGAGCAGGGTCTTCAGGGCGAACAGGTAGCGCGCCCGGATCACGGGGGGCGTCCGGCGCCAGGCGGGGAAGGCGGCCCGGGCGGCCTGCACCGCGGCGTCCACCTCGGCCCGGCCCGAGAGCGGGACGCGTCCCAGCGTTTCACCGGTGGCCGGATTGAGGAGCGGCAGCGAATCGGTCGTGGACGACGGGATCCACTTGCCGCCGATGTAATTGGGGATCGGCTGAGCGGCCGGACGGGCCGCGGAAGCAAAGCTTTTCATGGGACGGTGAAGCCCTTGGCTTTCAGGGAGGTGGCCATCGACGCCCGCTCGACCGAGCGGAGGTAGGCCTCGTCGGGCTCGATCTGCTTCTTCTCCACGAGCTCGAGCAGCGCGTCGTTGAGCGTGAGCATCCCGATCTTGCGGCTGGTCTGGATGATGGAGGGGATCTGGAACGTCTTCGACTCACGGATCAGGTTCGCGACCGCGGGGGTGGACAGCAGCACCTCCCGCGCCGCCACCCGCCCGCCGCCGATCTTCTTGCACAGGGTCTGGCAGATCACGCCGCGCAGCGACTCCGACAGCATCACACGAATCTGCGCCTGGCGGTCGGCGGGGAACTGATCGATGATCCGGTCCACCGTCGAGGCGGCGGTCGTGGTGTGCAGCGTGCCGAACACGAGATGGCCGGTTTCCGCGGTCTCGATCGCGATCGCGACCGTTTCGAGGTCGCGCATCTCGCCCACCAGCACGATGTTCGGATCCTCGCGCGGGGCGGCCCGCAGCGCCGCCTTGAAGCTCTCGGTGTGCAGGTGCACCTGGCGCTGGGTGATGAGGCAGCGCTTGTTTTCGTGCACGAACTCGATCGGATCCTCGATCGTGACGATGTGATCGGTCCGCTCGCGGTTCATGAGATCCATGAGCGCGCACAGCGTCGTGGATTTTCCCGATCCCGTCGGTCCGGAAATGAGCACCAGACCCTTGGTCAGATAGCAGAGCTGCTGGATCTCCTTGCCGATCCCCAGATCCTCCACCGTCACGACCTTGGCCGGGATGACGCGGAACACCGCGACGGGACCCTTGCGGTCCCGGGCCGCGTTGACGCGGAATCGCGCCAGCCCCGGGATCTCGTAGGCGAAATCGGAGTCGCCCGTCTCCTTCCACTCGGCGCGATTGCGCTCCGGCATGACCGACAACAGTGTCAGCGCGAGCTGATCCGCGGTGAAGGCGGTGGTGCCGTGCCGGTGAATGTCTCCCTGGGTGCGGAACACCGGCGGCTCGCCGACGCGCAGATGCAGGTCGGACGAGTCGCTCTGAACCAGGTCCTTCAACAGCGCGCGCAGTCGGGTTTCGGCGGCGCGGAACTGATCCTCGGCGAATTCCGCCGGCAGGCTGATCGGCTGGCTCGGGACATCGGGCGGCGCCACGGGTGTCTCGATCAGCGGCGCGGCGGCAATGGCGGAGGGCCGCGGCGGCCGGGGCGGAGGTCCGGCCGATTTCACCGGCCGGGGTGGCGGACCAACGGTGCGGCGCGGGGCCGTGGCCCCCCCCCCAGAAGGTGCGGCGGGCTCCGTGGCCGCGCGGGTGGCGCGCGGGGGCGGGGCCACGGGCGCCGGCGAGATGACCGCCGTCAGGCGGCCCGAGTCCGGGACGATGCGTACGCGCACCAGGCCCCGGTCGGCGACGTAGTCGAATTCCGTTTCCGCGAGGCGGTCGATCTTGTCGGCGGCGTCCGAAGGCGCCACCTCGGCGAGCAGGGCGTAGATGTGTGCGTCCGTGAGCGGCTGCTTGCTCACCTTCCGCGGCTTGCCGTCCTTCACCATGGTCACCGGCTCGTCCGGCAGCAGGTAGAGCTGATCGCCCTGCTCGCGCAGCAGGATGTCCACGAACGGGTCGAGGCGCGCCGCCACGGTCAGTCCTGCGGGCGCGCGAACAGGACGTGCGCGCGGTTGACGTAGTGAGTGCTGTCGTGGTTGGACAGGGCAAAGAACGGGACGGCCCCGGTGTTCAGGTAATCGAGCGTCCGGGAGTGCTGTTCGGGCAGCTCGACCTGGGCCCGCCCCGCGATGGTCGTGCCGTTGGAGAGGACCAGCTCGAGACGCAGCTCCTTGGAGGCGCTGAGACGATCCGGATCGGCGATGGGGCCGTGCGCGACGGCGAGGTCCACCATCTGGGTCTTGGCGACGAGCAGCATGGGCCCGTCGTCCGCGGGGCGGAACGGGAAAAACGGGTCCGGCCGGTTGAGCATTTCGAGCGGGGTCTCCGGTCCATCGTGTTGCGGCACGCGGGCCGCCAGGAACACTGTCCCGGTCTGGGGCCGCCCTTGCGACAGCGTGATCCGGGCCGGGACGGGGACGTGGGGCAGCTGAAACGCGCTCATCGCGCCCCGATTCCGGTCAGCGGGTGCGACATTGGACCGAGTCGGGGGGGATCCGACCGCACGCGATAGACTCGTCCATACCGGACGCCAGAATCCCGCAGGCCGTCGTCTGGGCTCCCTCCTGAGCACTTTTATCCGTGCTCCCGGTGGCGGAGGCGCAGTTCGACTTGCCGCGGTAGGTGACGCACACCTGGCAACGGTTCGCGGTCTGGCCCGACGTCATCAGCATCACAACGAGGCCGGCCCCCGCGACGACCGCCAGCAGCGTGCCCATGGTGGAACGTTTCACGGCTCCCTCGCGCGCTTGGGTGGACGGAAGGTCCGCTCCCAAGCTAACATCCAGTATGGCCGAAAAGAAAAAGCCGGCGGTGTCCCGGGATGCCTGGCGTGACGCGCGCGCGCTCATCTGGGCGCACCGGCGGCGGCTGTCGCTCGGGTTGGGGCTGCTGGTGGTGAATCGGCTCGCCGGGCTGGTGCTGCCGGCCTCGTCCAAGTACTTGATCGATCACGTGATCGGACAGCGCCGTCTGGACCTGCTGATCTGGATTGCGGTCGCGGTGGGGGCGGCGACGCTGCTGGGGGCGGGAACGTCGTTCGCGCTGTCGCAGGTGCTGGGGGTGGCCGCCCAGAAGGCGATCACCGACATGCGACGCAGCGTGCAGGAGTACGTGCTGCGCCTGCCCACGAGCTACTTCGATTCCACCAAAACCGGCGTGCTGATCTCCCGCGTCATGAACGACGCCGAGGGGATCCGCAACCTGGTGGGGACGGGCCTGGTCCAGCTGGTGGGGGGACTGATCACGGCCGGCATCGCATTGGTCGTGCTGTTCTACCTCAACTGGCATCTGACGGTGTTGTCGATCGTCGTGCTGGGCGTATTCGGGGGTGGGCTCGCCTACGCCTTCACCAAGCTGCGGCCCCTGTTCCGGGAGCGGTCCAAGATCAACGCCGAGGTGACGGGACGCCTGGCCGAGACGTTGGGTGGCATTCGCATCGTGAAGGCCTATCACGCCGAGCGTGCCGAGCGCCTCGTGTTCACGCGCGGGGTGAACAAGATGTTTCGCAATATCGCCGCGACGATGACGGGGATCTCCGCGGTCGGGGGCTTTTCTGCCCTGGTGATCGGCCTGATCGGCGTGATCATGATTCTGGTAGGCGGGCACGCCGTCGTCGCCGGAACGATGACGCTGGGCGACCTGATCATGTACCTGCTGTTTACCGGCATGATGGCGGCGCCGGTCATTCAGATCGCCTCCATTGGGACTCAGATCACCGAGGCGTTTGCGGGGTTGGACCGCATCCGCGAAATCCGCGCGCAGATCACCGAAGACGCCGGCGACGCGGGGCGCACCGCCTTGCCCGAAGTCCGCGGAGAAGTGGCGTTCGAAGACGTCAACTTCGCCTACAAGCCCGGGGTGGACGTGCTGAAGCACGTCAGCTTCCGCGCCCCGGCCGGCTCGACCACGGCGCTGGTGGGCTCGTCGGGCTCGGGGAAGAGCACGCTGATCGGCCTGGTGATGGCATTCCACCGGCCCCAGTCCGGCCAGGTGAAGATCGACGGCCGCGATCTGGCGACTGTGCCGCTGCGCGACTATCGCACGCAGCTGGGGGTGGTGCTGCAGGACAACTTCCTGTTCGACGGCACGGTCGCCGAGAACATCCGCTTTGCCCGGCCGCATGCCACGATCGAGGACGTGAAGGCGGTGGCCCGCATCGCCCATTGCGACGAGTTCATCCAGGGGTTCGAGCAGGGCTATGAGACCATCGTGGGGGAGCGGGGCGTGAAGCTGTCGGGGGGCCAGCGCCAGCGTGTGGCGATCGCGCGGGCCATTCTCGCCGACCCGCGCATCCTCATTCTCGACGAGGCCACCTCGAGTCTCGATTCCGAGAGCGAGGCCCTGATCCAGGACGGCTTGCGGTCCTTGCGGCGCGGCCGGACTACGTTCGTCATCGCGCACCGGCTCTCGACCATCCAGAGCGCCGATCAGATCCTGGTACTCGAAGGCGGGCAGATCGTGGAGCGGGGCACGCATCACGAGCTGCTGGCCTCCGGGGGCCGTTACCGCCAGCTGTACGACAAGCAGTATCGCTTCGAGCGGGACCGCTTCATCAATCCGGGGGAGGATTTCACACCGGAGCCCGAGCGGGAGCCGATGCCGGCCGGGCCGGTGGTGCCGCCGGGGCGACTGTAAGAACGTGGTAGCTTCCGAAGCAACCTTCGCTGACCTTGCCGTTCTGCTCGCCGACGTCGGACGCCAGTGTTATGCCCGGGGGTGGGCGCTGGGGACGAGCGGCAACTTCAGCGCCGTGGTGAGCCGCGATCCATTGCGTCTGGCGATTACGCCCAGCGGCGCGGATAAGGGGCTGCTCACTGCCGGCCAGATCGTGCAGATCGACGAGCACGGCCACGTCGTGGTGGGATCGGGGGCCGCGTCGGCCGAGGCGAGCCTGCACCTCACGATCGCCCGGGTGCGCCGGGCCGGGGCGGTGCTGCATACGCACTCCATTTGGAGCACCATCCTGTCCGACGCTGGCGCCGCTGATGGGGGACTCGGCATCGAAGGCTACGAGATGCTGAAGGGTCTGGAGGGCGTGCGCACGCACGAGCACCGGGAGTGGCTGCCGATCCTCGACAACTCCCAGAACTGGGCGGCACAGACGCCACTCGTCGAACAGACCCTGGAGCGGCACGCCGATGCCCACGGGTTCCTGCTGCGCGGCCATGGCCTGTATACGTGGGGTCGGGATCTGCCGGAAGCCAAGCGGCAGGTGGAGATTCTGGAGTTCTTGCTCGAAGTCACGGGACGAAAGAGAGGGATCGCATGGCAACCGTGAGAATCCCCGATGAGAATCGGACCCTGATCGATCCCGAGGCGGTCACGAAGTATCTGGCGCAGATTGGGATCGCGTACGAGCGATGGAATCGTTCCCATCCCGTGGCGGTGGACGCGCCGGCCGAGGCGGTGCTCGCCGCCTACTCGGAGGAAATCGACAAACTAAAAGCCCAGGGCGGCTACGTCACGGCCGACATCATCGACGTCTCCGCGCAAACCCCGGGACTGGAAGCGATGCTGGCGAAGT
>JBGQFX010000100.1:0-6750 GCA_041497135.1 Gemmatimonadota bacterium | reverse complement strand
TCGATGAAGTCTGATCTCCGCAACCTGATCACGGCGGAAGAGGCCTATTTCGCGGACTCCATCAAGTACACCACCGCGATCGGCGCGGGCGGTCTGTCGTTCAACGTCACGACCGGCAACGTCGGCCCGGTGCTCGCGTTGACGGCGGACGGCTGGACCGGGACGATCTCGAACACCAACACCACCAAGACCTGCGCGATCTTCATCGGCAGCACCGCGATCGCTCAGGCGACCAAGGAAGGCGAACCGAAGTGCAAGTGAGTTCCCAGGCGTGATGGCTGGGTCGGAACGGCGGGGGTCTCCCCGCCGTTCCTTTTCTGGGTCCCAGTGAATGGCCGCCCGCGTGCCCGTCAAACCATCACTGCGGACTGTTCTTCTCGTCCAGTTGGCGTTTCTCGCGGCGACGGCCCTGATCCTGGGCGTCGCCACGAGTCTTTTGGCCAGCACCTTCGCCCCCGATCGCGCCTTCCCTCTCGTGCTGGCCGTCGTGGCGGGGGACGTCATCATCTTCATCGCGTTCGGAGCTTACCTCGTCACGCACCTGGTCCTCGAGCCGTTGCGTCGCCTCATGGGCGCGGCGGATGCGGTGATCGCCGGGGATCTGGACGCCCGGGCTCCACAGGCGGAGACCGCGGATTTCTCCACGCTCGGCGACCGGTTCAACCGAATGACCGATCACCTGCTCGACGCGCAGGGCCAGCTCGTGCGGGCCGAAAAACTCGCGAGCGTGGGGCGGTTGGCCGCTGGTATCGCTCACGAAATCGGCAATCCGCTGGGGGGCGCCTCCACCTATGTCGAAGTGTTACGGCGGCGCGGGAGCGAGCGCGACGTAGTCGATGCCCTGGCGCGCGAGCTGGAACGGATCGACCGGATCGTTCGCAGCCTGCTCGACTACGCCCGCCCGCACGAGGAAGCGCTGCAACCGGTGGATTTGTCGGTCGTTCTGGGCGCCGCGTTTGAGCTGCTGCGGGCGCAAGGCACGTTGCGGCTCCTCAAAGCCCGGCTCGACGTGCCACTCAACCTGCCGGCCATCCTGGGACGGGCCCACGTGCTGGAGCAGGCCGTGGTGAATCTCATGCTCAATGCCGTGGACGCGGCTCCTGAGGGGGAGCTGGTGCTGGGGGCGCGGGCCTGGGCCTACGAGCCGGCACGCGTTACGCCACGGCGCGCCAGCGACACATCCGATGTCTTCTTTCCGCGGGCGCCGGGCCGGCGCCCGTCCCGCAGCGAGCTGGCCGCCGGGGTGCCCGGCGTGCTGATCTTCGTGGCCGATTCCGGGGCGGGGGTGCCGCCCGCCGATCGGGACAAGGTGTTCGAGCCGTTCTTCACGACCAAAGAGCCGGGGCGAGGCACCGGCCTCGGCCTGGCGATCGTGGCCCGGGCGGTCTACGACATGGGCGGAGTGGTTTGGCTGGAGCAAGCGCGGGAGGGCGGCGCGGCCTTCAAGTTGTTCTTCCCCCGGGCGGACCCGTGAGCCGCGTCCTGATCGTGGACGACGAGCCGGGTTTGCGCCAATCCCTGGGCCTGTTGCTGGGCGACTCCGGCTACGAGGTGACGGCAGAGAGCGACGGCCGGCGCGCGCTCGACCGAGCATTGGCGGAGCCGTTCGATCTCGTGCTGTGCGATGTGCGGATGCCGCGCATGGGTGGGCTCGAGTTCTTGCGTGGGTACCGTCAGGGGGGCGGCACCGCTCTCGTGGTGATGATGAGTGCCTATGGGGGAGAAGACGCGGCACTCGAGGCCATGAAGGAAGGCGCCTACGACTACATCCCGAAGCCGTTCCGGCCGGACGAAGTGGTCCTGACCCTGCGGAAGGCGGAGGAGCGGGAGCGGCTGCGCCGCACGGTGGTGGGCCTGCGGGCCCAGTTGGATAGCGGCCCTGAGGCGAGGGCCCTGGTGGCGGAGAGCCCGGCGATGCGGGCGGCACTGGATCTCGTGACTCGGGTCGCCGAGCACCGGACCACTGTGTTGATCACGGGTGAAAGCGGCACCGGGAAAGAAGTCATCGCGCGCGCCATTCACCGGGCCAGTCCCCGGGCCGGGGCCGCGTTCATCGGCATCAACTGCGCCGCGATTCCCGAGAACTTGCTCGAGTCCGAGTTGTTTGGGCATATGCGTGGCGCCTTCACCGGTGCCACGGCGGACAAGGCGGGGCTGTTCGAGCAGGCCGAAGGCGGCACGCTGCTGTTGGACGAGATCGGCGAGCTGCCGCTCGGGCTCCAGGCCAAACTGCTCCGGGTGCTGCAGGAGGGGGAAATCCGCCGGGTGGGGGATCAGCGCACCCGCCGGGTGGACGCACGAGTGTTGGCCGCGACGGCGCGGTCCCTGGGCGCTGAGGTCGCCGCCAAACGGTTTCGGGAGGATCTCTTCTACCGGCTCAACGTCGTCACGATCCAGATTCCGCCGCTGACGCAGCGCCGGGAAGACATCCTTCCCTTGGCGCGGCACTTCGCGGCCCGCCTGGCGGGTCGGCTGGGACACCCGCTCGATTTCACACCGGACGCACTGACCTGGCTCGAGGCGCAGCCATGGCCCGGGAACGTGCGCGAGCTGGAGCATGCCATCGAGCGGGCCGCCGTGCTCTCGGGTAACCAGTCGCTCGGCGCCGATGATCTCAAGAGCCAGCCGACTCATGCGGCGCGCGGACCCTCCGCACCGCCAGGCGGCACGCTGCGCGACGCCGTGGAGGCGGCTGAGCGCGAGGCCATTGTCTCTGCCCTGGCGGCCGCCGACGGGAATCGGCGTACGGCCGCGCAGCAGCTCGGCATCAGCGTCCGCAGTCTGTTCTACAAGATGCGGCAGCACGGGATCGAGTAGTGCAGTATTTTGCACCAATGCAGGGACTTGCGCCATTTGTAGCTCGGCTTGATTCGTGTAAGTCATTTATTGATAAGCAAATAGCTCAAGGCACGCTTCCTGTATAGGAGTGCGCCGACAAGGGGAGGATGGCCATGAAAAACCAACCACGCAATGGCTTCACGATCATCGAGATCCTGATCGTTCTCGTGGTGGTGGGCATCGTGGTGGCGATGGCGGCGCCGAAGATCGACACGATGAAGTACCGCTTGGAATCGGACATGCAGGGCGTTGGCATCACGTTGCTGGCAGCGGAGCGCCAGGCGATCACGCAACAGCACGACGTCATCCTCACCTTCGACGTCGCGGGCGGCGTCATCCATGTCATCGACGACGCGAACAACAACGGCATGCGGGACGCCGGTGAGCGAGAGCGGGCGGTGGCGCTGGGCGAAGGCGTCGTCTTCGGACGGGCCGGGGCGCCGGCGCGGCCGATGGGGCCGGGGCCGGTGACGTTCACGAAGAGGATCAGCGGCTTTCCGGCCTTGGTGTTCCATCGCGATGGGAGCGGTAGTGAAGCGGGAGGTTTCTACCTGACCTCGACCCGTGCGGTGACGTCAGGAAGCCATGTGGAGGATTCGCGCGCCATCGAAATGGAACGGGCCACCGGGCGTGGCACCTGGTATCGCTATGGGCCACCTGTGTGGCGGAGGGCATTCTGACATGAACAATCGAAGCGGATTCACCCTCATCGAGGTCATCCTCGCCCTGACCATTCTCCTGGTCGTGATGATGATGCTCGCGAACACCACCGGCAAGACGGTGCACACCGCGGCCACGGGCTCGAATCAGGAGGCGGCGATTCAGCTCGCGATGGACCGGGTGGAGAAAGTGCGGTCCGATCCGAACTACAGCGGTCTGGACACCGCCTATGCCAAGACGGAGACCACTTTTCCGACGCTGTCCGGCTTTACACGGGTCACGACGATCACCCGGACCACCGGCAGCAACAACGACTTCAAGAAAGTCACCGTAACGGTGACCGGCCCGGGGTTGACCTCGCCGGTCGTGCGTACGGTGACGGTGGCGGCTCCATGACCCGGCAACGGCTTCAGGATGAGCGCGGCTTGACGCTGCTCGAAATGATGATCGCGTTGGTCGTGTTTTCCTTCGTGCTGGCCGGCGCGCTGGCGTTCCTGCGGGCCCAGGGCCGCAGCTTCACCCTCGGCAGCCAGCGGGTGGCGATGCTCCAGAACGCCCGTTTTGCTTTCGACGAGCTGGAGAAGGACCTGCGGACGGCGGGCGCGGGCGCGCCCGACATCCAGCCGCCCTTGATCTATCTCGGTGGGTCGGTGATCGCGTTCAACGCGAACTACCTGACCAATACGCCCGGGGACGTGTTCGCGGTCTACTACAACCCTGATGCACCCAACGGCAGCACCGACGCGGCCGGCCTGGCGCAGCGATTCACTATTCCGCTGACGTCGATCATCTATCCCGACACCAACTATCTCGAGGGCGTCATCAACAGCGCGTCGGAGACGATCACGTTCTACTTCGGGCCGGATTCGACCACGACGCGCGCCGACGATTACACCTTGTATCGCCAGATCAACAACCTGGCTCCCGAGGTCGTATCCCGGAATCTGCTGCAGACGGGCGCGACGCCGTTCTTCCAGTATTGGTGGCAGCCCGTGGTGGGCGGTGTGCCCTCCATTGCGCAGGTGCCCAACGCGGGGCTGCCGTGGCGGCACACGATCTCGATCCACCTGGCCCTGGCCGACACGGGGGCGGCGGCGCGCATCGACAGCGTACGGGCGGTGCAGGTGAGCTTCACCGTGACCAACGGTCTCAGCGGGACGGCGGAGCGCCGGCGCGCGCTGAGCCGGTACATCCGGCTGCCCAACGTAGGTCTTGCCAACAAACAGACCTGTGGTGACGCGCCACTGCTCGGCACGGCGTTGACCGCCAACTGGAACGCCGGGGCGGGTGGCGTGGACCTGAGCTGGAACGCGGCGACCGACGAAACGTCGGGCGAAAGCGACGTCACGCGCTACGTGATCTTCCGCCGGCTCGCCACGGACCTGGTCTGGGGCGATCCGTATCTCAGCATTCCACCAGCGGGCACGCCCACATACCTGTATACCGATGGCGCCGTGACGTCGGGTGCGCAATACGTCTATGGGCTCGCGGCGCAGGATTGCACGCCGACGAACTCGGCATTGGTGCCGAGCGCCCAAGTCAACATTCCATGAGGAGAGAGGACGCTTGTATGCGGACGCAACGGATGATCGACAACGAGCGCGGTATCGCGTTGGTGGTGGTGCTGCTGGTGGTGCTGGCCGTCGCGGCCATCATCGCCGGTGCGGCGATGCTCGGCTCCAACACGAGCCTGATCCAGAAGCACCAGGCCCGGCTCAGCACGCTCGAGACGGTGGCCGACGCCGGCATCGAAGAGGTGCGGTCGCGGATCAACGGGGACAAGACGCAGTACCCCGATACCGGCTACCGGGTAGTCGAGGCCGGAGCGACCGTGTACGCCGCCGACGGATCTGTGATCCCGAACGTCAAGCGCTGGCTGTACGTGGGCCCCAGCGGGGTGACCACCGGTCAGTACGGTGTGTTCGGCAGCGTGGTGTCCGTGGCGAAAGACGCCCAGGGCAATCAGGTCGTGCGCCGGGGTGAGGTGTTCCAGGAGAGCTTCTCCAAGTACGCCTACTTCACCACCATCGAGGGCGCGATCGTCTTCGCCAACGGCGACCAGATCCAGGGCCCCGTGCACTCGAACGACAACATCACCATCAACTCGTCCGGTGCCACGTTCTTCGGGTCCGTCACCACGGCGAAGACTATCATCGGCAAGAGTTATGGTACGTTCAAGCAGGGGTACAAGGAAAACGTGCCGATCATCCCGATGCCGTCAACGGCGGACCTGGGCAAGCTCAAGGCGCAGGCGATCACCGGCAACACCTCGATCGCCGGCTCCACCGCGGGCAACGCGGGTCAGGCCACGACCCGGATCGAGTTTGTGGCCCTCGACTTGGACAGCGATGGCGATTCTACCGGGGACGACGAAGGCTTCATGAAGGTGTACCAGGTCGCCAACGCCGCCAACGTGTGGTGGGTCGTGGCGGATACCAATACCTGGGCCGGCACCGGGAGCAACAACGGCGTGCGCAACTCGCCGAACTGTGGGCACAGCGGCGCCGGTACCCCGCACGGGGCCACGTTCGTGACCTTCGCAGACCCGATCCACGTGGCGGGGACCGGGTCGGACTCCAAAACCAACGCCCCAGGGACCGGGGGGACGAGTCGGCACTGCTACCTGGGCGGCTCGGACATCTTGAACCCCGGCGGCGCGTTCCTGGCCACTACTGACGGCCGCGGGGCGTGGCTGCCGTGGCCGGGTGTGGTCGATCCGCGGGTGACCGCCAAGGCCCCCGCGATGGCGCCCTATTTGTGGCCCATCAGTCGCGCGCTTAACCCGAACTTCAAGGGCGTTGTCTACGTCGAAGGCAAGGTGGCAGTGAGCGGCCAGCTGCGCGGCCGCGTGACCCTCGCGGCGTCGGGCAACATCATCGTCGCCGACGACATCACCTACGTCACTAACCCGGCGGCCGGCACCTGCGCCGACCTTCTGGGACTGTTCAGCGGCAACGATGTCGTCATTGCCGACAACCTGCTCAACGACCCGATCCCGTGGCTGACCGGGAAGCCCGCTGTGACCTGGGACGACAGCAAAGACGAGTTCATCACCGGGTTCGTGCTGGCGCTGGACATCTTCACCGTCCAGAACTACGACCAGGGATCCACGAGTTTCGAATCCTGCGGGGCGTCAACCAACGGGCGTGGCTGCATCTTCCTCACCGGCGGCATCATTCAGAAGCAGCGCGGCGCCGTCGGCTTGACCTCGGGCGAGGGGTACATCAAGCGGTACGCCTACGACGCGTGCGG
>JBGQFX010000099.1:0-7216 GCA_041497135.1 Gemmatimonadota bacterium | reverse complement strand
GGGGCCCGACCGCCCGCCTCGCTCCCCGACCCGCCTCCGCCTGCGCGCCGCTCCACCGCGCGCCCCGCCCGCTTCCCTGGCCTGAGATCCGGCCGTCCCCGTTTGGGTGACGGCCCGTTCACGCGAATCGCCCCCTGCGGGATCGTTCGCGCGCATCTAGACCAGCCAACAGGAGCTCGACATACACATGCGATCATCTACCCAGCGCTGGCTCGTCGCCGCGGCGCTTTGTTTCCCCGCCGCGTCGCTCGTGGCCCAGCGGCCGGCGCCCGCGACTCAACGGCAGGTCGATTCACTCGCCGCCGAGCTACGCCGAGTGCAGGCGCGGCTCGACAGCGTGCTCGCAGTGCTCGCGCGGCTGCAGGCTGCGGGCCTGCGCAACGACACGACGCTCGCCGCCGTGCGGGCGGAGAGCAGCTCGACGCAGGATGACCTGGCGTCGCTCCGCGCTGCGGCCGCCGCCGCTTCCGGCGCTCCGGACAGTGCGCCGGCGGCCCGACCCGAGGAGCCCACGCAGTTCAAAGGACGTGAGCAGAGTCAGTTGAACCCGGAGATCAGCGCGACGGGAGACGTGCGGGCTGTCGGTACCACGTCGGGAATCCAGCGCGACAACTTCGACCCGCGTGAGTTCGAGATCGGGTTTCAGTCCGCGCTCGATCCCTATTCGCACACCAAGATCTTCGTGAGCCTCGAGAACGGTGCGGTGGGGATCGAAGAAGGATACGCGTATTGGACCGGGCTCCCCGGGCACATCCGGCTCGACGTCGGCAAGTATCGCCAGCAGTTCGGCGAGCTGAACCGCTGGCATCTCCACGCGCTGCCAGAAACGGAATACCCGCTGGCGCTCCGCGCCTACCTGGGAGAGGATGGTCTCGCGGGGACGGGGCTGTCGCTGTACCGCGCCTTCGGTGGATTTGGGACGCACGAGCTGACCGCTCAGGTCACCCGCAGCGCGAGCGACGCCGAGCTATTCGGCGGTGGCGGGCGTCCCAGCTATCTCGTGCATCTGCTCAATTTCTGGCAGCTCGGGCGCGCCACCTACCTCCAGATCGGCGGGACCGGGTTGCTCGGCGGCAATCCCGATTCGAGTCTCAAGACGGCGGTCGGAGGCCTGGAATTTCGACTGACGTGGCGGCCGCCCCAGCGCGCGCTGTACCGCGAGTGGACGGTGCGCGGCGAGCTGCTGGCGCTCCGCAAGCGGTACGCCGGAATCGGCACCACCCGTCTCGGCGGGTTCGTCAGCAGCACGTACAAGTTGAACCAGCGCTTCATCGCCGGCGTGGCTTACAACTACGTCGAGGATCCACTCGGCGGCTTCATCACGCGCCAGGTGATCCCGTCGCTCACGATGTGGGAGAGCGAATGGGTCGAGCTGCGCGCACAATACACCTGGCAGAAAATCGCGCCGCTCGATGCGACGCACCAATTCGCGCTCCAGGCCGTCTGGGCGATCGGTCCTCACAAACACGAGACCTACTGACATGCTCAAACTACTATTGCTCCTCCTATCGCTCGGCACTCCTCCCGCCGCGCCGGTCAAGGTCGTGACCTCGCTTACGACCTATGCTTCCATCGCTCGTGAAATCGTCGGCGACCGGGGGACCGTTTCCTCCATCGCCGTCGGCGACGAGAACCCGCACTACGTCCAGCCCAAGCCGAGCTTTGTGCCGACCCTGGCGCGAGCCGATCTCTTCGTCACCACCGGCCTCGACCTGGAGTTGTGGGTGCCCGCGCTGCTCGACAAGGCGGGAAATTCCCGCGTGACTGAAGGAGGTGCCGGGTACGTGGCCGCCTACTCGGGCATCGACCTGCTGGACGTCCCCACCAGCTTCTCCAGAACCCAGGGCGACATCCATGTGTACGGGAACCCGCACATCTGGACCGACCCCTTGAACGCCGTACAGATCGCACGCAACATCCTCACCGGTTTGAAGCGCGTCGCCCCAGCCGACGCAGAGTACTTCACGGCGCGGGAGAAGGACTTCGAGGATCGCATCTACAATGCCCTGTTCGGGCCGGAGCTGGTCCAGCTGCTCGGCGGGCAGACCCTCGCCGACTTGGACCGCCAAGGCAAGTTGTTCGACTTCCTGAAGGCCCGGCAGTATCAGGGCGCGCCCCTGCTCAATCGCCTCGGCGGCTGGCTCAAGCAGGCCCTGCCGTTCCGCGGCACCCAGGTGGCGTGCTATCACAAGGAGTGGGACTATTTCTCGCGCGAATACCAGGTGAACTGTTTCGATTACATCGAGCCTAAGCCGGGGATCCCCCCCACGCCGCGGCACGTGCAAGAGATCATCGTCGGCATGCGGGAGAAACACATTCCGGTGTTGTTGTCGACCAACTACTACGACCGGAGCCAGGTACAGGAAGTGGCCCAGCGCACCGGGGCCAGAGCCGTGATCGTCCCGTCCAACACCGGCGGGGCGGCGGGCGTCAACACCTATTTCGACCTGATGAACCTCTGGATCACGGAGCTGGGCCGCGCGTTCGCCGCGTCCCCCGGCGCCGCGGCCAACTGACGGAGGAATCGTGACCGGACTGGAGTTGATGCTCCCGCCGTTCGTGGCGTGCCTGGTACTGGTCGCCATGCTCGCCTACCTGGGACTCCACGTGATCGCCCGGGAGGTGATCTTCGTGGACCTGTCGCTCGCTC
The DNA here is from genome assembly GCA_041497135.1 of Gemmatimonadota bacterium. Taxonomy (GTDB): domain Bacteria; phylum Gemmatimonadota; class Gemmatimonadetes; order Gemmatimonadales; family GWC2-71-9; genus DASTHG01. The sequence continues at coordinate 4,566 of JBGQFX010000099.1, read as the reverse complement.
AGATGGCCGCGCTGGGAAGCCTCTCGGCCCTGCTGTTCCACGTCGATCCCGATTCGCCGAAGACCTACATCTTCGCTCTGATCGCAACCGCATTCGGCGCATTTGTCTTCGCTCTCACACGGACCTCGGGCCGTACCGGCCGGGTCCCCCAGGAGGCCTTCATCGGCATCGTGTATGTCGTGGCGTCCGCTGCCGCCGTGTTGGTCGCGAACAAAGTCCCGGGCGGCGGAGAGGCGGTTGAGAAGACACTGGTGGGAAGCCTCCTGTGGGTCACGTGGCCGCAGATCGCCAAACTGGCGGCTGTCTACGCGGGGCTCGGCATCTTCCAGTTCGTGTTCCGCCACCGCTTTCTCACGATTTCCTTTCACGCCGAGGAGGCCGAGCGGAGCGGCTGGAAAATCCGCTGGTGGGACTTCCTGTTCTATCTCTCGTTCGGCGTCGTCATCACCCTCGCCGTACCGATCGCCGGCGTGCTCATGGTGTTCAGCTTCCTCGTGGTGCCGGCAGTGATCGCCAACCTATTCACGGGGGACAAGCGCCGCATGGCGGTGATTTCCTGGGGCACGGGCGCCCTCGCCTCGATCCTGGGCCTGTGGTTGTCCTATACTAAGGATCTGCCAACCGGACCGCTGATCGTCTGCGTCTACGGCGCGTTGCTGCTTGTAGCCGTGGCCATCCGTGCGGTTCGGAGGCAGTCTGCCTAGCATCAGGGATTCGGCGGTTGGGCTGTGCCTGCTGGTCACCGGGTGGGCCAGCAGCCTCACCGCCCAGACCTCGATCCACGCCACCCTCGGCGCTCGCTACTCGTCCACCCTGGTGCACGACTCGATCGTCACGCCATTGGACGTGCGCGCCGACCTGGCGCCCGCCTTCACCGGGACCGTGGACTTGCCGCTGGCGGGCCGTTGGAAACTCGAGCTGCTGGCCGACCTGAGCTCCAGCCCCTTGCGTCGGCACGACAGGGGCGGCTTTACGGCGCCCATCACCCGGGTATGGACGCTCGGCGTGGCGGTGGGCCTGCGCCGCCGTCTCACGTCGTGGCTCGAGGGACGGGGCGCGATCGGTGGCCTGAAGTACTTCCCCGCGGCATCGGTCGGGGTGTTCAGCTCCGGCAGTGGTGGGGTGATTCCATTCGGCTCCCTCGCCTTCGACGCGGCGCCCGAGATGCTCAGCCGCCGTCGGCTGGCCGTGGAAGTCGGCGGCGACCTGCATCGCTTCCTCACGCCGGCACTGCGGAACGCCGGGTTCACCGAGTCGCGCGTGGTCTACCGCGTCACGGCGGGCGTCCGCCTCGACATCCGGAGGGCACCGTGAGTCCCCCCCGGCGGGCGGCGCTCGCGTGCCTTCTCGCGGTCGCCTGCGCCGACCCGCTGTTGCCCAGTCACGCCCCGGTGTACGTCTTCACCGATACGTTCGGCGATGTGTTCCACTGGCCCGCGGATCGCCTGCCCGTGCGCTTCTACGCCGAACCACGCGGCAACCTGCCGGCGCTGCTCGGCCGGGCGGTGGATGTGTGGGAGCGGCAGTTTCTGTACGGAGAATTCCGGGGAGTCATGGTGCAGGACTCGGGCGCCGCGGACGTCATCGTGCGCTGGCAGGACAGCGTCCCGCTCGACGTCCCGCCCGACACCGGTCCTCCGGTTAAGGCGTGCGGTGGATTGACGCAGGCGTTCCTCGACTCCTCCGGAACGTCCCTCGTTGGCCCGTTCGAGACCCAGATCCGGATCGTCGCCGACTCGATCTTCACGCCGGGCCAGATCCAGGCCTGCGTCGCCCGTACGACGATTCACGAGATGGGGCACGCCCTGGGCTTGCTGCGGGAAGCTCCCGATTCGCTGCAGGACATCATGGCCTCGCCGCCGCTCGTGTCGCTCCCGGGTATCCGGGACCGCAACACAGTTCAGACGCTGTACCACACGGCGGCGACGCTCGGCCCGCCGCCGCGCTGATCCCGATCAGGGGCCGGCTCGGGCTTCCAGCCGGTATCGACCGCTCTGCGGGTTGCCGTTGATGTCGAGTCCCGCGGTGACAATCAGGGAATAGTTGCCCGGCGTCAGGGTCCTGCTGATGGACGAACAGAAGTTGCGCCCGGCTGGGTTCACGTCATCGCTCTGCCCCACGAACACGCCGGTCGAATCCGCCAGCGCCAGACTCGTATTGACGTTCAGCGCGAATCGGCAGAACGCCCCCTGCCATCCCGAGGTCGCGAAGGTGTATTCTCCGGTGACGGGGATCCTGACCCGATACATATCGGTCACATCCGTCCCCTGGGCCAGCGTGGCATGCTCGTAGCCTCCCACCACCAAACGATTCGCCAAACCCGTCGAGTTGTTCGACTCGATCTCCGTGGGGAGCCCGATCGAGAAGAACGCGACACCGCCGGCGCTCGCCGAGACGGTCACCGGGGTCGGCGTCGCGGTGCCGCCAAGCGCACCCCAGCGCCGTCCCGGCACGCCGACCAACCCGTCGCTGTTTTCGTCTTCCCCGGCGAAGACGAAATAAGAGCCGCTCGCCAAGCCGTTGAACGTGAACGCCCCACCGCCGCCGGTGAGCTGGGTAGCGGCGAGGCCACCGGTCGACGCATCGTACACTCGGGCATAGAGCTGCGCTGGCGGAACGAGAGTTTGGGTGAGGCTGTTGCGCGCGTTCACGATGCCCGCGCCATACTGCGCATCCGGGCCCGTCGATCCCACATCGAGCGCATAGTCGGTGAGTCGCGCCCGCAGCTGCGCGCTCGTGAGAGCAGGATTGGCCGCCAGGAGCAGGGCCGCCACGCCGCTCACATGCGGCGTGGCCTGCGACGTGCCACCGTAGTAGGCGTAATTGGGCGAGCACGGATTGACCCTGAAGTCGCAGGTCGCCGACAACACGAGGAAACTGGCGTCGCTGCCCAGGTCTCCACCCGGGGCCGCGATCCCGGCCGACCCAGCGTAGTTGGAATACGAGGCCAGCAAACCGTCGGCGCTCACGGCCGACACCGCCAGCGCCTCGGGATATGCGGCGGGACAGAACGGCTCCGTCGCACTGTTGTTCCCGGCTGCTGCGATCACCAGGGCGTTCGCGTTCGTCGCGGCAATCACCGCATCATGGAGGACGTCCTGCTGACCGGGCGACGGACAGCCCCCGCCCAGGCTGACGTTGATGACGCGCGCGGCGCTGGGTGCCTGAACGAACCCGCCGACACCGTTCGAGGCGGGAAGACCGGCCGCATACAGGATGCCCTGCGCCACGTCGAAGGTGGTACCGCCCAGGAGACCGAGCACCCGTACCGGACGGATGCTCACGGTCCAGTTCACTCCGGTCACGGTCAGGCCGTCATTGCCGACGGCCCCGATCGTCCCGGCCACGTGCAACCCGTGGCCACCGATGGAGAAGTGTCCCATGAGGCAGGTGTTCGCCTGATTCGGGATGAAATCATCCGGAATCGTCGGATCCGGATCGTAGCCATTCCCATCGTCCGCGTTGTCGATCGTTCCCCCGGCGCAGAGACTGTCGGGATCCATCGAGACGAAGTCGTATCCATCATTCGTCAGATTCGCAGCGACCGCCGGATGGTTGAAGCGGATGCCGTTGTCGACCACCGCCACCAGCACGCTGGCGCTCCCAGTCGTGATGCTCCACGCCCGGGGCAGGTCGATCATCGTGTAATTCCACGATTGGTCCGGATAGCCCAGATCGTTCGGAATCGTGTCGCCGCCTGTCGGCGTGCGGTCTGCCGCGTAGACGCGGCGATCGCGCTGGACGGCGGCGACCCCCGGATCGGCCCACAGCAGGCTCGCGATCGAATCGAGCTGCTCCGGCCGCGCGACACGCACGCGCGCGGCGAGAATCGCGGGCGAGACGTCGCTCACCCGCAGCCGTCCGGCCGCCTCGTGGGTCGTGAGACGCGAGCGGATGGCCGCCACGACCGCCTGGGCGGTCGCCGGGGAGGCCATGGCGGCCGCGCCGGCGGGCGGAGCGCCGAGCGGCGCGGGACGAAACGTCACGATCAGGTCGCGCGCCGTGAACCTCGGTTGCGCGCTCATGCCGGCACCTGGCGCCACGACGGTGTTCGCGAACGCGACACCCCCGCCGCTGGTTCGTGCGGGTGGCGTCAGAAATCCCTTCGTCACCGTCACCGCACCAGTGATGCTGCCCGCCGCGGTGACGACGGACGTCGCGGTGAACGCGAGGGCCGGCGGGGTCAATCCGGTGACCGACGCCTGCGCGGATTGGGACCCCGCTCCACTCCCCAGCGTCCAACTGATCGACGCCAACCCTTGCGCCGCCGTCACCGACGACTGCGCCGACACGGTGCCGCCGCCGCCCGTGACCTGCCAGTCGACGCTCACCCCGCCGACCGGGTGGTTGCCCGTCGCCTGCACCGAAGCCACCAGCGGCTGCGGCAAGGCGGCGCTTGCCCCTCCGGTTTGCTGATCCCCGGAGGACACCGTGAGCTGGCCGCTGGTGAGCGCCCCGGTGGCCGAGAAATCGGCGGCCGGCCCGGGCACGCCCAGGATCGTCGCTCGGAGCGACTGTGCGCCCGCGCCGACGGTGTAGCCGAGCGTCCAGGTAATGCGCGCATGG
>JBGQFX010000098.1:0-7322 GCA_041497135.1 Gemmatimonadota bacterium | reverse complement strand
GTGCTCCTGCTGGGCGGCGTGACGCCAGCCTCGGCGCAGGAGACGCACGTCGCCAACCTGACCGGGCACGCCGCCTCCGGGAAGCCTCTCTATGTCCGCTATTGCGCCGGCTGCCACGGCGACGACGGCGACGCCCAGGGCGAGAACGCCATGTGGATCGATCCCAAGCCCCGCGATTTCACCGCGGCCGTGTTCAAATGCCGCTCGACGCCGTCCGGCGCCCTGCCGACGGATCAGGATCTCTACAATACGGTCGAGCGTGGATTCGTGACCACGAACATGCCGCCCTGGGTCGCGCTCACGCCGCAGAACCGCGTGGACCTGGTGTCCTACATCAAGACGTTCTCGCCGCGCTGGGTGGGCGCGCCCGCGCCGCAACCGATCGCGATTCCCGCCGAGACGCCGGCCACGATCGAGAGCATCTTGCACGGCCGGCAGGTGTTCCAACGGCTCGAATGCTGGAAGTGCCACGGGCCGGCAGGTCACGGCGACGGGCCCTCGGCATCCACGCTCCTCGACAGCAAGGACAACCCGATCCGGCCGTACAATTTTTCGAGCGGCACTCGCTTCATGTGCGGCAGCACGAACCAGGATCTGTATCGCATCTTCATGACCGGCCTGGACGGCTCGCCGATGCCCTCGTTCATCGACAACCTGCAGCCGAGTGAGGCGTGGGATCTGGTGCACTTCCTCCGCACCATGCAGCCGATCGCCACACCGGAGGCGCTGACCTGGCAGAACTGGATGAAGACGCATCGGGGCGAGCTCAAGCCCATCGGCCCCGAAGGAGGCACCCAATGACCCGATACTTCACCCCGACTATCGCTGCACTCGCCCTGGTAGGACTCGCGACCGCCACGACCGACGCGCCGGCCGCGCGCCCGGCAGCCGCGGGAAGGATCAGCGGCACGATCACGTTTACCGGCACGCCGCCGAAGATGCGACCGATCGACATGAGCAAGGAGCCGTCCTGCGCGAGCCAGCACGCCACGCCGGTGATGAACGAGAACGTGGTGACGGGACCCGGCAGTACCGTGCAATACGTGGTGGTGTACGTCTCGGCGGGGGATCAACCCGGCGCCACGCCGACCCAAGCGGTCCGCTACGACCAGAAAGGCTGCCAGTACATCCCTCACGTCGCGGTCATGCAGACCGGGCAGCCGCTCGAGATTTATAACGACGACCAGACATCCCATAACATCCATCCGCTCGCCAAGATCAATCCCGAGTGGAACAAGTCGCAGCCGCCCGGGTCGCCGCCGCTTCATGCGACCTACGACAAACCTGAATTCGTCGCTGTGAAATGCAACGTGCATCCGTGGATGCATGGGTACTTCGTCGTGCTCACGACGCCGCACTTCGCCGTGTCGGGTGCCGACGGGAAGTTCAGCCTCGCGGGTCTGCCGCCCGGCAAGTACACCCTCACGGCCTGGCACGAGCGCTTCGGCACGCAGAGCCAGGAGGTGACGGTGAGCGAAGGCGGAACCGCGACGGCGAATTTCGTCTTCAAGGCCCTGCCGTACTGACCGGGCGCGGACCGTGGGCAAGGTATTCGCCGTCCTGCTGACGATCATCACCATCGTGTCGGCGGCGATCTTCATCCGGCATACCTGGTGGATGCCGCCGGACATTTCCCTGCATGGCGTCCGCATCGACCACCAGATGGCCGAGACGATGACCGCGTCGGGCATCCTCTTCGTGCTCGCGCAGCTGGTGCTGGCGGGTTTCGTGTGGCAGTACGGTGACCGGAAAGACGGGCGCACGGTCAAGCGGTTTCCCGGCGGGGCGACGCCGATGGTGGCGTTCGCCTCGATTCTGGTGGGTGCCGAGGTGCTGACGCTCACACTGGTCGGGTCGAAAGTGTGGGCGGGCATCTACCAGTCCCCGCCCGACTCCGGGTCGTTGCGTATCGACGTCCAGGCCGAGCAATTCGCGTTCTACTTCCGCTACGCTGGCGCCGACGGGGCGTTCGGCGGTACCCACCCCGATCTGATCGACGACGCGAACGGCAACTTCTTCGGGCTCGATCCCGCCAACGACACCACCGCGCGGGACGACATCGTCGCGGGGTCGCTGGTCATACCGGTCAACCAGCCGGTCCTGCTCACCATGCACGCCAAGGACGTGGGACACGCGTTTTACGTGCCGGAGCTGAGAATCCAGCAGGACTTCGTGCCGGGGCTCGTGATTCCGCTGCACTTCACCGCAACCCACACCGGGAAATTCGAGCTTGTGTGCACGCAGCTCTGCGGGCTCGGGCACTACAACATGCGAGCCTATGTGGAGGTGAAGACACCCGAGGAGTTCACGCAGTGGTTGAAGGACCAGGCGGCCCAGCAATGAGCGTCCCCACCACCGCCGCACCACCTGCCGCGCCACATCACGGTCCGCCGCAGGGCTTCCTGTGGAAGTACGTCTTCAGCCTCGATCACAAGGTGATCGGGAAACAGTATCTGGGCCTCGCCCTGGTGGCCGTCTGCACCGGCATGGCGCTGTCGTGGCTGATGCGCATCCACCTCGCCTACCCGAATCTCGTCATTCCGGGCCTGGGGAGACTGTCGCCCAACGGCGCTCCCGGCGGCGTCATGACGCCCGAGTACTACCTCTCGCTCATGACGATGCACGGCACGATCATGGTGTTCTTCGTGCTGACGACTGCCCCGTTCGCCGGGTTCGGGAACTTCGTGTTGCCGATTCAGATCGGCGCGGAGGACATGGCGTTCCCCCGCTTCAACATGATGTCGTTCTGGGTGACGTTCGTGGCCTTCCTCGTGCTGGTGAGCGCGTTCTTCGTGCACGACGGACCCCCGATCTCGGGGTGGACCGCCTACGCGCCGCTCAGCGCCGTGGGCAAGTCCGCCGGGCCCGGTCAAGGCACCGGCCAGCTCCTGTGGGCGATCTCGATCGCCATCTTCTGCGTGGGGCAGCTGCTCGGCTCGTTGAACTTCGTCGCCACAACGCTCGACCTCCGCACCAAGGGGATGACCCTCGCCCGCATGCCGTACGCCACATGGGCGTGGTTCATTACCTCGGTCATCGGCTTGATCGCCTTCTCCATCCTCTTGCCCGCCTGCATCCTGCTGATTCTCGATCACGTGGCGGGCACGAGTTTCTTCATTCCGTCCGGGCTCGTGATCTCCGACGCGCTCCAGCCCCACACCGGCGGCTCGCCGCTCCTGTGGCAACACCTGTTCTGGTTCTTCGGGCACCCGGAGGTGTACATCGCGATCCTGCCCGGGTTCGGGATCGTGTCCCAGATCCTTCCCGCGTTCGCCCGCAAGCCGTTGCTCGGCCCCCGCGTGATGATCACCTGCATGGCCGCGATCGCGTTCCTCAGTTACACGGTCTGGGGCCACCATATGTTCCTGAGCGGGATGAACCCGTTCTCGGCGACGCTGTTCTCGGTGCCGACCCTCATCATCACGATTCCCGCCACGATCATCACGCTGCTCTGGATCGGCACGCTGTACGGCGGGAAGCTCCACTTCACCACCGCGATGCTGTTCTGTATCGGATTCGTGTCGGTGTTCGTGAGCGGCGGCATCAGCGGGTTTTTCCTGGCGCAGCCGTCGATCGACGTCTACCTGCACGGCACGTACTTCGTGGTGGGCCACTTTCACTTCGTGATGGGCGTCGCCGCGATGTTCGGCATTTTCGCGGGGACCCACTACTGGTTCCCGAAGATGTTCGGCCGGATGATGAACGAGACGTTGGGGAAGATCCACTTCGTTCTGACCTTCGTCGGCGTGTATTGCGTCTTCATGCCGATGCACTACCTCGGACTGCACGGCGACGTGCGACGCTACTCGGCGTTCACCGACGAGTACATGAAAGGCGACATCCCGCTGCACCGCTTCATCACCATCGCCGCCCTGTTCACCGGTGCCGTGCAGCTGTTGTTTCTGTACAACCTGGCGCGCAGCCGTTTCCGCGGCGCTCCGGCGCCGGACAATCCGTGGCAGGCCACGACCCTCGAGTGGACCACCAGCTCGCCGCCGCCGTTCGACAACTTTGGGGGCCACCATCCGGTCGTGACGCACGGGCCGAACGAGTACGGCGTCCAGGGCCAGGCGGGAGACTACGTCATGCAGAACTCGCCGGAACAGCGTCCGGCCGGCGCATGAGCGTCCGCGTCGAGCGAATGACGACACCGGCGCGGACCGGCGTCTGGGTGGGGATCGCGGCCATCGTCTTGATGGTCGCGGCGTTCACCGGAGCCCTGATCGTACGGCGGACCGAGGCGGACTGGATCCACTTCCGTCTGCCGCCAATCATTTACATCAACACCCTCGTGCTGCTCGCCAGTAGTGCGACGCTGGAGCGGGCGCGCGCCCGCCTGGCGGCGGGAAGCCACTGGCTGGCCATCACGCTGGGGTTGGGGCTCGTGTTCGTGGTCGGCCAGGTCCTGGCGTGGCGCAATCTCGCCGGTCAGGGGTTGTTCCTCGCGACGAGTCCATCCAGCGCGTTCTTTTACGTGCTCACGGCGCTGCACGGCCTCCATCTACTCGGCGGCGTGGCCGCCCTGGCGTATCTCCTGGGCCGCGTCCGGCGCGTGCAGGGCGTCGCCGGCGCGCTGGACGCGGCCACGCTGTACTGGCACTTCATGGGCGTCTTGTGGCTCTATCTCTTGCTGCTGCTGACCCTGCAGCTGTAACCCGCACGGCGGGGGAGGTGACGTGGCTGAATCGGCGATGACCGCGCATGCCGTGTCCGCCACCACGCATCCGGCGGCGCTGGAGCACTCCCCGTTCGGGATCCGCACGCCCAAGCTGGCGATGTGGCTGTTCATCATGGCCGACGCCGCAACCTTTGGCGCGATCCTGTTCGCGTACGGGTATCTCCGCATCGGGGCGGCGAACTGGACCCGCCCCTTCGCGTTCTTGCCGAGCATTCTGAACGGCATCGTCATGACGGTGGTGCTCCTGACGAGCAGTCTGACGATGCTGACCGCCGTCGCGGCCGCGCAGGGGGGCCGCATCGCGGTGGCCGTGCGCTGGATGACGGCTACGGCCCTGCTCGGCACCGCCTTCGCGGCCCTGCACCTGCGCGAATGGTTCAAGATGTTCCACGAGGGGTGGAGCCCGTCCAACAACCCGCTGGGCGGACCCGCGCAGTTCGGCGCGACCTTCTTCGGAATCACGGGGCTCCACCTGCTGCACGTCACCTGCGGCGTGATCGCCATCGCCGTGGTCACGCTGCTGGTGCGGCGCGGCCGGCTGACCGCCGCCGCCGTCGAGACGACCGGGCTCTACTGGCACTTCGTCGACCTGGTGTGGATGTTCGTGTTTCCACTCGTCTACCTCATGAACGCGCGCTGACCATGACCGCCTCCTCTGGATCCCGGCCGGGCCCGACGATGCGGGTGTACGTGACGGTGTGGCTCGGATCGATCTGCCTCGTGGGCGCCGAAGTGCTGTTGGCCTACGCGCACATCCGGACGCCGGTGCTGCTGGCGGCGCTGCTCGCCCTCGCCGTATTCGAGGCGGGCATGGCGCTGTTGTTTTTCATGCACCTCAAGTACGAGCGGCCCACCCTCTTTTGGACCCTGATCCCTGCCCTGGTCTTCGTCCTCCTGATGATGGACCACCTCTGGCCGGACGCGCTGCGCCTCACCACCCTCCGGGGGCCGTAGTGCACCAGATGGGCGCGCTGATGGGCGGCATGCTCCTCCTGACCGTGGTGGCCGGTGCCGTCGTCACCGGCATCGCGGTCCTCACCTACCGCAAGCGCGATAAGGGCTCCGAGGACTGACGCTCCAGGCTCCAAACCCTGCCTTGGCGGACGGCATCCTACCAGCGACTCCCTCAGGGAGAAAACCGATGTCGCAGGTATTGGCACTGCTCATGCTGCTCACGCTCAACCTCGGCGGCTGGGCGGTGATCACGGTGCAGGATCTGCCCGATCAGATCGTCGTCGGGCAGCCCGTCACGCTCGACTTCATGGTGCGCCAGCACGGTCACACGCTGCTCTCCAACCTGAAGCCCCGGGTGGTCGCCGAGGCAGGCGGGGAGCAAGTGAGTGCCGCGGCACAGCCCGGAACTTCGGCCGGGCGATATCGCGCGTCGTTCACTTTGCCCCACGCCGGCGCCTGGACGATCACCGTGTACTCGGGCTTCGGTAACAGCAACCTGACGCTGATGCCCGTGCCCGTCGTGAGCCCGGGCCGAGCCGCCCCCGAGATCGTGGCAGCCGAACGCGGCCGGCGGCTCTTCGTGGCGAAGGGGTGCGTCACCTGCCACGTCCACCCCGACGTTCCTTCGAGCGGCGTGGTGGAGGTGGGGCCCGATCTGACGGGACGCCGCTTCACCACGGATTACCTGCAGCGCTTCCTCGCCGACCCCAACATCGCCACGACCCGCGGCGCGAATGGCTTCGAGATGCCCAATCTGAACCTCGCCCCACGGGAGATCGCGGCGCTGGCGGCGTTCCTCAACGGGACGACGGCGCAGTCGGGGGAATAAGGCCCGGCCTCGCAGAAAAATGCGACGATGGTAGTTTTCCTCCTGTCAGCCGGGCCCATCTCACCTCTGGCAGGAGGAAGCGTCGCATGCGACGACAGGCGATCGTGCTCGCCATGGTGGCGGGCGTACTCGGATCGTGCAAACGTGGCGGTCAGCCCCAGCAGTCTGCGGGGACGGAGGCGTTGCTCGACCCCGCGTCGGCCGAGATGAAGGCCACCGCGCCCACCAGCTATCGGGCCCGATTCGAGACCAGCGCGGGGAGCTTCACCGTGGAAGTGACGCGCGCGTGGGCGCCGCTCGGTGCCGACCGGTTCTACAACCTGGTGCGCCACGGCTTCTTCGACGGCACGCGTTTCTTCCGGGTCGTCCCCGGATTCGTGGTCCAGTTCGGCCTCTCCGGCTCCCCGGCCATCTCGGCACCCTGGCGCGCCGCCTCGATTCCCGACGACCCTGTGGCGCAGCACAACACGCGCGGCACTCTGACCTTCGCGACCGGCGGCCCCGCGACCCGCACCACCCAGATGTTCATCAATTTCGGTGACAACTCGCGGCTCGACGCCATGGGTTTCTCTCCGGTGGGGCGCGTGGTGGACGGGATGGACGTGGTCGACCGGATCTACGCGGGATACGGCGAGCAACCTGAACAGGGGCGGATCGAGATGCAGGGCAACGACTACCTTCGCGGCCAGTTCCCACAACTCGATTCCATCGCCCACGCCACGATCGTCGCTCCGTAAATACTCCGCTTCCCATCCGGCCCCGATGGCCCGGTCGAGATCCGGCTCGCGGGCGGCCGCCGCATCACGGCCGGACGGTGAGCGCGCCCCGCAGGCGGATGTCCCGCGACGAGCCACCTACCAG
>JBGQFX010000097.1:0-7413 GCA_041497135.1 Gemmatimonadota bacterium | reverse complement strand
GGTCGTGCTGCGCAACTACGGCGGCAAGACCTTCGTGTACAAGCAGCCGCACGACGGCGCGGTCCACCCGCTGCCGCTGGAGTTCGAGCCAGTGCTCGCCGAGTGACGCCATGCGCTGTTGCCCCAGCGGCGGTTCGTACTATATTTTGTCCGGAGCAGTAGCAACATTCGACACCCGAGGAAATCGCCGATGATTGTCCAGCTGCGAAACGCCGCCCTGCTGAATCCGAATTCCCTGAACCCCACGGGGGGCGATCGGGCGAGCTAGCACGTACCCAGTGACTGACTCGAAACCCGGCCCGCTCCCCAACACGGAGCGGGCCTTTCTTTGTGCGCGAACCTCGAGGAGCGGACATGAGAGGACGTCGGCGACGGCGCGGGATCACGAGGTGACCATCAACCAAGGGCCCCGGGCGCGAGGTCGCCGCGACCGTGACTTCCTGCCCGACCCCTGGTGCTCGCGGGGCGCGTGCGGCGTAGGGTTCGTGAGCCGCGCCTCGGGCGCCCGCTCCCACGACGTACTGCAGCTCTCTCTGACCGCCCTTGCCCGATTGGCCCACCGCGGCGCGGCCTCCAACGACCGCTCCGGCGACGGGGCCGGGGTCCTCACGCAAATCCCCCACCAACTCTTCCTGGACGAGGCCGCGAGACCGGGCATCGCCCTGGCGCCGGGTCGGCCGTTCGCCGTAGGCATGTTTTTCCTGCCCACGGAAGCGGCGGCGCTCGCTCAGGCCATCGCGCTGATCGAGGAAGTGCTCCGGGGCGATGGCTTCCCTTTCCTGGGCTGGCGGGAGGTGCCTGTCCGGCCCGAGGAGCTCGGTCCGCTGGCCAGGGCCACCTGCCCGGCCATGTGGCAGGTCCTTCTGGGGGCGCCGCCCGGAGCGCGGGACGAGGAGGCCTGGGAGGGAGCGCTCTACATGGCGCGCCGCGCGATCGAGCGGCGCGCCGCCGAGGCCCAAGTCGATCCGGTGTTTGTCTGTTCGCTGTCCTGCCGCACGGTCGTGTACAAGGCGCTGCTCACCGGCCCGCAGCTACCGGCCTTCTTCGACGATCTCCGCCATCCGGCGTATCACACCGCCATCGCGGTGTTCCACCAACGCTACTCGACGAACACCAGTCCGAGCTGGCCGCTGGCGCAGCCGTTCCGGCTGCTCGCGCACAACGGGGAGATCAACACGTTGTGGGGGAATCGCAACGCGATGCGGGCGCGCGAGCGGCTGCTGGCGTCCCCGCTGTGGGGCGCCGCCGTCGAACGCCTGAAGCCCGTGATCTGGGCCGACGGCAGCGACTCCGCGAGCCTCGACAACGTGCTCGAGCTGCTGGTGCGGTCCGGCCGCGATCCCATCCACGCGCTCATGATGCTGGTCCCCGAGGCGCTGGCGGACGCCGTCGACCGCGATCCCGAGCTGCGGGCGTTCTACGAGTACCACGAATGCCTGATCGAGCCGTGGGACGGTCCAGCGGCGCTGGCCATCACCGACGGCATGACCGCTATCGCGGCCGTGGACCGCAACGGCCTCCGCCCGTGTCGGTACAAGATCACCCGTGACGGATTGGTGGTGGCGGCTTCGGAAGTGGGGGTCGTGGACCTGGCGCCCGAGGACGTGGTGGAGAGCGGTCGGCTCGCCCCCGGGGAGCTGATCGCCGTGGATACCCGGCGCGGCGCGATCCTGCACAACGGCCAGGCCAAGCACGAAGTGGCCGGCCGTCACCCCTACGCGCGCTGGGTGGCCCAGAGCGTACGTGCATTGGAGACCGAGCCGGCGGAGGCGGTCGCCGTCTCACCGGCCGGAGACCTCCGGACGAAGCAGCTCGCCTTCGGGTACAGCTTCGAGGACCTGCGCTACGTCATCGAACCGATGGGCGAGACGGCGCAGGACGCCTTGTGGAGCATGGGTGACGACACGCCGCTCGCGACGCTGTCGCCGCTGCCCCAGAGCCTGTACACATTCTTCCGCCAGCGGTTTGCGCAGGTCACGAACCCCGCGATCGATCCGCTGCGTGAGTCTCGCGTCATGTCACTCCAGATGCACCTGGGGCGGCGGGGCTCGCTTCTGGTGGAACGCCCCACCGGCCTGCGCCTGGTGCGATTGGAGCACCCCGTGCTGCTCGAAGGTGAGCTCGCCGCGCTACGGAACGTCGCAGGCGTGCAGGCGATCACCCTCCCGGCCTTGTGGCCGGCGAACCAAGGCCCGGAGGCCTTGCAGCCCAGCCTTGTGAGCCTGTGCCGCGCGGCGGGGCGGGCGGTGCAGCAAGGCGCCAGGACGCTGATCCTGAGCGACCGTGGCTCTGACGCGCGCCGCGCCCCGATTCCCATGCTCTTGGCCGTGGGCGCGGTCCACCAGCACCTGGTGCGCAAAGGGCTGCGGCATCGCCTCGGGCTGGTCGTCGAAACGGGCGACGCCCGGGACGTGCATCACGTCGCCGCGCTAATCGGATACGGCGCGGAGGCCGTGCAGCCGTGGCTCGCCCTCGATACCGCGCGGCAAGGGAAAGGCGACGACGCCGCGCTGAAGCTCCGCGCGGCGCTGGAGCGGGGCCTCCTCAAGGTCCTCGCGAAGATGGGGATCTCGACCCTCAGCTCGTACTGCGGCGCCCAGATCTTCGAAGCCGTGGGCGTCGGCGCGGAAGTGATCGACCAGTGCTTCGCGGGTACCGTCTCCACGATCGGTGGGATCGGGTTCACAGAGATCGCCGAGGACGTTCTGGCGCATCATCGTGCCGCCCACCCCGAGAGCGCCGCCGCCGTCGCGCCCCTGCCCGACTACGGCCGAGTGCGGTTTCGCAAAGAGGGAGAGCAACACGCCTGGTCGCCTCCGGTTGTGACGGCGCTGCGCCAGGCCGTGCAGACCGGAGCGGCGGCGGACTACGCATCGTTCGTCGCGCGGGCGGAGGCTCGAGGCCCCGTGAGCCTGAGGGACCTCCTCGGCCTGCGGCCGGGATCCGCGATCTCCGTGGAACAAGTCGAGCCAGTCGAATCGATCCGGGAGCGGTTCATTTCCACCGCGATGTCCTTCGGCGCGCTCTCCCCCGAGGCCCACGCGACCCTCGCGATTGGCATGAACCGCATGGGCGCGCGCTCGAACTCTGGGGAAGGCGGCGAAGACCGGAGTACGTTCACGACGCTCCCCAACGGCGACCGTGCCGACAATCGGATCAAGCAGGTCGCATCGGGGCGGTTCGGCGTCACCACCGAATACCTGATGCGCGCTGACGAGCTCGAGATCAAGATCGCCCAGGGCTCCAAGCCCGGAGAGGGCGGGCAGCTCCCCGGACACAAGGTGACCGACCTCATCGCGCGTCTGCGGCACTCCGTGCCGGGCGTGCCCCTCATCTCGCCACCGCCGCACCACGACATCTATTCGATCGAGGATCTGGCGCAGCTGATCCACGACCTGAAGCAGGTGAATCCCCGGGCACGGGTCGGGGTGAAGCTCGTGGCCGAGGCCGGAGTGGGACGGGTGGCAGCCGGGGTCGCCAAGGCGTACGCGGACTACGTGCTGATCTCCGGGCACAACGGTGGCACGGGCGCCTCTCCGCTGTCGTCCATCAAGTACGCCGGAACACCCTGGGAGCTGGGAGTCGCCGAGACCCACGCCGTGCTGAGCGCGGACGGCCTGCGCGAGCGCATCGAAGTCCGGACCGACGGCGGGCTCCGAACCGGCCGCGACGTCATCCTGGCGGCCCTGCTCGGCGCCGAGACCTTTGGGTTCGGCACGGCCCCGCTCGTGGCGATTGGATGCGCAATGGCGCGCCAGTGCCATCTCAACAGCTGTCCGACGGGGATCGCCACGCAGCGACCGGAGCTCCGTCAAAAGTTCCGCGGGACCCCGGAGCAGGTGATCGCCTATTTCACGCTGATCGCCGAGGAAGTGCGGGAGCTCTTGGCCGCAGCGGGATTTCGCAGCCTGGACGAGATCGTCGGACGCACCGACCTGCTGGAGCGCGTGGACCGGGCCGAGACGCCCCGCGCACAGATGCTCGATCTCTCGCTCCTGCTCCGGGAATCGGCCCTGCCGCGAGATTGGCCGCGCCCCAGGCATCCGGCGCGCAACGAGCGCCCGGGGATCGAGTCGCTCGACGATACCATCCTCCCGGCCCTGGTCCCCAGTCTGGACCGCGGGCTGCCGTTCGAAGGGGTCTACACGATCGGCAATCATCAGCTCAGCGTCGGCGCTCGCATCGCGGGCCGCATCGCCACGCAACACGGGGACGCCGGTGTCCCATCGGGAGCCGTGCGGCTGCGGTTCCGCGGCAGCGCCGGCCAGAGCTTCGGCGCGTTCGCCGTCCCGGGGATGCACCTCGATCTCGAAGGGGAGGCCAACGACTACGTGGGGAAAGGGCTGTGCGGCGGTGAGATCGTCATTCGTCCATTCGACCAGGCCGCCTACGCCCCCGCGTCGCACCGCCACGTGATCATGGGCAACACCGTCCTCTACGGGGCGACCGCGGGCCTCCTGTTCGCGGCCGGACGCGCGGGAGACCGATTCGCGGTCCGCAATTCCGGTGCGGTGGCCGTGGTCGAGGGCGCGGGCGATCACTGCTGCGAGTACATGACGCGCGGCACGGTCGTCGTCCTCGGTCAGGTCGGCAGGAACTTCGGGGCGGGCATGTCGAACGGCATCGCCTACGTGCTGGACGAGGACCATTCGCTCGCCAGCCGCTGCAATGCTGAATCGGTCGCCGTCACGGCCCTGGATGAGACCGAAGCCGACGAGCTGCGGCAGCTCATCCGAGCGCACCACGAGCGGACGCGGAGCCCCCGCGCCCGGGTGCTGCTCCGCAGCTGGGCCCGGTATCGCACCATGTTCCGCGCCGTGAAACCGCACGCCGCCCTGCTCCCCGCACCGGCGGCGGCCGCAGCCGAGCCGCAAGTGCGGGCGTGATGACCGAGCGCCTCACTACCCCCTCGTCCCTGACCGACTGAGGAAGGAGATACCGTGCCACCCACCGCACCCCTGAACGGAGCCGATCTCGCCTGGATGATGACATCCACGGCGCTCGTGCTCCTGATGACGCCGGCGCTGGGATTCTTCTACGGGGGAATGGTCGGGACCAAGAACGTCCTCAATACGATCCTGATGAGCTTCGCCACGCTCGGCTATTGTCTGGTCGCGTGGGCGCTGTTGGGTTACTCCCTGGCCTTCAGCCCCGGCAACGCCTTTATCGGCGACTTGCGGTGGGCGTTCCTCAATGGCGTCGACCTCGCGGCCAGCCAGCCCCTCGGCCCGAGCATCGCGCACGTGATCTACATGGCGTTCCAGGCGACGTTCGCCATCATCACGACAGCCCTCGTGTCGGGTGCTATCGTCTCCCGAATGCGGATCAAGGCCTACCTGTTGTTCATCACGCTGTGGGTCATCGTGATCTACGGACCAATCGCTCACTGGGTATGGGGCGGTGGATGGCTCGGCAAGCTCGGGGCGTTGGACTACGCCGGCGGCACGGTCGTGCACGTCAACGCCGGCGTGGCGGCGCTCGCCGCGGCGCTCGTCCTGGGCAACCGCACCAACTACGGGCGCCAGGCGTTCCTCCCCGGCAACGTGCCCTACACGCTGCTGGGCGCGGGCATCCTCTGGTTCGGCTGGTTCGGATTCAACGGCGGCAGCGCCCTGGCGTCCAACCAGTACGCGGCCCTGGCGTTCACCAACACTTTCCTGGCGCCGGGGGCCTGCGCGGTCGTCTGGTCGCTGCTCGACCTGTTCCGTACGGGCAAGGTGACGGCCATCGGCGTGGCCTCGGGGATCGTCGTGGGCCTCGTCGTCATCACGCCGGCTTCAGGATTCGTGCCGCCGATCTGGGGGCTCGTGATGGGCGCGATCGGCGCGATCCCGAGCTACTACGTGATCCTCTGGCGGGCCAGAACGCGGGTCGACGAGTCGCTGGACGTATTCGCCGCGCACGGCGTCGGCGGCGCCACCGGCGCGATCCTGACCGGCGTGTTCGCCGTCAAGACCTGGAACGGCGTGCAGGACGGACTGATCGCCGGGAACGCTCACCAGGTCGTCGTGCAGCTCGTCACCGTGCTGGCCGCCGCCGCCTACAGTTTCGCCGCCACGTTCGCGCTCCTGAAGATCGTCGGGGCTCTGACCCCGCTGCGGGCCAGCGCGCACGAAGAGGCCCTGGGCATGGACCCCACGCAGCATGGGGAAGAGGCGTACACGACCGGCGAAGGGGCGATTCTCGTACTGCACGAGGGCGGCGCTGAGCCGAGCCTCGCGGAGGTGAAAGCATGAAACTGATCGTGGCGATCGTCCGACCCGACAAGGTCAACGAAGTGCTCGAGGCGCTGTACCGGGAAAACGTGCGGGGTCTGTCGCTGAGCCGCGTGCAGGGTCACGGCGGCGAATTGGATCGCGTCGAGACCTACCGCGGCACGACGGTGAAGGTCGAGCTGACCGAGAAGGCCCGTTTCGAGATCAGCGTCTCGGACCATTTCGTCGAGCGCACGGTCAAGGCCATCATGACGGCGGCCCGCACCGGTGAGGTCGGCGACGGGAAGGTATTCGTGCTGCCGGTCGAGAAGGTGTACCGCATTCGCACCGGCGAGCAGGATACGGCGGCCGTCACGCCGGTCGGGGCCGTGTAGCGCAACGGTCATAGCAGGTTGCCGCGGCTCGCCTCGCGAGCGAGCTTCCCCTTCCATGCGTCCCACGGCTCGCGCGCGGCGGAACCCGCTGCTGCACACGGCCGCGAAGCTGTGCCGCCAGTATCTCAAGTGGTACGGCAACGCGAGCTACAAGCCCCACAAGAACGGGGAGCGCTGGCTGCTCGGGGCGCTCGGCGCCGAGCCGATGCGCACCGTCCTCGACGTGGGTGCGAATGTGGGCGATTGGTCGCTGCTCGCCGCCGCCGCGTTTCCCGACGCGACGATCTACGCCATGGAAATTGTGCCCAGCACGGCCGCGATGCTTCGCGCCCGGACTGCCGGCCTCCCCCACATCAAGGTGTTCGATCACGGACTGGCTGACCATTCCGGAACGCTTACGGTCCGGTTCAACCCGGCCGCCACCGCCCACACCACGTTCACCGATTATCCTCACAGCTGGGAGGGAGAGCGAATCGAGGGCACCGTGGTGCGCGGGGACGAATTTCTCGCGCGGGAAGGAATCCGCGCCGTGGACATGCTCAAGCTCGACGTGGAAGGGGCCGAGCATCTCGCGTTACAGGGATTCGGCACAGCGCTCAACGAGCGGCGCATCCGGTTCGCGCAGTTCGAGTATGGGCGGGTGAACATCCTGACCCGTTTCCTGCTGAAGGACTTCTACGAGTTCTTCGCCCGGAACGGGTACGTGCTCGGCAAGATCTACCCCGACTACGTCGATTTCCGCGACTACGAGCTGGGCGACGAGGACTTTCTCGGGCCGAATTATCTCGCCTGCCAGGCCGACGAGCCTATGATCGCCCGGCTGC
>JBGQFX010000096.1:0-7672 GCA_041497135.1 Gemmatimonadota bacterium | reverse complement strand
TCGCGGTCCTGTTCGACCTCGTGGGCTGGCTCTTGAAGCGCGACTCCCTCACCTGGGCCGGCATCTGGACCCTCTGGGCTGGCGTCATTGGTGGCTGGGCCGCGGTGATATTGGGCGAGCTGGCTGAAGACAAGATCGACCATGGCGAAGCGGTCCACGACATCATGGGCGTGCATGAGAGGCTCGCCCTCATCACCATGAGCATTTTCACCGCCGTGCTCCTCTGGAAGCTGTGGCGTCGCTTCCAGCTGCGCCCCGTCGAAGACCGGCTGCTCAAGCTGCTCACGATCGTGGGACTCGTGTTCCTGGTGCGCACCGCCGCGGAGGGCGGGGAGCTGGTGTTCGACCATGCGGCCGGCATTCCGACGGAAAAGCTCCAGTCGGAAATCGAGAACCGTGAGGAAGGGCATCACCACGAGACCGGGGAGGCCGACGACCACGACTCGACGCCGGCCCATGTGGATCCCCCGGGTACCCCGCCGCATACGCACTGATGAAAATGCGGAGTGCGGAGTGCGGAGTGCGGAATGGAAGTGGAAGCATCGACGCCCGGCAAGTGGCTGGTGCTCAACGCCGCCACTCCGCACTCCGCACTCCGCACTCCGCACTCGTCTTTCTCTTCGCCTGCTCCCCCGTCACCACGCGCCCGCCGTTCATGCCGTATCCGCAGGCGTTGGTCATGATCCTGGACGCGCCACCGTCGCGGATCGTCCCCGAGGCGGTTGGCTGGCTGACGAGCCAAGGGCTCCAGGCGCAGTGGTCGAGTCCCCAGGATGGGTACGTCGAAACTGCCTGGTTCAACCTGCGTACCCACGCGTCGGTGTTCGGCGCAGCCGACCCCGGCGATCTGCTGATGACGGTGAAGATCCGCTGCTGGGCCGATCCGAACATTCCCGGCAAGGCCCAACTCACCGTCGAAGCGGTGTACCGACCGATACTCGATCCGTCCCGGCCGGAGCGGGATCTCGAGGAGATCGTCCCCCAAGGCTCGGAAGGGTATCGCATCGCGCAGCAGCTGATGGACGCGATGAAGCAACGATTCGGGACGTGAGATGCAGTCACCCGCTCCGCGGTACTAGTTTCCCATCGAAGTGATCCCCTCTTTCACCGACCCGCGCACTCGCTCCGCGTACTCCGAAGGCGCAGGCATCTACCGCATCGTTCCTCAGGCGGTAGCGATTCCCCGAGACATTGCAGGGCTGGCCGCACTGGTGCGCGACGCCGAGCGGCGCGGTACGCCGCTTATCCCGCGTGGCGCCGGGAGCGGCATGCCCGGCGGCAACGTCGGACGCGGCGTGATCGTGGATTGCTCCCAGGGGTTTCGCACCCTCGAGCTGGATCCCGCTGGGCGCCGTGCCCGCGCCGGGGCCGGGGTGTCCTGGGCACAGGTGACCGACGCCGCCCGTCCCCACGGCTTGCGGCTCCCCCCCGATCCCGCCTCCGGAGCCTTCGCCACCTCCGGCGGCCTGGTCGCGACCAATGCCGCAGGGCCTCGCTCGATCCGGTACGGCTCCGTCCGGCCCTGGATCGAGGCGATCGAGGTGGTCGGCGCCGGGGGCGAGGTCCGGTCGATGAGACGGGGGACGGGAGGTGCTAAGCAGTTCAACCTCGACCCAGGAGACCAGGATCTGATAGTCCGGGGATACCCGAAGACTCGGAAGAACTCCTCCGGCTACGCCCTGGACGCCTTCGCCGCTTCGGGAGACGAGGTGGACCTCTTTATCGGGGCGGAAGGGACCCTCGGGATCGTGACGGCTGTCGAGTGGCGACTCGACTCCATTCCTCCTGAGTCGGCGGGGGCGGCACTCGCCCTCGGAAGCCTGGCCGCCCTGGGCGAAGCCGCGACCTTCCTCGCCACGCTCGACCCTTCGGCGGTCGAGTTGCTGGACCGCACCCTGCTCGACTTCGTCGCCGCGGCGGGTGGGGAGGTCCCCCCGGGCGCCGAGTGCCTCTTGCTGGTCGAGTTCGAGCGCGAAACGCCGGCCGCGGCGCGCGGGGTGGTGGGCGACGCCGTACGAGGCCTGAAGCAGCTGACGCTCCAGGCCGACACGGCGCTCGACCGGGCAGGGCTGGAGCAGCTCTGGGGGATCCGGCGACTGGCGAGCCCCGCCCTCGCGCGCCTGCCCGAAACCCGGCGCTCCTTGCAGGTAATCGAGGACGGCTGCGTACCACTCGAGCGGCTGGCGGAGTACGTGGGTGGGCTGCGGGAGGCGGCGGCACGGCACGACGTGCCGGTCGCGATCTTCGGCCACGCGGGGGACGGCCACGTCCACGTGAACGCCCTGCCGGACCTCACCCGACCCGGGTGGCGGGAAGCGCTACAGGGCCTGTACGACGACGTCGGCGCGCTACAGCGCCGGCTGGGCGGGACGCCGAGCGGCGAGCACGGCGATGGCCGACTGCGCGCCGGCACGTTGGAGTCGTTGTACGGCTCCGAGCTGATCGGGAGGTTCCGGGACCTGAAAGCCGTCTACGATCCGCGGTCGATCTTCAACCCGGGTGTTATACTCTCCGCGGCCGATTGGGCGCCGCTCGTGGACCTGAAGGTCGGGGACGACGCCGCACAAATCCCCGAGGACATTGCCGCTCGTCTGCGCGATCTGGAGCGCAGCGGCGGTTGGGCGACCCCGAAGGTGGACCTGACTCGATCACCCTGACCACCGATAACCGACTACCGACCACCGTCCCTCCATGGAAATCTTCCGCGCCCCCCGCATCACGCTGATCGCCCGGCCCCAGTTCCTCGAGCCGGCGCATCTCGCCGTCCAATGGAAGGGTGAGGCGTCGGGCGGGGAGCGGCTCGCCGAATTCGCCGGCCGCATCTGCTATATGAGCCAGCACAACCCCGCGCAGCGCCCCACGACGGAGTATCTCGACAACATCAAGAAGCAGGGGCATGGCTCCGTGCTGGAGCACGCGGTGTACGTGTTGCTGGTGGAAGGCATCAGCCGATCGTGCTCCCACGAGCTGGTGCGTCACCGGGCGGGGTTCGGCTACTCGCAGCTGTCGCAGCGCTACGTGGACGAGTCGCATGCGGCTTTCGTCGTGCCCCCCGCCGTCCTGGGCGACGCGACGCTGGAAGCGGAATGGGAGCAGCAGGTCACCGCGGCACAGGCCGCCTACGTGCGCTCGGTCGAGTCGCTGATGAAGCGGTACGACTGGGTGAGCGACAAGGTCCACCGCCGCAAGATGGCGCGGGAAGCGGCGCGCAGCGTGCTGCCGAACGCCACAGAGACGAAGATCGTCGTCTCGGGGAACGTGCGCGCGTGGCGCACGATGCTGGAGCTGCGCTGCGGTGAAGGCGCCGAGCTCGAGATCCGCCGCATGGCGGTCGCCGTGCTGCGCGTGTTGCAGCAGGAGGCGCCCGCGTTCTTCTCCGACTTCGAGATCTACACCGCCGAGGATCGTGTCGAGTCGGCGCGCGTCGCGTACCACAAAGTCTGAAAACACAAACGGCGTGGTGAGTGGTGTGTGGTGAGTCATCATCACCAACCACCTACCACGCAGTTTTTCTTTCGCTCCCCTATTGCGTATCTCTACGGAATCTCATATTCATTCATCGTCATAAGCAGTTACCGCGTCACGGACCGTTCGCCGAACGGCCCATTTTTTGTAAGGAGGTCACCCGAGACCACATGCGCATCGGTCTCGCCTACAATCAGAAGCCCGACACCGATTCCACCGCGTACGACGCTCGCGACAACAGCGACATCTACGCCGAGTGGGACGAGCCATCCACCATCGATGCGGTGGAGCAGGCTCTCGGTCTCTTCGGTACCGTCATCCGGCTCCACGCCGACGCCACGTTCCCGCAAAAACTCTCGCGCGCCCGCGTGCATCTCGTGTTCAACATGGCCGAGGGACTGTACGGCCAGAACCGGGAAGCGCACGTCCCCGCGATTTGCGAGTATCTGAACGTGCCGTACACGGCGAGCGATCCGCTCGCGCTGTCGTTGTCGCTGCACAAGGCACGCGCCAAGGAGATCCTCGCCTACCACGAGGTGCCCACCGCGCGTTTTGCTCTCGTCCACGAGCAGGTGGACCTGGCGCGGGTGCGGCTGCCCTACCCGCTGTTCGTGAAACCGGTCGCAGAAGGGTCCGGTAAGGGCATATTCGCCAATAACTTATGCCACACCCGCGCGCAGCTGCGCGACCGGGTCTCTTTCCTCTTAGAGACTTACAAGCAACCGGTGCTGGTCGAGACGTATCTGCCCGGCCCGGAGTTCACCGTGGCGATCCTGGGCAACGGAACGGACGCCTACTGCCTGCCCATTGTCGGATTCGACTTCTCGACGCTGCCGCCCGGTGCCACGCCCGTGTACGGTTACGAAGCGAAGTGGATCTGGGACACCGCCGAGCACCAGCTCGACATCTTCGAGTGCCCGGCGAAGATCCCGGAGAAGACCTACCGCCACATCGAGCTCGTGTCGCTGGATGCCTACCAGGTGCTCGGCTGCCGCGACTGGTGCCGCGTCGACGTCCGGCTGGATGAGGCGGGCGTCCCCAACGTCGTGGAGCTGAACCCGCTGCCCGGGATCATCCCTGATCCTCGCATGAACAGTTGCTTCCCCAAGGCGGCGCGCGCCGCCGGCTTCGCCTATGACGAGCTGATCCAGGAGGTGGTCCGACTCGCCTGGAAGCGCGTGTCGGGGCGCGAGCTGGCGGTCCCGGCAGCCGGCGGCGGACTGCGAGCGGGGGCGACCGCGTGAAGGTCGGCATCCTGTACGACCCCGGCGCCGAGGATTGGACCACTGAGGACATTGCCAGTGTCATGAAAGCCGTCAACGAGATCGCCCGCATCTTCGACGCGATGGGTCACGAGACCAAGAAGCTTCCCGTCCGCCACGACATGCGCTGGTTCGCCGAAGCCCGCCGCACCGACCTCATCTTCAACCTCTGCGAAGGCGTGCATGGGCTGTCGCAATGGGAGGAGCACGTCGTCGCCGCCCTGGAGTTCGTCGGGGTACCGGTCACCGGCTGCGGGCTGTGGACTATTGCCGTCTGTCGCCGCAAGCCGATCGCCAATGCCATCATGGCCAATGCCGGCGTGCCGATCCCGACCTGGACCCTGGGGCAGGACGGCAAGATCGCCGACGACTTCCCTCTCCCCGCGATCATCAAGCCGGC
The DNA here is from genome assembly GCA_041497135.1 of Gemmatimonadota bacterium. Taxonomy (GTDB): domain Bacteria; phylum Gemmatimonadota; class Gemmatimonadetes; order Gemmatimonadales; family GWC2-71-9; genus DASTHG01. The sequence continues at coordinate 2,545 of JBGQFX010000096.1, read as the reverse complement.
GGCCGAGGACGCGAGCGCCGGGCTGGATCGCGGCTCCGTGGTCACGGATCGCAAGGCGCTGCGCGTCCAGCTCGCGGCCATGACCGAGCAGTTCGACGAGGTATTCATCCAGGAATACATCCCGGGCCGCGAATTCAACGTGGGGTTCGTGGGCAACCGGGTCCTGCCCGTGGCCGAGATCGACTTCACCGGCATGCCCGAGGGAACCTGGCCGATCCTCACCTACGCCGCCAAGTGGCACACCGGCTCCGCGGAGGACATCGGGAGTGTCCCGGTGTGCCCGGCCCAGATCTCCCAGCGTCTGTCCGACCGCCTGGTGCGCGTCGCCGAGCTCGCCTGGCGCACGATGCAGGGGAAGGGCTATGGCCGGGTGGACTTGCGGGTCGACGACAAGGGTCGACCGTGGGTGCTCGAGGTGAATCCCAACCCCGACCTGAACGACGACGCCGGCCTGTCGCGCATGGCGGCCGTCGCCGGGTGGGACTATCCCGAGCTGATCCGGCGAATCGCCGAAGTGGCGCTGCGCGAGGCGCAGGGTGCCAAGGCCGCGCGTGAGCTGCTCGCTCCGACCCGTCGAACGCGCACACCGCGCGCGACTTGAATCGCTGGTGCGCGGCACCGGCCTGTTCCATGAGGCCGAGGTCGCGATGGCGGGCGAGATGCTGGACGAGGCCCTGGACGGGGATGACGACTACCGTTTCCTGGGCGCCTTCGACGCCGACGACCTGGTCGGCTATGCCTGCTGGGGACCCACGCCGGGAACCGCCGGGACCTACGACCTGTACTGGATCGCGGTCGATCGAATCCGGCAGACACAAGGGATCGGATCTCAGCTCGTGGCAGCGGTCGAGCAGCGGCTTCGGACCGAGGGCGGCCGGCTGATCGTGGTGGAGACTTCGTCGCGGGACGATTACACACCCACCCGCCGCTTCTACGAGCGGCGTGACTACCATCGAGCCGCGACCATTCCGGGGTACTACGCCCCCGGCGACGATCTCGTCATTTACACCAAGGAACTCAACGCATGGAGATGACCTGGCAAGAATTGCTTCGTAAGCGCAGCATCGCGTCCCTGGAAGCACTGGCGGAACGCTTCGGTCCCGAGCATGTGACGGAGATCGATCGGCTGAAGCAGGCCGCAGAGAACTTCGAATTCCGCATCTCGCCCGCGATGGTCGATTTGATCCGCGAGCCGGGAGATCCGATCTGGCTCCAGTACGTCCCCACCGTCCAAGAGCTGGACATCGAGGACGGGATCGTCGATTCGCTCGCCGAGGACGCGCATTCTCCGGTCCCGAACATCACGCACCGCTACCCCGACCGGGCGTTGTTCCTCGTCTCGCCGGTGTGCGCCAGCTACTGTCGCTTCTGCACACGGCGCCGCAAGGTGGGCGATCCCGAGAAGATCCCGATGGCCCAGCTCGAGTCGGCTTTTCAGTACCTGGCCGCCCACACCGAAATCCGTGACGTCATCATGTCGGGCGGCGACCCGCTGCTGCTCTCCGACCGCCGGTTGGACGAGATCTGCGCCCGGCTGCGGACGATCCCCCATCTCGAGATTCTTCGCATCGGCAGCCGGGTGCCGTGCCACTTGCCTGAGCGGATCACCCCGGAGCTGTGCGCGATTCTCAGGCAGTATCACCCGCTCTACATCAACACGCATTTCAACCATCCCGACGAGCTGACTCCGGCGGCGATCCGCGCCCTCGGCATGCTCGCCGATGCCGGCATCCCGCTCGGCTGCCAGACCGTGCTGCTCAAGGGCGTGAACGACAACCCCGCGGTGATGAAGCGGTTGATGCAAAAGTTGCTCGTCGCCCGCGTGCGGCCCTACTACATCTACCAGTGCGACCAGGTGGCCGGGGCGGAGCACTTCCGCACGTCGGTCGAAACGGGACTCGAGATTATCCGGGCCCTACGCGGCTGGACCAGCGGCCTCGCCGTGCCCCACTTCGTGATCGATGCCCCGGGCGGCGGCGGCAAGATTCCGGTGCTGCCCAATTACGTCGAGTCGATCGACGAGGATCGGGTCGTGCTGCGCAACTACGGCGGCAAAACCTTCGTGTACAAGCAGCCGCACGACGGCGCGGTTCACTCGCTGCCGCTGGAGTTCGAGCCGGTGCTCGCCGAGTGACGCGATGCACTGTTGCCCCAGCGGCGGTTCGTACTATATTTTGTCTCGAGCAGTAACAACACTCGACGCCCGAGGACATCGCCGATGACTGTCCAGCTCCAAAACGCCACCCTGAATCCGAATTCCCTGAACCCCACGGGGGGCGATCGGGCGAGCTAGCACGTACCCAGTGACTGACTCGAAACCCGGCCCGCTCCCCAACTCGGAGCGGGCCTTTCTTTGTGCGCGAACCTCGAGGAGCGGACATGAGAGGACGAGGGCGTTGGCGCGGGATCACGAGGTGACCATCAACCAAGGGCGCCGGGCGCGAGGTCGCCGCGACCGTGACTTCCTGCCCGACCCCTGGTGCTCGCGGGGCGCGTGCGGCGTAGGGTTCGTGAGCCGCGCCTCGGGCGCCCGCTCCCACGACGT
>JBGQFX010000095.1:0-7689 GCA_041497135.1 Gemmatimonadota bacterium | reverse complement strand
CGGCGTGAACTTCGTGCGCTCGAGCACCGTCGGGTCGTTGAGCGACAACGCCCGCACGATGTTCGAATCGGTCACGCCCTGGTACGCCGCGGGATTCACGTGGCCGTAGGCGAACGAGCTGATCAGGCTGACGCCCTGCGCGGCGGTGAGCTTCTCGTCGAGAAACCCGTACGCCAGGTCAGGGGTCTGGCACTTGGACGAGATGCCGTACAGGCCGACCCAGCTGTTGCGCCCTTCCTTTGGCTGCGCGTACGCGACCGGGACGTGCTGGCCCAGCAGCGTGTTGTAGGCGCCCTGCCACGCGTAGGCGAGCCAGATCTCGCCCGACGCCATGCCTTGCACCAATTCCGGCTCACCGGTCCAGTAGAACCGGTTCAGCGGGCGCTGGCTGGTCCACATCCGCTCGATCTCGGCGAGCTGCGCGTCGCTGAGTTTCGTTTCATCCCAGTTCTTCACGTAGGTGGCGATGGCGACCGCCCCGGGCCCGTCGTCCCACATCGAGATGTGGCCCTTGTACTTCGGGTCGAACAGCGCGGTCCACGAATCGACGCCGCCCGGGATCTTGTCGGTCCGGTACAGGATCGAGGTGTAGCCCCAGTCCCACGGGATGAAGTACTGCTTGCCGTCGACCTGTCCCAGCGCCTTGAACCGGGCGGGAATCTCCGACCAGTGGGACAGCCGGGTCGTATCCAGCTCGGCGACCAGGCCATCGCGCACGTAGAAGTGCTGCCAGCCGGAATAGGGATGGAACACGCACGCGTCCGTGCCCGCTTTCATCTTGCCGAAGATGTCCGCGTCCGATTCGCCGAACGCCACGCTCACGGTCACCTTCGGGTAGGCGCGGTGAAACGTGACGAACATCGACGTGTCTTCGTAGCCGGCCCAATCGAGCACCGTCAGGGTGCCCGTGGCGTCGGGGCTGAGCGGGGTCGCGGCCGGACGTTTCTCTTTTGCGCAGGCCACGGCGAGGACGGCGAGGAGGACGAGCAACGACAGCGGCGCGAGACGACGGAACGACGCAATCACGGGAACCCCCGGATTTGGGCAGCCTAGCACTTACCCCTTTCCGCTCCCGCCCGCAAGTCAGCGCATGGCATCCTTGAGCCGGTAGTACGCCCCCACCAGCGGCAGAAACCACGGTCGCCCGAAATGCATGGGGACCGCCCGGAACGGACGGTCGGCGAACGGGCGCAGGTCGTCGCCGCCCGCCAGGGCCTGGCCCACGCGCGCGCCCAGGTAGGTCGCCAGGGCCACGCCGTGTCCGTTGTAGCCCAGGGCGTAGTGGATACCGTCGCGCACGCCGGCGTGCGGCAGCTGGTCCATCGTCATCGCCACCGTGCCGGACCAGTGGTAGTCGATGTCGGTGCCCAGCAGGCGCGGAAACAGCGCGCACATGGTCTCGCTGAGCCGCTTCGCGCCGTCGAAGCCCCGCACCGGGCCGAACGCGACGCGGCCGCCGAACAGCATGCGCGTATCGGTGGAGATCCGGAAATAGGACAGCAGGTTGCGCGTGTCGCTCACCACCCGATCGCGCCGTAACAGCGCGCGGGCGACGCTCGCGCCCAGCGGCGCCGTGGCGATCAGGTAGCTGCCCACGGGGACGATGCGGCGCCGCAGCGCGGGGACGACGGGCCCCGAGTAGCCGTTGGTGGCGACGATCACGTCGCGCGCCATGAGATCGCCGCGGCTGGTGCGCAGCATGAACACGCCCGAGGCGCGCCGCACGTGCTGCACCTCGACCGACTCCACCAATCGGGCGCCGGCCCGTTTCGCCGAGGCCGCGAGCGCCCAGAACAGCTTCGCCGGATTGATGGCGCCGCCCAGCGGGTCGAGCAGGGCGCCATGGTAGGCTTCGGACCCCAGCTCTTCCTTGTGCAACCGATTCGGTGGCAACAGCTCGGTGTCGTGCTGGAACACCTTCGACAGTACGTCGTGCTCGCGCGCGAACGCGGCGTAATGCGCCGGTTTGGCGGCGAGGATCAGGTGTCCGGACTGGTGGTAGTCGCAGTCCGGGGCTTCACGGGCGGCGAACTCCGCCACGAAGCGCACCGCCGCCAGCGAGGCGTCGTACAGCTCACGGGCGGCCACGGCGCCGAGCCGTTGCAGCAGGGCGCCGGCGCCCCGTTTGAATCCCGGCAGCACGAAGCCGCCGTTGCGGGTGGAGGCGCCGGCGCCGAGTGTCACCCGCTCGAGCACCGTCACGTCGATCCCGGCCTGCGCCAGCGTCCGTGCGGCGGAGACGCCGGTATAGCCGCCGCCGATCACCGCGACGTCGGTGCGGGCCGGCAGCTCGGCGGGGGGTCCGAGATCGGGCCGCGGCGCCGTGTCCCACCAGTAGGGACGATCCTTCACCCGCCTACAGCTCCGCCATCATGGCCTGCGCCGTATCGGGGCAGGCGGTCGTGAACTCGACTGATTGCCGCACCGCGGGCGCGACGTGGTCGCGGGGAATGGATCGGAATCCGAAGCGCGGGAAGAATTGCGCGGCCGTCTCCGTGAGCAGGTAGATGGTGCGGGCGCCGCGCGCGCGCGCGAGCGCCAACGCGGCCTCCGTCATCCTGACCCCCAGCCCCTGACCCCTGACGTCGGGATGCACCGCCACCGAGCGCAACAGCCCCGCCGTGTCGTACAGCTCGACCGCCGCGCAGCCGACGACCTGCGCGCCGTCGCGCGCCACGACCACCGCGCCCAGGTGCCGCTCGATCTCGGCGCGCGGTAAGCGGCCGCGCTCGAGCAGCGACACGATCGCCGGCAGGTCGTCGGGGCGGGCGGGTTCGATCAGCACTTCGGTCAAGCGGTCCTGGTCGGGGTGAGCGTGCGGGTCATGTGGGCAAGGGGCGTGCCATCGGAGGGGGGAATCTAGGGGGAAAGGCGCGACGGGATAGGTCGAGCCGTCATTGGTCATCGGCTATCGGTCGTCGGTTCTGACCGATGACCGACGACCGATAACGATTCGTCCGCGCCTGCCTTACCAGCCGACCGGTTTGCCCTGATTCTGCCGCTCGAGCCACGCCAAGAGCGGCTGGAAGTACTCGACCATCGCGCTCGCGTCCATCTCCCGCTCGCCCGTGGCCGCGAACAGAATCTGCGGCCAGGGCTTGCTGGCGCCCGCCGACAGCATCCGGCTCACCTGCTCGCCCGCTGCGGCATTGCCGTAGATCGAGCAGCGGTACAGCGGTCCGTGCCACTGCGCCGCGCGACACCACGAGCGGTGGAACTGGAACTGCAGAATGCGCGCGATGAAGTACCGGATGTAGGGGACGTTCGCGGGCACGTGGTACTTGGCGCCGGGATCGAAGTCCTGCTCGCTGCGCGGCAGCGGCTCCACCACGCCCTGGTAGCGATGCTTCAGATCCCACCACGCCGCGTTGTAGCGCTCCGGCGGGATCTCGCCTGAGAATACGCCCCAGCGCCACCGGTCGAGCGCGATCGCGAACGGGAGGAACGCGACCTTGTCGAGCGCCACCCGCAACAGCGCCGCCGTGTCGCTCGCGGCGCTCGGCAGCGTATCCAGCAGGCCCACCGTGCGCAGGTACTCGGGCGTGATCGAGAGGGCGATCGCATCGCCGACGGCCTCGTGAAATCCGTCGTTGGCGCCGTTCTGGAACAGGAACGGTTGCCCCTTGTACGCGCGCTGATAGAAGTTGTGCCCCAGCTCGTGGTGGATGGTGACGAAATCCTCCCCCGTGGGCCGGATGCACACCTTGATCCGCAGGTCTTCCCGATTGTCGATATCCCACGCGCTCGCGTGGCACACCACGTCCCGATCGCGGGGCTTGGTGAACATGGACCGCTCCCAGAACGTCTGGGGCAGGGCGGGGAACCCAAGTGAGGTGTAGAACCGCTCGCCGTAGTGCACCATGCCGAGCGGATCGACGTGCTTGGCCGCGAGCAGGGCCGTGACGTCCGTGCTCGGCGGCACGCCGGGGGGTGCCACCCGGTCGTAGATGTTGCCCCATTCCTGCGCCCACATGTTGCCGAAGAGATGGGCCGGGATCAGGCCGTCGGGCCGCACCACACTGGGCCCATACTGCGCCACTAGGCGCGCGCGCACGAACGCGTGCAGCTGGAGGTAGAGCGGCTTGAGCTGCTCCCACAGCCGATCGACTTCGCCAACGAACGCATCGGGCGCCATATCGTACGTCGAGCGCCACATCGCACCGGCATCCGGGAACCCCATGCCGCGCGCGCCGCTGTTGGCGAGCGTCACAAAGCGCGCATAGCGCTCGCGCATCGGGGCCGCGATGCGGTGCCAACCCTGCCAGGCGTCGAGCAGCTGAGCCGGGTCGGTGCTCGTGACGAGGATTTGCTCGAGATCGGGGAGCTGCAGGCACTGCTGTTCCCGACAGTACGTGCCCTTGCCATAGTCGGCCTGCAGGCTGCTCGTCAGCCGGGTCAGCTCCGCCGCCTCGCGTGGATCGGCGGGGGGCGGCGCCGCCAACAGGAGTCGCAGCAGGACGAACTTCCGGCGCAGGTCATCGGGCAGCCGGAGCCGGTCGTAGGCGCGCGCCTCGGTCGCCAACCGCTGGGTCGCCACGCCGAGCGCTTCGGCCGCTGCAGCGGTGAGCTCTTCGGTGTCGAAGCTGATGTAGGTGTTGGCGACCCAGTCCGCGCGCGACGCACGGACCGAAAGCTCGTTGAGTGTCGACTCGGCGCGAGCGATGAAGGCTCGGGCACCCGCCACGGTCGGCTCGGGACGGGGTGTCTGGGCGGGGAGCAGCGCGGGACTCAGGAGCAGCGCGGCCGCCAGCAAGTTTGCGGTTCGCATAGGCCCGGAAAGTAGCCTCCAGCTTCCGTGCCCGCACACGTCCATCAGCCGTGACTCAATCCCTCAGCGCCGGCGCCACCGATAGGAACTGTCTCACCAATGGCTCCCCCATCATGGGGCGCAGGTATTCGAGGACGATGCGACCCAGCCGCGGCATGTCCTCGTGCTTGATGCCGGCCGTCATCAGCGCCCGCATCAGCCCCGACGGTCCCGTCGGACCGGGCATCTCGCCCGTGCGCGCGGCGCTCATCAGCGCGCGTCCCATGTAGCTCTCCGCGTCGGGGACCACACCCTTGACGCGCTCGAACGTCTCGCGTGGCACCACCATCCGCACCGCGTTGAGAATCGCCCCCACGCCGCGTTCGGCGGTGGAGGTGGAGATCTCGAGATTCGCGGCGACGTGCTGGGCGAGGTCCATGGGGGTGTCAAATATATGAAGCGACTTAGGTCGCGGTGGCCGGCGGCGCGGCGCGCCTCGTGCGCCGCCGCTCGAGCCAGATCCCCACCGCGGTCGCGAGCGCCGCCAGGGCCACAGTCACCCCGGTCTGGATCCACAGTTGGTATTGGACCAGCATGCGGCCACACTTGGCTGCAAACAGCGGGCCCACGAGGCTGCCGCACGTCCCCTGCCTTGCCGCAAACACGAATCCCGCTGCGATCCCGATCACCACCGGCAGGAAGGTCAGCGTCACATGGCGTGCTGCCAAACGGGTCATGCGTCACCTCCCGCGTTCGATGCGCCACCGGTCCAGCTCGCGACCGTCGCGCATCACGTGATAGTGATCGTAGTGGGCTACGGTGAGGCAGGAATGATTGGGGACGATCTCCAATGGATCGCCGACCTTGAACCGGGTCAGCACGTCGGCCGGACCGCGCACGACTCCGTGCTCCTGCGACACCGAGGCGACCGAAAGAGCAGCATGCTCGCGCACCGCGCCGAACAGCGCCGGCGTTTCCAGCTGCGTCAAGGCGCGCGGCCCAGTCGCTGGGCGGCGAGCATGAACAGCAACAGCAGCACGCCCCAGTAGTAGATCCCGCTATCGAGCATCGCGACCTTGAGGGCGCGTGGCGCGATGGTGAGCACGCCGCTGGTCGCGATCCCGGCGAGCAACAACCCCGCCTGCCACACTCGACCAGGCGGATTGGCTGCCGCGCGCGCCAGAACGGTTATCCATGCGGGAATGGCCAGCACGCGGTAGTGCACCCAGGAGAGCGGGGACAAGAGCAGCGCCAGCAAGGTCGTGACCGCCACGCCGCTCAGGGCATCGAGTGCGGGGGCGCGCTGCCACAGGGCCACGGCGGTGAACGCGACGGTCAGGGCGCGCAGGGTGATGACGACCACGGGGGATAGCTCCAGACGGGTACTCACCGCGTACAACGACTGGTTGCCCAGGGTGAGGGGCCAACGGACCTGGTCGAGGCTCAAGTGCAGCCAGGCCTGGGCCGTGTCGACGGCACCGGTGGTCCCATAGGGGATGAGGGCGGCCAGGGTGGCGGCTGCGGCCACGGCTGCGGCGACGGCGAGCCCACGCCATCGCCCGCGGACTCCCAGGTAAATAAGGATGAGCACGGGAAACGCCTTCGCGGCTGTCGCCAGGCCGAGCCACACCCCGGCCCGCGCGTCCCGGCCTTCCTCCAAGTCAACAGCGGCGGCGACGAGCAGCAGCAGCAGCACCGTGTTGACGTTGCGGTACTCGAAGTCGAGGTGCAGCGGCACGGCCGCGGCCGCCAGGGCCAGGATGACCGGCCGCCAGCCCCATCGCTTCGCCAGCGCGATGGTGCGCGCCAGACAAGCAAACAGGAACAGCGACCAGGCCGTCGTGGCTGCGAGCCGGCTGAGTCGTGCGAGCAGCGCGAGCGGCACCAGCGCGACCGCGGTGAAGGGCGCCCAGACCGTGCCGGAGGGCAGGAGATCGGGGGGGTACAGCGCTTCCCCGTGCAGGTACCGCTCGCTCACCTGGATCTCCGCCACGATGTCCCCGCCACCGTGGCCGGGAACGAGGCTGACGAGGGCTGCCGCCACGACCAAGCCGGCGACCAGGGCCGTCTGTCGGCGTTGCACCGTCAGTGCCGTTCCAACTTACTTGGCCGAGTGGATGCCGGTTCACAATCAGGAGACGAGCGCGTGGGCATCGCCAATCGTTTGGGCGGGAAAAGTTGGAACGGCACTAGTGGACGAGGTGGAATTCGGTCTGACGCTCGAGGATCCAACGGACCTTCCCGTCGGTCCCCAGTTCGGCGTCCTCCTCCTGCGCGGAGCGCACCGGCTGGTTATTCCACTCCGGCGCCGGGGTCGTCGCCTGCAGCTCGATCGAAAACCAGGTGGACGGCATGAGCGGGACGTCCCCCCGGCCCGGCACGCCTTCCTGGTGATCCCACAGCCCGATCAATGGACCCGCCCCGTGGCCGCGGTCGCCGATCGGGTGCGTGTAGATGGTGCCCTCGATGCCGGCCGCCTGCATCGCCGCCCGCGCCGCGGCCAGCACCTCGTTGCCGCTCCGACTCGGCTGCATTTCCGCCAGCAACAGGTCCTGCAGCCGGTTCGAATTGGCGAGCGCTCGCTTCAACCCGTCGGGCACGTCGCGCTCGCCCGATCGCAGCACGTAGCCCATGTGCTGCGTGTCCGTGTTGAGCCCCATGGCGGTGATGCCGAAGTCACAATGCAGCACGTCGCCGCGCTGAATCACCACGCCGGCGGAGTCGGAGAGATCCACGCCGCGTCGCTGTGCGTCCACGTCGGTGTGGAACCAGGTGCCGAAGCCGAGGTCGTTCACGCGCTGACGCATCCACCACACCACGTCGTCGGTCGTGGTGCGGCCGGGCGTGATCACCTTGCTGGAGAACGCGGTGTCGATGATCGCCCACACCAGCTCCTGCAGGCGCTGGTACGCTGGCCGCATCGCCGGCGCGCGGATCGCCTG
>JBGQFX010000094.1:0-7754 GCA_041497135.1 Gemmatimonadota bacterium | reverse complement strand
GTTGACCCCAGGGAGGGCGCGGATCTCGGTCCGCATGCGCTCGTATTGCTGCTTGGCGATGGCGTCCATCTCCATGAGGCGTCGGAACCACGCCATGGGGTCGGTGCCGCCGCTCGCCGCGCTGCTCAGCTGGATCAATGGCACGTCCAGCGCCAGCACTTCCTCGGCTCGGAGGCCGCTGTCCACCTCGGAGAGCCGGACCATCGTGCGCGTAAGCAGTCCTGCGCCCGCGAGCAGCACGACGGACACGGCGACCTGCGCCACGACCAGCCCGCGCTGCAGCCGCTGCTTGCGCAAGGAGCCGCTCATCCGCCGCACGCCGGCGGAGATCCAGGAGGCGAAGGTGCCTTCCCGCGGCAGCGACGCGATGAACGAGAGCAGCAGGGCGAGGGTGACCGACAGCGCGAGCGTGAAGCCCAGGACCGTGGCGTCGAGCCGGATCTCGTTCGCGCGCGGCGAATAGCGCGCGGCGAGCGAGATGAGGAGGCGCACGCCGCCCAGCGCGATCACCACGCCGAAGGCGGCGCCCAGGAGCGTGAGCATGAAATTCTCGACCAGGAGCAGGCGCCGCAGCCGCCCCACGCCCGCGCCGAGGGCGGCGCGCACCACCATCTCGTGCTCGCGGCGCACGCCGCGCATGAGCGTCAGGTTGGCGACGTTGGCGGCGGAGATGATCATGACGAACGCAGCCGCGCCCATCAGCAGCCAGAGCGTCAGTCGCGCGCGCTCGCCCAGGGCTTCCTTGAAGGGCAGCACCGCGATGCGATAGTGGGAGCCGGGGTTGTACGCTTCCTTGAAGTCGCGCCGCATGCGGGCGTCAACCGCGGCGACCTCCGTTCGCGCCTGCGCCACGCTGGCTCCCGTTGCGAGCCGGGCGACCACCTCGGTCATACGATGCGACCGATTCTGTACCATCATCGCGCTCACGTGATGCGGGCTCACCACCATGTTGAGCAGCGCATCGATCCGGTCGGGAAAGAACGGCGCGGGTTGTAGCACGCCGATGACCATCACCGACTGGCCGTCCAGTTTCACCTGCCGGCCGACGATTCCCGGATCTCCGCCGAAGCGTTTGATCCAGAAGGCGTGCGTGAGGACCATGACGGGGGGCACGCCGGCGCCGTCGTCGCTCGGCCGCGTGAGCCGGCCACGCACCGGCGCGAGTCCCATGACCTCGAAGTAGTTGCCGGTGACGAGTCCCACGTCGATGCGGACGACGTCGTTGTCACCCTGCAGGGTGAGGGTCCACGGGGAATACTCGGCGATGCCGCCCAGCGACGGGACGCCGGTGCGGAGATCGCGGACCTCCGGAACGGAGAAGGAGATGTTCGCCTGCCCTGGTCCGTCGGCGGAATGCCGCAGGTACAGCAGCCGATCGCCGTTCCGGTTGGGAAGCGGCTTGAGCAGCACGCCGCGGACGACGCTGAAGATCGCCGTGTTGGCGCCGATGCCGAGCGCCAGGGTGATCACGACCACCGCGGTGAACGCGGGGCTGTGGCGCAGCGTGCGCAGGGCGTACTGCATGTCGGCGACGACGCTCTCGATCCAGGGCAGTCCGCGCTGATCGTGGACGGCTTCGGCGGCCTGGGTGAGACCTCCGGACGCCAGCAGCGCCTGCCGGCGCGCCGCGTCCGGGCTCATTCCACGCCGGATGTTCTCGGCGGTCTCCATGTCGAGATGCGATTGCAGCTCTTCGCGCAGCTCGTCGTCGGCGCGGTGTCCGGTGAAGACTCCCGCCAGGCGCCGCAGCGCAGCGCGCACGTATCTCATGGGACCTCCCGTTTCGGCGCGAGAAATGCGGCGATCAGATCGGCGGTTTGATGCCATTCGCGGGCTTCGCGCGCCAGTTGCCGGCGCCCGGCGGCGGTGAGGGCGTAGAATTTGGCGCGGCGATTGTTTTCGGACTGGCGCCACTCCGCCGTGATGAACCCCTCCTGCTCGAGCTTCAAGAGGGCGGGGTAGAGCGTGCCGTAGTTGAGCGTGAGGCGGTGCTTGGCGGTCTCCTCGATGCGGCGCGCAACGCCGTAGCCGTGGAGCGGTCCCAGGACCTCGAGGGTTTTCAGGATCATCAGGGCGAGCGTGCCCTGCTGTACGTCCAGTTTGTCCGCCATGTCCCGTCCTATGGGTTTCCCATACGACGGGGCACGGCGGGAAATGGTTTCAGGCGATGGTCAGGGAGCGCTCAGGGGCCAAGGAACGAGCCTCCAGAGAGGATGCGCGATGACGGGCGGTCGCTGGTCCGCTAGTGCCACACGCCCGCGATGACCGGTATCACCAGCAGCTTCACGAGCCAGTCCCCGGCATGGATCGCGGCTACCCCCAACGGGGTGTTGTCCCAGAGCACCGACCCCGCGAGCAGGATCACCGGAAACCCGATCCACAAGAACAGGCCGAAGTGAAGCGCGCCGATCCAGCTGGTGATGCCGAGGAGAGCCACGAAGCGCGCGATCACGTAGGCGAGCACGAGGCACCGCGCCAGCTCGATGAGCAGCTTTCCCGCGGGCACCTTGGCGCCGGCCATTGCCGCGACGGGGTCGAGGCCGCGCAGTCGCATCCAGGGCTTGAAGAAGAGCAGGGGACTGTACCAGAGCCAGCCGAGCACGAACACGACGACGGCCGCCACGAGGACAGGCAGGTAATTCACGTGCACCATGGTTCACCTTCTCCCTTCACGGTGGTGATCTGGGACTGGAAGTGATGCGTCCGTGGGTACGACCCCGATACCGTTGGAGTCAAGGTAGGGTCCGTTCCCGGAACGTGCAGCCGGAGCTGCGCTCCGCATCGGTCAGCAGGGTCCAGATGCGCGCAGCGTGAGCGGCCGGCCGTAGGTGAGCCGGCGCCAGATCCACTCGATGGGCCCGAAGCGGTAGCGCGAGAGCCACCACGCGCTGAGCGGGATCTGCAACACGATGATCGCGGTGGCGATCGCCATCGCGGTCGAGGCGCCGATGCGCCACCACAGCGCCAGCCCAAACCCGTACGAGAGCACGACGCAGACAATCGACTGCATCAGGTAGTTCGTCAGCGCCATCCGGCCGACCGGCGCGAACACGGTGACGAGACGCCGGCCATCCACGACCAGCAGGCCGACCGTGGCCGCGTAGCCGAGGGCGAGCATGGGAACGCCGACCGCCTGCGTCACCACGCCGAGGAGGCCTCCCATGGAAGGCGGCAGGTAGGGCCAGCGCAGCAGCGCCAGGGCGGCGATGACGTTCGCCGGCAGGCCGACACCCCAGCCCAGAAGGCCCCACCGCACCAGTGTGGCGCGGTGGCTGGACGGCGATTGCGCGAGGCCGGTGCGCACGCTCCAAAGGCCCAGCAGGAACATGCCGAGCACTTTCGGGAACCGCACGGTCGCGAACAAGTCGGCCCAACGGATGGCGACGAAGACCAGGTTTCCCTTGAACGCATCCTTCACGCCGCCCCGCCCCATGGCTTCGAACGACGCCAGAATTTTCGCCGGTACACCCGTATCGGCTCGTGGCGGCGATGCGCCAGACGCGACGAGCATCCACGCAGCCAGCGCGACGACATAGAGTACGGTCGGGACAGCCAGGAGGATCACAGTCCACCGCAGCAGCTCGTGGTTGGATTTCCGGGAGAACCACGGCAACGTGAAACCGAGCAGGGCGTACAGCATCAGGATGTCGCCGGCCCAGATCAGGAATGCGTGCACGGCGCCGATCGCCAGCAGGATGCGCAGACGGCGCTTGAACCGCGGCAAGGCCGCCTCACCGCCGCGGGCGAGCTGCAGGCCGAAGCCGATGCCGAACAGCAATGAGAACACAGAGTAGAACTTGCCGTCGACAAAGACTTTTTCGAGGAACAGCGCGACGGCGTCGCGTCCCGCGGTCGGCAGGGCGGCCGAACGATCCGGCGACATGGCGAACATGCCGAAGAACACCAGCACGTTCGCGAGGAGAATACCGGCAACCGCCACGCCGCGGAGAACATCCAGCGCGGGGATGCGCTCGCTCGTCGGCGACGTCGAGACTGCCGCTCCAGTCGAGTTCATGTCGTCTCTCTCCACAGCCGTCAACGGGGAGCCGTGAACCTTGACCCGCTACCTCCGCAGCAGCGGGTGCGCACGAAAGAACGCCCACATCCGACTGGTGGCGTCGATGCTGCGGCTCGTGGGCCCGACAAACCATTCCGGCAGCGGCTTACCGCCAGGCCAGGAATGACCTCCTCCCCGGATGGTGTACAGCACCACGGCCGCGTCATCGGCGCAGGTCGTGTATTCGAGGCGGGTGACATCCGTCGCCACCGCAGAATCGCTGGGGTTCGGCGCGCACCTGTTTCGCTCGGCCCATCTCTTCGTCCAGGCCGGGATGTCCGGGAACACGTAGGGGGCTACCCACGTTTTTCCGCCGTGGTACGGTATCTGCCGATCGGCCGTCCCTTGAAACGCGATCATCGGCACCGGCCGCCGGTCGGTACACGCACTCCACGGCAGGAAAATCGCCGTCGCCACCACTCCGACCGCCGCGATGCGATCGGACAGCGTGCACGAGAGCACGAACGCCATGCCGCCGCCGTTGGACAGCCCGTTCGCATAGATCATCGCTGGGTCGATGTTGTAGCTCGCCCCCAGCGTGTCAATCAACTCCGAAATGAACCGGACATCCTGCTCCTGACCGGGCCCGCCGCCCGCGCGCCAGGCCCTGGGGCCCCGGCCGCTGACACCGGACGGGTAGACGGCAATGAAGCCGTACTGGTCGGCCACAGTGTTCCATTGACTTGTTTCCATCTGAGCGGCTGGCCACATCGCCCCGCCGTGCATGCTGATGACGAGCGGCGCCGGCCTGGTGCGATCGTAGCTCCTGGGCACATACAGCAGGTACTCCCGCTCCTGGCCCGAGGACACGATGGTGCCGTTGCTCCGATTCCGGACGTGGTACGACACGGCTTCCGCCAACGCCAATGCCACAGGCAGGCTGAGGAGCACCAACACCGCGCCGAGGACCATCTTCCGGCTGCGCATCGTGGTCAGCGATGCCGATTCCACGCGAGCGCCAGCGGCGCCGCGGATAGTCGCGCCAGCGGGATCGCGAGGATCGCGACGAGCGCGAGCACGTAGCGCGGGAAGAACGGCGTGGAGAAAAACCACGCGAGCAGACCGTAGAGCGCGAGCACGGCGACACACCAACAGGCCGCGCCGCTGATGAGCGTGCGATCGCTCAGCAGACGGCTGCGATAGAGGCGCGCGGCGATCCAGGCAGCAGCGGACATCTTGACGCAGACCAGAAGCGCGAGGATCGAGGGCAGCGCGTCCCACAACGCCCCCTGCACGTCTCTGTGGTCGATGATGAATTGGACGATGGGCCCGAGGAGGAACAGGAACGTCAGGGTGAGAAACACGCTCCCCTTGATGAGCCATGCTCGGCCAGTCAGGCCGATGTACAGACTCTGCACGAGCTGCTTCCATGTCGCGGCGATGAACCCCGACACAATCAGCAACACGATCACGACGACGCGGGGTGTTCCTATGTGGACCCCCGCCTGACGCATTTGTTCGACGACTACGGACCAGGTGCCCGACCACCGGAGCGCCAAGGGGATGGCGCCGAGCACCAGCATCCACGCTGCGACCGTGCTCCAGATCGTCGCCTTCAGCGTAGCGGCGATGAGCGCCGCGCTGGTCAGCGGCCGGGTCGCGATGAACGGTGTCAGGCCGTAGGAATCGCCCACGGCGGGGTTCGATCGGGGCACCGTCGCGGCGGCGAACGCGGCCATGACCGGCGGGGTGAGCAACACGCCGAGGAGAATGACGAAGACGAGTGCGGGCGTGTTGCCGGTGATGAACAGGAGCGACAGCTCGAACGGCAACAGGAGGCCCACCCATGCCGGCAGCGACCGGCCGTGCCGTCGCCACTCGAACCACGCTTGAGCGCGGCCGGGCGAGGGAAACCGGTCGCGCCGGTCCGGCGCGTCCGCGACGCGTCGCCGAACGAACGGGCCGCGCCAATCGGGCACGTCGCCACGGCGCGCGCGGCCAACCGCGTAGCGGGCGACGAGAAATGCGAGGGGAACCTGCGGCGCGAGGCCGGCGAGCATCACGGGCTCGGGCGCTTTGTACTGAACCGCCACGAGCGCGACGCTGTCGATCACCGCCAGCCACAGCACGGTAACGATCACGCGCAGCCCCGGCAACGCGTACGGCATCCACGTCAGCGCCTGCGTCCAGGCGAGCAGCGCCGCGGCCAGCAGCGCCGGCCACATCAGCGGGACGTCCACTCCCGACGGCCACACGGCGAACAGCCTCGTGGCCAGCCACAGGATCACCATCGCCGCCGAGCCATACAGCATCGGCCAGCCCGCCAGCGCAGTCGTCGTCACCGGCAGCGTGAACATGCGGGCGGGATACATCGATTGGCGCGCGGCCAGGTCACCGGAGAGGCCGAAGCTGAATACCGCCAGGAAATACGTGAACGTCGCCGTCAGCGGCCCCATCACGACGACCCCAAACCGCTCGGCGCTGTCCATGTTGAAGGTCAGGCTCGGCCCGGGGATAAGCAACTTGATCGTCGCGAGGATCAACAGATAGCCGGCGAGGGCGATCAGACCCCAACGGTGCCGTTGGCGGAACTCCCAGGCGATGGCGAGAGCGGGGGAGCGCGTGACCTACTCCTCCGACGCCGAGGCTGCGGGTATCCCGACATGGGCGACGAAGATCTCCTCGAGGGAGGGAATGCGTCCGTCGACGCGGTGCGATTCCTTGAGGTCGTTCAGCGGCGCGCTCAGGACGATCGTGCCCTGGTGAATCATGATGACGTGATCGGCGACCTGCTCCACTTCGTCCAGCAGGTGCGACGAGAAGAGGACCGTGCGACCTTCATCGGCGATGGTGCGAATGACGGCGCCAAGGATGTCGCGTCGAACTATCGGGTCGAGCCCGGACGACGGTTCATCCAGCACCAACAATTCGGGTCGATGGGCCAGCGCGATCAGCAGACCCGCCCGCGCCTTTTGCCCTTTGGAAAGATTCTTGATTGTTGCCGAGCGGTCGAGTGCGAACTTCTGACGCAGCTCCTCCGCGTACGCCTCGTCCCACCCGGCATAGAACGCGCGCGTGTAGCGCAGAAGCTCATGCACGCGCATCCAGCCGGGGAGATCGTTTTCCTCGGACAGGTAGCCGATGCGCGACAGGACCGCCACCGGGTCGACGACGGGATCGAGGCCGAAGACGCGCACCGAGCCACGTTCCGCCCGCAACAGTCCGAGAATGTGCTTGATGAGCGTCGTCTTGCCCGCTCCGTTCGCGCCGACGAGGCCGTAGACCGCCCCGCGTGGCATGGACACGCTCACCGACGCCAGGGCCGTCGTCGTCCCGAAGCGGCGCGTCAGCCCCGACACGGCGATGGCCGATTCACTCACCGCGAGTTCACCGACCAGAGCCATCCTGCTCGAAGGCCTTGAAGCCGAACTTTTCGTAGAACCGGCGCGAAGCCTCGATGTCCTTGACGGCCAAGCTGATCGAAAACGTCCCCAGTTCCATGCTGCGCTCCTTTAATAGATGAACGGAATGAGACGTCGCCGGGTCTGCATGAATTGGCGGTAGGGCTTGCCCACGACCGCAAGCAGGGTGCGTTCTTCGACGGCAATCCGGTAGCTATAGACGGCAAAGGCAGCGAGCGTGAGCACGACGGTACTGCCCCAGCTGCCCAGCGCCAGCCCCACGCCGGTGTTCATGAGAATCCCGGCGCTATAGGAAGGATGGCGGACCAGCGCGTAGGCCCCCGTCGTAACGATCG
>JBGQFX010000093.1:0-8043 GCA_041497135.1 Gemmatimonadota bacterium | reverse complement strand
GTGCTCAGCAATACGGCCACGGTCACGGCCCCGGCGGGCACGGTCGACCCGGTCGCGGCGAACAACAGCGCCACCGACCTCACGACGGTGAACGCGGTCGACCTGCAGGTCACCAAAACACACGCCGGCGCCTTTACGGTGGGCGGCACCGGCTCCTACACGATCACCGTGACGAACATGGGCACGGTGGCCACGAGCGGCACCCTGACGGTTCTCGATTCGCTGCCGGCCGGCTTGGCCTTCAGCACGGGGAGCGGCGCGGGCTGGAGCTGCACGGCCGCCGGGCAGGTAGTCACGTGCACCAGCCCCGCTCCGCTCTCGGCCAGCACGGCGAGCTCCCTCGCCCTGACGGTTTCGGTACAGTCCGGGGTATCCGCGACGGTGACGAACGTCGCCCGGGTCCAGGCGGCGGGCGACGTGAACGCGGCCAACGACCGGGCCACCGATCCCACCGCGATCATCGCGGTCGACCTGGCCCTCGCCAAGCGACACAGCGGTGTGTTCGCGGTCGACCAGACCGGCGTCTACACGCTGGCCGTCACCAACCAGGGGACCGCGGCGACGATCGGCGCCATCACGCTCACCGACACGTTGCCGCAGGGCCTCGGGTTCGTCTCGGGCACGGGAGCCGGATGGGCCTGCACCGCCGCGGGTGCGGTCGTGACCTGCACCAACGCGGGTCCGCTGGCGGCGGGCGATTCCAGCCTGATCACGCTCACCGTCAGCGTCGGGTTTGCGGCGGTGCCGCAGGTAACCAACGGCGCCGTCGTGGCGACGCCGGGTGATACCACGGCGGCGGACAACAGCGCCCTCGATTCCCCGACCGTCGTGGTGGCGGTGGCCTCCCTGGCGGTCGAGAAGGAAGCGTCACGAACCGAAGTCGAGATCGGCGATCAGCTCGAGTACGCGATCCGGGTGCGCAATACGGGCGTGTCGCCCGCACCCGACGTCACGGTCGACGATCGCCTGCCGGCCGGCTTCTCCTACGTCACGGGCACGACGCGGCGCGATGGCGTGCAGGTCGCCGATCCGAGCGGCGGCCACGGTCCGCTGCTCGTCTTTACGCTGGACACCCTCGCGCCGGCCTCGCAGACCACGCTGACCTATCGCGTGCGCGTCCTGCCCGGCGCCGGGACGGGTGACGGCATCAACCGCGCGCTGGCGCGGTCGCCGCTCGGACCCGCGCAGTCGAACGAGGCGGCCGTGAAGGTGCGCCTCATCGGCGGCGTGTTCACCGACGAGGGCCTGATCCTCGGCAAGGTGTACGTCCAGAGCTCGGGTGCAGGCGTCCCGGGCGTGCGGATCTACATGGAGGACGGCACCTCGACGGTCACCGATCTCGAAGGCAAGTACAGCTTCTACGGAGTCACGCCCAGGCTGCACATCGTAAAGGTGGACGGCACGACCCTGCCGGAAGGGTCGAGTCTCGTGCTCGTGTCGAACCGCCAGGCCGGCAACGCGGCCAGTCACTTCGTGGACGTGCAGCGCGGCGAGCTGCACCGCGTCGATTTTGCCCTGGCCGGCGCCTTCGCGGTGCCGCCGACCGTCGCCCGGCCGGATACCATGCAGGGGGCCATCGGATTGCGGCCGGCGGACCTGCCGAGCGTCGGCGCCTTCGCCCCGGGTAAGCCGGAGTACACGCGCGACTCCTCGGGCGACGTGTACAGCGGCGTGCTGCCGGCCCGGACGCTCACGAACGACAACTCCAACACGCCGGCGCTGCCCGACGCCGAGCTGGTCCCGACCCTGTCGATCGGCCGGCGCGGCGTGGTCTCCATCCAGGTACCCCTGGGGGCTGTTCCGGCGGACGGGCAGACCATCGTGCCGGTGGCGATCCGGCTGCTCGACGGCCAGGGCGCCCCGCTCGCCGATCGCACCGTCGTGACCCTCGAGGCGGGCGCCGGGCGCTGGCAGGTGGACGACGAGGATCCGGTAGCGCCCGGGGTGCAGACGACGATCACGGGCGGCGCCAGGAACCTCTCCCTGGTGGCGGCCGGCCAGGCGGGCCAGGCCCAGCTGCGGGTCAGCGCGAACGGCCTCAGCGGCTCGGCCACACTCGCCTTCGTTCCGGCTCACCGGCCGCTGCTGGCGGCGGGCGTCGTCGAAGGCCGGGTCGACCTCCGCTCGTGGTCGCTGCCGGCGGACCGCGTCCGCGACCGGTTTGAGGACGAGCTGCGCGCCCTCTCGCTCAAGAACGCCAGCGACCGCATCCACGCGGGCACCCGGGCCGCCCTGTTCGTGAAGGGCACCGTCGGGCCCGAGTTCGTGATCGACCTGCGGCTGGACACCGAGCGCGACCCGCGGGCGCGGCTGTTCCGCGACATCCGGCCGGAGGAGTTCTACCCGGTGTATGGCGACGCGTCGGTCAAGGAGTTCGACGCGCAGTCCACGAGCCGGCTCTACCTGAGGGTGGAGAAGGCCCGCTCCTACTTCCTGTTCGGCGACTACGGTACCATGCCGGCGAACGAAGTCCGCATGCTGGGAGCGTACGCGCGCAGCCTGAACGGCGCGCTGCAGCACTTCGAGAACCGGCGCTCCCAGGCGAACCTGTTCGCCAGCCGCGGGCACGAGTCACAGGTGATCGACGAGTTCCCGGCGCGCGGGACTTCCGGCCCCTTCGTGTTGAGCCAGAAGAGCGGGCTCACCAACAGCGAGCGGGTGGAGATCATCACGCGCGACCGCAACCAGCCGGCGGTGATCCTGAAGGCCGAGCTGCTGACCCGGTTCGCCGACTACACGATCGAGCCGTTCACGGGCCGGTTGCTGCTCAAGTCGCCCGTGCCGAGCGTGGACCAGAACCTGAACCCGATCTCGATTCGCGTCAGCTACGAGGTCGATCAGGGTGGGACGCCGTTCTGGACGTTCGGCGCCGACGCGCAGGTCAGGGCCACGGACCGGCTCGAGCTGGGCGGCTCGGCCGTCCACGACGACAATCCGCTGGGGGCGCGGAGCCTGGTGTCGGCCAACACGACGATCCGCTTCGGCGAGCGGACCTACGCCCTGGTGGAGATCGCGCACGCCGACTCCGCCAGCGCGGCATCGGGCGACGCGTTCCGCTTCGAGCTGCGCCACTTCTCCGAACGGTGGGAGGCACGCCTGTACGGTCTCGACGCCGAAGCCGGCTTCGCCAATCCGTCCTCGGCGCTGGGGCGCGGCCGTCGCGAGCTGGGGCTGCGCGGCTCGGGCATCCTCGACCGCCGCACGCGGGTCCTGGCCGAGGCGCTGCGCAGCGAGGATCTGGTCACGCACGCGCGGCGGATCGGCATCGACGTCGGTGTCGAGCGCGAGATCACCAACCGCCTGCGGGCCGAGCTGGGCGTCCGCCACGCCGAGCTGAACACCAACGCCTCCGAAACCAACAGCATCCACTTCCGGCTCACCGGCCAGGTCGCGCCGCGCGCCGCCGTGTTCGGCGAATACGAGCAGGCCCTCTCCGCCGGCGACGCGCATCGCGCGCTGATCGGCGGCGATTACCGCTTCGCGCAGCGCGCGCGGGTGTACGCACGCCACGAGCTGATCTCGTCACTCACCGGGCCCTACGACCTGAACGGCTCGCAGCGGCGCAACACCACGGTCATCGGGCTCGACGCCGACTACCTGCGCAACGGCTCCGTGTTCACGGAGTACCGCGCCCGCGACGTGCTCAGCGGCCGGGAAGCCGAGGCGGCGATCGGGCTGCGCAATCGATGGACGCTGGCGCCGGGGCTCAAGCTGAACACCTCGCTCGAGCGGATCAGCCCGCTGGCGGGCGCGGGCAGCGGCGAGGCCACGGCGCTCACCGGAGCGATCGAGTACACCGAGAGCCCGCTGTGGCGCGGCTCGGCCCGGCTCGAGTACCGCACCGCCCCGACCGGTGACAACTGGCTGGCGTCGCTGGGCTACGGTCGCAAGCTCGGTCGCGACTGGACCGCCCTCGGTCGCAGCGTGCTCAGCGCCTTGCCCTCGGACGAGCTGCATGAGCGCACGCAGATCGGTCTCGCCTTCCGCCAGACCGACCAGAACCGGTGGAGCCTCCTGGCGCGCTACGAGCACAAGTACGATCGCGCCGGCTCAGCCCTTGGCGCCGGCACCCGGGATGGGGCGCACGTATTCTCGAGCCACGTCAATTACCAGCCCATGCCGGCCTGGACCTTCTCCGGCGAGCTGGCCCTGAAACTGGCCTCGGAATGGGCGCCGGGCGGCGTCGTGCACACGCACGCGGAGCTGCTCGATATCCGGGCGGTGCGTGACCTCAACGCGCAGTGGGACATCGGGGCGAGTAGCCGCGCCCTCGTCACGCTGGGTCAGGGTCGCTCACAGTACGGCATCGGGCTCGAGGTCGGCCGCACGCTGCGCACCGACCTGCGCGTGGCGCTCGGGTACAACCTGTTCGGGTTCCGGGATCGTGACCTGGTGGGCGAGAACTACACGGACCAGGGCGTCTACGTGCGGTTCGGGCTGAAGTTCGACGAAGGTCTCCTGGGGTTGCTCAGGCCAGGGCGCTCACCAGCGCCGTGACGCCGGCGGCGAGCAGGTCGAGCCGGTAGCCTCCCTCCAGCACCGCGACGACCGGGCACGCCGGCAGTCGCGACCGCAGCTCGGTGGTCCAGGTCGTGATGTCCTCCGGCTCCAATGGGAATCCTCCCAGAGGATCGCCCGCCAGCGAATCGAATCCCGCTGACACGAGCAGCAGGTCGGGCGCCCAGCCCGAGAGGGCCGCGTCCACGCCCGCGAGCAAGTCCCGCACATACCGGAACCGCGGCAACCCCGGCGGCCGCGGCACGTTGAACACGTTGCCCACGCCGCGCTCGGTGGCGGCGCCGGTGCCCGGATACCAGGGGAATTGGTGCAGCGAGACGTAGCGGATGGACGCGTCGGATTCGACGAGCGCCTGCGTACCGTTCCCGTGGTGCACGTCCCAGTCGACGATGAGCACCCGCGCCGCGCCCAGCGCCTGGGCGTGCCGCGCGGCCACCACGGCATTGTTCACGAAGCAGAAGCCCATGGCGCGCTCGGCCAGGGCATGGTGTCCCGGGGGGCGCGTTGCCGCGAAGGCCGTACCCCCGTGGACGACCTCCGTGACGGCCCGCAGCGCCACGCCCGCCGAAGCCAGGATCGCCTGCCAGCTGCGGGCGCCGACGTGGGTGTCGGGATCGATCGCGCCGCCACCGGAGGCGGCCAGCGCTTCGAGGGCGTCAAGATGGTGCGGCGGATGAACCCGCTCCAGGGCGGGGCGATCGGCCGGGGCCGCCTGGACCCAGGTTACGATCGGAGCCAGGGCGGGACTGCGCAGCGCCTCGAGCACCGCCTCGATACGCTGGGGTCGCTCCGGGTGCCCGGCCCACGCCTCATGGAGACGCGTGGCCGGGTGGAAGGTGACGGTGGTCAGTTGTGGTAGTGTCGCTCTCTCAGGAGCTGGCGCAGGGACTCGGCGTCGGCTCTCATCTCGCGCCGCCGCACATCCAGATCCTCGAGCGTACGCCGATAGCGACGCCACACGAGGACGACGGCGGCGGCCGCCCCGGCGCACACGATGCCGCCCCCCAGGAGACCCGGGCGCTTGAGCTCGAGGCCGACCCAGACCATCAGCATGGCATCGAGCAACAGAAACCCGACCGCGAACGTCGCGAGCGGACGCCCGGGAGTATTCATCGCACCGGGCGCCGCCGCGCCGGCAGGACGATGAACGGCGCGTTGGCGCCGGCGCCCAGCGCGCTCAAGGTGGTGGATTCGTCGGTGATGGCGGCGCCGTGGAATTTCACCACGTACTCCGCCGCGGGCAGATCGCTCCGCTTCAACGCCCGGGTCAGCGCCTGCCGCTTCAGGTCCGCCACCGTGGTGTCCGGACCCACCGCCAGAAACACCTGATCCCAGGCGTCGGTCACCATCACGCGCACCGCGAACCGGTCGGTGACGGCGGTCATGCGACCTCCACGGCGCCGGCCAGCGGCAGTGTTGCGAAGAACCGGTCCACCGCCTGGTCGAAGAACAGGGTCGAGGCGCGCACCCGGGTCACGCCGCCCACACCCGGCGCGGCGTAGAACACCACTTCCTCCCCGCCCTGGCCCCGCAGAGCCACGTATTGCGGACCTTCCTGTTCGACGAACGCCGCCTGATGGGGCAAGCGCTCGGAGAAGTACGTCTTCGCCCGCCCCAGAAGCTCGACGGGCGGAAGCATGACGGTCGTCGTGTGGGTCATGGCAGTCGCAGCGTGACGATACCCGTGGGTTGCAGCGGCACGGGCGCGGTCGCCACTTTCGTGTGAGTGGTCAGGTCGATGACGTCCACGGCTCCCGGATCCATTCCGATGCTCTCCTGGCTGACGAAGGCGTAGCGGCTGTCCGGCGAATACGCCACGCCGTGAGGAATCTTCTTCGTGGTCGGGATTCGCGCCACCTCCACCAGCGAATCCGCCGCGATGAGCGACACGCTCTGCGCCTTCTTGTTGGTCACGATCACCCAGCGGCCGTCGGGTGACGGCTCGACGTTGTAGGCGCCGGTCCCCGTCGGAATCTCCTTGACCAGGTCGAGGGTGGCAACGTCCAGAACTTGTAGACTGTTGCCGTGATTGCAGGCAACATAGAGGCGCCGGTCGTCCGCCGACAGCGACACAAACGTCGGCGAGCAGTCGTGGGCGGGGGCGTCCATCCCCGCGTGCCCCATCTCATCGCCCGTCTTGTGCCGGCGCGTGATCTTTAGGGACCGGCGGTCGATCTCCAGCACTTCGTCCGAGTTCATGCATGTCACGTAGGCGAACGTCCCGGCGTGATTCACCTTGACGCCGTGCGGCATGTCGCAGGCGGCGATGGCGGCGAGCGGGGTCATGCGCGGCGTGTAGACGACCGATACGACGTTGGTGCGTGGATGATCGCCGTGGAAATCGGAGTTGGCCACGAAGGCCAGCTCCCCGTCGGGCGTGACGGCGATGGTGGTCGGAAACATCTCGAGCGACGCTCGGCCGATGAGGCTGTCGCCCTCAACCGCCATTTTCCAGAGCGCCCCGTTCGGCATCCCGTGGGCGATGGACACGTAGTAATACCGGCCGTCGGGGGACACGGTGACGTTGTGCGGGCCGTCGATGTCGGAGGGCATGATGCCGACCGGCACCGTCTTGAGTGTCGTGAGGGTCGAGCCGTCCCAGCCGAGCTGGGTGATGATGTCGCCCGACTCGCTCACCACGTACAACCGGTAACGACTTTGCGCTGCCCCTCTCCCGGCGGCCAAGGCGAGCCAAAGGACGGCGTACAGAAACCTCATTTGGGGGCCTCGAGCATCGCCCGCAGTCGCTCTTCAACCTGCGAATTGGGCACCGCCGTCGCACCCGTCGCCCGCGCCCGCCGCAACAGCTCCCCGTCCAGATGGGGGCCAAACGCCAACGTCGGAACGCCGCGGCCGACCAGCTCCCGCAGTCGGTCCTCCCAACCGGCGGCGCCGAGCTCGACCACCGCCTGATCGCACACCGCCGCATCCCGGGTGGTCTCCGCGCCGGCCGCGGTGATGAGGCCGGCGAGCTTGGATCGGAACAACAGATCCCGGGTGAGGAGATAGACGGATCTAGCCATCGACCGCCGCCACCGTCGCCGTTTCCGTGACCGGCGCCGCCGGCCTGCGCAGCGTCTCGAACGCCCCCCTGCGTCCCGGCAGGACCAGCACCGCGTCGCCGGGCGGTGGCTCGCCCAGTCCCTCCAGCGCTAGGAACAGCCAGGCGCGGCCATCCGCCACCGGCACCGCGACCCGGTATTGGCGGCCGTGCCAGCCCACCTCGACGAAGGGTCCGCTCCGTGCTCCCTGCTCCGCTTCGATAAACACATCCTCCTCGACCTTGAACACGTTTGGCGCCACCTCTTCCCCGTTACGATAGAACACCGGGTCGAAGGGCTCTCCGTCGTGCCGCGCGAAGTTCTGTTCCGCAGCCCAGTCGTAGGCCTCGAGGTTGGCGACGGTCGCCTGCCACTCGAGATGGTGGCGCAGCTCGTGGGTCAGCGTTTCCCAGGCTTCCTCGCGCCAGTCGAAGTCTCCGAGCCGCGCCAGCGCCTGGAAGGACCCATGGTAGAGGACGATGCG
>JBGQFX010000092.1:0-8315 GCA_041497135.1 Gemmatimonadota bacterium | reverse complement strand
TCCGCGAGCGCGACGAAGCTGTCGGCGCTGGTCACGCGCTCGTTGGGAAAACCGGCGATCCCGATGCTGACCGTCAGGTGGAGCGGCGTACCGCCCGGCTCGGCGAAATCGCGCACCTCCACCCGCCGCCGCACGCGCTCCGCGAATACCGCCGCGCCCTGGAGCGTGGTTTCGGGCATCACCACGACGAATTCCTCCCCACCGTAGCGCGCGACGATGTCCACCGAGCGCGCTTCGCGGCGCAGGAGGTCTCCAACTTGCCGCAACACCGCGTCCCCCGCCAGATGGCCGCGCTGATCGTTGATCTGCTTGAACCGATCGAGGTCGGCGAGCAGGATGCCGAGGTACAGATTGTAGCGCCGCGCCCGCTCCAGCTCCGCTTCCAGCGCTTCACCCATGGCCCGGCGGTTCAGGGTTCCAGTGAGGGGATCCGTGAAGGCGAGCTGCTCGAAGCGACGACGATCGAGCACGGCCGTCTCGAAATCGTACGCTTTTTCTATCGCGGCCACGGCGGTGCGAATGACCGTCTCGGCGAACTGCGCGTCCGCCGGGGTCAGGGCGGCGTCCTTGCCGGTCGTGCGCAGGAAGAACACCCCCACCTGGCGGTCCTTCATCGAGAACGGCACCGCCACCGCCGACCGGGTCGGGACCTGAATACCATCGCTCTCCCAGCGGCGCCGCTCCGTCTCGTACAGGGGATCGGTCGCGACGTCGGTCACGAGCACCAGGGAGCTCGTGGACAGCGCGCGCTCAATCTCGGGATAGCGCGCCAGCTCGATTTCGAGGTTCCGCAGCATCGGGTTCTCGAAGGCCGCGACCACCAGGCCCGTGCGGTCTCCGGACTTGCCGAGCACCATCGAGCATTTGGAGATGTTCAGCACGCGCGCGACTCGGCGCGCCAGGATGTGGTAGATCTCGTCCGGCTTGAGGGAATCGGTGACCTCGTGGAGGATGTCCACCATCACGGCCCGGCTGCGCGCTTCCTCCCGCGCCTGGAGCAGGGCCTTTCCCACGCGGAGGTGCGCCTCCACCCGCGCGAACAGCTCCTTCGCCCGCACCGGCTTGGGAATGAAGTCCGCGGCCCCGAGACCGAGCGACTTCACCGTGGCTTCTTCCGGCGGCATCGACGACAGCATCAGCACCGGAAGGTCCTTGAACCGATCGTCCTCCTTCAGGCGTTCGAGCAGTGCGAGGCCGTCCACCTTCGGCATCATGATGTCGAGCAGCAGCAGTTGGGGCTTTTCCGTGGCGACGAGGGAGAGCAGGTTCTCGCCGCCGGGGCTCACGACCACCTGGTAGCCGCGCTCCCTGAGGATGTAGCTCAACGTATGGACCAGCGACGCATCGTCGTCGGCCAGCAGGATCTTGGCGCCTTCGGTGGTCGGGGGCGCGTCGGTCACGAGGTCCTAGCTTTCGAGCAGCGCGGGATCCACGTTGCCTCCACTCACCACGAGCACGAGGGGCGGCTGCCGGTACGGCTCCAGGGCGCCGGATCGCAGCGCGGCGGTGGTCGCCGCTCCCGATGGCTCGACCGTCAGGCCGCACTCGCGATAAAGAAAATGCACCGCCTCGCGAATGCTGTCATCCTCCACCGTCACGACGCCGGCGAGCCGATCGCGATGTTCGCGGAGCACGTCGAAGGGGATGCCGCCCACCGTGAGCGTGATGAGGCCGTCCGCGATGCTGGCCGTGCGCTCGAGCGTGACCGGCCGGCCGGCCGCCAGGGAGCGGGTCAGCTTGGGTGCGCCGGCGGGTTCGACCCCCACGACGCGCGCCCGGCTCCGGCCGGCCGCCAGACCCCGCACCACCCCGGAAATGAGCCCCCCACCCCCCACCGGCACGACCACGGTGGCGACGTCCGGCAGATCCTCGACGATCTCGAGTGCCACTGTGGCCTGACCGGCGACGACGTCGGCGTGGTCGAAGGGCGGAATCACGGCGAGACCCTCCCGGGCCGCGATCTCCAGGGCGGCGACACGCCGGTCCTCCGACGTGCGGCCAGCCGTGACGACTTCGCCACCCCACCGTTCCACGCCCTGCACCTTCACCGCGGGAGCGGTTTCCGGCATCACGATCACGGCCCGCACGCCGAAGCGCTGGGCGGCGAACGCCACGGCCTGGCCGTGGTTTCCCGAGGAGAAGGTGATCACTCCGTGCTGACGCACGGCGTCGGGAAGCTTCCGGATTGCGTTGTATGCGCCCCGCACCTTGAAGGCGCCGATCGGTTGTCGGCTTTCGAGCTTCAACCAGGCGCCGAGCGACTCGATCCAGACGAGCGGCGTGCGGACGGCCACGCCGCGCAGCGCCGCCGCCGCGTCCGCCAGATCCTGGTCAGCGAGGGTCACTTCTTCTTGCCGGCGGGCGCGGCACGCCGCTTGGGCTTGGCGTCCGTGGGCTTGGTCTCCTCGTCGCCTTCCTCACCCGCTTCGTCTTCGTCTTCCTTGACGATGCGCGCCACGTCCACCACCAGGTCGCCGGGCGTCAGGTTCATCACCTTTACGCCCTGCGTGTTGCGTCCCGTAATCCGGATGCCTTCGACGGGCACGCGGATCACGATGCCTTTCTTGGTGATCATCATCAGCTCGTCATCGGGCAGCACTTCCTTGAGCGCGATGATGCCGCCGGTCTTGTCGTTGCGCTTCAACGTGATGATGCCGCGGCCGCCGCGGTGCTGCACGCGGTATTCATCCAGCTCCGAGCGCTTCCCCATGCCCTTTTCGGTGACAACCAAGAGCGTGGATGCGCGCCGGATGATCACGAGGTCGATGACCTTGTCCTTCTTGTCGAGCGCGATGCCCCACACCCCGGTGGCGGTGCGCCCCATATCGCGCACATCCTGCTCATGGAAGCGGATGCTCATGCCGTGTCGCGTCGCCATCACGATGTCGTTCTTCCCGTCGGTGACCTGCACGTCGATCAGCTCGTCACCCTTTTCGATGTTGATCGCGCGGATTCCCACCGAGCGCGGGTTGCCGAACTCGGAGAGCCGGGTCTTCTTGACCACGCCTTCCCGCGTAGTGAAGAAGAGGAACTGATCTTCGGAGAACTCACGCACTGGAACGAGCGCCGCCACCCGCTCCGTCGGCTTGATGGAGATGCAGTTGACGATCGGCTTGCCCCGGGCCGCCCGCGCCGCCTGCGGGACCTCGTGAACTTTCAGCCAATAGCAGGTGCCGTCCTGCGTGAAGAACATCACGTAGTCGTGCGTCGAGGCGATGAACAGGTGCTCCAGCCAGTCGTCGTCCTTGGTGTGCGCCGCCGTGACGCCGCGGCCGCCGCGCCGCTGGCGCCGGTAGGACGAGGTCGGGAGCCGTTTGATGTAGCCCGCGTGCGACACGGTGATGACCATGTCTTCTTCGGCGATCAGGTCTTCGATCGAGAACTCGCCCTGATCGGCCACGATCTCGGTGCGGCGTTCGTCGCCGAACCCGTGCGCCAGCTCGGTCAGCTCCTCCTTGAGGATCTTCATGCGCCGAGGGCGTGACGCCAGGATCTCCTTGCATTCCTTGATGAACTTGCGGACCTCCTTCAGCTCGTCCTCGAGCTTGTCGATCTCGAGCGCGGTGAGCCGCGCCAGCCGCATGTTGAGGATTTCGGCGGACTGCTTCTCGGACAGCTTGAACCGTTTCCGCAACGCGGCGTCGGCCGTGGGCACGTCCTTCGCCTTGCGGATGATGCGCACCACCTCGTCGATATGATCGACGGCGATTTTCAAGCCTTCGAGGATGTGCTCGCGGTCCTGCGTGCGTTTCAGATCGAACTCGGTGCGGCGCACGATGACCGTGTGCCGGTGCGAAATGAAACTTTCGAGGATCTGCTTCAGCGTCAGCTCCATCGGGACGCCGTCCACCAGGGCGAGCATGATGGCGCCGAACGTGGTCTGCATGGCGGTGCGCTTGTAGAGCTGATTCAACACGACGCCGGGAATCGCTTCGCGCTTCAGCTCGATCACGACGCGCATGCCCTCGCGATCGGATTCGTCGCGGATGTCCGAGATCCCTTCCAGCTTCTTGTCGTTGACGAGCGCCGCGATATTCGCGATCAGGTTCGCCTTGTTGACCTGGTAGGGCAGCTCCGCGATCACGATCTGTTGCTTGCCGGTCGATTCCCGTTCCTCGATGACGGCCCGGGCCCGCACCACGATGCGACCGCGGCCTTTCTCGTAACACTCCTTGATCCCCTCCCGGCCGTACACGATGCCGGCGGTCGGGAAATCGGGACCTTTGACGAACCGGCGCAGGTCCTTCACGGTGGCGTCGGGGTGATCCACCAGATGGGTGATCGCCTGGACCACCTCGCCGAGGTTGTGCGGCGGGATATTGGTCGCCATCCCCACCGCGATGCCCGCCGATCCGTTGACGATGAGGTTCGGCAGCCGCGCGGGCAGCACCGTCGGCTCGCGCAGCCGGTCGTCGAAGTTGGGGATGAACTCGACCGTGTTCTTGTCGATGTCCTCGAGCATCGTCATCGCGATGCGGGTGAGGCGGGCCTCCGTGTAGCGATACGCCGCGGCCGCGTCGCCGTCGACCGAGCCGAAATTCCCCTGACCGTCGATGAGCGGGTAGCGCAGCGAGAAGTCCTGCACCATGCGCACCAGCGAGTCGTAGACGGCCATGTCGCCGTGCGGGTGGTACTTGCCGAGCACGTCGCCGACCACGGTCGCGCACTTCTTGTAGGGACGCCCGGGCAGGAGCCCGAGCTCGTTCATCGCGTACAGGATGCGGCGGTGCACCGGCTTCAGGCCGTCGCGCACATCGGGCAACGCGCGCGACACGATGACGCTCATCGAATAGTCGAGGAACGACTCCTTGAGCTCGTCCTCGATCAGGCGCGGCAGGATGCGTTCTCTCGCGTTTGGTGCGGTCATGAAGAGCGGTCGGCTTTCAGGATTGGGTCCCGGCGACACCTTCTAAGTCACAGTAAATTAAATACTTAGATGATGAAACGCAAACCAGCTCCGGCCCTGCAAATCAGGTTTGACAGTCGGTTGATGGTGCGGCGCTAGCGTAGCGGCGCGATGACCGGGCTCGGCGTGGCGGCCACGATGTCCCGAGCGAAGCGATTGGCGTGCGCGCCGAGTTCCCCGGTCACTCCGAGATCGTGACCGCGATCTTGCCGATCTGATCTCCCCGTTCCAACCGCTCGAAACCCTCCCGCGCCCGCTCGAGCGGAAACCGGGCGTCTACGATCGGTCGCAAGTGCCCCTGGCCCAGCTGGTCGACCACCGCCGCGTACTCGGCGGCATTCCCCATCGTCGACCCGAGAATGGTGAACTGGTGCCAGAACAACGGCCGCACGTCGGTGACGAGCTTCGGGCCCGACGTCCCTCCACAGGTAACGATGCGCCCGCCTTTGGCCAGGCAGCGCAGTGACTCGGCCCAGGTCGCTTCGCCCACGTTTTCCACTACCACGTCGACCCCACGCTTGGCCGTGAGCGCCCGCACCTCACGGAAGACTTGCTGGGTCCGGTGATTGAGCGTCACGTCGGCACCGAGTGCCCGGGCCCGCTCGAGCTTCGCGTCCGATGAGGACGTCGCAATCACCCGGGCGCCCAGCAGCTTCGCGATGCGCATCGCGGCGAGCGAAACCCCCCCACCGATCCCCCACACCAGCACCCATTCGCCCGCTTTCACCGCCGCGCGCGTCACGACCATGCGCCACGCGGTGAGCGAAACCAGTGAGAAGGCAGCGGCCTCGGCCCAGGAGAGAGCCGGGTTCAGCTTCGGGATTGGCCGCACGTTGTGCGCCGGCACGGTAATCAGCTCGGCCAACGTGCCCGGGTGATGCTCTCCCAGGATCCCGTAGTCGATGCACAGGCTGTGCTCACCGGCGCGGCAGAATTCGCAGGTGTAGTCCGAGATGCCGGGATTGATGAGCACGGAGTCGCCCAGCTGCACGCCGCTCACGCCCGACCCGATCGCCTCAATCACGCCCGCTCCATCCGCTCCCAGGATATGTGGAAAGGCACGCGGCAGGCCGGGCAGGCCGCGGATCACGAATAGATCGAGATGATTCAGCGCCGCGGCGCGCAGCGTGACACGAACCGCGCCGGGGCCGGGAGGGGTGGAATCGGGGACCTCCGCCACCGCGGTGTGCTCGAGACCACCCGTGGCGCGGAGGACGAAGGCCTTCATGACTACGGCAGGAAGACCGGTGCCACCATCTGATCAGTCGGTCCCGCGGGAATCGGCGTGGGGGCGCCCCCACCAATCGTCTGCAGGTACACGTGATACATCGGGTTCCGCCGGTTGCCCGGGTCGGCGGGAACCACCAGGGCAATGAGATCACCACCCGGGGCGACGGCGAAGCTGGAAATCGGAAAATCGATCCCCGTGAGCGGCGTGACCGCTCCGGTTGCGAGATCCGCCTTGACCACCTGCCGCACGGTGCGATTGGCCTCGCGCCGCTCCACCAGGTAGGCGAGCGAGCCGTCCCGCAGGAAGCGCGGCTCCGTCTCGTTGCGGTCGGGAGTCCTGGTGAACGCCCGCTGGTTGGCGCCGTCCCGTCCCATCAGCCAGATATCGTAATTCTTGTTGCGCACCGACGCGAAGGCGATCGTGCCCCCGTCCGGGGACAGCGTCGGAGTCTGGCTGGTCGAGTCGGCGGCGAGCGGCCGTATGCCGCTGCCATCCACCGCCGCGGTGAAGATCCCGATCTTGGCACCGCGCTGCGACTGAAATACCAGGCCGGCCCCGTCAGCACTGAACACCGGCCGCCCATCGGCCTGCGGGTCGCTCGTGACCCGCACCTGGTTCGCGCCGTCGGCATCCATCACGTAGATGTCCGTATTGCCGGCACGGGTGGAGACGAACGCGATGCGAGACCCGTCGGACGAAAACGCCGGATCCGTCGCCTGACCGGTGTCGTTCATGGCCCGGCGCAAGTCCGCCAGGTTGGAGCGGTCCACCCAGTAGAGCTGGAGCTTGCCACCGCCGCCGCGCGATCCCGCCAACAGCAGCTCACCTTCCACGTACACGTCCGCCGCCGTGCTCTTGCCCCCCGGCGCCGTGGCGGTCACGCGAGCGTGCCCGAAGCCCGTGCCCGTCACGGTGCCGTCTTCACCGACCGACGCCACGCCCGGCCCGTCGGAGCTCCAGCTGAGACCCGTGGCAGGGCCGAGCACCGCGCCGGTGTCGTCGGTAAAACTGGCTTTCAGCGTTCGACGGCCGTTCTGTGCCAGTGCGAAGCGCGTGCTCGCGAGCCTCACCGAGCCGGCGATCACGCTCACGTTCCAGCTGGCGGTGAGTGGATTCGGCCCCGGCCCGCGCACCGTGATCTGCGTCCGCCCGATCCGCTTGCCGGTGAGCACGCCGGTTTGGGGATCGAAGCCGGCGACGCCCGTGTCCACCACGGTCCAGCTCAGCCGGGCGTCGGGAACCGCGGTGCTGTCGGCAGCCAATGCGCGCGCGCTGAAGCGGGTCGTCGCCATCACCGGCACTTGCACGTCCGCCCGGCGGCTTGGCAGCACCTCGAGCATCTCCACCGTGCGGTGCACCAGCACGTCGATGCTCTTCTGCTGCAACAGGCCCGATACGGCAAGAATGGCCTTACCCGAGCCGGCGGCCTTCACCACGCCGGTGAGGTTCACCTGCGCCACGCTCTGGTCGCTCGACCCCCAGCTCAGGGCGACGGGGCTCACGAGACGGTTGCCCTGCGACGGCACCACGACGTGCAGTGTGTCGACTTCGCCGGGCGCCAGTGTGAGCGCGCTCCCCTCCTGGATCGCGAGGTCCGCCTGCTGCACCACGACCGGCGCGGTCGCCGTGAGCCCATTGGGGCCGGTCATGAGAACCGTCCCCTGGCCGGGCGCCAACGCCACCACCGTGCCGTTGGCGTCCACGCTCGCGATGTCTTCGCGCAAGGATTTCCAGGCCACCTGCACCGGCGCGGCGGGAGAGCCATCATCTCGCAGCGCACGCGGAGCCACCCGTGTGTTTTCCGACGGCAGGAGGTAGACAGAAGGCGGATCGATGCGAAGTACCGTGGCCGTGCCGGTCCCGGGTGGCTGGCCCGCGTACGGGTCGACGCCCGGCGTCGCAGGCGGCGGCACCAGCGCGTTCGGTGCGGCGGGCGCCGGAGCGGCGCCCGGTGTCACCTGCACCGCCGCCGATCCGCGCTTCTGACCGATCCGCGCTTCGACGATCGCGAGACCGGGCGCCACCCCGATGACGGTGCCGTTGTTGTCGACCCGCGCGATCTGCGTGTTGTTGGAGGACCACACGGGACGCGCCGTCGGCATCACGTTTCCGGCACGGTCGTAGGCCGTGGCGAGCAACCCATAGCGCTCTCCGACCTTGATCGTGATGGTCGGCGGC
>JBGQFX010000091.1:0-8440 GCA_041497135.1 Gemmatimonadota bacterium | reverse complement strand
CGGTCGGCGAGGTAGGGCAGCATCCACGGCGACACCGCCCGGTAGTACTCGATCAAGTCGCCTTTCGTGTATCGCTCCTCGGGCCAGAAGACCTTCTGCAGGTTGCTGAACTGCACGGCGTGGGGAGTGGGGAGTGGTTCGGTCCGGTCTGCGGGGAGATCCGGTCCGTCACCGTCACGTACCACTCCCCACTCCCCACTCCCCGTTAGCACGCATTCTTCGGGCTTTTTATCGTCCCGGAAGCGGAGAAACACCGGCTGGCGCAGCAGCCCATCGCCGGTGATCTCCTTGTAGCGCACCTCCGCGACCAGCGCCGGCCGTACCCAGCGACTCTCGTCTTCGGCGGGAATCGGTCCCGCAAACGCCGGTTTGGCCACAGCGAGCTCGTCGAGCTGCTGCGACACGTCTTTCAGTTGTTTCGCGGAAAAGCCGCTCCCCGCTCGCCCGATGTAGACCAGCGCGCCGTCGCGGTACGCCGCCAGATGCAGCGCGCCGAATCCGCCGCGGCTGCCGCGCGGCGTGGTGTACCCCACGACGACGAAGTCCCCCGTCTTGTCGGCGCGGACCTTCAACCACTGATCCGATCGCCCGCTCTTGTAGGGGGAGTCCGCTTTCTTCGCGACGATGCCTTCCAGCCCGAGCCCGACCGCCCGGTCGTAGAGTGTCTCCCCCTCTTTCTCGAAGTGCTCGGAATAGCGCAACGGCCCGGCCTCCGGCAGCAGTTTCTGCAGCAGCGCTTTGCGCTTCACGAGCGGTAACGCCCGCAGATCGAACCCCTCGAGCGCCAGGAGATCGAACACGTACACGGTCGCGGGGCTCTCGACCGCCATGTGACGAATGTCGAGCGGTCGACCGACCCGCGCCCGGTTCTGGAGCCGCTGGAAGCTCGGCCGGCCCGCCTCGTCCAGAATGACGAGCTCGCCGTCCATCACCAGTCCGTCGTACGGCAACGCGCTCACCGCACGCGCCAGCTCGGGGAATGCCGCGGTGTAGTCGTTGCCGTTACGCGTGATCAGGCGCGCTTTCCCCTCCTCCCGCGCGATCCGCATGCGGTAGCCGTCGAGCTTGACCTCAAACACCCAACCGGGGCGCGAGAACGGCTCCTCGCGCGTCTCCGCCAGCATCGGCGGCACGTCCTCCGCGCGCACGTCGCGCCGCGGGGCCTTGAGCCGTTTGAGCTCCGCCACGAGTTTCGCGGCCTTGTGTCCCCCGTCGCGCAGCTCCTCGACCGTGAGCCCCGAGAGCACCGAGCCCGGAGGGAATTGATCCCCGTTGGTGGCGACGTAGGCATCGCGCTCCTTGATGAGGAGCCACTCTTTGACGCCCTTCTTGATCTTCACCAGGGTCCAGACGCCACGCAGCTTGTAGCCGCGCAGCTCGAACAGGAGCTTGCCCTTCTTCAAGCCTTCGGCCGGGTCCTCGAGCGGCACCCACAGGCCCCGGTCCCACACGATGACCGCGCCGGCGCCGTAATTGCCTTCGGGGATGATCCCCTCGAAGTCACCGTATTCGATCGGATGGTCTTCGACGAAAACGGCCAGCCGCTTGTCGGCAGGGTCGCGAGACGGACCCTTGGGTACGGCCCACGACCTCAGCACTCCGTCCATCTCGAGCCGCAGGTCGAAGTGGAGCCGCGTGGCGGCGTGCTGGTGTACAATGAAGCGCCGGCCTGGCGTCGCCGCGATCGAGCCCGATGGCTCGGGAGTGCGGTCGGCGGAACGCTTGGCGCGGTAAGTGCTTAGCGCATCGGTGCTTGGGTTGCGGTTCTTGGACACAGGTTCTATAGTAGGGTCGGTATGGCTGCTCATGCAATCGGCTCCGCCACGATCTCCTTCGGGCTCGTCTCCGTCCCGATCAAGATGTTCTCGGCCGGCGAATCGTCGGCCGCCCTCTCGTTCAACTGGCTCCACAAGAAGGACGGGGCGCGATTGAAGCAGCAGTACGTCTGCTCCAAGGACGGGGAGAAGGTGGAAAACGACGACCGGGTGAAGGGATTCGAGTTCACCAAGGGCCAGTATGTCGTATTCACGGTGGACGAGCTGAAGAAGCTGCAGATGGATGACAAGTCGAGCAACTCGATGAACATCACCGAGTTCGTGGACGCCGCGACAGTGGACCGGATGTACATGGACCGAGCGTATTTCCTCGGGCCGGACAAGGGCGGGGAGCGCGCCTTTGGGCTGCTGGGCGAAGCACTGAAGAAGACCGGCAAAGTAGCGATCGGCCAGTGGGCGGCGCGGGGTAAGCAGTATCTCATCATGGTTCGGCCGCTGGGACCCGGACTCGTCATGGAGCAGCTCCGGTACGCGGACGAAGTCCGCTCCATCAAGGACGTGCCGATCGAGAAGCTGGAGTTGAAGAAGAACGAAATCGATCTGGCGGTGCAGCTCATCCAGCAGCAGGCGGGGGGTGAGTTCCAGCCGGAGAAGTACGAGGACGAGGTCAAGAAGCGCATCCTCGAGCAGATCGAGCGCAAGGTTCAGGGCAAGGAAATCACCGAGGAGCCGACCGAAGCGCCCAAGACGCAGATCATCGATCTGATGGAGGCGCTGAAGGCGAGTCTCGCCAAGGGCAAGGGCCCGGCCGGCGCCGATCGCAAGCCGGCGAAGCGCGCCGAGCACGCGGCGGCGGAGAAGTCGGCGAAAGGACGCCCGGTGAAACGCAAGGCGGCCAGCGCCTAGGCGATGACCGGGTACACCACCGAGGAAGTGGCGCGTCTCCTCGGTCTCTCCGCGGCGCAGATCCGTTCCTACACACGAGCCGGTTTCCTGTCCCCCGCGCGCGGCGCGCGGGGGGATCTGCGTTTCACGTTCCAGGATCTCGTGCTGCTCAAGGCGGCGAAGGGCCTGCTGGCGGCCCGCATCCCCGCCGCGAAGATCCGCGTTTCGCTGCGGCGCCTGAAGCAGCAGCTGCCACGGGGGCGAGCGCTTTCGGAGCTGCGCATCACCGCCGAGGGACATCGCGTCGTCGCGCGGGACGAGGCGGCCGTCTGGAATCCGGAGTCGGGGCAGCTGGTGCTGGACTTCGACGTGGCGACGCTGGCGCAGCGGGCGGCGCCGCTGGCGCGACGACAAGCGGCCGCGGCGCGCCGGGCCGAGCAGGACCTCGACGCCGAGCAGTGGTTCGCGCTCGGCCTGGAGCTCGAAGTGAGCGAGCCCGACGATGCGCGCGACGCGTACCGGCGCTCGCTCGAGCTGGATCCCCACCACGCGGACGCACACGTCAATCTGGGTCGTCTGCTCGTCGAGGCGGGCCGGGCCGAAGAGGCCGAGACGCACTTCCGCGCCGTCGTGGTAGACCACCCCGAGCACGCGACCGCGTGGTTCAACCTCGGGATCGCATTGGAGGACCGGCGGCGCCCGAACGACGCCGTCAAAGCCTACGAGCAGGCGATCGCAGCGGACCGGCGACTCGCGGATGCGTATTTCAACCTGGCGCGGCTGTACGAGCAGGCGGGGAAGCGGGCGGCGGCGCTGCGGAATCTGTCGAAGTACCGGTTGCTCACGGAAGCGTGATCGGCGCGTGCACGGTGGCGCGACGGTGGCCGAGTCGCGTAGCTTAGCTCCACGTGGACGACGTCCTCACCCGCCTGAACACTGCCCTCGTCGGTCGCTACTCGATCGAGCGGGAAATCGGCCATGGCGGCATGGCCATGGTGTATTTGGCCCGGGACATCCGCCATCACCGGCCGGTCGCTGTGAAAGTGCTGCGACCCGAGCTGGCAGCCCTGCTGGGGCCGGAACGGTTCCTGCGCGAAATTGAAATCGCGGCCCAGCTCACCCACCCCCACATCCTGCCGCTGCATGACTCCGGGGAAGCGGACGGGTTGCTGTTCTTCGTCATGCCGTTCGTGGAGGGCGAGTCGTTGCGCGACCGCGTGTCCCGCGAAGGGGCATTGCCCGTCTCGGAAGCGATGCGCATCCTGCGCGACGTGGTGGACGCGCTGGCGTACGCGCACGACCACGGCGTGGTCCACCGGGACATCAAGCCGGACAACGTGATGCTCGCCGCCCGGCACGCGGCGGTGACGGACTTCGGCATTGCCAAAGCCGTTCGCGACGCGGCCGGCAGCGCCACGCTCACCACCGCCGGGATGTCCATCGGCACGCCGGCGTACATGGCGCCGGAACAATGTGCGGCGGACCCGAACGTCGATCATCGGGCCGACCTGTACGCGTTCGGCGTGCTCGCCTACGAAATCCTCACCGGCAAGCCCCCGTTCACGGGGCCGACCCCGCAGGCGATCCTGGCGGCGCATCTCATGGACCCTCCAACGCCGCTGCAACAGGTCCGACGTGACGTGCCGGGCCCGCTCGCCGCGCTGGTGATGCGATGCCTCGAAAAGAAACCGGGGGACCGCTGGCAGACGGCCGGCGAGCTCTTGACCCGGTTGGAAGCCCTGGTCACGCCGACCGGGATATCGTTCGTCCCGGAGCCGGCCCCGCGCCGAGCCGGGCGACGGTTCGCCCTTGCCGGTGTAGCGGTGGTGGCGGTTGCGACGGCGTTCCTCGGGCTCCGGAGCAACGCACGCATCCGCTGGGTCCGGGAGCAGGCGATCCCGCAGATCCGCCAGCTCGCCGACAGCGGGCAATTGGAGTCCGCCTACCAGCTGGCACGTCAGGCGAGCGCCAGGCTGCCCAATGACAGCATGTTGCTCCACCTGTGGCCGCTGTTCGCCCAAACGGTGAGTATCCACACCGCGCCGCCGGGAGCCCGAGTGTACCGTCGCGACTACGCGGCGCGGGACACAACCTGGGAATTGCTCGGTACCACGCCGATCGACAGCGCCTGGTTCCCGCAAGGATTCTCGCGTATCAAGATCGAAAAGCACGGCTTCCGCCCGTACC
Source organism: Gemmatimonadota bacterium (assembly GCA_041497135.1). Lineage (GTDB taxonomy): Bacteria > Gemmatimonadota > Gemmatimonadetes > Gemmatimonadales > GWC2-71-9 > DASTHG01. Next base: position 3,593 of record JBGQFX010000091.1, on the reverse strand, counting down.
TGGGCGCGGCGGCCCCGCAGTGGCTGCCCCGCCGACCGATTCACCTCGACAGCGAATCGACCGTGACAGAGGGGATGGTGCGGGTGCCGGGCGAGGACCGCTTTGCGCTGTCGCTCCCCGGTCTCGATCATCTCGATCCGATTCCGCTCGCCGACTACCTCCTCGACCAGCATGAAGTCACCAACCGTCAATTCAAGGTGTTTGTGGATTCGGGCGGCTATCGGCGGCGGGAATTCTGGGAGCACGCCATCGTCAACGGCGGCCGGCGGCTGTCGTGGGACGAGGCGATGGCCTTGTTCAAGGACAAGACCGGCCGGCCTGGACCGGCCACGTGGGAAGTAGGCGACTACCCGGCCGGCCAGGCGGATTACCCGGTGACGGGTGTGAGCTGGTACGAGGCGGCCGCCTTTGCGCAGTTCGTGGGGAAGGACCTGCCCACGATCTACCATTGGAGTCGAGCGGCGGAAACCCGGGCCGCTTCCTGGATCGTGCCCGCCAGCAATTTCGCGGGGCGCGGCCCCGCGCCCGTCGGAGCCTACCACGGACTCGGCCCATTCGGCACAGTGGACATGGCCGGCAACGCGCGCGAGTGGTGCCTCAATGAAACCGGTGGACAGCGCTACATCCTGGGCGGCGGGTGGGACGACGCCACCTACCACTTCACCGAGGCCTTCGCGCAGCCCCCACTCGATCGCTCGTCCACCAACGGCTTCCGCCTGGCGTCGTACGCTCCCGGCGACAGTACAGTCGCCCGGGCCGGCCGGCCCGTCGAACGTCTCGTCCGGGACTTCGCGCGAGAACACCCGGTCTCCGACGCGGTGTTCGACATCTACCGGCGATCCTACGACTACGATCGAGCGGCGTTGAACGAGCGCATCGAGGAGACCGACTCGAGCGCGGAGAGTTGGGTGATGCAACGCGTCAGCTTCGACGCCGCCTACGGCCGCGAGCGGGTGGTCGCCTATCTGTTTCTTCCCAAGACCGGTGCCCCGCCGTTCCAGACCATCGTCTACTTCCCGGGGGCGATCGCGCTGCACAGCCGCACGTCCCGTGGCTCGCTGGAGCTCGATGCCATCGATTTCATTTTGAAAAGTGGGCGGGCGGTCATGTATCCCGTGTACAAGAGCACATATGAACGGGGTGACGGGCTCGATAGCTGGTACGCCAACGAGACCAACTCGTACCGGGAACACGTGATCTATTGGGCGAAGGATTTCCGACGCGCGATCGACTATCTGAACACGCGGTCCGACATCGATTCACAGCGGCTGGCCTATTACGGACGCAGTTGGGGCGGCTTTCTCGGCGCCCTGTTACCCGCACTCGAGCCGAGGCTCAGGGCCTCGGTGCTCTACGTCGCGGGATTGGAGCTCCAGCGAGGACAGCCGGAAGTGGAGCCGATCAATTTCCTGCCGCACATCACCATCCCGGTGTTGATGCTGAACGGCCGATACGATCACTTCTTCCCGGTCGAGACGTCGCAGCTCCCGATGTTCCGTCTGCTGGGGACCCCGCCCGAGCGCAAGCGACACGTCATTTATGACGGAGGGCACTTCGTCCCGCGAACCCTGCTGATCTCAGAAGTGCTCGATTGGCTCGATCGCTACCTCGGTCGGGTAGGCCGCTAACCCCGACGATGAGCGCCGCGACCGCGCTCACGGAGCGCACAAGGTCGCGAACAGCTGCGCCAACTTCGGCCCTTCCCCCGACTCTTCGTGCTTGAAGAATACGAACGCGTCGGTCCACTGCTGCCCGAGGTCCTGGACGGTCCCCGCCCACGTCTCGAGCTCTTTCTTCTTGTAGCCCTCATCCCGCAGCCGGAAGTAGCCGAAATCGGCGGTCGCCACGAGCGGGGTGTGGCCGGCGTCCGTGTCCGCGACGCATAACGCCGCGTTGGCCCCGCGCAGCGCCTCGTAGGTGTCGTCGGCGAACCAGGACGCGTGCCGGAACTCGAAGGCGCAGCGCAGGTCGGCGGGAAACAGGGTCAGGAAGTCCTTGAGCCGGGCCAGGTCTTGCTTGAAGTTGGGCGGGAGCTGCACCAGCATCGGCCCGAGCTTGGCGCCCAGGGGCCGGATCGTTTCGGTGAAATAGCGCAGCACGTCGTCCACGTCCTTCAGGCGGGCGATGTGGGTGATCCGCTGGGGGGCCTTGAGCACGAACGTGAACCCGTCGGGCACCGCGGCATTCCAGCCCGAGACAGTCTTGGCGTTCGGCATGCGGTAGAAGGTGTAGTTGATCTCCACCGCCCGAAGGCGGCCTGCGTAATACGGGAGCATCTCCGGCGGCTTGATCTTCGCCGGGTAAAAGGTCCCCTTCCACTCGGGGAAGTTGTAGCCGGAGGTGCCGACGCGGAGCCGCATGGAACAAGTATATTCCCGAAACCACCTTTGCGAGGTTCGCCCGATGCGATCGTTGGCTTTGGCCGCTCTCATCGCTCCTCTCGCCGTCACCCTCGCGGCCCAGCAGCCCGCGGCGACGGAGGATCCCAAGCCGCTCGAGGTCGGCGTCGCCGCGCCCGACTTCGCCCTTCCCGGCGCCACCCGTTACGGCCTGCTGCAGAACCGCATCCACCTGAGCGACTTCAAGGGGAAGACGGTCGTGCTCGCCTTCTTCTACAAAGCGCGAACGCGTGGGTGAACGATTCAAATGAACGCGTACCGTGATCAGTACGCGCAGCTCTTCAAGGGTGGCAAGAACGTGGTGCTCATCGCGATCAGCGCCGACGTCGACACGGCCCTGCAGTCCTGGGCCCGGGACGCCGAATTCCCGTTCCTGTTCGCGAGCGACACCGGTTCGGCGGTGGGGAAGGCCTACGGAGCCTATGCGAGCAAGTACAAGGTCGACAACCGCACGCTGTTCATCGTTGGAGCGGACGGCAAGATCGCCTGGCGGGCGACGCCGTTCCGGGAAATCGATCCGACGGCGTATACGGAGCTCAGCGCCGCAATCGATAGCCTCATGCCCAAGAACTGAAAAGCGTGGTGTGTGGTGAGTGGTATGTGTCACGAACCACTCACCACGTACCACGCCTTTGTTGCAGCTACCGCACCACCCGCCGCACCGCCGCCTCGATATCCTGGTCCTCGCCAATCCCCGTATAGGCCACCTTCCCCGCCGCATCCAGCACTACCACGTAGCTCGTCGAGGGCGCCTGGAACGCGCGCACCGCATTGCCGTTCGTATCCCACAGGAAGCGGAATGGGATCGGATGCGTGGCCAGATGACGCAGCACGCTCGACGGACTCTGGTTGACCGCCACGGCGATGGCCACAAACTCCACGCGGTCGCCGTAACGCGCGTGAGCCGCCTCGAGCTTCGGCAGCAGGGCCTGGCACAGCGGGCACCAGGTCGCCCAGAACTCGAACACCACCGGCTTCTTCCCCACCAGCTGCCCCAGGTCCACCGGACGTCCGTTCAGATCGGCGATGGTCACCGCGGGCGGCGTCGCGCCTACTGCGATGCCCATGTCCCCCTCGTCCTGCGCGGATGCGCGGCCCGGGTTACCGAAGCTCACGATCAGCAAGGAGAACACCACGCACCACGCACCACGCACGTTGTTCACAGAGTCTTCCCCACTTGCACGAAGTAGTATT
>JBGQFX010000090.1:0-8790 GCA_041497135.1 Gemmatimonadota bacterium | reverse complement strand
GGGCCAACATCCATCCGGTGGTCACGCTGATCGGCGCGCTGGCAGGCGTGCCGTACTTCGGACTGCTGGGACTGCTGATCGGACCCCTGGCACTGAGTTACTTCTTCGAGCTGATCAGGATGTACCGCGAGGAGTACCTGAGAAACGCCTAGACGCTGAGACGCTGAGACAGACGCCGAGCCGCTTTAGCCGCCCAGTGGTTGTGAGGTGATAGGTGTTAGGAAGGCCTCACCACTGACACCTCGCGACCACTTGGCGGCTCGGCGCCTGGGCGTCTCCCTCGACGTCTCAGCGTCTTGGCGTCTTGACCGCCCAGCGCCCCCACGTTCTCCCCTGCGGCGATTGCAGCGTAGCCGTTGGCTGGTACGGCGCCACCGGTCCCACTCCTCCCACCTTCAGGTGCCCGTTCTCAGGGACGATGTCGGTGGGCTCGAAGAACGTGCCCACGATCGCCGCCGCGTTCAGGAGCGCGTCGTCACCACCGAGCAGGCTGCGGGGGATCCGGACGGAGATGCGCTTACCGCTGACCGTCGGCCGAACAGAGCCGGTAGTGGATAAGGCGGCGTTCACGACGTTCACCGTCGAGTCCGCGTTGAAATCGGCGAGGTCGACAAAGAAATCGACTCCCATCCCCGTCGAGCCGGGACCCGGCCGGCTGTCGTCCACGATCGAGCTGATGCCGGTCGTCGAATCCTGATCGGTGTCGAAGTCCACGTACACGAAGACGGAGTTGGAGTCTCCGCTCATCGGCGACAGGGCATCGGCGGACAGGTCGACCGCGACCGTGATCCCACCCGTATCCCGCGTGACGGTGAGCGCGGTGACGTCCCACTGCACCGAGTCCACGCCGAAGGTATCCCCTGAAGGATCCGACACCGTGGCCGTGATCGTGCCACCCCCGCCGGGGCCCGGGCCGGACGGGTCACTGCGACAGGCCACCGAGGCGCCGAGCGCCGTAGCGCCCAACAGCAGCGCCGCAAGCATGTGGTTCATGCCGCCACACTACGGGGAGATGGGGAGTCGAGCGGTGACGGAGGCTACGCTCGGGCGGGTCGCTTCCAGAACAGATAGGCGGGCACGCCGAGCAGCAGGAGCCCAGTGCCGACGAGGGCATTGCGGGGATTCGCGCCCACCGAGCTGGCCACGACGTACAACGCGGCCAGCACGAAGATCGCGGGAACCCACGGGTACCCCGGGACGCGAAATCCGCCCACCGCTCCGGTCGTCCCGTCGCGGCGGCGGTATACGAACAGGGTCGCGACCGCGAGTGCGAAGAAAATCCAGTCGCCGAACACGACGTAGTCAACCAGCTGATTGAACGTCCCGCTCAGCGTAAGCAGAATCGTCCAACTCGAGAACACCATGATGGCGGCGGACGGGGTACGATAGCGCGGGTGCAGCTCGGCCAGCCGCCGGAAAAACAGCCCGTCCTGCGCCATCGCCTGGAACATGCGCGGCGCCACCAGGGTGTTGAGATTGAGAAACCCGAACGCCGACACCGCGATCCCGGCGCCGATCAGCGACGCGCCGCGCGGGCCCAGCGCCTGGCGCATCGCGTCCGCGGCAGGCGCCGTGCTCGCCGCAAGCCCCGGCGCCGACAGCACTCGCAGATAGGTGATGTTCGCAAGCAGGTATACCACGACCACACTCAGGACGCCGAGTACCAACGCCCGCGGCAGATTCCGCTCCGGCTCGATGATTTCCTCGGCAATCAGATTGGTGTTCTGCCAGCCGCCGTAGGTGAACAGCACCGGGACGAGAGCGGCACCGAGGGCGACCACGACACCACCCTGCACCACCACGACGGTAGCAGACGGCAGGGGGCGGCAGGGGAGGGCGACGGTGAGGCCGACGACGATCAGCACGGCCAGCGCGGCGAGCTTCAGCAACGTGAAGATGTTCTGCGTCACGGCGGCCGGCTTCACCCCGACGTAGTTCACGCCGGCCACGAACACCGTCGCCCCGACCGCGAGCGGGACGGTGGCGGCCGGTGGCAGGCCGAGCAGCGGGACGGCATACCCGGCGAACACGACGGCCACCGCGGCGGTGCCGCCGGGCAGCATGATGAGCAGCTGGGCCCAGGCGTTGAGAAACGCGGCGGCCGGGCCGAACGCGTCGCGCAGGTAGACGTAGCTGCCGCCGGCCTTCGGTTTTCGCGCCCCCAGCTCACCGAAGCAGAACGCCCCGATCAACGCGATGACGCCGCCGACCCCCCAGGTCACCAGCGCCAGTGAGGCGGAGCCGGTGCGCTCGGCGACGGCGGCGGGCGTGCGGAAAATACCGCCGCCGATGATGCCGCCGATGACAGCCATCGTGGCGGAGAAGAGACCGAGACGGCGCGCATACGTCGTCATGCGCGTAAAAGGTATCGCCGGTCTACTTCGTGAGCCCGGTCCCGGGATCGATGTCGCGCACCCCTCGCAGGATTTCATGTCGCCAGGCAATACGGCGGATGCGACCCCAATAGCGCTCCAGGGCCGTGGCATCGAGACGCAGTACCGCGTCCCGCATCACGCCCCCGGGCGGGGGTACGAGCGTGGCGAGCCGGTCGTAGACCACCCGACGGAGCTCGGGTGTCACGCGTGGCAACAGGTGCCACAGGGACACCGCATCCTCGGCGCGGGCGGTGGCGAGCGCCGCGCGGGCAGCGGCAGCGCCGCCGTCTGAGAAATCGAAGTCGCGCAGAGCCTGGCGCAGTGCCTCGGGCGCATCGTGCACATATGGTGTCCCGGGTCCATGGCCGGGGCGTGTTTCCGCGATCGCGCCCAGCGGCACGATCGAGCGGCGGCCGCTCCAGTTGAACTCGACGTAGCCCGCCGTCACCCGCAGCGTGCCGTTGCCCAGCGAATCCACGTCGAGCGCGTAGGCGCATCCCAGGTCGACCGCGGTGCCCGCGGGCGTTTCGACAAAGAACAACCGCGGCGGCGCGTCCACCTGGGCGTAGATCGACCCGTACTGCAGCGCCAGCCGGTGGTCGGTGGCGCGCGCCTGTACGAGACGCAGCCGAGTCCCCGGCTTCACGTCCACCTGGCCGATATTCCCGACCGCGAGCACCGCTCGCGAGGAGTCATCGGTCTCGAGCCATTGGCCGACCCGCAGCGCCCCGACGCTGCCCAGCGCGGCGCCGTTCACCCGCGGCGCGCCCGCGACGCGGCGGACTTCCCACGCCCCGGCGACCGTATGCGTGGCCCGCCAGAGCGCCACCGCCAGTACGAGAACGGCGGCCAGGGCAAGCGGCACCCACCACTCGCGCCCCCTCCCCCTTCCCCCTTCCCCCCTCCCCCGAACTCTGCTCCGAATCCCCGGCCACAGATCCTCCGGCGGCTCGATGCTGCGCGGCAGCCCGTCGACAGCCGCCCGCAGCTCGGGGGGCAGATCGATCTCCCGCTCGCGCTCGTTCATCGCTCCAGTTTCTCCCTGAGCAGCCGCCGCGCCCGAAACAGCTGCGCCTTGGACGTGCCGACGGCGATCCCGGTCATACGGGCGATGTCTTGGTGTCCATAGCCTTCGATGTCGAACAACACGAACACCTCCCGCGCGCCTTCCGGCAACGCCGCGATCGCCTGCTCCAGATCGAGACTCAAACCGATTGGCGGCGCGTCGCGTTGCGACTCGTGCACCCCGGGATTCTCCACCGGCTGCACGCGCGCCTCTCGCCGGTGGTCGCCGCGATTCGCCGTCCACACCACGTTCACGGCCAGGCGGTACAGCCAGGTGCCGAACGCGCTCTCGCCGCGGTAGCTCTTGAGCTGCTCCCAGCACCGGACGAAGACGTCCTGGGTCAGCTCCAGGGCTCGCATCCGATCGCCCGAGAGGCGCAGGCATAAGGCGAACACGCGCCCCGCGTGCTCGCGGTATAGCGTCTCGAACGCTGCCTCGTCGCCCGCCTGGGCGCGGCGTGTGAGATCGCTCACCTGTACCAGCGCCGGCACATGATTGGGATGCCTCTCGGGACGGCTCGGTTTGGAGCCCGCCCTAGTCTACTCGACGAACGTGCTGACTCGCTTCATGGCAGTCGAATCCCCCCGGTGAGTTTCCTGAGCTGCTGTTCGAGTCGCGCCTGCGCCGCCTCGACCACCCGACGTGCCTCTGCCACCTGCGCCGCCGCGTCCGTCTTGACCTGCATCACCCGCGCGCGCACCGGTGCCAGACTCGAGTCGGCGAACCGGTCGACGCGCGCGCGCAGGCTCGCTTCGGCGGCAGCGATCTCGTCGCCCAAGGCCCTCCGCAGCCCGTCCGATACGGCGGCATCCAGATTGGACCGCACGTACAGCTGCGGGTGCTCCAGCGTTCCGCCCAGCTCGGCGATCAGGTCCAGCCGGTCGATCCGCGACACGACTTGCCACAGCAGGTCGGCGGCGGCACCGCCTGCCCGACCGCTGTCGCGTTGCCACGCGGCGGCCGGTGCCAGCACCTGCCAGCGGCCGCGCAGCGAGTCGCCGTACAACGCGAAGCCCAGCGTGAGATCCCCGGTGCCGGGCGCCACGCGGATGGGGAGCCCGGGCAGCGCGATAGCGGGAATCGCGACGCCGCGCAGCGTGCCGCCCAGCGCGTCCCGCGGGGTGGCGTGCACATGGTCGAACACGGCGTCCGCCGACACGGTCGGCGCACGCACGTCGAAGGTCGTGGGGCGGCCGTACAACGATGGGGCGCTCGTCAATCCCTGGAGCCGGCCCGTGTACCGCCGTGGCCCGGCGGAATCGGAGCCGAGCAGGAGCGACAGCTCCGCGTCGCGCAGCAGAAAGCCCGGCAACCGGTGCTCGCGCGGGAATGCCACGGAGAGGCCGGCCCGGCGCACCCGAGGCGGCGCCGGCTCGGCCTGCGGCTTCAAGCCCGGCGGCATGTACGCCCGCGCCAGCTGCGTGTAGTAGAGCGCGCGCTGGAACTTGCCCACCGCCTCGGGACCGAACAACACCCAGGCGATCGCGCTGGCGTCGATCGGCGGCAGCCGGATCAGGCTCTTCGCGAAGGCATAGTCGCGGGCGCGCGCCGCCCCGATGCCCGCGAGTCCCTGATCGAGCGTGCCGGCGCCGGCCTTCACCCCGCGCTCCAGCATCGTGAGTCGGTCGCGGGTCTGCTTCACCCGGTCGATCATGCGGCGGGCGTCCCGAATCAGCGCGAGATCGGTGGGCTTGGCTCCCTGCAGCCGTTGGGCGAATGCAACTGCGGAGTCCGCGGTGGCCTGCGCGTCGAGCCCCGCGAGCGCTTCGGTCCACGCCCGCGCGCTCGAGTCGACCCGGGCCGCGAGCGACTCGGCCGCCTGAATCGTCTGCAGCCTCCGGGGATCGAGGCTGTCGACGCTGAGCTTCCCGGTGGCCAGCTGCAACAGCGGAACCTGGAGCGCGGGTTGGGCGGCCCAGGCGCGCGCGTTCGCCATGATCCGGGCGCTGGCGCTCGGGTCCGTGGACGGCACGAAGCCACTCGTTGTCCGGCGCGTCCCGAACTGCAACCCGGTGGCCGCGAGCCGGTCGATCACAACCTTCTTTTCGAGCAGCGGGACCATGTCGAGGTCGGCCACCAGCTGCTCCGCCTCGACCAGGTTCTTCAGCGAATCGAACGGGCTCGCCGCCACCAATCCGGCGATGGTGACGGTGCCGCGCGCGAGCGAGATGCGGAACGACCGCACAGCGACCCGCGCCCCCAGCACGGCCGTGCCCCCGCGCTCCACGGCAAGTCGGCCCAACCGGTCGGCGAGGAGCAACCAACCGCCCACGAGGAGCGCTAGGAAGACGACCAGCGGGGCGATCGCCTTCCACCGGAACCGGGCCGGCCGCGTTTCAGACATCGGGTCGGAACATCCGGTAGATGCCGTACAGCTTGGAAGCGGTGATGGCCCGGTACAGCCCCGACTGCTTGACCCGCTCCCCGAGGGTCTCGCGGTAGCGTCGCACGGCCCAACGGCTGCCGAGGTAGACCGGCGTGACCAGCACCAGCGCGCTCACCAGGCTGCCCATAACGACGGTGTTGTTGAAGTTGGTGAGCGGCACCACCGGCGTGTTGGCGAGCGTGGTCCACAGCGGCACCAGCGCGGGCGTGTCCATGAGGAATTTCCGGCCGACAGCGTCGAACGCCGGATCGAGCGCGAAGCCGAGCGGTATCGTGAGCGCCCATCCCAGCATGGCTCCGGGGACCGAGACGTTGAGCACCAGGATCAACGCCGCCACGATCAGATTGTGCAGGTTGACGAGCGGCGTGAGCCCGAGAATCGAGCCCAGCGCGATGCCCGCCGCCACCTGGCCTGGCGTTCCTTCACTGTGAAGTGCCTTGACCAACGACTGCAAGAGCTTCAGGACAAGCATGGGGCGAGGTTAAGGAACCGAATCGGCGACGGGGCGGATCAGCAGGCCGCTCGTGGAGACCATCACCTCGAAGCGGCCAGAGCGCTCGGCGCTCACAAACGTCCCGGAGCCGTACTGCGCGTCCACGAGCGGTGCCAGGACGCGAGGATGGCGTCGCACGAAGCCGAACAGGTCCACGGCGCGCTCGGGCCGCAGCGGGAAGATGGTGTGCGGCTTCCCCTGCTCGTCCGCCACGACGTTGTAGCGACCGCCGACGCGATCCAGCTCGTAGCCGGTGTGCAACCCGAGCAGGTTGAGGATCGGCTTCCACTTCAGGATGTGGGCGTCGATGTAGAAGGCGTCCCCGGAGATCTCGAACTGCCCGCTCTTCCCCTCGGGCAGCTCGACCGTCGCCCGAAAGCGCTGCGGTCCGATCGGCTCGGTGCGCACCTGCGCGGCCAGATCTTCGTGGGTCAGGGCGCGATAGCCCTTCACCCCGATGGTCACGGCGGCCGCCAGAGCGGCCAATGCCAGGGCCAGGAAGCCCGTGAGCAGGGTCGTCAGGCCACGCACGAAGCGCCGCTGCCGCAACGCCGACATCGCGATCCAGACGAAGGCGACCGCGAGCAGGGCGCACACCAGGGCGAAACCCGTGAGCACCATCATGGGGCGGTAAGCTACCACGCGCCCGGGAGGTGGCCAATCGGCGCGAAAAATGGAAACCCTCCCCGGTTTCCCGAGGAGGGTTTGGCGCCCATCATCCCGTAACGGGGATGCCCTACACTCGCGTCCGCTCGCGGCTCGGCGGTCTCACGCTGTGACGACGTTCGGCGATCACACGGCGATTCAACCCCGAGCGCCGGTCGAGCTCCATGCGGCGATCGAGCCCGCTGCGACGCTCCACGCCCACCGGAATGGCCTGCTGCCGCCGCTCCGTGCTGTCGCGGCGGTCGTCCGCGCGTCGATCGCCACCGCTGCGTCTGCCCACAGCCATCGCTGAACCCCCTCCAAGCTGCCCCCGCGATTAGCGGTTTCCACCGGGGGTACCCTCGTCCAGCGCAAGACCTATGCCCTTGTTTGGATTCGACTTGATCGGGCCTAGCTCGCGGCAGGCCAGCCACTTGGGAGGCTGGTCATCCGTCACATTTTCGTCGTCACAACAGGTTCCGGGCGACGATTGCAGGGGCTGAGCGACAGCCTTCCTCCACCGCCCCGATGCGACGCAACGCCGTTCGCGACGTCTCGTTCAGCCGATCGGTCTTGAATTCGACCCGGACGCAGGCGAGGGACTCGAATGCGTGACGGAGCAGAAGCAGTTTCGCCTCGGTGTTGATCGGCGTGCGCTGCCACGGGGGCGCGACCCAGGTCCAGCCGATTTCGACGCGTCGATTGTGCCGGTCGATATTGCCGTACCGCGTGCACCCGACCACCCGCCCTTCGGACCGCGAGCCGATGACGAATGGCAGCGAGCGCCCAGCCGACTGCTCTTCCAGGGCGGTTTCGATGTACCGCTCCATGTCGGCATGGCTCGTCACCTGGCTGACCGTGTGCCGCCACAGATCGGGGTCGAGTCCAACCGCGACCAGGGCGTCGGTATCATCGTGGGTCAACGGACGCAGCTCGACGAAGCGGCCAGTCAGGGTGACCGCCTCCAATCCTCTCTGTGGCGTTTCTGCCACATAAACAGTATTGTATCATGGGCATTAGCCTCATGGCGTGTCGTCCGGTCCACGCCTGTCGCCAATCGTCGTCGGGCGTTCGTGAGGGGGGCCATCCTCTGGAGAAGGCACGACACTTGCCCATCACACCCCCGTCCTCCATGACCATCTCTTCGCCCGTCGCCGCCCGATCTGGGGTGCTTGCCGCCGTTCCCGGCGTGGAAATCCTGGGGCCGATCGACAATCTCGCCGAGCGGATCCTCACACGCGGAGCCCTGGAGCTGGTGGCGCGCCTGGCGCGGGCGTGCGAGGATCGCCGCCGCGAGCTGCTCGCGGCCCGCTCGGCACGGCAACGTCGCATCGCAGAGGGCGAGCGCCCGGACTTCCTGCCCCAGACCCGCGCCATTCGCGAAGCGACCTGGACGGTGGCGCCGATCCCGAAGGACCTGCTCGACCGTCGCGTGGAAATCACGGGACCCGTGGACCGCAAGATGATCATCAACGCGCTCAACTCGGGCGCGCGGGTGTTCATGGCCGATTTCGAAGATTCGCATTCCCCGACCTGGCGCGGCACCCTCGAGGGGCAGCTCAACCTGTACGACGCGGTGCGCGGCACCATCGACTACCAGAGCCCGGACGGGAAACACTACGCCCTGGGCGAGTCGCTCGCGACCCTGATGGTACGGCCGCGCGGCTGGCACCTGGACGAAAAGCACCTGCGCGTGGACGGGCGGCCGGTATCGGCGTCGCTGTTCGATTTCGCGCTGTTCTTCTTTCACAACGCGGATGCGCTGATCCGCCGCGGCTCGGGACCCTACTTCTATCTGCCGAAAATGGAGAGCCATCTCGAGGCT
>JBGQFX010000089.1:0-8849 GCA_041497135.1 Gemmatimonadota bacterium | reverse complement strand
GTTCGTGATGAATACGGGACGGCAGCTCTATCACTGGCACACCGGGACGATGACGCGGCGCGCCAGCGGGCTCGACGCGCGAGAGCCGACGGCGATCGTCGAGATCCATCCCGACGACGCCGCCGCGCTGGGCGTGACCGACGGCGACCTCGTACGGCTCACCTCGCGTCGCAACAACATGGTCACGGCGGTTCGCGTGTCCGATCGGGTCGCCCCGGGGCAGGTGTTCGTGCCGTTCCACTACCGTGAGGCGGCCGCCAACCTGCTCACCAACCCGGTACTCGACCCGTACGCGAAGATGGCGGAGCTGAAGATCTGCGCGGTTCGGATCGAGGCGGCTGTCGGAGCTGTTTGATCGGCGTATTCACTTCGAAGTGCCTCGGCGCGGGCGCGTCCCTCGCGTTCCTGAGTTCAGTGGCGTTGGGACAGGAGCAGCCGCTCCGCGTCCTGAGCATTCGGATGCCGTGGGGACCACCGCAGGCTCTCGTCGTCGCATTTGATCAGCCGGTCGCGCCGGACAGGTGGGTTCCCGGCCAGGTCCCGAAGGGCGTGCACATCGTGCCGGCGGTGGCGGGACGGTACGACTGGCCGGATTCGGTCACGCTGCGCTTCACCCCGGCCAGTCCATTCGTCGCGGGTGACTACGTCGTCACCTTGGATTCAACGTTTACGGGACGAGACGGATCCCGGCTGGCACTCACGGTCAGTCGTCGCCTCCGGCCCGAGGTCCCCTCGACCAACGTCGTCCTGCGCCGCCGGGGCAGCTCCCGCGGCGAGCCCTTCGAGCTCGTCTTCAATCGGCGCGCCGGCATTCCGGGGAACACCAGCGACCGCCCGCCTCCTGGGATCACCCTCGTTCCGGCAACGGATGGTCGCTGGTTGTGGCTGGATTCGCTTCGGCTTCGGTTCACGCCGGCCCAGCCGTTCGTCGCCGGGGTGCGGTACGCCGTCACCATCGATACGGCCCTGCGCGGCCCTTCCGAGGCCAGCCTGCACGCCGCCGCCGCATTCCGCTTCCCCGACCCCGTGTGGGTATCGTGGCACCGGCTGCCTGCTTCACCTGCCGAACCCCTGATACTGCAGTTCAGCGCCCCGATTGCGCCCGGGGCTGCTCCCGAACACCTCCTGTCGATCGACCCGCGAGTCGACGGCGTGATCACGTTCCCCGACTCGACGACGCTCCAGTTCACTCCCCGGACACGGTTCAGGCCGGGAATCCACTACGTCGCACGGCTCTCGGACAGCCTCCGGGCCACGAGTGGCGCCCCGCTCGTCGGGCCCGGGTGGACGGGCCAGTTCGGTTTCTGGCTCCGGCTCGAGGAGGGCCCGTTCGATTTCGTCCGGCCGGCTCAGCCTCTCACGTTCCGCTTTAACCACCGGGTCCAAACGTCGTCCAGCGGGAGACAGTTGCCGCGCGGGTTTCGGCTCAACCCACCCGTGGCAGGCCACGTGGAATGGCCAGACCCTCAGACCCTGCGTTTCGTCCCCGACACCGCACTGACCCCGGGGCATACGTACCGCGTCACCATCGGACTGGACTTCGTGACTCCCGACGGGTTCCGTCTTGCCGACTCCATGACTGTGACCCTACGGCCGGGGATGCGGCTTGGAAGCTACATATCTTCGGGGTTTTCCCGAGCGGACCCGATAACGATCGGCGTGTTTCCCGTGACTTCACGGCCGCGTGACACGATGATTCCACCGCGTGGCTTTCGTATCGAGCCGCACGTCCCGGGGTCCCTGTGGTGGACTCGCTCCGGGCAGGTGGAATTCCGGCCGGACTCCATCCTGCAACCGGGCACCGAGTACCGGCTCTCCTTCGACACGGCGTTTCGAGCACCCGATGGAACGCCGCTGCTCGAGCCTACGGTGCTCCGGGTTCGCACGCGCGGGCGGGCCCTGCTCGCCGCGTGGCCCGTGGCCACGTTCGTCTCCTCGCGGACGCGCTTCAGGTTCGTCCTGTCGGAGCCGACCGACCCCGAAGTGTTTGCCGAGTCGCTCCACATGGCGCTGCAGGGCTACTACCGGCCGGGCCACCCGTGCCACGGTCTCGCGGCAGTGAGCTTTCGGTCCCAACGACCGCGTGCCTTGCGCCGCGGCGACTCACTTTTCACGGACGTCCTCAGGGACACCCTCGCGCTGGTCCGCGCGCCCCCCACCCTGATGACGGTAGTCCCCGATCGCGGTTTGCCTGCGGGATGCGTCGGCACGCTGACCCTCAGCGGCCTCGTGGAGTGGCCCTTCCAAATGACCTGGCCTTTCCAGACTGCAGGCGAATTCCGCCTGCAGTCCGCCCGCGCTCCCCCGCCGGAATTGGCATTTACCAATCCCGTCAGCGAGAGCGAGCTGCTGCGTCATGTCCGCGTCTCGCCTCCATTGGCCGTCCGCTTTGTCGAGGGACGGTCGCCCCCGGGGCAACCCAGCACCGTCTGGCAGCTGCAGGGCGCCTTCGCGCCGGCGACGAGCTACCGCGTGTCCGCCGATCACGCGCTCAGCGACGCCTTCGGCCAACGCCTCGCGGAGTCGTTCGAGTATTCGTTCACGACTGCACCGGCGCAGCCGACGGTCGTTTACCAAAGCACGCACCGCACGGTCTCGACCCGCGCCATCCCGAGCGTGGACGTCACATCGATCAACGTGAGCGAGCTCCGCGTGTGTACCGCTCGCGTTCCCGACTCAGCGCGCGTACGACTGGTCGGCGACGGATGGTGGACGTGGCGCGGCATCGACTCGGTCTCGAGCGAATCCACCGAATGCCAGCGCCTCGCCGTGCGGGCTTCATCCAGCGACAGCGTGCGTTCCGCCATCGCGGTGCCAAGGAAAGCGGCGTGGCGCTCGCGGCCTGCCGGCCTGTACGCGGTGCGGATTTCGAGTCCGGACGCACCAGTCGATGCCCGCACCCCGTCGATGGTCGTGCTTCACGTCACCGATCTCGCGGTCCATGCGCGACTGGATCTCGACCGCGCCACGGTGCTGGTCGTCCAGCGCGCGAACGGGGCGCCGGTGGCCGGGGCCGCCGTCACGGCCAGAAGCTGTTACGGCGACGTCATCGCCACCGCGGCGACCGACGGATCGGGCCTGGCCGAGCTGTCCGGTATGGCCGCGGCCGAGGCCCAGCCTCGCTACGCGTGCGAGGAATCCAGCTGGCGGATCCTGGAGGTGACGACGCCGGACGACTATGACGCGGTGAACGTACCGTTGTGGGACAACGCGCGGACCCTGGTCGGTTCGCTCCCTGCCTCCGTCGTCATCCCGGATCGTCTGGTGTATCGGCGCGGGGACACCGTTCGAATGCAAGCCGTCGTGCGGGGACCTTCACTCGTCTCGATCCGGTGGGTCGTCGTCGGCAGTGAGCGGAACAGACTGGAACCGCGACGGGTGCGTGACACCGTTGTCGCGCTCTCGCGCGCCGGGACCGCCGAGCTGGCCTTCACCGTCGGGCCTCGGCGCCCCGCGGGCATCTATCAAACGGCGCTCTTGGTGAGCCGCAGGGGCCGCTGGCGCCAATTGGCTGATGCGGCCTTCTGGGTCACCGAAGACCCGGTGCCTCGCGTCTACTTGTCCGTGATTCCCGAGCGCCGCTGGGGCGCACGGGGTGACTCTGTGCGGGTTGCGGTCGCGGCATGGAATCGAAACGGCACACCGGCCCGCGGGGTGGTCGAAGCGAGATGGGTGGGGGGCCGCCTGAACCCCTACGCGGTAGTCCGAGTGCCGCAGGGCTTCACGACGGCCGAGGTCAGCACGCCGCGGGGAGACGATTCGCCCGACCCGATCAGGGGCCGTCGCACCGTGACGCTGGACGCCAATGGCACAGGGAGCTTCAACCTCCCGCTTCCGGAGCGCGCGCCGTCGTGGCCCCAGAGAATGGCGCTGCAGGCGACCATGCGGGGAGCCGGAGGCTCGGCCGAGGCAGGGCACGCCTCAGTGGACGTCTACCCGGCCGCCATCAACCTGGCGATTCGCACCAGCCGCGATGTGCGCGACCCCGCACTCGGCGCCCGTGATTCCATAGAAGTCGTGGCCCTGCGACCGGACGGGACGCCGGTCCCCGGCGTCCGGATCGACGGCCTCCTGGCGGGACGCAAGTGGAGTCTGTCTCCACAGGAGAGCGACTCTCTGCCGCGGCGGGCGGGCGCCATGGGGCCCGATACGCTGGACCGTTGCAACGCGACCACGACGGATCGACCCGCTCGCTGTGTGCTGCGGCGGTTCCCACAGGGGTACGCCACCGTCTTCTTCAGTGCGACGGATTCGCAGGGACGCCACGTGGAGGTCGAGCGGCTGGTCTCCTACCCTCGCGACCCCGGATGGATCAGCGAGGTCAGTCCCGACGAGCCCACCCTCGCGGTTGACCGTTCCAGCTACGTGGTAGGCGACACCGCCGTGGTCCGGATCGAGAACCTCGGACACGGCGGGATCGCCTGGCTGACCGTCACGTCCGGGGACCGCATCGAAAGCCACGTCCTTCGGCTTTCCGGAGGCATCGACACCGTGCGGCTGCCGATTGGCGCGCGCCACGTACCCCGGATGACCCTGACGGCGACGGCCTGGTCCGCAGAGACCAGCGACGGGATCGTGACCCACGGAGCGACGACCAGCCAGATCGACCTGGATGTGCGCGATCCGGCCGAGCGCATGGCGGTGACGTTGCGGCTGCCCGACCGCGCCGAGGCTGCCTCGACCCAGCGGATAGTGATCACCGGAAACATCGGTCACGGTGCGCTCGACCAGGCGAGGGTCCTGGTGTGGGCCATTGACGAGCGACTCGCGGCAGTCGATAGCCAGCGATTGCGCGATGTCGTCGGCGCGTTGCTGCGACCTCCCTCCGCGCGGCGTCTGTCGGTGTCCTCGCTCAGAGATCCGGCTCCGGTGCCGTACGTGCCGATCGATCCGGGCTCCGCGGTTTTTGTGGGGATGTGGAACCAGAACCCCGACGTGTTGGAGTACGGACCGTGGGGCGAGCGCGGCGCCAGGCAACTGGACGACGTTCCCGGCCCGCTCCTGTTGGGCGCGGCGCGCGCCGGCCGCGACGGCACCGCGACTCTCAGCGTGCGGCTCCCCGAATCGGCCGGGCACTACCGGGTGATCGCCGTTGCGTTGACGAGCTCCCGACTCGGATGGGCCGAGGGCACCATCACCGTCGATCCGCGTCAGTAGCGTTCGTCGCCTTCCGGCACGGGCAGCTATATTATCGGCGCCCTGCAGTCCGTCTTCTCTTCTTCTCACTCCGGCGATGCAAGCGATCGTCAAAGACAAACGGGCCCCCGGGCTCACCGTCAAAGACGTCCCGAAGCCCACTCCCGGGCCGGGCGAGGTGCTGATCGCCGTGCGCCACGCCGGGGTCTGCGGCACCGATCTGCACATCGCCGACTGGGACGCCTGGGCGCAGGGCCGGATCAAGCCACCGCTCGTGATCGGGCATGAATTCGCGGGCGAGATCGTGGCCGTGGGTGACGGCGTGACCGAGCTGACCCCGGGGCAGCTCGTCACCGCCGAAGGGCACATCATCTGCGGCCACTGCCTGCAGTGCCGCACCGGCAACGGCCATATCTGCAAGAACACCCGCATTATCGGCGTGGACCGCGACGGCGCGTTCGCCGAGTTCATCGCGATGCCCGCGACCAACGTGCTGCCGCTGGACGGGATCCCGACCGAAATCGGCGCCATCATGGACCCCATGGGGAACGCGTTCCACACCGTGCTGAGCGCCGAGATCCCCGGCAGTACGGTGTTCATCGTGGGGTGCGGGCCGATCGGCTGCTTCGCGGTCGGTATCGCGAAAGCGGCCGGAGCGGCGAAGGTGATCGCCTCCGATGTGAACCCGAAGCGCCTCGCGCTGGCGCGCGCCTTGGGCGCGCACGTCCTGGTCAACGCGGCGTCCCAGCCGGTCGTCGAGACCGTTTTGGCGGAGACCGGCGGCGAGGGGGCGGACGTCGTGTGCGAGATGTCGGGCGTGCCCTCCGCCCTGCACCAGGCGTTCCACGCGGTACGCATGGGCGGGCGGGTGCAGCTGCTCGGCATTCCCAAGGGGGACGTTCCCGTGGATTTCGCCAACGAGATCATCTTCAAGGGCATCACCGTCTACGGCGTGATCGGCCGGAAGATGTACGAGACGTGGCACCAGATGCGCCGTTTCCTATCCGCCGGGCTGTTCGACCCGCGGCCCGTGATCACCCATCGCTTTCCCCTGGCCCGGATCGAGGAGGCCCTCACCACCATCCGCTCGGGGGACGCGGGCAAAGTCATCCTGGAGATCGCATGAGCCTCGTCACGAGCCTCGCGGCCGAGCTGGAGCAGTTCAAGCAGGACGGCGTCTACAAGCGGCTCAACTACCTCGAGGCGCCGCAGGCCGCCCGGACCCGCATGGAAGGACGCGGCGAAGTCGTCATCCTCTCCTCCAACAACTATCTGGGTCTGTGCAACGAGCCGGAGGTCGTCGCGGCGGGCAAGGCCGCGCTCGACCGGTTCGGTGCCGGCACGGGATCGGTGCGGTTCATCTGCGGGACGTTCACGGTGCACCGTGAGTTGGAGGCGGCCCTCGCACGGCTGGTGGGATGCGAGTCGTCGCTGACCTACGTCAGCTGTTGGAACGCCAACGAGGGGCTCTGCCCCACGCTACTGGGTGAGCAAGATATCGTCATCTCCGACCAGTTGAACCACGCCTCCATCATCGACTCGGTTCGCCTCGCCAAGGCGATGACCAAGTGTCAGACGGCCGTGTACCGGCATTCGGACATGGCCGATCTCGAAGCGAAGCTCGTGGCGGCGCGCGAAGCGCGGCGGCGGCTCATCTTCACGGACGGGATCTTCTCCATGGAGGGCGACATCGCCCGGCTGCCAGACATCTTGGATCTGGCCCGCAAACATGATGCGATCGTCGCGGTGGACGACTCCCACGCCACCGGCGTCCTGGGAAAGGGCGGCCGCGGAACTGCGGAGCACTACGGAGTCACCGGACAGGTGGATATCATCACGTCCACGCTTGGAAAGGCGCTGGGCGGCGCCGCGGGAGGGTTTACCGCGGGCCCGGCCGTGCTCACCGACTACCTCACGCAGCGCTCGCGACCGCAGCTGTTCAGCAACGCCCTCCCGCCTACGGTGGCGGCCAGCGCCCTCGCCGCGGTGCGCTGCCTCGAGGCGCACCCCGAACGGGTCCGCCGGCTGCACGAGAACGCGACGTTCTTCCGAGCCGAGCTCCAGGCGCTGGGCTTCAAGCCGCTACCGGGGGAAACCCCGATCATCCCAGTGATCCTCGGGGAGACCGCGAAGGCGATCCAGATGAGCGAGCTGTTGCTCGCGGAAGGCGTCTTCGTCACGGGGTTCGGGTATCCGGTGGTGCCTCAGGGACACGCCCGGGTCCGCTGCCAGGTGTCGGCCGCGCACACGCGGGATGACCTCGATTTCGCGCTGCGGGCATTCGCCAAAGTCGGCAAGCGCCTGAAACTGATCTAGGACATTATCAGAACAGTTTAGCAACACAAGCAACAGTGACTTACGGCAAATATTCGGGTTTCTAGCATGCACTTCAAGTAGTTTCACGCAGCTATCGCTTAACCGACACCGCCACAATGGACTAGCTTTGACCCCACGGCTTGCCAAAAACCCGGGGACCCCTATCTTGGGGGTCCACCCGGCAGCCATTGCTGCCCGCAAACTTGTGGAGGAGTCCGATGAAGCCGCTGTCTCGTCTGGCGATCGTAGCCCTGCTCGTCGCCCCCCTCGCTCGGCCGGCCTCGGGGCAGGCGATCATCGACCGATCGCACCGCTGGTACTGGGGCGCTCAGGCCGGGGGGATGCTGTACCAGACCAATGACGTGGGGTACTTCTTCGACCCGGTCATCGGCGTTCATTGGCTCATCACCGGCAAGCGCACCGCCCTGTATCTCGGGGGGGAGCAGGCGTTCTTCCTGTCTGACGCGCGCGCCACCGTGGTGGATCCCACCACCGGCAGCGCCCACGATGTGACGTTCAACCAGGTCCGGCGCCTGTTCGTCGGCGTCCTCGCCTTCCCGCTGCAGCGGCGCATCGAGCCGTTCGCCGGGGGGGGCTTCGCCATCATGAACGTCCAGAGCCCCATCCCCGATTGCAGCGGCACCACGGCGAATTCCCAGTGCCCCACCCCGGCTGATGCCCAGGCGGCACAAGCCCTCGCCGACGACGCGGCCAGCAAGGCGGTCGCCTGGTTCCTGGGAGGCGTGCAGATCAACATCGGAAAGCTGGCGGTCTATGGCCAGTACATGATCTCTTCGGCGGCGAACAACTTCCTCCTGCTGGGCGCCACGCACACCATCCAGGGCGGCATTCGTTACTCGCTGGGGAGCGCCAAAGAGGACGTGGAAACGTCACACTGACGCTTGCAGGGATGCTGAGGCGCCAGACGTCGGGGATCCGACACCTGGCGCCTTTTTTATCATCTTGAGGTCCAGGCAGAGCCCTCGATCGTGAACCGCAGTGGCCAGTCGGCCGCTTCCGTGACCCCGATCCTGGGCGTCACTGTGACTGTGGGCCGGCGGCCGCCACTGCGCAGGATGCGCACCTTCCCACCGATTAGCGACGTCCCGTTCTGCGCCCCCGTGATGCCCAATGCCTGACACAGTCGGGCCGGCCCGGCACAGAGCTGCCGGTCGGTTACGCCCCCCCGCCGCCGCCGCATCAGGTCGAGACCGACCAGCGGCTCGAGCGCCCGAATCAGCACCGCGGCCGGGTAGTCGACCGCCTCGGTGACGACGTTGAGGCACCAGTGCATGCCGTAGGTGAAATACACGTAGGCCGTGGCCGGGGCGTCGTACAGCACCTCGGTACGCGGCGTGCGCCGGTACCCGAAGGCATGGCACGCCGGATCGTCGGGG
>JBGQFX010000088.1:0-8873 GCA_041497135.1 Gemmatimonadota bacterium | reverse complement strand
GGCTGGTATCACCTCCACGCGGCAACGGCGATCGACCAGGAAGGCCGTGGATGGCTCGACGCGGGGAACGCGCATGCCGGGAAGTCGACGACCGCTGCACTGCTGGCGGCATCGGGCTGGCGCGTGGGAACGGATGACGCGGCGTTTCTCGAACGCCGCGGGGATCGCATCGTCGTGCATACCTGTCGCGCGCCCATCGCCCTGCGCCCTGGTGGCCGTCGGCTCCTCGCCCGAGCCGGGGGGGTATCCCTCCCCGATCGGGGCAAAACCGGTTACTGGCCGGAAGATCTCGGGGGGGTCTGGACCCCCCTCGTCGACCCGCAGGTTGTTATTTTCACGGCGGTGGGAAACGCCAAGACGAGCGCCGAGCCCCTGGATCGGCGCGGGGCGGTGGCGGAGCTGGTGCGGTGGTCCGCGTGGGTGATGCTCGAGCCCGACCTGGCGCAGGACCACTTGAACGTGCTGACACAGCTGACCGGGCAGGCGCGCTGCTACCGGGTTACGTTGGGGCGCGACTTGTTCGCCCGACCGAACCGTCTGATCGAGCTCGTCACATGAGCGAACGCTACAAACGACATCCCGATTTGCGCCTCGCCGACGTCGAAGGCGACGGCGTCGTGCTGCATCTGGGGACGCGCCGCTACTTCTCCGTGAGCGAGAGCGGCCTGATCCTGCTGCAGGCACTCGAGGCGCCGCGATCGGTGGACGAGCTGGTGGGCTTGCTCGTCGAACAGTACGAGGTGACGCCCGAGCAGGCGGAAGCCAGCGTGCGACAATTCCTCGACACGTGTCGCACGGCCGACCTGCTGGTGGTCGAACGCGGCCCGTGACGGGTCGCTTGCCCTTCGTGTGGCGCCTGCGGGCCACCGCCATGGTGGCCGTGGTCCCACCGCTGCTCTATTTCGTTTCCTTCTCCCGCCTGGCGGGCTGGTTGGGCGGGAGCGGCAGCCGGCCCCCGGCTCAGGATCTGGACGACGCATCCCTGGCCCGGTGGGTGGACCGCCTGCTCCGCAACCTGCCGAACCCGTGGCGCCGGACCTGCCTCAAGCGCGCGGCCGTTCTGTACCATCTCCTGCGTCGTGCCGGCCGCCCGGTCGAGCTGTGGATCGGAGTTCACAAGACCGGCCCGTCCCCATTGGCGGCCCACGCCTGGCTGGTCCGTGGCGGGGAGCCCTACCTGGAGCCGCATTCCGAGCACCCGGAACACCATACCGTCATCGCCCGGTTTCCAGAGACGCAGCCCGCCGTCGTCGAAGCGTGAATTCGGCGCGGCTGCTGATCGACACCCTCCGATTCCGAGGTGGCCTTCCCCCTGAGCGCCTGGCCCCCGTGTGGGGGACGGTCGAGGGGAAGGGAATGCAGCGCCTCGTGGAGTTCGAGGGGTGTGCCATCTGGCTGTACCGGCGACTCCGTCAACTGGGGGTCATGGAGCGAATCGACCCGGAGCTGGCTGATTGGGTATCCGCTCAGGCGCGCGAAGAAACCGCCAGGAACCTGTTGATCGAAGCGGAGGCGCAGGCGTTGGCGGAGATCTTTCATGAGATCGATATGCCGGCGGTGTTCTTGAAAGGAGTGGCGCGTCGGCTGAACGTGGACCGTTACCCGCTCGCCGACGCTCGCGTAACCAATGACGTCGATGTGCTGGTTCCCCTGGCTCTCGCCCGTGAGGTTTGGCACGACCTTCGGAGGCGGGGATATGAGCGGACTTCACCAACCAAGCCCCCGCGGCCCCAACATCATCATCTGCCCGCCCTGTGGAGTCACCGGCGGGTCGGCGTTGAGCTTCACACCACGCACGCCCGTGGAGTCGACCCGGGCGTGGCTTGGCAGCGATACTACGATGCGGGAATCGACGTGGTACGCTCGGGGATCCGGTTTCGCGTGCCGTCGGCGACAGAGCTGTTCTGGAGCGCCACGGCGCACAGCCTGTTGATTCCCGATTCTGCGTTCATACTGGTGCTGATGTTTGATGCGGCGGTGATTTGGGCCAGTGGGGTTCCGATGGATTGGGCCGAGATCGCGCGCCGACTGGATGCCAAAGAGATCGTGGACGGGGCGGCTGCGGGAGCGTGGCTCGGAGCGGCCGCGCAGCTGGCGGGTGTGGAACCACCGGTGGCGTTGGCCGGGCGCGTGGCGCCTTACGATCTCGAGCGCGCGCTCAGCCTGCGACTGGCGGTGCTGCGGCACCTGCAGCCGTCCGGCGGCCTGAGGAAGGCGCTCGCGTGGTGGACCAGCGAGCGCGCTCGCGCCGGCGCCTAGGGCGCGTTACCGCCGTTCAACAGGCGCCAGGTGTGGGCGAGACGGATGAGGCCCACCCCCTCGGCTTCGGGATGCGTGACGCGGAAGCGTGCCGCCCGCTTCAGAACCAACACCGGCTCCACCGCGAGTCGGTGCTCGTATACCAGCACATGGAGCGCGTAGGACCCGCGCGCCAGCGAGAGCGGGCGGTATTCGATCTCGAGCGTGAGTCGCTCGCCGGCGCGAGCGTTGATCTCGATGCCCTGGCGGTTGCAGCGCGTCCCGTGCAGGACATGCCACTCCCGCGCGACCTGGATCCCCAGGGATCCGCCGGAGATGTCCCGCTGCGCCCGGAGGTGGACCCGCGCCACGAGGGCCTCCTCGGGGCGGAACAAGGGCTCCTCCCCGCCATCACCGCCCGAGATCTCGACGCGCTCGATTTGGAGCGGGGAGCGCGCCGGTTCTCCCTCGAGATCGTCCTCGTCCGCCGACTCTTCGGCCGCTTCGTTGACCCGCTCGTAGGCCGCGAACACCTCCTCGGGGCGCCCGTTCGCCACGGTGCGTCCGTGGTCGAGGAGCACGGCGGTATCGCACAGCTGCTCGACCAGGTACCGCTCGTGTGACACAAGCACCATGGTGGTGCCCGCCGCCTTGAAGTCCAGCATCTTCCCCAGGCAGCGGTCGCGGAATGCCGTGTCGCCGACCGCGAACGCTTCGTCGATCAGCAGTACCTCCGGCTCGATGTGTGCCGCAATCGCGAACCCGAGCCGGAGCGCCATCCCCGAGGAGTAGAATTTCACCGGCACGTCGGTGAACTCCTCGAGGCCGGCGAAGTCGAAAATGGCGTCCAGCTTGGCACGCAGCTCTTTCCGGGAGAGGCCGAGCAGCGCCCCTTCCAGGAAGACGTTTTCCCGCCCCGTCAGGTCGGCATGGAATGAGCCGCCCAGAAAACTGAGCAAGGACAGCCGGCCGTCCACGCGGATCGATCCGCGCGTGGGTTTCATCATGGCGGCGATCAGTTTGAGCATGGTCGACTTGCCCGACCCGTTGGCTCCCACCAGGGCGAAGGTCGAGCCGCGCTCCACTTGAAACGACACGTCCGACAACGCCCACATGGACTTGGGGCGGGGCGGTGGGCCACGTCGTCGCCGCGGCAGGAGCCCGCTCACCAGCTCCTTGAGCGACTCGCTCCGCAGCCGGTAGCGCTTCCAGACTCCCGAAACGGTGATCGCCATCAGCTAGACCGACTCGGCGAAGTACGGCTCCGCCGCGCGGAACACCACCACACCGACGGCGAGGAACACGAGCCCAATGCCCAGCGGGTACCACATCGCCTCGGGATGAACCGCCCCCGTGCCCAGCAGCGCGGCTCGGGCGAGGTCGAACAGCGATACCAGCGGGTTGAGGCTGTAGAGCGTCTGAAACCGTGGAGGCACCACCGAGCGTGCATAGGCGACCGGCGTGAGGAGCAGCCAGACGCGGACGCCGAGATCGACCAGATGGCCGACGTCGCGATAGAACACGTTCAGCGCCGAGCCGATGAGCACCAGTCCGGTGACCATGATGCCGAGGATCACGAGAATCGGCAGCAACAGCCAGGCACTCGGGGACGGAACGACGTGCCGGACTGCCAGCAGCAGGCCCAGCATGGCGCCCGCGAGCAGGGAATCGATCAACGCCCCCACGATCGCGGCCAGGGGCAGGGTCGCTTTGGGAAACGGCGCGTGGGCGACGAGCCCTCCCTCACCCTGAACGCTGCGGGCGCCACGAGAGATGGCGCCGGAGACGAAACTCCACAGCACGACGCCGGAGAACGCGAACAGCGGGTACGGCACGCCGTCCGAGGGTGCACGAAGAAACGCCCCGAACACGAGCACGTACACCCCCAGCTCGACCAGCGGGCGGCCGAACACCCACAACGCCCCGAAAAAGGTCTGTTTGTAGCGGGACTTCAGGTCCCGGAGAATGAGCTGGGTGAGGAGATCCCGGAATCGCGCGAGGCCCGTCACGGCAGCAAAGCTAACAGCCCTGACGGGTCTCGGACACCGCTGCCGCAACGATTGGGCGCGCCGTCGCGTCATACGAGATGAGAAATCAAGGAGGCACTATGAGGACCATCTCACTGGCGCTCGTATCAATCCTGAGTCTCGGCGTCGCGCTGGCAGGCGGCCGGGCCATTGCGGGTGAGCGGGCATCACATTCTCGGAACTCGCCCCTCAAGACGGAGTCGGCGCAGCCCTCGCTGGTGCCGGCGGGTCGCCTTTGGTATGGCGGCACACTGGCGCCGATCCTGGTCGAGGGCGTAGCCCCGGTCCGACTGGTGGCGCATACTGTGTCCACCTGCTCGACGGGCGGGCGCTGAGTCCCTACGGGCCTGATTCGAAACTGGCACCTTCCACCCCCCGTAGGGTCGGCGAGATTTGGCATCGTCACCCTGCGGGGGGCTTCATATGAACGGCAAGGAATTCTGGCTGCGGTGGCGCGGAGAGATCCTGCGCGGCACAATGATTTTCGGGATCGTGATCGTCGTCGGGTTATTCGTCCGCTCCTTTGTGGGCCGCGGACGCGCCCAGTTGGAAGGGCTCCGTCAGCAGTTCAACACGGATTTTCTGGCGCCGGACCGCCTGCACGCCGAGCCCTGGAGCTACGTGACGGCGGTCCCGGTCCAGCGCACGCTGTGGCTCCGCAACATCAATGGCTCGATTACCGTAGAGCCCGGCGAAGGCCGGCAGGTCCAGATCGTCGCCGATCGTAGCTACAAGCACTCGCCGGTCGATTCGGTGCGGATCGTCACCGCCGAATCGGAGCGCGGTCTCACGGTGTGTGCGATGTGGCCCGGACACGCGGTCGAGTGCGGACCCGACGGCCACTACTCCACCGAGGGCGGATTGCGGGGCAACGACGTCGCCGTGGTGTTCACCGTGCAGCTGCCGCGGGGCGTCAAGCTGGACGCGTCCACCGTGAATGGGGATGTCGAAGTCAACGGTGTCTCGGCGCCGGTCTTCGTCGGCACGGTCAACGGCGATATCACGATCGAGACGAGCGCCGGTCCGGTACGGGCGGCTACCGTCAACGGCGACGTGAACGCGACGATGCGTGGGTTCGTCGATCCGGGAGACGTCAACGTCGCAACCGTGCACGGCGATGCGGTCATCGTCCTTCCGGACAATGTGGATGCCGTTGTGGACGGCCACACCGTCGCGGGAGACATTTCGAGCGACTATCCGCTGGTCGTCTCGGGCAAGTTTGCGTCGCACGCGATCGCGGGTACGCTGGGGAAAGGCGGTCGCACCATCAAGCTCACGACCGTGACCGGCGACGTGGAGGTGCGGAAGCTCGGAGCAGCGCCCACGACGCCACGGCCGCCGACTACGCCGCGCCCGCCGGTCCCCCCGCGCCCGCCGTCAGGTACGCCGCGACCTCGCTCGGGAACGTCCTGATGTCGATCGGTTTCGTGATATAGCCGTCAAAGCCGGCGGCGAGTGCCTTCTCACGATCCACCGGCATCGCATGCGCCGTGAGGGCGACCACTTTCCAGCGGTGGTCGCCCTCGAGCGCTTTCAGATCCTGCAGCAAGGCATACCCGTCGCGGCCAGGGAGCTGAATGTCGAGCAAGACGAGATCCGGCGGAGGGGAGTGTCCGCGCACGGTGTCGATCAGGCCGTCTCCGCTCGGCAGCGGGATCACGAGGTGCCCACGCAGCGACAGAAGGGTGGACAGCAGCTTCAGGCTGTCCGGCTGATCCTCCACCACCACGATCGTCGCCATTAGGTCGCTCCATGCGGGGAACCCTGCAGCGGCCGCCCGGGGGCGGGAGATTCGCGCGGCAGGGTGAACCAGAACGTGCTGCCGTGACCGCGAGCGCTCTGACAACCGATCTGCCCGCCGTGCAGCTCCACCAGTCGCTTGCAGAGCGCGAGACCGAGGCCCGTACCCTCGTAGTGCCGACTGGCCGACGCGTCCACCTGCATGAACTCCTTGAACAGCTTGGATTGATCCTCCGGGGCGATGCCGATGCCCGTATCGATCACTTCGACCCGGATCCCCTCTTCCTCCGCCCGGCCGAGCAGGCGTACCTGGCCGCCCTCCGGCGTGAACTTGATCGCGTTGGACAGGAGGTTGAGCAGCACCTGTCGTACGCGCACATGGTCGGCGAGGACGACGAGCGACCGGTCCGAGACCTCGACGCTCAGCGTGTGATGCCGCTCTTCGGTCTGGGCGCGCACGCTCTCGGCGGCTTCGTGGAGCAGGATGCGCAGGTCGAGTGACTCGGGGGTGAGCTGCAATTTCCCCGCTTCGATTTTGGAGAGATCGAGCAGCTCGCTGATGAGCTGCAGCAGGTGGCGGCCGTTGCGCGCCACGGTCTCCAGAAAATCTTGTTGCATGGCGGTCAACGGGCCCACCTCTTCCGTGAGCAGCATGTCGCTGAAGCCGATAATGCTGTTCAGCGGCGTGCGGAGCTCGTGCGACATGTTCGCCAGGAAATCGCTCTTGAGGCGGTTCGCCTTGGCCAGCTCCTCGTTCAGCCGCGTAAGCTCATCAGACTGCTCCTCCAGATACTGCGCGGTCCGCCGCACCTCGGTCGCGAGCCGGCGGGTGTGCTGAAACGCCGACTCCCGCTCGCAGGCGATGGCCAGGTTCGGGAGCGCGAGCGCCAGGGCGTCCATCTGGTCGGAACCGAAACTCTCGGGCGGGAGGGCGACCAGGAGACCGGCGAGCCGCCCCGCGGTGCGCAACGGGGCCACGGCCACTTCGCCGCTTGACGTCGTCGGGAGCTGCAGCTTCTGGCGGGCGGCAGTGTTCTGTTCGCCCGCCAGGTGCAGCACGCCGGCCGTGCCGTCGCCGATCAGCTCGCGCACGGCGATCCGGGACAGCGGCCGCGGCTCCGCGCCGCGCGCGGCGGTGGGGGTCCATTCGTTCGCTTCGTAGTCCGGTTGGTACAGAACGAGTCCAGACGCTCCGGTCGCCTCGGCGATAACGTCGAGGGCGGGGGCGAGCCCGGCACCTTCCCGCGTCGTGGCGTTCAGGGCGCCGAGCAGTCGCGACAGGTACTCCTGGATCCGCTCACGCCAGGCGAGCGTTTCTCCCATCCGATTCACGCCCTGGGCGAGAGCGCGGAACTCTCCCGATGCCTGCTCGGGGAGTCGCACGCCGTACTCTCCGGTCGCCACCCGCTCCAGCGCCGCCACGATTTCACCGAACGGCTCGGCCAGTCGGCGGCGGCTGTACACGAGTCCGATGCCGAGAGAGACGAGCACGGCGACGAAGATGATGGTCGTCGCCAGCGCCGCTTGCTGCGCCTCGTCGTTCACGTCCTCGGCCAGGGTGCGAATGCGGTCGCGTTCGGTTTCGAGGGCCGGCCGGGGGTCGAGTGCCTGCAGCCGATCGAGCGTGGCGAGGATCGCCATGGTGGACCGGTCGGTTCGCCGCGCGTCGAGCCATGAGGTGAGCGCGATCGTGAACCCGGCCAGCGCCACCGCGAAAAAAGTCGCAAGAAACAGACGCGTGATGCTCGGGGCACGCGCGAGTGGCCCCAGGAGCGAGAGGGATGGGCGGGTCATCGGCTCTCTATTAGTAGGGTGACAGGTGCACTTCGGACAAGACCAGCGCTGTGGGCGTGGCGGCACAGGGGCACCGGTCGTATCGTTCAGGGGTGCCTCCCCTGAACTCTTGAGCGACCACTTCGACACGCTGCGCCAGGCCCTGGCCGACCGCTACGCCCTGGAGCGGGAGGTGGGGCGCGGCGGCATGGCGACGGTGTTTCTGGCCGAGGACCTGAAACACCGCCGCAAGGTGGCCATCAAGGTCCTCCATCCGGACATCTCGGCCGCGATCGGTCCCGAGCGCTTCCTGCGCGAAATCGAGATCGCCGCCCGGCTCCAGCACCCCCACATCCTGCCGTTGTACGACTCGGGGCAAGCAGCGGGCCTGCTCTTTTACGTCATGCCGTTCGTGGAAGGCGAGTCGCTCCGGGATCGCCTGGATCGGGAGAAGCAGCTGCCGCAGGAAGACGTGATCAAGATCACGTCCGAGGTCGCGAGCGCCTTAGGCTATGCGCACAGCCGGGACGTTGTCCATCGGGACATCAAACCCGAGAACATCATGCTCTCTGGGGGGAGCACGGTCGTGGCCGACTTCGGCATCGCCCGGGCTGCCTCCGCGGTGGAACAGCAACAGCTGACTCAGACCGGTACCGTGATCGGCACCCCGATCTACATGAGCCCGGAGCAGGGCAGCGGCGATCCCAACATCGACGGACGCAGCGACGAGTACAGCCTCGCCTGCGTCGTGTACGAGATGCTGGTAGGGGAGCCGCCCTTTACGGGCCCGAACGTTCAATCGATCCTCGCCCGGCATTCGATGGCGTCGGTGACGCCGCCGTCGATCGTGCGGGCGACGATTCCGGAAACGATGGAGGCAGCGCTGTTGCGCGCGCTGGCCAAGGTGCCGGCGGATCGCTTCCCGACGGTGATCATGTTCGCCGAGGCCTTGGCGGTCCCGTCGCACGTCACGGCGGCGTTTCGCCGTCAGACAGGGGAGACGGGCACGGCGACTTCGCGCAAGGGCGCCGGTTGGCGGAGGCACCTGCGCTGGGCGGTGCCGGGGGCGGTGGCCGTGGCAGTGGCGGCTTGGGG
>JBGQFX010000087.1:0-8911 GCA_041497135.1 Gemmatimonadota bacterium | reverse complement strand
CCCGACAAGGCCGACCGCATCGTCTCATCCTGCCTCAGGAACGCGAGGTAGTCTTGCGACGTCAGGTCCCGGGCGATGCCGTTGGTCACGTAGATGTCCTGGAGTCCGTCCAGATCGAAATCTGCGATCAGCGCGCTCCAGCTCCAGTCCGTGCGCGCCACGCCGGCCAGCTGCCCGACCTCGCTGAACGTGTCGTTGCCGTTGTTCCGCTGCAGCGTGTTACGCTGGAATTGGTGGTGAAACCCTTGCGCCAAGCCCGCTTGATAGCTCTCCCGGCTCTCGAACGCCGACGTCAGCTTGAGGCGGTAATCGTCCGCCGGCAGCATATCGGTCACGTAGACGTCCGGCCACCCGTCGTTGTCCAGGTCCGCGATATCGAGTCCCATGGACGAATAGCTGATGGCGGGCATCTCGTGCTCGATCCGCTCCGTGAAGGTCCCGTCCCGGTTGTTGATGTAGAGATAGTCCCGCTCGAAGAAGTCGTTCGAGACGTAGAGGTCCGGCCAGCCATCGCGATTCACGTCGCTCACGGCCACCCCCAGCCCAAAGCCGATTTCGCTCCCGAAGATCCCCGCCGGCGCGCTCACGTCGACGAAGTGGCCGCCGTCGTTGCGATACAGCTTGTCCCCACCGAGGGAGTCGCGCACGCCCCGCGTGCCTTCCTGGGCGACGATCGAGGGGGGCCGTGACGAGTTGTTGACCAGGTACAGGTCGAGGTCCCCGTCGCGGTCGTAGTCGAAAAACGCGGCGTGCGTCGCGAAGCCCTGGTCGGCGAGGCCGTAGGCGGCGGCCTGCTCGCGGAAGGTGGGCACCCCGTGCGCGTCGAGGCCCTGGTTGATGAACAGCTCGTTGGCCCGGCGTGCGCCTGCCTTCGGGCCGGCGTAACAGACATAGATGTCCAGCCGGCCGTCGCCGTTCACGTCCGCGAAGCTGACGCCGGTCGCCCAGAACCCCGTCCCTCGGACGCCGGCCTCCGCAGTCACGTCCCGGAAGCGGAACTGGCCCTCGTTCAGATACAGCCGATTGCCCCCCTGGTTCGCGGTGAGCATCAGCTCCGGCAGGCCGTCGCCCGTGAGGTCGCCCAGCGCCACCCCACCGCCGTTGTAGTAGTTGCGATAGGTAAAGACGTTCAGCTCATGGGCTTCGCGCAGCCGGTTCTCGAAGCGCACGCCGGTGTAGCTGGCCGGCAACCGTGTAAACAGGTGCCCGTCCATCGCGGGCGCCGCCCCCGTGGGCCCTTCTTCCCCCCGGGCCTGCCGGTCCGCACCGGCGCAGCCGGCCAGGAGGCACGCCCCGGCCACCAAAAACCAAATAGCCTGCTCCCGGCAGCGGGAGCAGGCTATCGTGGCACCCAGGGCCACCGGGTGGGCCAACTAGTGCCGTTCCAACTAGTAGCCCGTGTTCTGGACGAGCAACGGGTTGGCGTCCATCTGCGACTGGGGAATCGGCATCAGAATGAGGTTGGGAGTCCCCGCCGTCTTGTAGTCCCAGGCAGCGATGAAGCCGCCGTGGCGGATGAGATCTTGCCGCCGCTTGCCCTCGGTTGCAAGCTCGAACAGGCGCTCCCGCAGCAGCGCCGCGCGGTCGATGGCCGCGAGTGGCTGATCCGGTTCGAAGACCCGAGCACGCAGCGTGTTCACCAAGGCCAGCGCTGCGGCGCTCCCCGGCGTCTGCTCGTTCAGCGCCTCGGCCTTGATCAGATAGATCTCGGCGAGGCGGAAGACGGCGTAGTCGTTGCCGTTGGTCTGACCTTCGGGTCGGTTGGGATCGGCCGGATACTTGTAGAAGCGGGGGCCTTCGCCTTCGGTCGCCGCGGTCACATCTCTGATCGAATCCGTGAAGACCAGCGGGTTGCCCGACCGGTCGTTGACCGGTACGCCGGTTTCTACATTGGTCTGCGGGCCCTCCAGCCACATCTGCCGGCGCTGGTCATTCGCGTCGAAGGCGGTGTAGATCTGCGCCGTGGTCGCGTGCCCGTTCCAGGGCGTGCCGCCGGTCAACTGGTTGTAGTGCAGCGACCGCATGATGAAGTTCAGTCCCACGTCGGGTTTGTTCAGGAACTTCACCACCATGATGTTCTCGGGGGACGTCTGGTTGTCGGCGGTGAAGTTCGATTTCCAGATGGCCGCCAAGCTGTACTGGCCGGAATTGATGATGCGATCGGCGGCATTGATCGCGGCTTGGCAGGCATCCACGCCGCCGCTGACCTGCACGCCGGAGCACGAGTTGTAGGCCGTGGCACTGACGCCGGTTTCTTTCGTCCACACGCCGGCGTTCAGATACATGCTCGCCAGGATGGCGTCGGCGGCGCCTTTGGTCAGGCGGCCGTTGCTGGCCGCCGGCCAATTGGCCGGCAGGTCCGTGCTGGCGTCCAGCAGCTCCGTCTCGATGAAGCTGAACAGCTCGGTGCGCGTGGCGCGCGCCCGCGCCTTGATCTCGAGGTCGGTGACGATCGGCACGCCGCCGAAAAAGTCCAGCAGCTGGTAGTAGTAGAAGCCCCGCAGCGTCCGCAGCTCGGCGACGATCGCCGCCTCATTCGGTACGCTCACCCGCTGCAGCGCATCGAGCAGCACGTTGGCGCGCGCGACGCCGGCGAAGGCGGAGTTCCAGGCCCCGTTCATGAACCCGACCGAAGGACTCGTCGCCGTCCACGTCTGCCGCTGCAGCTCGAGCCACTGGCCGTTGTCGTACCAGTCCGAGCCCCGCGTGGGGACGACCATCTCGTCCGAGCTGACCTCCGTCGCATCCCAGTAGTCGCCCGTCACGCCGCGCAGCTGGGCATACACCGCCGCCAGGCCACCCAGCACTTCCCCCTCATTGCGGTAGAAGTTTTCCGGCGTGATGGCGCTGCTCGGGGTTTCCGTCAGGTCCGTGCACCCCAGCGCGGAGAGCAGGACCGTGGTAAGCAGCAGCGGGAACAGCCGCGCCGCTTTGATTGGCTTCGTCACAGGTGGTCTCCTCTCAGAACGCAAGTTGCACGCCCGCCGTCAGGGTGCGTGGCCGTGGATAGCTAAGGTAATCGATGCCGACAGAGGCCAGGCCCACTTGCTGGTGCACTTCGGGGTCGAGGCCGGAATAGCCGGTCAACAGCAGCAAGTTGTCGCCGGACGCGTAGACGCGGGCTGACCGGGGCGCTCCCGGCGGGCCCGGGAGGTGGAAGGAGTACCCCACCGTGATATTCTGCAACCGCATGTACGACGCCGATTCGACCCAGCGCGACGAGTAAATGGCCGGCTCCCGGATGTCGATCGGATCGGTCAGCGCGTTACGCAGGAAGTTCTTGCCCTGGAGCGCGTTGCTCTTGGTGGAATAGACGAGCGCGGTGTTGTTGAACACGTCCTGTCCGAACGCGCCCCGCATCTGCAGGCTGACGTCGAACTTGCCCCAACTCACCGTGCTGTGCAGGCCGAGCGTGAAATCCGGATAGGCGTTGCCGATGATGGCGTAGTCGCTGGCGAGCGGCGTTGTCGTCTGCCCACTGACGCAGCCCGCGCTGGCGGACGCACAGGCGAACAGCTGCTTGCCCTGGGCGTTCACGCCGACGTATCGGGGTCCGTAGAACGTGCCCAGCGACTGGCCCGGGATGATGCGCTGGGACACCTGATTGGACTGACCCTGCCCGCTGACGTCGCCGGTGGTGAGGAAGGTGTAGTTGCCGAGATCGACGACCTTATTCCGTTCCATCGCGAAGACGAGCCCCGCCCGCCAGGTCACCTTCGGCCGGGCAATCGCCAGGGCGTCGAGCGACAGCTCCAGGCCCCGATTGCGGGTTTTCCCGACGTTCTCGAGCCGGGTGGAAGCGAGCGCCGGCTGTGGGGCAGGCACTTCGAGCAGCAAGTCGGAGGTGTGCTTGACGTAGTACTCGAGGCTGCCCGTCACGCGATTGTCCAGCAGGCCGTAATCCAGGGCAACGTTGGTCTGCGACGTCTTCTCGAACCGCAACTCCGGGTTGGGATTGCGCACCGGGGCGAACCCGATGACGGTGTTATCGCCGAAGACATACTTCGCCCCGCCGCTGGCTTCCAGGGTGATCAACGATGAATAGGGCGGAACGCCGGGGTTGCCGACGACCCCATACCCGGCGCGGAGGCGCAAGTCCGAGAACGGACCCTTGGGTATGAAACTCTCGTCACTCATGTGCCAGGACGCGGAGATACCGGGGAACGTCGCCCACTTGTGATCCGCGCCGAACGCGGACCGGCCGTCGCGGCGCAGCACGCCCGTCACGTAATACCGCTGCTTATACCCGTAGCTGGCCCTGGTAATGAAGGAGATCCATCGTTCGTCGGTCCGGAACGACTGCGGGGTCACCTGCACGCTGCCGCTGCTCAGGCTGTTGAAGCCGGTGACATCGGTGAGGAAGCTCCGGGCCTCAGCCCGGAACTCCTCGATCCGGGACTGCGAAAACTCGTACACCCCCACGACGTCGAGGTCGTGCACGCCGGCGAACTGCCGCGTGTAGGTCAGCATACCCTGAAACGTCTTGGACTGGTTGTCGCGGTTTATCTGTTGCGCGAGCCCTCCATACTGGGCTCCTACCGGACTGGATCTGGGGAGGTAGATCTGCCGCACGCTCCCCGACTTGTCCACGCCGACGTTGATCCGCCCCGTGAGGCCGGGCAGCAGGTCCAAGTCCGCCGATACGTTGCCGAGCGTGCGGTTCACGGTACCGAAGTCCTGGAGCTGCTGGGCCAGCGCCACCGGGTTGCGCACCGACTGCGAGCCGGCCCCGATTTCGTAGTAACGGGTTCCGGTTGAATCGGTGACCGTCACCGGGTGCGTCGGATTGAAGATGGCCTCGTTCATGAACACGCCGCCTTCGAAGCCGCCGGAGTTCTCATAGGCGAGATAGTCGTTGTTCACCTGCGAGGTCGTCACGTTGAGGCCGATGCGAAGGCGATTGTTCAAGGCGAAGTGCGTGGCGCTGAGGCGACCCTGGACGCGCTGGAATCCGCTGCTCAGCGCCACCCCCTGCTGGTTCATGAAGTTGACCGATGCCCGATAGCGCGTGATATCGCTCCCGCCCGCGAACGACAGGTTGTGATTGTGCGTCAGGCCTGTGCGGCTCACCGCTTTGGCCCAGTCCGTATTGGCCGTCCCCAGTGCCGCCAGGTACGTCGGGTTCAGGCCCTTGGTGGAATCGGTATTGTAGAGCGCCACCTGCTCCTGCACGAACTGGCGGTATTGGGAGCCGGTGAGCACGTCCAGGGATCTGTACGGCGACGCGGTCGCCACATAGCTCTCGTACGTCATGGAGGCCCCGCCCGAGGCGCCCTTTTTCGTATCGATCAGGACGACGCCGTTGGCGCCGCGGCTGCCGTAGATGGCCGTCGAAGAAGCGTCCTTGAGAATCGTGATTGAGCCGATGTCGGAGGGGTTGAGCAGGTTCAGCGGGCTGCGGGGCAGCGGCGGGCTGCCGCCGACGCCGAAGCCGGCCGCTTCGGATTCCACGTTCGTGATGGGCACGCCGTCGATGACGTAGAGCGGCTCGTTGCTGGCGCTGAGGGACGTCGCGCCGCGGATGCGGATCTGCACACCGGCCCCGGGCTCGCCGTTGTTCGTCGTGATGTTGACCCCGGCGGTCCGGCCCTCGAGCATCTGGTTCACGTTCGCGACCACGCCGACATTGGCCGTGACGGGGTCGACCGTCGCCACCGAGCCCGTGATCGCCTCGCGGGACTGAGTGCCGTAGCCGGTCACGACCAAGGCCTCGAGCAGCGCCGCCTGGGGACGCAGCGCGAAGTTCACCGGGTTCACCGATCCGGCGGTCACCGTGATTGCCTGGTCGACCGGCGCATACCCGATCCGAGTCACCCGCACCGTGCGGGTTCCGGCGGGTACCTCGGTCAGTGAGAAGCCGCCGTTAGGTCGGGTCTGCGTGCTGAGTGGCGTACCCAGAACCCTGATGATGACGCCGGCGAGAGGCTGCTGGGTGCCGACGTCGGTCACCTCTCCTGAAATAGTGCCTGTGGGTTGTTGCCCGCGAAGTGGGGCCGCCCACAACAGGCCACCGACGAGTGCCGGAACGACATAACGGACCAGTGTCATCGAACCACCTCCGCCGCAAGGCGATGCCCGGATGTGAGAGAGCTAGTCTATATCGCTCGGGAGATGGCCTAAAACTGGCCAGATGTCAAGCACGGTGAGGGTAGCCCGGCTGGCCGGGTGGCCCGAGATGGCGTACGATATCCGCCCCAGATGAGCTTCTCTTCTGCCTTGCTGCTGGCCGCCCAGGCCGCGCTGCGCGCCGACACGGTGCCCCCGTATGTGGCCTTCCCCGAGGCTGGCCTCGACGATCCGGCCGTTTATGAAGGCTATCAGACGCGCGTCTATCGTGACGCGCGCGGCAACGCCGTCCAGATCTACCTGGACGCGAAGAGCGGCCGCGTCGTCCACCTCTGGGCCGATGCTCTGGATGAAAGCCTCGGCTTCAGCGCGCGCGACAGCGCCGGCCGGCCGGCGTCACTCGCCTGGACGGGGCCGGACGCGACGACCAGAGCCGCTGACGACCGCCGCTCCCTCACCTACAGGCTGACGGCGCCCGGCCCGCTGCGTCTCGGCCTCTTCCTGCTTGGCTCGATGCGCGTCGAGCGAGACTTCCAATACGCCGGACGGCAGCACGATTCCCTCGACGCCACGTTCATCGTCTCCGAACTGGCCACGCTCGTGGACGATCTCGCGGAACTCCCCGAACCCGAGCGACGTCGCGCGCTGGGGCTGCTGGGCGCCCGCGATATCGCGGCGCTGCGCGCGCGGCTCGCCCCAGAAGTGATGCGGATGCGCTCGCCTGGCCGGTGGAGTGTCCGCGTCGCCCAGCCGAGCCTCGACGGGAAGAACCACCTCTCGCTCTCCTTGAGTGGTGACGCGCAGCGCTCGTCCGTGCAGCTCGCGGGCGGTGTTGTGACCGTCCGACCGACGGCCGCCGGCCCGATCGAGCTCACCGTCGCGGTCACGACCGACGGCCGCGCCCTCACGCCGCTCACCCGCGAGCAGATCTTCAACGACCAGTTTCGGAGCTTCTACGCCCTGGTGCAGGCCGACACCGCGCATCCGCTCCGGCTGCGACGCCTGGAGCGCGAGGTGCGTGGATTCGAGCTGCTCAGCTCGCGCCAGAAGCTGATGGCAGGGTTGCCGAACTATGCCACGTACTTCGGCCGCGACATGCTGATGACCGCCCTGCTGATGGAGCCTATTTGGTCCGACACCATGGCGGAGCACGTGATCGCGGCGGCGCTGGCGAAGCTCGCGCCCTCGGGAGAGGTGAGCCACGAGGAAGCGTTGGGCGGCCAGGCGATCCGCGAGAACGCCGCTCTGTATCACCGCCGCCACGACCCGGCGCTCCTCGCCAATCTCCAGGCCGTGCGCGAGAACTACTTCATGGTGGACGACGACTTCCAGCTCCCCGTCGTCGCGGCGCGCTACGCCGCCAACCCATCGGTCCCCGACGCGCGCAAGCGCCGCTTCTTCCAGACTCAAGAGCGGGCGCTGGTGCAGAACCTCGCCTACGTCGCCCGGCAGGCCGCGCCGTACGCGCGCGAGCCCGTGGCGACGAACCTGGTGGGGTTTCACCGCGACGACGACGGCTGGTGGCACGCCGGCAGCTGGCGCGACAGCCGCGTCGGCTACGCCGGCGGGCGGTTCGCGTTCGACGTCAACGTGGTGTGGGTGCCGGCGGCGCTGCGCGCGGTCATCACGATCGACAGCGTGCTCCGCGCCTTAGGCCTCGCGGGCGTGCCCGAGGCCCAAGGGCTCGAAGCGGCCGCCGACACGTGGCGCGGGACGGCACGACATTTCGTGGTGGCGCTCTCGCCCGCGGACGTCGAGGCGCGGGTGCGCGCCCGGCTGGCGGCGCTCCCCACCGCCGAGCGGGAGCACTGGGAGCAGGTGTTGGGCCGCAGCGGTATGCCCGCCGACACGCTGCGGTTCTTCGCGCTCTCGCTCGACAGCGCGGGCCTGCCGATCCCGGTGATGAGCACCGACCCCGCAACGTGGCTGCTGCTCGAGCACCTGGGCGCGGCGCGGGAAGCCGACCTGTTGCGTCCGTTCCTGTTGCCCTATCCCGTGGGCCTGCTGATCGACGGCGTCGGGCCCGTCGCCGCCAACGATGCCTACGCCCCGCCCGCGGTGTGGCAGATGTTCGAGCGGGACCTGTATCATTCCCCCCGCGTGGTGTGGGGCCGCGAGGTGAACGTGCTGGTCTCGGCGCTCGCGCGGCGGGTCCGCGGCAGCCCCGACTCGGTCGCCGCCGCCGTGCTCGCCCGGACGATCGACGCGGTGACGCGCTCGGGGCTCAAGCAGGCCGAGTTGTGGAGTTATCGGCTCGAAGGCGGAACACTGCTGCCGTTCCGCTACGGCTCGAGCTCCGACGTACAACTGTGGAGTCTCACCGACCTCGCCGTGCAATTCCTGACCGCGCGGCTCTCCCCTTAGAGGAGCTCTGACCGTGGCCCACTTCGGCGCGTTCGACCTGCTTGCCATCGCCGCCTACTTCCTGGTCCTGCTCGGCATCAGCGTTTGGGCCGCGCGACGGGAGAAGAACGTGAGCGCGGATTACTTCCTCGCGAGTCGAGACATTGGCTGGCTCGCCGTCGGCGCCAGCCTCTTCGCCTCGAACATCGGAAGCGAGCACCTCGTTGGGCTCGCCGGCACCGGAGCGGCAAGCGGGCTCGCCGTGGGGCACTTCGAGTGGCTCGCGTGCCTGATCCTGCTGCTCCTCGGGTGGGTGTTCGTCCCGTTTTATCTGCGGAGCGGGGTGTACACGATGCCCGAGTTTCTCGAGCGCCGCTACAACTCGGCGTCGCGCGCCTATTTCACGTGGGTCTCGATCATCGGGTACGTGCTCACCAAGATCAGCGTCACGTTGTTCGCCGGCGGCGTCGTGATGCGCGCGGTGACGGGGCTGAACTTCTGG
>JBGQFX010000086.1:0-9061 GCA_041497135.1 Gemmatimonadota bacterium | reverse complement strand
GAACGTCTCCGCGACGACGTTGATCGACGCGGTCCCGGACGCCCGCGCCTACCAGGACCGTCCGTGGTACCAGTACATCCTCATCCCGCACGAGCTGGCCCACCAGTGGTTCGGCGACTACGCGACGACCGTGAACTGGGCCAACATGTGGCTCAACGAAGGGTTCGCCGAGTTCATGCCGGGCCAGTACTGGTCCGCGCGCCTCGGCCGTCACGCCGAGGATGACTATTACCTGGACGAGTATCGCCAGTTCATGCAGATCGACGCGCAGCGTCGCATGCCGCTGGCGGCGCACGGCTCGAACAACATCTATCCGAAGGGCGCCCTGGTGCTGCGTATGCTGCAGCGCTACCTCGGTCCCGACCGGTTTTGGGCGGCGATGCACCGCTACCTCGCCGACCACGCCTACGACAACGCCACGACGGACGACCTGCGTCAGGCGGTGCTCGACGCCACGGGTCAGAACCTCGACTGGTTCTGGGATCAGTGGATCTATCAGGCCGGATTTCCCGCATTCACCGTCGTGGCCACGTACGACTCGGCCACGGCCATGCTGACGCTTGCGGTGAAGCAGACCCAGGTGGACAGCGCCAAGGCGGACAGCACCGGGCTGCGCCACTCCACGCCCGCGGTGTTCCGCATGCCGGTGACGATCGTGGTGGCCACCAGCGCGGGCGACGTGGTGCACCACGCGCAGCTCGACCAGCGGGAGCAGACGATCGACATCGCCGGAGTGAAAAGCGCGCCCACGATGGTGATCTTCGATGATGGCAATACGATCCTGAAGACACTGAGCTTCGATCAACCGGTCACCTGGCTCGCGGCGCAGCTCGAGCGCGATCCCGACCTGTGGAATCGCCACTGGGTGATCGAGCGCCTGGCCGGGCGCCTGTCCGATTCCACCGCGGTGGCGGCGCTCGCCCGCGCGGCAACGTCGTCCGACTACTTCCTCACCCGCATGGAAGCAGCGGATTCGCTGGGGAGCGCACCGGCTGCCGCGGCACTCCCCGCACTGGAGCGCGCCGCGGACGATAGCTCGGCGCAGGTGCGCGCCGTGGCCGTGAAGTCGCTGGGCAGAATCGGAGGGGATCGCGCCACCGAGCTGGTGCGGCGGGCATGGTCGCAGGACACGAGCTACGAGGTCCGCGGACAGGCCCTGGCCGCGCTCGCCAGGCTCGACACGGCGGGCCGCCGGGCGCTCATTGCCGGGGGTCTCGCGACGCCGTCCTATCAGAACGCCATCGCGAACGCCGCCTGGGGCGCTTTGATCCAGGCCAACGACACGAGCTTCATCCCGCAAGCCGACAGCGCCATCGGCGACGCGATCGAGCCGTCCTACGTGCTCGCCATCCTCGGCGTGCGAGGCAGTGCCCATGCGCTCGACCTGCTGCTCGGCCACGTTGACGATGACCGCCCGGCGGTGCGCCGCTGGGTGCTGATCGCGATCGAAAACGTGCTTCCTCGGGACGTCGCGATCACGCGACTCACGGCGGTCAAGGACCAGCTGCGACACGCCGATGCGAAGACGGCGGTCCAAGCGGCCCTCGAGCGGCTCTCCCAGCGGAGCGAATCGGGACACCCATGACGCCCGAGCGGGCCGTGACGCCGGACCTGGTCCGCGCCGTCGCGATCGTTCTGGTCGTGGTGATCCACACGGCCGGCATCGTCGCCGCTCCGGGACCGGCGGCGGGAGTGACAGCCTTCTGGGCCGGCGCCGTCTACGACAGCCTCGCCCGACCGGGCGTGCCCCTGTTCGTGATGTTGACCGGCTGGATGCTGCTGGCCCCCGAGCGGCGGGCCGAACCGATCGGGAGGTTTTTCCGGCGCCGGCTGGGGCGCGTCGCTGTTCCCCTGGTGACCTGGTCGCTCATCGCATACGGATGGCTGGCGATCCGGGATCACCACCCGGCACACTGGGCGCAGTTCGCTCGGCAGCTGCTGAACGGTCCGGTGTTCTATCACCTGTGGTACGTCTACATGCTGTTGGGTCTCTACCTCGTGGTACCGCTGCTCCGGCCCATCGCGGCCGATGCTTCCGATCCGCTGCGGCGCTACACACTCGGCCTCTGGGCCCTGGCGAGCTCGGTGTTGCCGCTCTGGTATTGGTGGGGCGGCCTCCACATCGGGATCGATGTTCCGGTCGTCACGACGTACGTGGGGTACCTTCTCACCGGGATCTGGCTCGCCGCGGTGCCGGTGTCGCCCCGGACCCGCCGTGGGCTGGTGCTGCTGATCCTGGTGACCGCGATCTGGACGGTCGCCGCCACCGCCCGTCTGACGGGAACCGAGCCGCTGAACGTGGCGCTGTTCGGCTACGGGACACCCAACGTGCTCGTCATGAGCGTGGCCTGGCTCGTCCTCCTCACGCAGCCCGAGATCACCGTATGGGTGACCCGACATTCCCGGGTGCTCACCTCGGTGCGCGTTCTCGCCGCCACGAGCTATGGTGTGTACCTCGCGCACCCGCTCGTCCTCAACCTCCTGGACAGCGGCGCGCTGAGGGTCCGCCTCACCGGAGCGTCGATCTATCCGTTTCTCGGCATACCACTGCTGGCTGCGGCGGTGTTGGCGGGATCGGTGGGGATGATGGTCGTGGCGCGCCGGGTGCCGGTGCTGGGCCGGCTGCTGGGCGCCGCTTAGAGGAAGGTGACGCCGAGCTCGAGCGCCCGGTGAATCGTGGCGAGCGATTCGACGTCGTCGCGCTGGCCGTACGCATCCGACATCCCCATGCGGCCCAGCCCCAGCGCCGACACGGTCAGCCCCTGACGGCCGAGCGCCCGGATCTGCATCAGGGAATAAGCAGCACTTTCCCCGTCGTGCGGCGCCCTTCCAGCTCGCGGTGGGCGTCCGTGGCGCGCGCGAGCGGGAACTCGTGCGCGATGCGCAGTTTGAGCGTTCCGTCCTGGACCCAGCGCAGCAACTCACCCGCGCGCCCGACCAGCTCGTCCCGCGTCGCCACGTAATGCGCCAGCATCGGACGCGTCAGATAGAGTGAGCCGCGCTGGTTGAGCAGCTGCGGGTCGATCGGCCCCACCGGACCGCTCGACTGGCCGAACAGGACCATCATGCCGCGTCGCGCGAGACACCGTAGCCCCTTGTCGAACGTCGTGAGGCCCACCGAGTCGTAGACCACCTGGACGCCCGCGCCCCCCGTAAGCCGCCTGACCTCCCCCTCGAAGTCCTGATCGACATAGCGGATCACGTCGTCCGCTCCCGCTTCCCGCGCCAGGGTGGCTTTCGCCTCCGTCGAGACGGTTCCGAT
This sequence comes from Gemmatimonadota bacterium, assembly GCA_041497135.1. Classification (GTDB taxonomy): domain Bacteria; phylum Gemmatimonadota; class Gemmatimonadetes; order Gemmatimonadales; family GWC2-71-9; genus DASTHG01. The sequence goes on along the minus strand of JBGQFX010000086.1, from coordinate 5,799 downwards.
CACCCGCGCGCCACGCCGCTTGGCGATCTGGCACAGGAGGAGACCGACGCCGCCTGCGGCCGCGTGCACCAGGCACGTGTCGCCGGGCTTCAAAGGATACGTGCTGGTGGCAAGGTAGTGCGCCGTCATACCCTGCAACATCACAGCCGCGCCTTGCCGCGCGCTGACTTCATCGGGCAGCTTCACCACCCGCACGGCGGGCGCCAGGGCGAAGTCGGCGTACGCCGCGAGTCCGGGGTGATAGCAGGCGACGCGGTCTCCCACCCGGAATCCGGCGACGTCGGCTCCCAGCCCCGCTACCGTCCCCGCCGCTTCCTGACCGGGCGTAAACGGAGTCGCGACCTTGTACAACCCAGTCCGCTGATAGACGTCGATGAAGTTCACGCCCACGGCTTCGACCCGGATCAGAAGCTCACCCGCTCCGGGCTCTGGGCTCGGCATGTCTTCCATCTGGAGGACTTCGGGCCCGCCGGGCGTACGGACGCGGATCGCCTTCATGGCAGCCAGCGCCGCACCGTCCGGCGATAGGCGCGGTAGTCTTCGCCGAACCGGAGCTCGAGATTTGGCTCCTCGTACAACACCACGAAGAGATGGGCGCAGCCGACCATCACCAGGGACAGGCACACGATCGAGGGCGAGTACAGCACCAGGCCGTAACCCGCCAGCACGGCGAACCCGCCGATGTACATCGGGTTGCGGACGAAGCGGTACGGCCCCCGCGCCACGAAGCGGCGCGGCGGGTCGAACGGTGCCGGCGTCCCACCGCCCCACCACACGAAGCCGGTGACGCACGCGAGCGCCAGCACACCACCCAGCACCATCAGCACGAGACCCGCGCCCTGGCTCCACTCGGGGAGCAGGACCGGGATGAACCGATCGAGCGGTCGCACCAGGAGCGCGAGCCACCCCCACAGCAGCACGAAGCCCGTGGCATAGGCGAGGGCGCGCAGCAGATCGAAGAGAACCTTCATCACCCGAGGCGGCATGGTGGCAAGGTAAATAGATTCGAGCGCGATGAGCACAACCGCACCCGCCATTGCCGCCCGGAAACTGAGCAAAGATTTCCAGGTGAAGGTCCGCGACCCGGGGCTCCGGGGAGCGGTTGCCGCCTTGTTCCGGCCACGCTATCGCACCGTCCGGGCCGTGCGCGACGTCTCGTTCGAAATCGCGCCGGGCGAGATCGTGGCCTTCCTAGGGCCCAACGGCGCCGGCAAGACGACGACGCTCAAGATGCTCACGGGCCTCCTGTATCCCTCCGCCGGCGCCGCTCAAGTCGCGGGATTCGATCCCTGGACCGGCGGACCCGATTTCAAACGGCGCATCGCGCTCGTGCTGGGCAATCGCCAGCAGCTGGTCTGGGATCTGCCCGCCCAGGAAACGTTCCTGTTGAACCGCGCCATCTACGACATCCCGCTGCCCGACTTCCAAGCCCGGGTCCAGGAGCTCGCGGATCTCCTGGGGCTTAAGGGCGTGCTCGATAAGCCGGTGCGCCAGTTGTCGCTCGGCGAACGCATGAAGTGCGAGCTGGCGGCCGCCCTGCTCCATCGCCCGCCCATTCTTTTTCTGGACGAGCCGACGCTCGGCCTCGATGTGAGCGCGCAAGACGCGATCCGCCGTTTTCTGGCCGCCTACCGCGACCGCTACGGCGCCACGATCCTCCTGACCTCGCACTACATGCAGGACGTGACGGCGCTGGCATCGCGGGTGCTCATCATCAATCGGGGACGCCTGCTCTACGACGGCGCGCTGGACGCGCTGGTCGCCCGCATCGCGCGCACCAAGCGGATCGAGCTGGTGTTGGGCGCCGGCGTCACCGAGCAGCAGCTCGCCGGCTTCGGCACGGTGAGGAGCTTCCGGTCCCCCAACGCCGTCATCGAGGTACCGCGGCCGGAAGCCGCGGCGACCAGCGCGCGGCTGCTCGCCGCGCTGCCGGTGCTCGACCTGTCGATCGAGGATCCGCCGATCGAGGAGGTGATCCGGCAGGCGTTCGCCGAGGCCCAAAGCGAGGACCAGGAAGCGTGAGCGCCATCGTGCACTGGGGCCGCCGCTACGGCGCCATGATCCGCAACGCGTGGCTCGTGGACCTCCAGTACCGCGCGGCGATCGCGCTGTGGGTGCTGTGGGGCGTCACGGAGCCCGCCATCGCGCTGGGGCTATGGTGGGCGATCGCCGGCGACGGCGCGGTGGGCGGCTACGCCCGTGCCGACTTCGCGCGCTACTTCTTCGGCGTCATGCTCGTCAACGCGCTGACGATCGCGTGGGACTCCTGGCAACTGGACCGCTGGATCCGTGAAGGGGACCTGAATTTCCGGCTCGCGCGGCCGCTGCACCCGGTGCACGAGGCGTTGGCCGACAACCTCGCCTACAAGGCCCGCAGCGCCGGGACGATCATCGTCGTGTGGCTGGTCGCCGCGAGCGTCTGGCCCGCGGTCCGACTGCCGCTCGAGCCGGGACGCTGGGCTCTGGTCGTCCTCGCGGTGGCATTCGCCGCCGCAATGCGCTTTTTCATCAGCTTCACGAGCGGGCTGCTCGCGTTCTGGACCACGCGGGCCACGGCGATCATGGAGCTGCACGCCGGGGTGGCCATGTTCCTCGCCGGCCGTATCGCCCCGCTCGCCCTGCTGCCGCCGGCGGTAGCGCAGGTGGCCCGGGTGCTCTGGTTCCCCTACATGCTGTCGTTTCCGGTCGAGCTCCTGACCGGTGCGACGCCGAGCGCTTCCGCCGTGCTCCACGGGTTTGCGGGACAGCTCGTCTGGCTCGCGATCTGGATCGGCGCCTATCGCATCGCATGGCGTCGAGGACTGCGCCGCTATGGGGCGGTGGGAGGATGAACAGACCAGGCGCGCAATCGCTCAGACGCGCAGGTGGCGTTGTGGTGGCGCTGGTCCGCCTGAACGTCGCCGAAGAGTTGCAATACCGCGCCAACTTCATCGCGAGCCTCCTGGGCACGTTGTTCTGGATCGGCACGGCGCTCTTGACGCTCGGGTTGTTTTTTCGACATACCACCCGACTGGGCGGTTGGGACTTTTGGGAAGTGGTGGTGCTGCTCGGCGTCTTCAACGCGCTCACCGGCGTGATCGAAGCGGTGCTCCGGCCGGGGATCGGCCAGCTCGCCTCCGAAGTGAAGAGCGGCGCACTGGACCTGGTGCTGGCGCGCCCGGTCGACGCGCAGCTGCTGGTGTCGTTCCGGCAGCTCGACTTGTGGCGCTTCACCGACGTGGTGTTCGGCCTCGGGCTCGCGGGCTACGCCCTGGTGCGGCTGCACCGTACCCCGAGCGCCCTCCAGATCCTGGCGTTTCTGGTGGCGCTGGTCGCGGCGGTGCTCGTGGTGTACGCGATCTGGGTCGCGCTGATGAGCCTCGCGTTCTGGTTCGTTTCGGTGGAGAACCTGTCGGTGTTGTTCGACGCCGTGTACGAGGGCGCGCGCTACCCCGTCACCGCTTACCCCGGCGCGCTGCGGTTCGTGTTCGTCTATCTGGTGCCGATCGCGTGGACCACGACGATTCCGGCCTCCGTCCTGACCGGCCGCCTGGGGCCGGCGATCGCGCTCGGCGCCGCGGCAGTGGGAGCCACGGCGTTCCTTCTCACCCGGCTCTTGTGGCGCACCGCGCTGCGGCGCTATACGGGGGCCAGCGGATGACCTATATCCCGTAGCCTTGACGTCTTGTCGAAGTCGGGCGCGGCGCTCAGGTTACAGATCGACTCCCGATGGAGGTACCCAGTGGCCCGCTTCCTTCACTTGTCTATCCTCGCCCTCATCGCCACAACCACGGCTGCGGCGCAGGGTGGCAGCATCAAGCTCGCGGACGTCGCCGGGACCTGGGACGGCAAGCACGTGCTCGGGTCGTCGGCGGGTGTGTTCGCCAGTTGGGTGATGAAGGCGACCGCCAACCCGAACGGTTGGACGCTGACGCTCCCAGGCCGCGGCACCTTCCCCGTCCGCATTCTCGCGGTGGGCGGCGACAGCATCGTCACGGAGTTCGGCCCCTTTCCCAGCTTGCTGCGCCCCGGTCATACCGTGACGATGCGCAGCGTCGGACACTTTCACGGCGATAGCATGACCGGCACCGGAGAGGGACGGATCGATACGGGGGAGGTCGTGCGCGTGAGTGCCGAGGCGAAGCGGAGATAAATCCACACCAGGAGGCGACGTGGCTACGGGCTTCTTCGACCAGGTCAACCACCAGTTCGACCGCGCGGCGAAGTTCACCAAGCACGATCTGACGCTGTTCGCGCAGATCAAGACTTGCAACAGCGTCTACTACGTCAGTTTCCCCGTGCGCCGCGACGACGGGTCGATCGAGGTCATCCACGCGTGGCGCGCGGAGCACAGCCAGCACAAGCTCCCCACCAAGGGCGGCATCCGCTACAGCCCCGACGTCGACGAGGACGAGGTGATGGCGCTCGCGGCTCTCATGACCTACAAGTGCGCCATCGTCGACGTGCCGTTCGGCGGGGCCAAGGGCGGCGTGAAGATCGACCGTCGCCGGTATTCGACCGGCGAGCTGGAGCGGATCACGCGTCGCTACACCTTCGAGCTGGTGCGCAAGCGGTTCATCGGCCCTGGCGTGGACGTGCCCGCGCCGGACTTCGGCACCGGCCCGCAGGAGATGGCGTGGATCGCCGACACCTACGTCTCGCTCATGAGCGGCGAGCTAGACGCGCTCGCCTGCGTCACCGGGAAGCCCCTGGCGCAGGGCGGGATCCGCGGCCGCATCGAAGCGACCGGACGCGGCGTGTATTTCGGCACCCGCGAGGCGTGCGATACGACCGAAATCATGAAGCCGCTCGGCCTGTCACGCGGCCTCTCGGGCAAACGGGTGGTAGTGCAGGGTCTCGGGAACGTGGGGTACCACGCGGCGAAGTTCCTCCAGGAGGCGGGCGCCGTGCTCGTGGGGCTTTCCGAGTACGAAGGCGCGATCGCGCGGCCGGCCGGCCTCGACGTGGATCAGGTGATGGCGCACCGGCGCGAGCGCAAGTCGATCCTCGGCTTCCCCGGTGCTATAGACTTACCTTCCTCCGGCGCCGCACTCGAGCTCGACTGCGACATCCTCGTTCCGGCGGCGCTGGAACGGGTGCTCACCGCCGACAACGCACCCCGGATCAAGGCCAAGATCGTGGCTGAGGCGGCCAACGGCCCCACGACGCTCGAGGCCGAGGAGGTGTTGCTCAAGCGGGGCGTCCTGATGCTCCCCGACCTGTGGCTCAACGCGGGCGGGGTGATCGTGTCCTACTTCGAATGGCTCAAGAACTTGTCGCACGTGCGCTTCGGGCGGGTGCAGAAGCGGTACGAGGAAGGGGCCGCCCGTCGGCTGTTGGAAGCAGTGCAGCAATCAACAGGCAAACAACTCACCGAGCAGCAGATCGGGTTCTACACCGAGGGGCCGGATGAGGAGGACCTCGTGAACTCCGGCCTCGAGGAGTCCATGGTGTCGGCGTATCACCAGGTCCGTGAAACCCAACAGCGCCACGCCGCCGACACGGTGAGCCTGCGCACCGCCGCCTTCATCAATGCCATCGACAAGGTGGCGCGGACCTACGAGGAGATGGGCATCTTCCCGTAGGTCCGCTCGCTCCTCAGTCAGTCAACGTCAGGCTACTGGCACTTCGGCTCGCCTTCTTTCGCAGCCGGAGCGATCGCGGTGCTGCCGATGAAGATCGCGCAGGTCTTCGTGGTGTTGGTGTTCGAGATCGTCCCGGTCCAGCCGTCCGCCGTCAACGCGAGCACCGGGCCGACGTTGCCGGTCGTGACGTTGAACGACAGACCGCCCGCGCCGATCGCGGTGGTGTACTTGATGG
>JBGQFX010000085.1:0-9581 GCA_041497135.1 Gemmatimonadota bacterium | reverse complement strand
CCGCCTCCTCGATACCGAGCTGGGTCTCGCGGCTGAGCTTGTCGCGGAGCGTCTCGCCCTCGATGTAGGGCATGACGTAATAGAGGAAGCCGTCGGCGGACCCCGAATCGAACAGCGGCAGGATGTGGGGATGCTGGAGCGCCGCGGTGGTCTTGATCTCCACCACGAACCGCTCGGCGCCCAACACCGCCGCAAGTTCGGGGCGTAGCACCTTCAAGGCCACCTTGCGGTCGTGCTTCAGGTCCTGGGCCAGGTACACCGTGGCCATCCCGCCCGCGCCCAGCTCGCGCTCGATGCGGTAGCGGTCGGCCAGTGCGCCGGAGAGGCGATCGGCAGGTGCCGTCACGTGACCCGGTGACTCACTGTCTTCCGGCTGGTGCGAGCCGTCGCAACTCGGCAAAGAAACCGGTCACGACATCGAGGTGTCCCGTGGTTTCCTCGGGCGGCCCGAGCAGCAGCAGGAAGCGGCCGTCCGGGCCCACGTCGTAGCTCTTGTTCGCCACATTCAGGTACCGGCCCTCGAATAGCACTCGCGGCTTCCCCACCGTGAGTCCATCCCGCGCCGACACCGTCATGACCATCCAGCGCTTGCCATCGCGATAGTAGAGTTCGTCGCCTTTGGGGGACCACTCCGGCTCATCGGCGCTTGCCGGCGCCACGGTCTGGAGACTGCCGGTGAACGGAACCGCCGAGACCTTCAACCCTTCGGGAGATACCAGGGCGATCCAGCGGCTATCGGGCGAAAAGACTCCCCAGGCCCCTTTCGCCTGAAGGAACTGTCGCAGCTTCCCGTCCCGGGATACCAGCCAGACTCCGGTGGAGTCACCGATTCGCCGGGCACTTAGATATCGGAGATCCCGGGAGATATCATTGACCTCCCAACCCGGTCCCAGCAGGCTGTCCCGGTCCCCAGCGCCAGTGATGGGCACCCGCCACGCGATGAGGCGGTCCAACTGGGACGCACTAGGTCCCAGATAGAGAGTTGCGTACTCCTCATCGGGCCACCAGGAGCCGAAACCGGCCAGCCCAGCGACATGCAACTCCTGAAACAGGCCGCGTTGCACGTCGAGGATCGACGCGATCCTTTCCCCGGTCGGCTGGTAGGCGGAAAGCTCGATCCGCCGGCCGTTCCCTGACACATAGATGTTGAAGTAGTCACCGGGTGGAACCGGGATGGTGTCGGTGACCCGTCCCGAATGGGACACCCACACCGGGACGCTCTTCGCGGCGTCGGCGCCGCGGGCGAAGAGGAGGGTACCGTCGCCAGCTACATCATATTGCCCGGCGGCATTCCAGCTTTCCCGGCGAATCTCCTGAATGACGGGTGCCGGCGGGCCCAGCACCCGCAAGTGCGCTGGATCGAACGGCAAGGCTATCAGGGTATTGCCGACGAGATACAGCAGATGCCCGCTCCTGACGTACCGGGGATAGCTCCCAACCAGCAAGTTGGCGGTATCGGACAATTCCATTGGAACCGGACCGTCGACACCGAGGACGAGTTCCCGCCCGTCCTTGAGTGACCGAAGCACGAGCCGCCGGTCATTCGACGATCCTACCACCCATTGCTCCCCAGGAAGCAGCGAGGGCCAGAAGAGAACCCCCCTCGGCCCTGGCAGTTGTGACGGGTTCCCGCCGGAAGCGGACACGGAGGAGACGGAGGAGGTCGTGCCCTGCGCGGAGAAAATGACCCGGCCATCGGTGGTCCACACCGCGCCCCGCGGTGCGCCGGTTCGCGCAAGGACCACCGGGCTGCCGCCCGCGACCGCCACCTTCTTCAGCTCCCCGCCGGCGAAGAACCCAATCCACTCGCCATCCGGCGAGAAGAACGGCTGGGACGCGCCCTCGGTGCCTGGTAGCAGATGGGACACGACGTCATCGAGTTGGCGGAGATAGAGACTGGATGTTCCCCCATACCGCGCGATGTACGCGATCCGGTCGGCGGACCGGGAAATGGCGACCGCCGGCTGCCCTTCGCCGAAGAGGCTGGGGGCAAAGAAATCGAGCGGGGCCGAATCGGGCAGCACGATGTTCCAGTGGCGAACCGGCACCGCTGCGGAGTCCCCGGACCGGCCCAACGCCCACACCGCGAGCGCGGCGCACGCGACCAGGGCGGCTGAAACTCCCAGGGCCGCGCGGCGCCACCGCTGGATCGCGGGGGAGGCCACGGCTCCGAGCCCGGCCATCGACCGCGAATAATTGAGACTGGTCAGCGCCACGGCGAACTCCGCCGCCGAGGCGAAGCGGTCGGCGGGGAGTTTCTCGAGTGCGGTGGTGACCGCGGCCGCCACGTTCGACGGCACCGACTTCCGGAACTTGGTCACCGCCTCCACCGGCTCCGCGATGATCTTCATGATGATCTGCTGTGCCGAGGATCCGACGTGCGGCGGGCTACCCGTCAGCATCTCGTAGAGCACGCTGCCCAACGAATAAATGTCCGACCGATTCGTCAACTCCTTCTCCGCCGTCGCCTGCTCGGGGCTCATGTAGTGCGGGGTGCCGAGACTGAGGCCCGTCTCGGTCATCCGCCCGCCAGCGGCGGCGCTCAGCGCCAGCGCGATGCCGAAGTCGGCCACCATGGGGCGGCCGTCGTGCAGTAGGATGTTCTCGGGCTTGATGTCGCGGTGGATCACGCCATGGCGGTGCGCGTAGTCGAGCGCATCGGCTACCTCGGTCGTGATCTTCACCGCTTCCTCGATGCCGAGCTGGGTCTCGCGGGTCAGTTTGTCGCGGAGCGTCTCGCCCTCGATGTAGGGCATGACGTAATAGAGGAAGCCGTCGGCCGTTCCCGAATCGAACAACGGGAGGATATGCGGGTGCTGGAGCGCGGCGGTGGTCTTGATTTCCACCACGAACCGCTCGGCGCCGAGCACGGCGGCCAACTCGGGTCGCAGGACCTTGACGGCCACCTGACGGTCGTGCTTGAGATCCTGAGCGAGGTAGACCGTGGCCATGCCGCCCGCACCGAGCTCGCGCTCGATCATGTAGCGGTCTGCCAGTGCAGCGGTGAGACGAGCGAGCGGGTCCGTCATGGGCCGGGGTAAGATGCGGTCTGCGCCAAGGCAGCGCGAGCGCCATATTCACGTCCGTGCCCATCCTGTCCCTTTCCGACATCGCCGTGGAATTCGGAGCGACGACCCTCCTCCGCGATGTGACCTTCACCGTCGCCCCCGGTGAACGCTGGGGAATCGTCGGCCGTAACGGCGCCGGCAAGACGACCCTGTTCCGGTTGATCGATGGCAGTGTATTGCCGGCTCGTGGGAGCGTCGTGCGCCAGTCGGGACTGCGCATCGCGGTCCTGGACCAGGCCCGCGTGTTCAGCGGGGCCGACACGGTGTGGGACGCGGCGGCGTCGGGCTACGGCGACCTCGTGGCGTTGGAGCACCGGGTCGCCCGGCAGGCGGAGCGTATGGCCGAGTTGGGCGATCGCGTCACCGCGGCGGACCTGGAGCGCTTCGGCCGCGACCAGGAGCGGTTCGCCCACGAAGGCGGCTACCAGCTGGAAGCGCGGGTCGACGCCGTGCTGCAGGGCCTGGGCTTCGACCCGCGGGAAGCGAGGACCAGACCGCTCACTTCCCTGAGCGGCGGGGAGCGCGGCCGGGTGGGACTCGCCGCGCAGCTGGCGGCGCCGGTGGACCTCGTGCTGCTCGACGAGCCGACCAACCACCTGGATCTCGAGACGATCGACTGGCTCAAGCGCTACCTCGGCGAGTTCGGCGAGTCGCTGATGGTGATCAGTCACGACCGCGCCTTTCTCGACGACACAGTCGATCACGTGCTGCACGTCGCCGGTCGCACGACCACCGCCTACCGGGGCGGCTACACCGCGTTCGTGACCCAGCGCGCCGAGCGGCAACTGTCGCTCGAACGGCAGGTGGCGCAGCAACGGAAGGTCGTCGCCAAGGAAGAGGAGTACATCCGGCGCAACATCGCCGGGCAGAACAGCGCCCAGGCGAAGGGGCGTCGCGCCCGCCTGGCGCGCCTGCCCCGCCTCTCGACGCCGCCGGGAGAAGGGGAAGCGATGAGCGTCACGTTCGCCGCCGCCGAACGCGGCGGCGACCAGGTGCTGGTGGTCGAGCGACTCAGCGTGGTGATCGGCGATCGCACGCTGGTGCGCGACTTCTCGGCGATTGTGCGGCGCGGGGATGTAATCGCGTTGGTGGGCCCGAACGGCGCCGGCAAGTCCACGCTGCTTGCCACGTTGCTCGGCGCCCGTGAGCCGGCGTCCGGCGAGGCCGGGCTCGGGGCCGGCGTCGTAGCAGAGTGGTTCCGGCAAGACCTGACCCAGGTTCCGGAGGATAAGACGATCTACGAGTGCATCGCGCAGGTGCGCGGCCGCTGGACCCGAGGTCACATCCAGAATCACCTCGGCTGCCTCGGGTTCTCCGGAGACGACGTGCAGCGCAACACACGGGTCTTGTCGGGCGGTGAACGGGCGCGCGTGGCGCTGGCGCTGCTTACGCTGCGACCGGCGAACCTCCTGGTGCTGGACGAGCCGACCAACGATCTGGATGTGGAGTCGATCGAGGCGCTGGAAGATGGACTGGAGGAATACGAGGGCTCCGTCATCCTGGTGAGCCACGACCGCGCTTTCTTGCGGGAGTTGGCGACCCGGGTGTGGGCCTTCGACGGCCAGCGGATCCAGGACTACGGTGGAACATTCGTGGAGTGGGAACAGCAGCAGGCCGAGCGGGCCGCACTCGACCGGACGCAGCGGGCGCAAGGTTCGGGAGCGAACCAGACGACACGGACCGAAGTGCGGAAGACCACCGCCGCGCGGCGCGAGACTCAGGAGACGCGTCGCTCGGCCAAACGTGAAGCAGAGAGCCTCGAGCAGGCGGTGCACGCCGCCGAGTCTCGGATCGCTGAGTTGGAGCGCGCCCTGGCGGACCCCGCGCTCTACGAAGGCGGTGCGGACGGGGCGCGAGAAGCCAGTCGTCTGAACGCGGAGCTGACGAAGACGCGGGCTGCGCTGGACGAGGCGCTGGCCCGGTGGACCGAAGCGAGCGACGCGCTCGACGCCTGATCTACGCCACAGCCGTTGCGATCAGCTCGGAGAACTTCTTCAGATCGATGTTGCCGCCGGACACAATCGCGACGATCGGGCCTGTTCCGGCCTTCCCCGTCAACGCGGCCGCGAGCGACAACGCCCCCGCGCCTTCGGCAATGACGCGGGCCTTTTCCGCCATAAGACGCATCGCCTGTTTCGTCTCTTCCAGCGTGACCACGATGGAGCCGTCCACCACCGGTTGCATGCGTTCCCACATCCGGGGGAACACGCTCTTGCCGCCGGCACCGTCGACGAACGTCGCTGTCCATTGCTTGAATACTTGCGGCGATCCCTTGCTGAACGAGAGCGCCAGTGGCGCGGCCGTCTCCGGCTCCGCGCCCCACACCTTGATCTCGGGCTTCAACGCCTTGACGGCGCTGCCGACACCTGTGATGAGCCCGCCGCCCCCAATGGCCGCGATGACCACGGCCGTGTCGGGCGCGTCCTCGAGAATCTCCAACCCCATCGTCGCGTGACCGGTGATGAAGTTGTGATCGTCGAAAGGATGGATGAACGTCCCCTCCACGCCGGGGAATGCACGGTCCTCGAGCGCCTGCCACGCGACCTCGTAAGGTACCGGAACGAGCTTGGCGCCGAGCGCTTTCATGCGCTCGAGTTTTGCGGCGGGCGCCGTCTCGATCGCCACGACCGTGCACGGCACGCCCGCCGCTCTCGCCGCGTAGGCGACCCCTTGTCCCGCATTGCCGGCACTGATCGTCCACACGCCACGCTGCCGCTCGGCCTCCGACAACAGGGCCACCGCATTGGCGGCCCCCCGCAACTTGTAGGCATTGATCGGCTGCAGGTTCTCGAGCTTGAGCCGGATTTCGGGATAGCCCGGTCCCAGCTCCAGGCGGACCAGCGGCGTACGCACGATAGTCGCCGCGATGCGCGCGCGTGCTCCCCGGATCTCGGCCAGCTCGATGGGGCGGACGGCTTCAAGCGTCATGGCTGCCCGATTGCAGGAATTTCTCGTGCACGAGAGCGGCGGCCGCCATGTCTTCGACCGCGACCCCCACTGACTTGAACAGCGTGATCTCCTCGACGCTGCGGCGACCCGGTTGGACACCGGCGACGACTGCTCCAATCTCCGCCACGACCTCGCGCGCCGCCATCACATCCCCGGACTCTTTCGTAGCCGCATCCCGCGAATCGACGTACAGGCGGGCCCGAGCCAGGACCTCGTCGTCCAGCTCCCGCCAATCCGGTCGCGTAGCCCCAATGGCGTTGACGTGAGCGCCGGGCGACAGCCAACGACCGAACAACACCGGCACCTGGGAGCTGACGGCCACGACCACGACGTCTGCGCCGCGGACAGCTTCCTCGGGAGTCGCCGTGGCCGTCACGCCGTGGCGCTCGGCGAACGCCCGGGCGTTGCGGGGACTCCAAACCCGGACTTCTGAAAATGGCCGGACCAGTCGCAGCGCTTCCAGGTGGCTGTGGGCCTGCACACCGGACCCGAGAATCGCGAGCACCGAGGCGTCCGCTCGGGCGAGCTGTTGGGTGGCAACGGCCGATGCGGCCGCCGTCCGCATCTCGGTGATCAATCGCCCGTCCATCATCGCGAGCGGCTCCCCGGTTTCCGGCCGGAACAGCACGATCACCGCATGGTGGGTGTGGACGCCCTCGTTGTGAGGGTAGAACGTGACCAATTTGGCGCCGAGTGCGCCGGCGTAGGCCGGCATAACGGCGAAGAAGCCCCGGTGGGGAGCGATCGGGAGGACCGCGCGCACCGGTTGCACGACGCGGCCCGCCGACAAGTCGGCGAGCGCCCGCGCGACCGCGGGAATGAGCTCCTGGTAGTGGAGCAGCCGTTGGACGGCGCTCTCATCGAGGATGGCGATGGGCGCCGGTCTCATCTCGCCCCCGGCGGCCGGCTCTCGTCGATCACCCGCTGGAACCGCGGCTCGCTACGCAGCGCATCGAACTGGCGGAACTGTAGCGCCCACCACAAGAGCGTGCCGCCGTCGGGGCACTGCCCTTCAAGGTGCGAAGCTGCGCCGACGGCAAGGAGGAAGGCCAAGGCTCGGGCTCGCGTCTCTGTAGCTTTCATTAGTAGCGGAGCTGCCGGTCGAGCGCCGCGTAGCGCGGATCGGCGCGGAGCGGCGCGAGTTCGTCGTCCAAGCGCACATAGATCACGAACTGCGTTCGCTCGTCGATCGCACGCTGCAGCCACTCGATGCCTTTGTCCATGTTCCCCAGCGCCACGTAGGCCTCGGCCAGGGCGAAGCCATGACGGCCAGTCGAGTCGGGAACAACTCCGGCCACCACCTCACCGGGTTCCCCCGGTGCGCTGCCGCAATTCCTGAATCCAGTTGACGATCATCACGAGTTGGCGATTTTCTTCGACCGGCCGGATCATGACGAAGCTCTTCCCGTCCAGCGCGACGTCGTAGTTCGGATGGTAGATGTCGGTGGCGAACGGCCCTTCGAATAGCGTCTCGCGCGTGCTCACGGTAAGCGATGGCGCCGTGGCAATGGTGGCGGCCATGAGCTTTGCCCCGGTGCGGTAGAAAAGTCGCTTGCCGTCCCGGGACCAGAGCGGCTCTCCGCCGCCACCGGCCGACACCGGCACGCGCCCGCCCGCGCCCGAGAGCGCGCGGACATACACCTCTTCCCGGCCGGATTCGTTGGACACATACGCCAGCCATTTCGAGTCCGGCGAGACCCGCGGCTCCTTGTCGTCATTGATGTTCACGAGGATCGGGACCCGCGTCCGCTGGCCGGTGAGCGGCACCAGGTAGATGTCGCGGTTGTTCTCGGGCGAATCCAGGCGATACACGATGCTGTGGCCATCCGGCGTGAACACGCCTTCCCGGATCGGGTTCGAGTCCTGCTGTATCATCGTGGCGCTGCCACTGCCGTCGGCCGGCTGCCACCAGAGCGCATTGCTGGGCGCCCGCGACGAGGTGTACATCACCCGGCGGCCGTCGGGTGTCCACTCCGGCCGATTGTTGTAACCGTCGCGGGTCAGCCGTTCGGTGGTGTGCTCGACGAGGTCGGCAATCCAGATGTCGGCGCCGGCGGCTCCCTGCACCTCGACGGCGATGCGACGTCCATCCGGCGACAGGCGGGGGTGCGAGTACACTTGGACCGAGTCGAGGAGCACCCGCGCCGCTCCGTGCGGATCCACGGTCACCAGCTGGCTCGCGGTGCCGCCGTGCTGGTAGAACAGTGATCCGTTCGCCGACAGCGCGACGGGAACGTCCCACGCGGAAGACGGAACCGCGATGCTGTCCGCAATCTGGAGCGGGACTCCGGCCCGTAAACCGTGCACGTCAAACGGCGCCGCCATAAGCGCACCGTCGCCGCGCACGTAGAGCAGGAAACCGTCGACGAGGCCGACGGCGCGGGCTCCACGAAGTCCCGGGAGCACTTTGGCTTTGCCGCTCGCAGTCAGGACCACGGCAATCGTCAGGTCTGCGTTGCTGGCGATTGTGCTGCTGTAGAACACCAGCCGGCCTTGGTCCGCCGCTCGCGGCGAAAGCTGCAGCCGCTCGCCGCTGGCGCTGTCGAGCTGGGAGAACTGCACCGGCTCTCCGCCATCCGACGACACCCGCCAGAGTCCGAGGCCCTCCGAATACGTCCCCCTGGCAAATACGATCTCCCGATCCGAGATCCAGGTGATTCCCGCGCCCACGCTGCCGCTATTGTCGATGGCGCAGAGCGTCGTGAGGGTGCTGCCGTCGACCGCGATCTTCTTCAGCTTACCATCGGCAGACCGGAAGGCGATCCACCGGCCGTCGGGAGAAAACTCCGGGTTGAGCGCGCCCTCGGTCCCGGCCAAGGCTCGGGACATCAACCGATCGAAGCTCCGGAGGTACAGCAGCCAGTTGCCGGTCGTCGGACCTGCGGCATAGGCCGCCAGGCGGCCATCGGGCGACAAGGCGAGTTGCGTCCCGACGCCGGCCACAGGAAAGGCGATCTTGGTGCCGGGCACGGGTTGCAGCTCAAACCGAACGACGGTCGGAACTTCGTGCGACCCGGGGCGCAGCCAGCCCCAGGCCGCGACGACCACCGCAAGTCCGCACGCCAGGGCCCACGGCACCGGCGATCGCACACTCCACTGCTTCGCGACCATGCTGCGCGGCGCACGCGTAGTGGTCGGGTGGCCCGTCAGGGCCTCGGCGAAGGCGGCAGCGGTCGGCCACCGGTCGGCCGGGAGCTTGGCGAGAGCGGTGAGCAACGCGTCTTCGATGTGCGCGGGCACCGTGTCGCGGAACTTCGATGGCGGCGCCGGCTTCTCGGTCAGCACCTTGGCCACGACGGCCTGCGCGGTGGAGCCGGTGAACGGCGGGTCGCCCACCAGCATTTCGTAGGTCACGCAGCCGAGGGCGTACACGTCGCTCTTGGCCGTGATGTCCCGCTCCCCCATCGCCTGCTCGGGACTCATATAGGTCGGCGTCCCGAGCGACATCCCGGTCTCCGTCATCCGGGCGCCGCCGGCCTTGCTCGCGGCGAGCGCGATGCCGAAATCCGCCACCAGCGCCCGCCCGTCGTGCAGCAGGATGTTCTCCGGCTTGATGTCGCGGTG
>JBGQFX010000084.1:0-9655 GCA_041497135.1 Gemmatimonadota bacterium | reverse complement strand
GACGGCGCTGAACCTGTGCTCGCGCATCACCGCGACGCTCACCCCCGGGAGCTTCAACATCGCGGTGCAAGGGACGCGCGGAAAACGCTATCGTCTTGCGGCGCGGCTCGGCAGCTGACGACGCAACGCCTCCAACCGGCTCGAGCCGCCGCGACTTGTGGCACGAATCATATCTCACCAAGTCTCGGCATGGGATCTGCTACTGCGTCGACTTGCAACAGTATTTCGTGTCACAGGCAGACCAGAGTTGGTCGTCATCCGGAACCCACAGGAATCTCGCAACCGCCTGACGCCATTTGTGGGTGTATGCCAATCCGCTGTCCGGGTAAGGATGGATGTTGAGCGTGTCGCCCCGTACGAGCGTGTCGCTGGTGTCAGAGGAAATGAACAACGAGCGGTAGCCTCCAGGCCCAGCACTGTCCACCCACCAATACGTCGTCCCGCGGGAATGGAGATTGAGCTTCGGGTAGTCCATGGTTGCGGAATCCAAATTCACGATGCGTGCGAGAATACGCCCGCCCTTGATGCCCGCACGGTTGACCTTGTAGGACCCGATCTCCGGGTCGATCCGTACCAGCGGTCCGACCGTGCAGGGTGCTGGAGTGCACCCCGCGACCTCCAGCGCGCGCCGCCACGCCTCGGCGGTCAGCCGCACCGGGCGCTGATACGACCCTGCGACCTCCGGGGACTGGACACGGGGTGTCCCGCCGGCCCGGCCGGTGGCGCTTTTCTTGGGCTCGTCAGCTCCCTGAGGGGCAAACATGGCGGCGGTGATCAGCAACCTCTGCATGTCGGAGGCGCCGGTCACCGTGTCGTACATCAAGCTCTCGGCGTATGCCAGCACTGCAGTGCGGTTCGCGGTGTCGACTAATCCGACAAATCCTGGTGGGGGCGTAGCTCGGGGCCCGTGTTCGCAACCAACTATCAAGACGGGAGCCAATCCCAACACCACACAGACCTGCAGTAGCCCGCTGATGTGCCCCAGCCCTCGAGCGATCATACTCATCTCCTCTTGGCGAATGCCACCCATCGTGATTTCCCTTACGGGCCCGCAACCAGCTGCCGCATCCGATTCACGAGGGGCTGGAGCTCGCGATCGGCCCCACCCCACAGCCTGACGACCGAGTTCCCCCAGTAACGGCTGGCGACGGAGTCTCCTCGGGCGGCCGCCAAGTCCGCGCGCAATGCCATTGCCCGGACGAGCGCAGCCGCTTCCGGCATGAGCGGCAGTTTCAGGTCCATGCGAAGCCCGACGAGCTGCGTCAGCGAAGAATCGAGGCGCGCCACCGCCGCCACGGTATCGCCGATCCCCGCCAGAAGCCATGCCTCGAGATAGGTCCCCTCGATTGCGACCTCCTCGGGGGGCATCCCCTTCCGTAAACGGCCGATCCGCCGAAACTCGGAGCGCACCTTCGCGAAATCGGGCTGGGCGAAAGCCCGCTGCATCCGGAAGAGGTACCCGGCCTGGATGAGGCTGGTGTGAGCCGGGCCCGACCCGACGATCGGAAACGCCATGAGTGCGGGCGGAGCCACCGCCGCTCGAATGAGCGCCTGCCGATCAGGAGGCACCAGCACCGAGATGAGGCGGTTCAGTCGCGAGGCGAGTGCCAGGATCGTGTCCGACGGTGCGCCCATTGCGCCGTACGCGACCAGCCCGAGGTACGCCTCCTCCACTGCCGGCGGCAGCACAATGACTTCTCCCGCAGCCAGCAGACTGTCGATGGGGGCCGTACGTCGCAACAGGGTTGCGGCCAGACGCGCCCGACCGGTGAGTGCCGCGACACCGGCCAGTTGCCCTGCGGTGGCAATCGAAGGATTGGGGTTGGCAAGGAGAAGCGAGTCCGCAATCCTGCGGGAATCGTCGAACTGCTCGAGTTTGAGATGCAAACGGGCTTCGACGACCGCCAGCCGGTTCGCAGTCTCCGCATCGCGTGCGAGCCGGCGGGCATGCTGCACTGTCAGGAGGGCGGAGCGATCTTCGTCGCGCGTCGAGGCGATTTCTCTGAGCGTTTCGAGCACCGCCGCGAGCTCTTCCCGAGCCCCGACCTGGTCCGGGAACGAACGAACCCAGTTGGTCGCGATCTCCAGCACGAGCGAGCGAGTGAAGGCAAGCGCCGGCCCCGTCTGGGGCACCCTTGTCGTGTCGAACTGGGCCTGCGGATAGGGAATGAAAGCCAGCGTGTCGTTGACGAGCTGGGGCCAGGCTCCGAAACGACCCGTGTCGGGCGATACCGCGGTCCCGCTGCGGTAGTAAGCAGCTTCGATGAAGAACAGGTCGGGTAAGCGGGACGCGAATGCCCGATGCGCTGAAGGGAGCATCTCGAGCGCACGCCTGTACGCCTGGAATGCCGTGCGCATGCTTCCCCGGAACCGCCAGCGCGATGGGCTCGCCGCATCTCGAACCACCCCCCGGTCCGCGGCATTGCATTCGGCGAGCCCAAACCACCCGGTGAAACTGAGCGTGTCGCGTTTCAGCAAGGTATGGTATTGGGCGCAGGCGTCCTGATACCGCCCATCGGCTAGCGCTTGCAGAGCCGCCGCCGCGTTCCGCAGCGTTTCATGCCCAAGCGCATCTGTCTTCGTGGACCGGGTCGCGAACCGAGCCCATTCGTCGGTGGGGGCGCCTTGCCACTCGAGCACTTGCGCCAGCCACAAATTGGCATCGGCGTAGCCGGAGTCGCGGCCCACAGCCACACGGAACGCCCGGGCGGCCTCGGGCAGGTCCCATCGGTCAACCGCCGCTTGGCCGGTATCGAAGGCCAATAGGGCAGCCAACTGTGTGGTGCGCAAAGCACTCGCTGTGCGACCAGGGCCGTTCCCGTCCCCGAGCAGCAGGGAATCCACCAACTCACCGAACATGACGTCCACACCAGCGAGGTCGGTCGAAATCATGACGTGGTGCCCCCGGATACGGACGCGGCGTCGCACGTCGTATACCGAGGCATTCACCAGTTCGGAATCGCCCTTCTCGAATACCTCCGCATAAAGGAGCAGTCCGGCGCGCAGTTGGCGCGCCTGCCCGAGGGCACCGTCGAGTGAGACCGCCCGCCCATGACGCGCGCCTTCATCCACAACCTGCATGATGGGAACCACACGCACATCTTGCCATTCCCGGTGCCTGATTGCCGCATCGAGCAGGCGCTGACATCTGTCGCCGTCCAGGATTGACGGCCTCGCCTGAGTAAAATCGGCGCACGGCGCTACCACATAGAGCGTGCGGTCAAGCGTCGAGCCGAGCACCCGAGGAAGAATGAGCGCGCTCGCAGCCACGAGCACCCCGGCCCCTACTCCCGCGCCGATCCGCCGGCGGCGTTGCGCGGCCACGCTGCGCGGCGTCCATATGTCTGCTGGTGCAGCCAACGCGTCCCCCGCATCGGCGCCGGTCGCGAACCGATCGCCCGGCTTCGGCTCCAACATGCAGGCTACGACACCGGCAACGGTCGGCGGCACCGATGGCCGCAGCGCAGTGAGCTCTGCCAGCCGGTCGCGCGGGCGCAGCGGCCCGGCCGCCGGCCCCTCGGGTGGCGTCAACGACGCGGGCGGCGTCCCCGCCAGCATCTCGAACAGCACGCAACCCAGGCTGTAGATGTCGCTGCGCCCGTCGATCAGCACCGCCCCCGCCGCCTGCTCGGGGCTCATGTAGTCCGGCGTCCCGACCGTCGTGCCCACGGCCGTGACGCGTGACGAGCCGGCGGCGCTGATCGCCCGCGCGATGCCGAAGTCGCTCACCTCCGCGTGCCCATCCAGCAGCAGGATATTCTCCGGCTTGATGTCGCGATGCACCACCCCGGCCCGATGCGCGTAATCGAGAGCGTCCGCGATCTCCCGCGCGATCGTCAGCGCCTCCACCAGCGGCAGCTGGCCCTCACGCTCCAGACGGTCGCGTAGCGACTCGCCCGGAACGAACGGCATGACGTAGAAGAGACACCCGTCGGCTTCACCGGAGTCGTGCAGTGGAAGGATGTGGGGATGGGCGAGCCCGGCGGCGAGGCGGATCTCTTGCAGGAACCGGTCGGGCCCGAGCGTGGCCGACAGCTCGGGGCGCAGCACCTTCAACGCGACGTTGCGCCCGAGGCGCAGATCGCGGGCGAGGTACACGATGGCCATGCCGCCGCGACCGATCTCGCGGCCCACGGTGTAGCGCCCGGCCAATGCCGTCTCTAGACGATTGCGCAGCTCGGCCATAGCCCTGCGTCGTTCGACGTGTGGACCTCGGAGAGCTAACGTTTCAGGGTACCGTGCCATACCTGCCTCCGCCAGCGGCGCGCTGGAATGCTGACGCGCTCCACCACCAGCACTGCCAATCTGCGACGGATGGGTCAATCGGCGGTCAAGCACTTTTTCATAGCCAACCCATTGGCACGGAGCACTTTGCCTTGACCGGCACCGGACTCCTGGACCGCTGATGTCGGACGCGTGCGCGCCTAGAATCCAATTGCGCAAGACCGCTGGAGACGCCGTGGCCCGCATTCCGTTCACGGCTTGACGGATGGTGCGCCGGGGTGCACGCTACCGTTGTTGGAAGAGGGACGACACGCGCCCGAGCGATTGTCACAACGAGCGGTGGACTGGGCTTCAGGCGAGGCGCAGTACGCCGCTCTGCTGCTTTCGGAGAGCCGGATCCCGATTGGATCGGGCACCGCGTACTCACAACAGGAGGAGGGATGAACACGCATCCGAAGACGCGCGCATCGCTCGTACTGGTGGCGACCTCAGCAGTAGCGGCGGCTATCGCCACGTTTACGTCCGGACTCAGAGCCCAGGACACGATCCCGGCGCTGTCCCCCGCCACGCTGCAAGCCGCGCTGTTGCGGCGCATGGCGGAGGCCGTGGACGGCAACCGAACCGGCCAGTCACAGTACCTGGTAGTCACGATCAGCACGCCGTACGACGTGTTGGGGTCGTTTTCGACCGTGGACTCGGCAAGGGCCTTCAGCCATCTGCACGCCAGGACGCGGATAGCCGGACCATATTACGCGCCGCCCGACCCCGGCCAGCCTTCGCCGAAATACCTCATGGCCGGGTGTTACCATGACCGGACGCTCACCCGGTACATCTGCAGCGGCGACTCGACACGGGCGCTCGGGATCCCCGTTGCCCAGGTGAAGGAGATCATCATCACGGTGGTCGCCTTCGATTCTACCTTGACGACGACGACGCACTACGCCCCCGACCATGCCGACGCATTCTTCTTCACACAGTCGGCGATCGACAAGTTCGTGCTGCCCTATTACCAGTGGGTGTACAGCGCGGAGTACGCGGCTTACCTGCGCGAGCGCTCGCTGCGGCTCTTCGCAGGACCGACCGGGCCCTGAGGGCACGCCCGTCCTGGGCGCGCGGCCAGGCTGCCGCGCGCCGTTAGGGCGGGACGGCGACCAGCGAATCGAACCCCGGGTCTCCGTGCAGCGGCCGGAACCAGGGGTTCTGACCAATGCCCTCGCGCAGGTGAGGTTGGCCGGCGAGGAACGTCCGCAGCATCTGGATTGCTTCGCGTCGTTCCCCCAAGAGGACGCGGACCCCCGCCTCCTCCACGGCGGCCTGGTCCATGATGGAATCGCTCATCTGCGCGTGGAGGCGCTGCAGGATCGCCTGGGCGCTGTCCCGCAGGCCCGTGCGCGCCACCACTGCCGCCACCATCAGCCGCCGATCGACGGGATCGAGGGGCGACTCATCCGACGCGCTGCGCGACTCGATCGTGTCCAGCACGCGCCAGCCCCGACCGATGGCGGCACGTCCACGGGCGGACCAGCCGAGCACTCGGAGCTCGCATGGGCGAAAGTTGGGATCGTCCGGGAAGCGCCGGCTCCCCTGCTTGCACCAGTAGCGGGCCTCTTCGAACCGCTCACGGTACAGCATCTCGAAGAACAGCGTGGCCATCACGCCTCGAGCCTCGGTCAGATAAGCGTCACTTTCGAGCGCCTGTCGCGCTGCCTGATCGGCCTCGACCATGCGCCCCCGGTTCGCCAGCAACAAGCTCAAGGCGTACCACCCCCGGGCCAGCTCCGGCTCGGCTCCAACGGCCGCGCGGAGGTCGTCCTCCGCCGCCTGTCCCATGCGATCCCGGTCGGGAGCCAGCGCCTGCAGCCAGAGGTCGAGACGCAGTTGGCCGCGCAGCGCGAGCGCCTTGGGGCTTTGAGGCGTCAGGGAGAGCACCCGGTTGGCGTGGGCGATGCCCCGCTCCAGCCAGGCCGCCCGTTCCTGCGGAGCCGGCGTCAACAGCGCGAGGTCGCGGGCGACCCAGCCACGGGTCAAGGGCGGGATGTCCCAGCGCGTATCGAGGGCCTCTGCTTGGACCAGCAGCGTGTCTGCTTGCCGGTAGGCGGTGGCAGCCTCGGAAGTCGCGTTGGCCCGCTCGAACGACCGGCCGTCATCCAACGCCGCATCCGCACGCCGCACCAGCTCCCAGGCGGCCACGCTCCGGGTGCCCGCGCGGTTCTCGTGCAAGGCGACCGCTTCGCCCAGCCGATGCCGCAGGAACTCGGCGATATCGGTGGTGATGCTGTCCTGCAGCTCGAACAACTGCCGGTGCGGCAACTGTACGGTGTAGCTCTGGAGCAGAACGCCGTTGGTCCCGTCGATCAAGCGTACCACGACGCGCAGCAGATCTCCCGCCCCCGAGACACTCCCGGCGATGATCGTGCCGACGGCCAGGGTCCGGGCGATGCTGTCGAGAGACGCTCCGCCACTCCGATAGGGCCGGACCCCTTCCGGAGACTTCACCCGTAACACTTTCACGCTCCCCAACCGGTCGATCAGATCCTCCGTCAGGCCGGCGGCGACCGGCCCCAGCCGGCCTCCCTCACTGCGATCCTCGAAGTACAGCACGGCGACGTCCGTCGGGGAGAGGACCGGTGCGGCCGGTTTCGACGCGGGGTTACCGCGCCAGGCCGTCCAGGCGAACCGTGCAGCCGTCACGAGCAGGAGCGCCAGAAGCCCGGCGGTGCCCCAGCGCGCGGGCCGGCGATGGGCAGCCACCGCGGTCCTCGGCACGGCGCGCAACACCTCGACGAGTGCCGCCGCGGTGGGAAACCGGTCGGATGGGTTTTCTGCCAGCGCCCGCACGATCAGCTCGGTGACCGCCGGGGGCACGGGGGGATGAACCCGCGAAAGTCCACTGCGAATCGAGCGCGGGGGCGGCGTATGATGCCCGCCGGGTGACGTCCCGCCGGAAGGCGGGCGACCCGAGAGCATCTCGTAGAGCACGCAACCCAAACCGTAGATGTCCGCGCGACCATCGAGCGACTCTCCCCCGTAGGCCTGCTCGGGACTCATGTACTCCCGCGTCCCAACCGCAAGGCCGGTCGCCGTGACCCGCTCGACCTCCGCCTCGCTGATCGCCCGGGCGATCCCGAAGTCTGACACAACGGCATGACCGGCCTGCAGCAAGACGTTTTCCGGTTTGACGTCGCGGTGCACGATGCCTCGCTCGTGCGCGTAGTCGAGGGCGTCGGCCACCTCGACGGCGATCTGCAGGGCCGTGTCGAGCGGGAGTCGCGTCCGCTTGATCAGCAGATCGCGCAAGGAGTCGCCGGTGACAAACGGCATGGCGTAGAACAGGGAGCCGTTCGCGTCGCCGGAGTCGTACAGTGGGAGGATGTGTGGGTGCGCGAGCCCGGCGGCCAGCTTGATCTCGCGGAGAAACCGCTCGGGCCCCAGTGAAGCGGCGAGCTCGGGCCGCAAGACCTTGAGGGCGACCTCGCGCTCGTGCCGGATATCCCGGGCCAGAAAGACGATGGCCATCCCGCCTCGGCCGATCTCGCGCTCGACGGCGTAGCGTCCGGCTAAAGCCGATTCGAGCCGCTGGCGCAGGTCCACGCGCACAAGATGTAGGGGCCCGCACAGGCGGCCGCCAGCACAGCTTCCAACCCCTTGGCTTGGGCCACTTTGCCGACTAGCTTGGTGGCTCCGGATGGCGGACTTCACGTTTGCACGCGGACAGCTGCTGCTCCTCGCCGGGACGGCCAATCGGCCGCTCGCCGAGGAGATGGCGCAGCATCTCAACCAACCGCTGTGTGCCGTCACCATCCGGCGCTTTGCCGACGGCGAGATCTTCGTCAAGATCGACGAAAACGTGCGCGGGCGGGATGTGTTCATCATCCAGCCCACCAATCCGCCGGCGGAGAATTACCTGGAGCTGCTGCTGCTCACCGACGCCGCCCGCCGGGCGAGCGCCGCCCGGATCACGGCCGTGCTGCCCTACTTCGGGTACGCGCGCCAGGACCGTAAAGATCAGCCGCGCGTGGCGGTGAGCGCGAAGTTGATGGCGAACTTGATCACGCACGCCGGCGTGGACCGGGTGTTGGGCATGGATTTCCATTCCCACCAGCTGCAGGGGTTCTGGGATATCCCGGTGGACCACCTGTACGCGGCGCCCGTGTTCGTCTCGCACTTCCGGACCAAGGGACTGCGGGAGCCGGTGGTGGTGGCACCCGACGTGGGATCGGCGAAGATGGCCCGCGGCTACGCCAAACGACTGAACGCGTCGCTCGCGATCATCGACAAGCGGCGGCCGTCGGCGAACATCGCGGAAGTGGTGAATGTGGTCGGGGAGGTCGAGGGGAAGGATTGCCTCATCCCCGACGATATGATCGACACCGCGGGGACGATCACCGAAGCCGCCGCGGCGCTGAAGCGGCTGGGGGCCCAGCGGGTGTTCGCATTCGCGACACACGCGCTACTCTCGGGACCGGCGGTCGAGCGGTTGCGCGCTTCGGGGATCGAGGAAGTGACCGTGACCAATACGATCCGGGTCCCCGACGACCGGAAATTCGAGAAGCTGAAGATTCTCTCGATCGCGGGACTGATGGCGAAGGCGATCGGCTACGAGCACTCGAACCAGTCGGTGAGCGCGTTGTTCGACTGAACCGTTGACCGCAGACTGAGGACGGACGTATGGCGCAATTCGTGGCACTCGCGGCGAGCCCGCGAGACAAGAGCGGCAAGGGCGCGGCGCGGCAGCTGCGATTCCAGAAAAAGGTCCCGGCGGTGATCTACGGGCACGGCCGCCCCAGCCAGTCGCTCGAGGTCGACGCGAAGGCGCTGGAGCTGGCGCTCAACGGCGTCGAGCCGGCGAGCACCATCATCGAGCTGACGCTCGAGGGCAAGAAGGCCCGGACCTTGATCCGCGAGATCCAGCGCCATCCCGTGCGCCCCGACATCATCCACGTGGATTTTTACGAGATCCACGCGGACGAGAAAGTGACGCTCAAGGTCCCCGTGCACCTCGTGGGCACGGCGGACGGCGTACGCAACGCCGGTGGCGTGCTGGACCAGGTGACGCGCGAGGTCGAGATCGAGGTACTCCCCGATCACATTCCCGATCGCGTGGAGCTCGACGTCACGTCCCTCATCATCGGCCACTCGCTGCACGTGCGCGATCTGGTGATTCCCAACGCGACGATCCTGACCCAGGCGGACCTCACGATCGCCACGGTGGTGCCGCCGCGTGCGGAGGAAGTCGTCGCCCCCACCGCCGAGGCCGTGGTGGAGGTGGCCGAGCCCGAGCTGATCCG
This sequence comes from Gemmatimonadota bacterium, assembly GCA_041497135.1. Lineage (GTDB taxonomy): Bacteria > Gemmatimonadota > Gemmatimonadetes > Gemmatimonadales > GWC2-71-9 > DASTHG01. The sequence goes on along the minus strand of JBGQFX010000084.1, from coordinate 143 downwards.
CAAGGTGCGTGAAGAGGAAGGTGAAGAGGGCGCAGCCGAGGCCGAGGGCAAGGCGCCCGAGGCGAAGCCCAAAGCGGACAAGGCGGAGAAGCCCGAGAAGTCCAAGGGCGGCAAAGAAGGCTGAACCGGTTGCGCGCCGTCGT
>JBGQFX010000083.1:0-10007 GCA_041497135.1 Gemmatimonadota bacterium | reverse complement strand
GACGCCGATTTCCGGGTGCAGCAGCCCCCGGTGCAGCTGGTGTTCACGGTCCAGCCCCCAGCCTCGACCGTGGCGGGCGTGACGATGACGCCGATCCAGGTGACGGCACGGGACATCAACAATCAGACGAGCACGGGCTTCATCGGCAATGTGGTGATGACCTTGGAATCCGCTGGTGGAGCCACGCTCCTGGGGACGACCACCGTCGCCGCCGTGGCCGGCGTGGCGACGTTCAACGATCTCCACATCAACAAGGCGGGAAGCGGATACATCCTGCGGGCGACCACGTCCTCACCCTCGCTGACGCAGACGAGCAACTCCTTCGCCATTGCGGCGGCCGCGACCTCGCAGCTCGTCTTCACGACCAATCCGCCAGCGAGCACGCAGGCCGGCGCCACCATGACTCCGGCCATCGTGGTCACGGCCGAAGATCAGTTCTTGAACCCGACGACCTTCGGCGGCACCGTTGCGCTGTCCATCGCGTTCAACGCCGGGAATCCACCAGGCACACTGACTGGCGGGGGCCCGGTCACGGCGGTGAGCGGCGTGGCGACGTTCAACGGGGTGAGCATCAACAGGACCGGGAGCGGCTACACGCTCCAGGCCAGCTCGCCGAGCCAGCCGAGCCTGACACCGGACACGAGCACGGCGTTCACCATCACGCCCGGACCGGCGACGAAACTCTTCTTCCTGGTGCAGCCGGTGACCGCCGCGGCCGCCTCGCCGATCACGCCCCCGGTTCAGGTCGAGGCGCGCGACGTCAACGACAACCGGGCCACGAGCTTTACGAGCAACGTGACGATGGCGATCGGCACGAACCCGCCGGGCAACGGCATCCTCTCCGGCACATTGTCCGTTCCGGCGACGGCCGGCGTGTCCGCGTTCTCGAGCCTCAGCATCGACAAGCTCGGGAATGGCTACACGCTCGTTGCGACTTCGGGGGTGCTGACCAATGCAACGAGCGCGGCGTTCAACATCATCAACTCGCCCATATCCCCGACGCTCTCGAGAGTCGTGGCGACCACGCCGATCACCGCGTGCGCGTCGGGGTGCACCACGGGCGGTGGGACCGCCTCGCTCATCACCGTGACGGCCAGGGACGGCGCCGGCCAGCCGGTTCAGGGAGCCACGGTTGTCCTTTCGGCCACGGGCACCGGTAACACCGTGACCCAACCCATCGGTACGACCGATGCGAGCGGGGTCGCAACCGGGACGCTGTCCTCGACCTCCACTATCGATCAGAAGGTCGTCTCGGCGGTGGCGGGCGGTATCGGTATCACCCAGACCGCCACGGTCACGGTCAACTCGGGCCTGCCAGCGACTCTGGTCTACACGCCGCAACCCACGAACACGACGGCGGGTGTGGCGATCGCACCGGCGGTCGTGGTCACCGCGCGTGATGCGCTCGGCAACACCGCTACCGGCTTCAACGGCAACGTGTCGATGGCCCTCTTCAACAACCCAGGCGGGCTGGGTGTCCTGACCGGCACGACGAACGTGTTGGCCTCGTCGGGTATTGCGACGTTCTCGAATTTGCACATCGCCAAGGCCGCGAACGGCTACACGCTTCAGGCGTCGACGACGTCGCCGGTGTTGAACGTGGTTAGTGCCGCGTTCAATGTGGTCACTGCGCCGCCACATCATTTGACATTCACCACTCAGCCGACGACGACGGCCGTACTAGCGAGAATCGACAGCACCATCGGCGGAGTCGTGGTGACGGTCCAGGACAGCGTGGACAACACCGTGCCGTTCGGCGGCACGGTGCGGGTCATCGTGGGTAACCCGGGCACCAACCCCGGTGGCGGAACGTTGACCGGTGGTACAGCGATCGCCGCGCCCACGGGAATCGCGACGTTCCCGAACCTTACGCTCAACGCGCTGGGCACGGGCTACACGCTGCAGACCACTTCGTCGGGCCCCGCGCTCATCCCGGATGAGAGCACGCCGTTCGACATCATTCCTGGGCCGGCGAAGACGCTGGATTTCCTCACGCAGCAGCCGACCCAGACGGTGGCCGGCCAGACCATCACTCCCGCGGTGAAGGTCACGGCCCGGGATGTCCAGGGGAACGTCGCGACGGGGTTCACGGGCAACGTGACGGTGGCGATCGGCACCAACGGCGGCAGCCCGCCCGGCACGCTGACCGGCACACTCACCCAGCCTGCGGCTGCCGGTGTGGCCACGTTCGGGAACCTGAGCATCAACAACGCCGGCCCGACGAGCTACACGCTTACCGCCTCGACCCCGGCTCTCCCGAGCGGTCCAGTGGCCGGGGCGACCTCGACCCCATTCAATATTGTGGCGGGAGGCGTGTCGCCCGTTACCTCCACCATCGCGCGCAACCCCACGAGCATCACGGCGAGCTCGCCGACTTCGGGAACCGTCACCTCGACCATCACCGTGACGGCGAAAGACGCTCTGAGCAACCCGATCCAGGGCCTCACAGTGGTCATCTCGGCGACCGGGAGTAACAACACGATCACCCAACCCGTCGGGACGACGGATATCAACGGCGTCGCCACCGGCACGATTTCCTCAACCTCCGCCGAATCGAAGACGATCTCGGCCACGATCAACGGCACCCTGATCAATGCCACGACCACCGTGATCGTGAATCCGGCCGCAGCCAAGGTGCTCCTCTTCATTCTGCAGCCGACCAGCACCGTTGCCGGTGCGACGATCCGATCGGGCACGGGTGTGACCGTCGAAGTACGCGATACGTTCAACAACCGGGTGACGACGGCGTCGAACCCGGTCGCCATGTCGATCCTGAACAATGCAGGTCCGGGTGGCATTCTCTCTGGTACGACGACGGCGACGACGGGCAACGGCCACCTGGTCGGCGGAGTGGCCACTTTCAACGATTTGAGCATCGACAAGACCGGCGTTGGCTACACGTTGTTGACATCGTCGGCTAGCCTCGTATCCGATACGAGCTCGGCATTCAACATCACGTCGAGCGGCGTCGTGTCGGCGTCCCAGTCCACCGTTGCCGCGGTGCCGTCATCGATCACGGCCTGCAGCGCTTCGTGCACGACGGGCGGAGGTACGGCGACCCTCATCACCGTCACGGCGAAGGACGCACTTGGTAATGGCGTGCCGAGCGCCAGTGTGACACTCGTCGTAACAGGATCCAGCAACACGCTGTCCCCGGCGGGCTTGACCCAAACGGCGAACGGCAGCGGTGTCGCCACCTGGACCCTCAATTCCACGTTGGTGGAATCCAAGACCATCTCCGCCACGGCCAACAGTGTCGGGATTACTCAGACGGCCGGTGTGACGGTGAACCCGGCCGCAGCCTCGGCCTCGGCATCCACGGTCAGTGCGAGTCTCACTAGCATCACCGCGTGCAGCTCAGGGTGCTCCACTGGCGCGAGCACAGCATCGCTCATCACCGTGACGGCGAAGGACCAGTTCGGGAACAACATCCCGAGTGCCAGTGTGACCCTCGCGGTGTCCGGCTCGAACAACACGACCAGCCCAGCCGGCCTGACGCAATCGGCCAATGGCAGCGGGGTTGCCCAGTGGACGCTCAATTCCACTCTGGCGCAGGGAAAAACCGTATCGGCGACGATTAGCAGCGTCTCGATCACCCAGCAGCCTTCAGTGACGGTGAACGCCGCTGGTGTCTCCAGCAGTGCTTCGTCCCTCACGGCGGCGCAAAGCCCCATCACCGCATGCGCCAGCGCGTGCACAACCGGAAGCGGGCGAGGCTCGCTGGTGACCGCCACGGTGCGAGACCAGTTCAGCAACCCGATTCAGGGGGCAACGGTTTCGCTCACCTCGACCGGCTCGGCGAACAGTTTCACCGCTCACGGAACCACCAGCTCGGGCGGCGTCGTGACGTCGACCTTCAGCTCGACCAAAGCTGAGGGCAAGACCATCTCGGCGACCGCTCAAGTGGGTGCGAATCCGGTCGTGGCGATCTCACAGACACCGGCCGTCACGGTCGACCCAGCGGGAGCCTCGGAGCTCGTGTTTACGACCGAGCCTCCCAGCAGCACGCCGATCAATACCGACATGAGCCCGGCGGTCGAAGTCACAGCCAGGGATCAGTTCGGCAACACAGCCACGGGCTTTAGCGGCACTGTCACCCTCGACTTCACGGCCGGAACGAACGGCGAAAGCGCCGGTATCACCGGCAACTCCGTGGCGGCCAGCAACGGCGTGGCCACCTTCGGCAGCGTTCAGATCGACACGGCCGACGACTCAAGTGGGTATAGTTTAGATGCGACGTCAGGTGGCCTCACAGCGGCTACCAGCGTCGTCTTCTTCATAACGCCATGATCGGGGTCATCACTGCGTCCGTGCGTGCCACGTCACCCCTGAGCCCCTCGCGATGATCTGCCCCCGCTGCTCGGTCGGCGAGATCTCCGAAGCCACCCAGGAGTGCCTGGTGTGCGGCTTCTCGCGCACCGGTGGCGTGCTGGTCGAGTCGAACGACTGGAGCCCGCTCGACGATCCGGTGCTGCCCTCGCTGGAGCGGCAGTTCCAGGTCGAAGGCGTGCTGCGCCGCGGGGCCGCCTCGCGCATCTACCTTGCCCGCGATCAGGTGACCGGCCGGCTGTGCTCGCTCAAGGTGCTGCCGCTCACCGACGCCGCGCCGGGCACGATCGACCGCTTCAAGAAAGACGCGCAGCGCGCCGCCGCGCTCGACCACCCCCACATCGTGGCGCTGTCGAGCTTCGGCGCCACCGACGCGGCCGTCTGGTACGCCATGGAGTACGTGCAGGGCCGCTCGCTCGGCGACCTGCTGCGCACCGCCGACCGCCTGGACCTGAAGACGTGCCTGCGCCTGGTGGAGCAGATCGCGAGCGCGCTCGAATACGGACACCGCCGCGGTATCACGCACGGCAACGTGAAGCCCTCGAACGTGCTGGTCGATCCGGAAAGCTGGGTCCGCGTCGCCGACTTCGGCGTGAGCGCGGCCTTCGGCGCCCTGCCCCGCAGGCAACCCGAGCTGTCGATCGAAGAGAATTTTGGGCACGTGGCCCCGGAGCAGTTCGGCTCCGCCGGGGAAGCCGGCCCGGCCGCGGATCAATACTCGCTCGCGGTGCTCGCCTTCTCCTGCCTCGCCCGCCGTCCACCGTTCGTGGGCGAGACCATGGACGCGATCGCGCGGCATCATCTCGAAGGGCCGGCCCCGAGCCTGGGCGAGACCCGGCCGGATCTGCCGCCCCACGTCGCCACCACGCTGGCGCGCGCCATGCGCCGCCGGCCGGCGGACCGGTTCGCGGGCGTCCTGGATTTCGTCACCGCTCTGGCCGGCGTCCCCGTGGCCGAGCCGGCGTCGATCGTCCCGATCACCACCGGTCCCGTGCTGGTGGCGGATATCATGCCGCCCACGCCGGTCCAGGCTGCCCCGCCGAAGCCGGCGCCCGCGCCCGCGCCCGAGCCACCGAAAGTCGAGCCGGAGCCCGTCGTCGCGGCGGCGGCAGCGGAAGCCCCGAAGACCGAAGTGCCCGCGCATAGTCCCCCACTGCTGTTCGTCGAACGCGGTGGGGTCGGACGCGGGCCCGAGACCGACGACGATGACGAGGACGAGGACGAAGTAGAGCCGAAGGTGAAGGCCGGACCGGCAAAGCTGGTGCACGACCAGGACGAGGACGACGAAGACGATGAGGCCGACGACACCGCCGAGGCTCAGCGCGAGCCGGTGCTGCTGTGGCCCGCCGCGCGCGAGGCCGGGAGCCCCGCCCCGGCGTCGGAGTCCGAAACCGAGCGCCGCACTCCGCTGTTTGCCGACGGCGAGCGGCCCAAACCGGGAGCGGACGTCGCGCGAGCCTCCGGCAAAGTCCGGCAGTTCGTGAGTCGCTGGCAGTCGCTGTCCAGAACGACGCGCATGGGCAGCGGAGCGGCCGCCGCGGCGGCCATCCTGCTGCTCGCCGTCGTGTGGTGGCGCGTCGCGCGCGGCCACGAAGAGCGCGGACCCGACTGGGTCGGCGGACGTCCACCGGCCGGATTCACCGGCTCCAACGTGAACCCCACCGGCACGCGCACGCCGTCGCGGCCCCGGAGCGGCACCACGCCCACGCGCCCGACCACCGCGACCCGGCCGAACACGACGCCGACCACCGTGGCCCAGGCGGATAGCGCCAGGCCGCGCCCCCCGGTGACACCGACGGTGTCCGCGAACGACCCGGCGCATCTCTTCATCAACGCGACGCCGTGGGGACTCTTGTTCATCGACGATCGTCCGATGGGCAACACGCCGCGCGCCGATCTCCAGGTCCCGCCCGGCATGCACCGCATTCGCATCACCCGCGACGGCTACCTGCCCTACGAAACGGAGATCGCGATCGAAGCCGGGGAGACGTTGCGCCTGACCGACATCGTGCTGCAGGAGAAGCCGCAGTGAGACCTGGAGTCATCGCCGCTCTGACCGTCGTGTGGGCGGGGCTCGCTTCCGCCCCCGTCCGCGCGCAGGACTCCACCGGCGCCATGGGGGTGCTTGCCAGTGGGCTGCGCCACTACCAGCGGCTGGAGTACGATTCGGCGGCGTTCTACCTGCGCCGCGCCCTGGCCGGCGTGTCGGGCGACACCATGACCTCGAGCGGGCGCACCCGGGCGCTGACCTACCTCGGCGCCGCCGAGCTGTTTCGCGGTCGCCGTGACTCGGCGTTCGCCGCGTTCCGGCGCCTGGTGGTCCAGAACCCGCAGGCCCGACCCGATCCGCTCGTGTTCCCACCCGAAGTCACGACCATCTACGACTTCGCGCGCGAGGCGACCAAGGTGATCGCGGCGGAGCTGCCGCGCGATACCTCGATCCGGCTCGGCGCCGACCGGTTCCGCGCGCTGCTGCACGCCAGCTCGTTCCACCAGATCATCGTCACGCTCGAGCGCGAGGACGGCTTCACCATCCGCACGCTGTACGCCGGCCCGATCAGCGACACGCTCCAGGTCTTCTGGACCGGCGAAGACACGATCTTCCTCGCCAACGACTCCGGGCGGCTGGTCTTCACCGTGACCTCGCTGACCAACGCCGGACGGCAGGCACGCGTCCTGCGGCTGCCGCTGGATCTGGTGCTCGGTCCGCAAGACACCTTGCCCACGCCGCCCCAGCTGCCCGACTCGCTGTTTCTCCCCGAGCGCGAGACCAGCGCGGGATTTCGCGCCTTGGTGCGCGGAGCGGGCGTGGGGGTCGCCGTCGCGGTGCTGCCGGGCCTCGTGGCGGGCGGCACGTCCCCGTCGGGCAGCCGCTACGTCGTGGCGGGAGGGTTGAGCCTCGCCGGGCTGATCGCCTTCATCAAGCACCGGCCCGGTCGCCGGCTCCCGGACAACATCAGCGCCAATCAGGCCCTGCGCGACGGGTGGCAGGCGCAGGTGCAGATGACGACGCAGGAGAATACCATCCGGGTGCTCCAGAAGCGGCTCGACATCCACGTCGGGCCACCCGAAATTATCGGGGGGACGCAGTGAGGCGCGCGGTGCCCGTGCTCGTGGCGGCCCTGCTCGCGGCGCCGCCGGCGCTTGCCGCGCAGCGCCAGTGGCAATGGGAGGCCGGGCTGACCGGCGTCGGCATGCGCGTGCACAGCGTCTCCGGCCCCACCGTTCAGAAGCTGTCCGGCGCCGCGTTCGGCGGCCAGGGGCAGCTCGTCTTCGCGAACTGGATCACCCTCGATCTGGGATACTGGCAGGGCGTACTGACCCCGTCCGCCGGTCAGGCGGCGAGCCGGGACGTGGTCGAGGGGTACGCCCAGCTCGGCGCGCGACCGCTTGGCTGGGTGTCGCTCCGCTTCGGGCCGCACGCCTGGACCTACGTCAGCAACGCGGGCACCCAACGCTGGTTCCTGATGGAGGGACGCGCCCGGCTTCAGGGGGAGGTGCTCCCGGAGATCCAGTCGTACCTCGAGCTGTGGCGCGTGTTCTCCGCCAACGTGAACGTCCCTCAGCCGTTCCAGACGGGCATGGGCGGGGAAGGCGGCATCAGCCTGCGGATCCGCGACGTGCCCATCATTCCGGAGCGCTACCCGGTGCGGATCCGATTGGCCTACGGTATCGAGCGGGTGCGGATGGTAGGTGGGCCCACCAGCACGGTGCGCGCGGAGATTCTCGACCGCCTGTCCCTCTCGATCGGCATCGAGCGGCGCTAGTAGCCTCGGCTCACTGATTGGGAACGATCCGGTACAGGATCTCCCCGTCCCGAATCATCCCGAACAGCTCCCGCGCCGCCCGCTCCTGGGTGGCCGGATCGTTTTCCAGTGCGTTGGCCACGCGCCGCAGGGAATCGGCCGCATGCCGGAGCGCCTGTACCGTGTCGCGCTCCACGGCCAGCTGGCGGCGCAGCTTGAGCCAATCGATGGTGCTGTATTCGCCGGCGAAGACCGCCACCAGGACCAGCACGATCCCGCCGCCCAGGCTGGCCAGACGCGTGCGGGTCACAAGCCGTAGAGATCGCGGCCGGGGTAGTGCCCCACGTCGCCCAGCGCTTCGGCGATGCGCAGCAGCTGGTTGTACTTGGCGACGCGGTCGGTGCGGCTGGCGCTGCCGGTCTTGATCTGCCCCACCCCGCTCGCCACGGCGAGATCCGCGATGAACGTGTCCTCCGTCTCACCCGAGCGGTGCGAGATCACCGCGCCGAAGCCGTTGGACCGCGCCAGCTCGATGCACTGCAGCGTCTCGGTGAGCGTGCCGATCTGGTTCACCTTGATGAGAATCGCGTTCGCCACGCCTTCCTCGATGCCGCGCGCCAGACGGTCCACGTTGGTGCAGAACAGGTCGTCGCCCACGAGCTGCACCCGTGACGCCAGCGCCTCGGTGAGCCGAGCCCAACCGGTCCAGTCGTCCTCGGCCAGGCCGTCCTCGATCGACACGATCGGATAGCGGTCGATCCACGACTTGTACAGCGCGATCATGTCGTCGGCCGACTTCGTCCCCGCGCCGCTCTTCTTGAATACGTACGCGCCGTCCTTGTAGAACTCGGACGCCGCCGGGTCGAGCGCAATGGCCACGTCCTTCCCCGCCTCGTATCCCGCCTCCTCGATCGCGGACATGATCGCGTCGAGCGCCGCTTCGTCGTTGGGCAGATCGGGCGCGAAGCCGCCTTCGTCCCCCACAGCTGTCGAGAGCTTTCGCTTGCCGAGCACCTGCTTCAGGGCGTGAAACACCTCCACGCCGATCCGCAGTCCTTCGGCAAACGATTCGGCGCCGATCGGCACCACCATGAATTCCTGGCAGTCGACCGTGTTGGACGCGTGCGCGCCCCCGTTCAGGATGTTCATCATCGGCACCGGCAGCACGTGCGCGAGCGGCCCGCCCAGATAGCGGTACAGCGGCAGCCCGGCGTCCTCGGCGGCGGCGCGTGCCACGGCGAGTGAGACGGGGAGGATCGCGTTCGCGCCGAGGTGGCTCTTGTTGGGCGTCCCGTCCAGCTCGAGCATCGCGTAGTCCACCGCTATCTGGTCTTCCGCGGCGAGCCCCTCGAGACGGGGCCCGATGACCTCGTTGACGTTCTTCACCGCTTCGAGGACGCCCTTGCCGCCGAAGCGCCGCTGCACGCCGTCGCGCAGCTCGACGGCCTCGTGCTCGCCGGTGGACGCGCCGGAGGGTACGGCCGCGCGCCCGCTGGCGCCCGAGGCAAGGGTCACGTCGGCCTCGACCGTGGGATTGCCACGACTGTCGAGGATTTCCCGGGCATGCACCGAAATGATCGTGCTCATAGTGGCGCGAACCTTAAGGGGCGCCGGGGGCGTCGTCAACGCGCGCGCGCAACGCGACAATCGCGGCGCGGACGCGATCCCGCAGGGACTCCCGATCGTGCAGCGTGAGGCCGGCCGTCGGGATCGGATCGCCCACGAGCAGCCGGATCGGCATCGGGCGCAACCGCCACGCCCCTTTGGGAAGGATCCGGAATGTGGCGTGGACGTAGACCGGAACGAGCGGTACCTGGGCGGCGATCGCGAGCCCGAACGGGGCGTTCTTGAACGGCCCCAGCTCCCCGGTGCGGCTGCGCGTGCCCTCGGGGAACACGACGACCGAGACGCCCTTCTCCCGGATCGTGCGGG
>JBGQFX010000082.1:0-10031 GCA_041497135.1 Gemmatimonadota bacterium | reverse complement strand
CGTCGGCAGTTTTCTCAACGTGTGCATCCTGCGACTGCCGCATGAGCAGTCCCTGATCTCGCCTCCCTCCACCTGTCCGCATTGCAAGAAGCGCATCGCCTGGTACGACAACATTCCGGTCGTCTCGTGGCTCGTCCTGCGCGGGAAGTGCCGTCACTGCGGTGCGGGGATTTCGCTCCAGTATCCCCTGATCGAAGCGCTGGTGGGCGCGCTCTGGCTGGCCGCGTACCTGGCCTGGGGGCTCGGGGTCCACGCGCTCGCCGGGGCGCTGCTGGGAACGACCCTGCTCGGCATCGGCATCACCGACGCGCGTCACTACATCATCCCCGACGAGTTCACCTGGGGCGGGCTCGGGATCGGCCTCGCCCTGTCGCTCGTGGGCGGCTGGCAGGGATTTCTCCAGGCGGTGATCGGAGCGGCGGCCGGGTTCGGACTGCTGTACGCGGTGGGCGTGGCCGGCCGCTGGATGTTCAGCGAGGAAGCCATGGGCGGTGGCGACGTCAAGATGATGGCGATGGTGGGCAGCTTCGTCGGGTGGAAGGGGGTGCTGCTCACAATTTTTGCCGGGGCGCTCCTGGGCACGCTGATCTTCGTACCGCTGTCCCTGCGCAAGAAGCGACTGGTGCCGTTCGGGGTATTCCTGGCCGTCGGTGCGGCAGTCGCGTTCGCCTGGGGAGACGTCATCATCGAATGGTATCGACATTTCTTGAGCGGCAGCTGAGCCGGTGAGCGATCCGCTCGCCGGCCTGTTCGAGACCGGAGACGTGCTGGAGCGCGTGGGGGTGGATCTCACGGCCCAGGCGCGCCGCGGCGACCTCGAGCCGGTCCGCTGCCGCGAGGCCGAGATCGCCCGGGTCGTAGACATTCTGCTCCGCGCCGGCAAGAACAATCCCGCCCTGATCGGGAAGGCCGGCGTGGGCAAGACGGCGATCGTCGAAGGGCTGGCGCAGCGTATCGCGGCCGGCGAAGTCCCGCCGGCGCTGAAGGACGCACGACTCGTCGCGCTCGATCACGTCGCGCTGCTCGCCGGCACCTCGTTCCGCGGCCAGTACGAAGAGCGGATGCGCCGGCTGATCGAAGCCCTCGCCGCCGATCCCGATCTCATTCTGTTCGTGGACGAGCTGCACAACCTCATCGGGCAGGGCACGGCGATGGGCGCGGCGATGGACGCGGCGAACATGCTGAAGCCTGCCCTGGTGCGCGGCGACATCCGCGTGATCGGAGCGACCACCGGCGAGGAATACGATCGGTGGATCCGGCACGATCCGGCCCTGGAGCGACGCTTCCAGCCGCTCACCATTCTTGAGCTGGATGCGATCCAGACCTGGGAGGTGCTCGTCGCCCGCCGGCCGCGACTCGAGCGCCATCACGCGGTGGCGATCACGGACGACGCGCTCAAGGCGGCAATCGTGCTCACCGATCGATTCGTGACCGACCGCGCGCGCCCGGACAAGGCGATCGATGTCCTCGACGAGGCGTGTGCGCACGCCCAGGCCACGGCGCGGGTCAGCCCGGAGCTCGATCGCCTGATCCGCGAACGTCGCAAGGTCGACGCGATGCTGCGCCGAGGGCTGACGCGTAACCCGCAGGCCGATGAGCCGCTGCCCGATCTGGCGGCGGTGTTCGATCGCATTGGGAAAGAGATCGAGCTGCTCCTGGGCGGGGAGCAGCGGACGGCGCCGGCCGACGCGCCGCCGCCGGTCCCGGATCGACCCAGCCTGTCGCTGCAGGAGCGCCGTGACGAGCTGGACCGGCTGCTCCGCGCCGAGCTCGAGGCCCAAGGCGTCACGGTGGGCGGCCAGGAGGTCGCGCGCGTCGTCAGCGCTGCGGTCGGCAAGGGCATTGAATGGGCTGGGTGAGAGTCGGGCTGATCGCCGGCCTGCTGGTGACCGGCGGCGCGTGTCGCGAGCGGGCAAGGGTCGTGCAGCGGGAAGCGTCGGTACGGGATCTGGTGCGGCGGCTGCGCGCCCAGGCCGAATCGGTGACGGGCCTCCGCTTCAAGCGTGACGTGGCGGTGTTGCAGCGCAGCCGGACGCAGGTGCGGGACTACATCATCCACAAGTTCGATGAAGACGTGCCCCCCGCCGACCTGGCCGGCGCCGAAGCGGCCTACAAGCTGTTCGGGTTGATCCCCGATTCGATGAACCTGCGCGCCGTCATGGTGGACCTCCTCACCGAGCAGGTGGCCGGATACTACGAGCCGGATTCCGGCGCGCTGTTCATCCCGACCGACCTGGACGACCCCTTCCGGATCCGGCTCGTCGCGTCGCACGAGCTGCTGCACGCCTTGCAGGACCAGTATCTGTCGCTCGATTCCATCATCAATCAACGCCGTCACAACGACCGGCGCAGCGCGGCACAGGCCGTGCTCGAAGGCCAGGCGACGTTCTATCAGATTCCGATTCTGATGCCCGAGCAGCAGCCCGAGACGCTGCCGCCGCACTGGTTCTGGCGCCAGCGCGAGGCGATGGCGCTGCAACAGGAGCAGATGCCGCAGTTCGCGCGCGCGCCCCTGTGGCTCCGGGAGACGTTGATCTTTCCCTACCTCGCGGGCGCGGATTTCATCGGGTGGTTCGTGCGCACGCATCCGGGTCGGGAGCCCTACGGGGCCGCGATGCCGCTCTCGACCGAGCAGATCCTCCACCCCGACCGCTACCTCGCAGGAGATCAACCGCTCGAGCTGCAATTCACGGGGTCCGGCCCCGACACGGTGCGCTTCGACGACAACCTGGGGGAATTCGAGATCGGCCTGCTGATCACTCAGCTGCTGCACGACTCGTCCGAAACCTCGGGACCGGCATTCGCTCAGGGGTGGGGCGGCGACCGCTATCGCGTGTACGGTGCCAACGCCGACGCGCTCGTCTGGTACAGTGTGTGGGACGATGCCCCCGCCCGGGACCGGTTTGCCCGCGCGCTCGGCTCCGCATGGGCGACGCGTCGGGCCGGGGTCACGGACCGCCGCTCCAGCGTCATCCCGCTCACGATCGACGGACACCCGGGTGTTCGACTCGCGGACGCACCCACCGGCTGGATCGGCTGGCGGATCCTCCCCGAGGTGAAGGTCGTCAGATAACCGTGCGTGGTGCGTGGTTTTCAACGGTTACCACTAGGTTTCCGGCTACGAAAGCCCGCCATCGTAGCCGCATCCCCAGCCGATCGCCTTCAAAATACCACGCACCACCCACGACGTACCCCCACTTGGAATCCAACAATCGCCTAACTAACTTGCCGTGCTTATGTTTACGGCCCTCACCGAGCGGCTCGCGGGCGTAATACAGCGGCTCGTGGGTCGGGGCGTGCTCTCGGAGCAGGACGTCGCGGACGCCCTGCGCGAGATCCGCCGGGCACTGCTCGAAGCCGATGTGAGCGTCGACGTGACGCGCGATTTCGTGGAGCGGGTGCGCGAGCGGGCCACGCAGACGATTCAGCTCAAGTCGGTCAGCCCGGGCCAGCAGGTCGTGAAGCTGGTGCACGACGAGCTGGTGGCGCTGCTCGGTGGCTCGACCGGGGAGTTGGCGTTCGCGTCGGTCGGACCGACGGTGATGCTCCTCGTCGGCTTGCAAGGGTCGGGGAAGACCACGACCGCGGCGAAGCTGGCGCGCCGGCTGAAGCTCGAGCAGAAAGCGCCGGGTCTCGTCGCCGCGGACTTCCGGCGGCCGGCGGCGGTGGAGCAGCTTCACCAACTCGGTGCGCAGGTGGGCATCCCGGTGTTCGGTGACCGGAATCCGGGTCCCGGGAAGAGCATCGTCGATCTGGTGCGGGACGCGGTGCGCGAGGCCGAGAAGGCGCGTTGCCGGACCGTCATCGTCGATACGGCGGGACGCCTGCAGATCGATGCCGAGCTGATGGACGAGCTGCGCGCGATCAAGGCGGCCGTCGGACCGCGCGAAGTGCTGCTCGTGGCCGATGCGATGACGGGGCAGGACGCGGTGCGGTTGGCGCGCGGGTTTCATGACGGCGTCGGGTTGAGCGGGGTGATTCTCACCAAGCTCGACGGGGATGCCCGGGGCGGCGGCGCCCTGTCGATGCGCGCGGTCACCGGAGTGCCGATCAAGTTCGTCGGTACCGGCGAACAAGTGACCGCGGGGGAGGCGCTGGAGCGGTTCGACCCGGCGCGCCTGGCGGGCCGGATTCTCGGCCAGGGCGATGTGGTGACGCTGGTGGAGCGGGCCGCCGCCACGATCGACCGGGAAACGGCCGAGCGGCTCGAGAAAAAGGTGCGGTCCAAGCGCGGCATGGACCTGCAGGATTTTCTGGCCGCGTTGAAGCAGATGCAGCAGATGGGGCCGTTGCGCCAGCTGGCGGGACTGTTGCCGGGGGTATCGGCGAAAGCCCTCAAGGCGTTGCCGGCGGGCGATCGGCGCATGAAGCACATCGAGGCGATCATCTTGTCGATGACGCCCGGGGAACGGGCGGACCCGAAGATCCTGAGCGGATCGCGCCGGTCGCGGATCGCCAGGGGCGCGGGACGGCCGGTGCAGGAAGTCAATCGGCTGCTGGAACAGTTCCAGCAGATGCGCAAGCTCTTACAACGGATGTAGTCAGCCATGGCAACTCGGATTAGGCTTCGGCGGGTGGGGCGGAAGGGGCAGTCGTTTTTCCGCATCGTGATCGCCGACCAGCGCGCCGCCCGCGATGGGCGGTCGGTGGCGACGATCGGGCACTACAACCCGCGCGCGAACCCGGCGGTTCTCGAGGTGGACAAGGACCAGGCGACGGCGTGGCTGGCCAAAGGGGCCACACCGACCGACACGGTCCGATCGCTCCTCAAGAAGGCCGGGGTGTTCGGCACACGCACCGCGTAGTCGCGCGGCTGCGCAAGCCGCACGGTCAGCGCGGGGAGGTGTCCGTGTTCCCGCTGGTGGGGAACCCGGGGGCCGTGTTTCAGCCGAAGGCGCACCTATACGTTGTGACCGAGGCGCGCGAGGTACTCGCGGGGCCTCTGGTCGTAGCCCGGCGACGGGTGTACCACCGCGAGTGGCTGCTCCGCTTTGCCGGGGTCACCTCGCGCGACGCTGTAGAGCCGTGGCGGGATCAGTTGATCGCGGTGCTCGAGACCGATGCTCGCGATTAACGTCGTCACCCTGTTCCCCGAGTGGTTCGCCGCGCCGCTCTCCGGCAGCATTCTGGGACGGGCGGTGGAGCGGAATCTGGTGCGATATCGGGTCGTGCAGCTGCGGGACTACACGCACGACCGGCACCACACCGTGGACGACGCGCCGTATGGTGGTGGGGCGGGTATGGTGCTGAAGCCCGAGCCGTTCTTTGAGGCGGTCGAGGCGTTGGCGCCCGCGCGCGGCTCGGCGCTGGTGTTGCTGTCCGCGCGGGGGAGGCGATTCTCCCACCGGGAGGCGGTGCGATTCGCGGTGGCGCCCGAGCTGACGCTCCTGTGCGGGCACTACAAGGACGTCGATCAGCGGGTCGTCGACGGGCTGGGCGCGGAGGAGCTGTCGATCGGCGACTTCGTGCTGTCGGGGGGCGAGCCGGCGGCGCTGTGCGTGATCGACGCCGTCGTCCGGCTCCTGCCGGGGGCGCTGGGGGATCACGAGTCGGCGGCGGGGGATTCGCATTATGAAGGGCTGTTGGCCCCGTTCTCCTACACCCGGCCGCCGGAGTATCGCGGGCTCGGGGTGCCGGAGGTATTGTTGAGCGGAGATCACGCCGCGATTGCGGCGTGGCGTGCGGCCGAGGCGGAACGGCTCACTCGCGAGCGACGGCCGGATTTGTGGGCCGCACACGAAGATGGATAGACGCATGAATAGCGTACAGGGGATCGGTATGGAAAGGCTGCGAGCAGTGTCGCGGGAAGGCCTGAAGGACAACCTTCCGTCGTTCGATCCGGGCGATACGGTCCGGGTCATGGTGCGCGTGCGCGAGGGTGAGAAGGAGCGCCTGCAGGCGTTCGAGGGCGTGTGCATCGCCCGGCGCGGCGGCGGCATCAACGAAACGTTCACGGTGCGCAAGATATCCGCGGGGGTCGGAGTGGAGCGGATTTTCCCGCTGCATGCGCCGTCGATCGCGGAGATCGAGCTGGTGCGCAAAGGGCGGGTGCGACGGGCTAAGCTCTACTTCCTGCGGCGCCTCGCCGGTAAGGCAGCGCGCATCCGAGAGAAACGGGGTGCCGTCCCCGTGGCGGAGCCGACGGAGAAGCCCGAGGCGTGAACCACCGCCGCCCCACGTTCGAGCGCGAGATCGCGCTCTGGAACGCGGGGCGGAGCATCGTCGCCGGTATCGACGAAGCTGGCCGCGGCCCCCTGGCAGGACCGGTGGTGGCCGCGGCCGTCGTGTTTCCAGCGGGTGCCAAGGCGATTCGTGGGCTGCGCGATTCGAAGCAGCTGGCACCGCTGAAGCGGGAGCGGTTGGCCACGGTTGTGCGGGCCCGGGCGATCGCCATTGGCGTGGGGGCCGCGAGCGTGCGCGAAATCGACCGCCTGAACATCCGCCGGGCCACGATTCTCGCGATGCAGCGCGCGCTGGCCCGCTTGCACCTGGTCCCCGCCGGTGTGCTGGTGGACGGCCTGCCCCTCCCGGAGCTTGGCTGTCCGCACGATGCGATCGTGGATGGCGACGTGTACTGTCAGTCCATCGCCGCGGCATCAGTCGTCGCCAAGACGGTCCGCGACCGGTTGATGCGCCGCCTGGCGCAGCGCCACCCCGAGTACGCCTGGGCCGACAACAAGGGCTACGGAACGCCCGAGCATCTCGAGGCCCTGCTCGTGTTCGGCCCGAGCTGCCACCATCGGACCAGCTTCGAGCCCGTGGCCCAGCTCGCGTTGTTCTGATTCCACATGGCTGATCGCCCCGAAGCTTCGTGGACGATGGAGCGGTTCCTGGACGAGGAGTTCGGGCCGCCGATGCTGCTGCGTGCGGCCCGGATCATCCTCGAGGCGCAGCAGATCACGGAGGCACTGGGATCGGCCGAAGACATCGCAGGCGGTCGAGCCCGGTTGCGCGAGTTGATCGATCATCTGGCGGAAACGGCCCAGCTGCATCACTGGACCGAGGAAGACGACCTCCTGGCGGAGCTGGCGGAGCTGGCGGCGCTGGCACTGCGCGAAGGCGCGGGCGCCGATCTGCTGCGCCCGGTGCGCGCCGGATTACACAGGATCGAGTCGCTGCTGCAATCCCGGTTGCTCAC
Source organism: Gemmatimonadota bacterium (assembly GCA_041497135.1). Classification (GTDB taxonomy): domain Bacteria; phylum Gemmatimonadota; class Gemmatimonadetes; order Gemmatimonadales; family GWC2-71-9; genus DASTHG01. The sequence goes on along the minus strand of JBGQFX010000082.1, from coordinate 2,893 downwards.
GACCGTCACTCAGAACTGGCGCCGCGACAGGGGGCAGTAGCGGTCAGGCGCGTTTCAGCTGGTTGCGGAATTCCGCCAACCCTCGCGTGTTCGCGATGTCCGCCGCTTCGAGTCCCGCCCGCCGGGCCAGGTCCACCGCGTAGCGCATGAAGCCGAGGTTGTTCGGCTGGTGGCTGTCGGTGGACAGGACGAACCGCGCCCCACGCGCCTTCGCCGCGGCGGCCAGGGTGTCCGGCAGGTCCATCCGCTCCGGATGCCCGTTCAGCTCCAGCAGGCAGCCGTGGTCGGCGGCGGCCGCCGCGACGGCGTCGAAGTCCAGGGGAAAGGACTCACGTCGCCCTAGCAGCCGACCGGTGGGGTGACCGATCGCGTCCACGTGCGGATGGGCGATCGCTCCGAGCAAACGGCGTGTGAGGGTTTGTTTCCCCTGGTTCATGCCGTAGTGGATCGACGCCACGACGTAGTCGGCCTCGGCGAGCACGGCATCGGGAAGATCGAGCTTGCCGCTCTCCAGGATGTCGAGCTCGACGCTCTTCAACACCGTGAAGCCGTGCGAGCCCGCATTCCAGGCGTCGATCGCCTTCCACTGGGCGCGCAACCGTTTTGCGTCGAGCCCCTTGGCCATCGACACCCGCTTGGAATGGTCGGTGATGGCACAGTAGCCGTAGCCGCGCGCCCGGCACGCCTCGGCCATCTCCTCGAGCGAGCCTTCGCCGTCTGAGGCGGTGGTGTGCATCTGGAGATCGCCCCGGATCTGGTCCAACGTGACCAGCGTGGGGAGTCGATGCTCGCGTGCGAGGGCGAGCTCGCCGCGTGCCTCGCGCAGCTCCGGCGGGATCCAGTCCAGGCCGAGCTTGGCGTACACGTCCGCCTCGGTCTTCCCCGCGATGCGCCGCGTCCCGCGGTACAACCCGTACTCGTTCAGTTTAAAGCGCCGGTCCTGCGCGATCTGGCGCAGCTCGACGTTGTGGGCCTTGGATCCGGTGAAGTAGAGCAGGGCGGCCCCGTAGGCAGCGGGCTCCACGACGCGCAGGTCCACCTGGAGGCCGCCTCGCAGCTGGACCGTGACGCGCGTATCGCCGCGTGAAGTGATTTTCGCGACCTCCGGATAGCCGACGAACCGCTCGATCACCGCCCTGGGATCCGTCGTCGTGACGAGCACGTCCAGGTCGCCGATGGTCTCCCGCCGCCGGCGATAGCTCCCCGCCACCTCGAGGTTCGTGATGCCCGCCCCGCTTCGCAGAAAGCCGAGCAGCGCCGTCGCGTGCGTCTCGGCGTCGGGCAGCAGCAGGCGGCGCTCCACGTGCAGCGCCTGTCCCAGGCCGGCCCGGATGTTCTGCTCCATCTTCGGGCCGAAGCCCGGCAGCTTCCTGACCGAGCCCCGGTCGAGCGCCTTGGCCAGGTCGGCGGCGGATTTCACCTTGAGCCTGGAGTGGAGCAGCTTGACGCGCTTGGGGCCCAGGCCGGGGATGCGCAGCAGGTCGAGCAGGCCGGCCGGCAGCTTGGCGGCCAGCTGCCGGTGCAGGGTCAGCGCTCCGGTGGCCACGATTTCCTGGATTTTTTCCGCCAGGTCCTGGCCGATCCCGGGGATTTCCGTCAGATCGGCGTCGCGCCGGACCTCGTCGGTGAGCGGGCGTGGGTAGTCGCGCACCACCCGCGCCGCATTGCGGTAGGCGCGAACCCGGAATGGGTTCTCGTCCTTGATCTCGAGGAGGTCGGCGACCTCGTCGAACAGACGCGCGATGTCGGGGTTTTGCATGTCCTCACCCTCTGTCCCCCTCTCCGTTCCGGTGAGGCTAGCTAACCGTGATCTCCTTGATCATCCCGTGCATGAAGTGCGGTTTTCCGTCGCCTTTGTCCGGGACGAAACAAATCAGCACGTACGTCCCCGGCGTGAATGTGGCCGTGAAGAACTGATGGCCCCCGACGTCGGGTCCGGTGACGCCGCCAAACGGCTTGGCCGGCGGCGGGCCCTTCATGCCGCCCTGAACCCAGGCTTGAAAGTCCGCGAGCGTCTTCCCGGGAGCGAGTTGATTGAGCGCGATCTCGTGCACCTGTGGGCCGGCGTTCTCCACCCGGATCGTATGGGTCCCCGCGGTGATCGCAATCGAGAGGACGAAGTCATAGTCCTTTTCGGTGATCGTGATGTCGGCGGTTGGCTCGGGAGCCGGGGCCATCCCGCTGGCGGCGACCTCGAACGGCCGGACCATGCCTTTCATGAGGTGCGGTGTGCCGTCGGGACTCGAGATGAAGCATACCATTGCGTAGTGGCCGGGACTGAGCAGCGCGGTTGCGTTGCCGGAATCCCCCGGCGCGATGACGCTCACCCCCATGGGGAACGCGAGCCAGGCGGGAATGGGGGCATTCGGATGCGCCATCATCGTCTGGAGGTCAGCCATTGTCTTGCCCGAATCGAGGCGCATGACGACCACCTGGTGGGGTTCCTGGCCCTGGTCGAGGAAGCGCAGGGTGACGAGGCCCGCCGGGACCGTGTCGGGGGCTGAAAAAGCAAAGTCGCTCCCCGTGATGGTGACGACGCTGGGGGCGGCCTGGGCGGCGGGGGCGGACTGCTTGGCGCAGGCGCCCAGCGTCACGGCGACGAGCGTCGCCATGGCGGGGAGCGAACGGTTCAACATGGGCGGCGTCCTCTCGGATAGGTGGTGGGTGAATTCTACGCGCCGTCGCTCGATCGGCAATTCGCCTTGCGGACTCCCGCGGCGGATGCTAGCCTAGCCCCCCTTCGGAGCTCTACCTTCTTCCCGGAGGCGGTCGACATGTTGCGAGCTGCGTGGCGTAAGCTATCCCTGTCGCTCTTCCTGCCGTTGCTGGTGTTTGGAACTTCCTCTCTCAGGGCCCAGGCGCAAGCCACCACCGGCATTATCCGCGGTGTGGT
>JBGQFX010000081.1:0-10379 GCA_041497135.1 Gemmatimonadota bacterium | reverse complement strand
CTGAGCTATTCCCGCGCGAGCACCAATCTAACCAGCCCCGGCCCCGGCCCACCATCCATCGCTTCGCGACCCGGCCATCCACCCAATGGAGGCGAGGGGGATCGAACCCCTGACCTCGTGAATGCCATTCACGCGCTCTCCCAACTGAGCTACGCCCCCGTTATATTGGCCGCCCCGAGTCCCCGCCCGAGCAGGCAGTTGGCGGGAACACGGCATTGTATCGGGGTGTTCTGACGGTGTCAAGCGAAACAGTGAACTTTTTGTGCCGTGTGTGGTATCAACGGTGCGATTTTCCTCCAAGGCCCACATATGTCGAAGCCGACGCGCCGCACCAAGGCCGCACCCGCCAAGTCCAAGGCCACCAAGCCGCGGACGGGGCGCAAGCCTGCCCCGGCGCGGGCGCTGACCCCGGCGCCGCCTGCCGCCGTGAAGGCGAAGCCCGGCCGCAAGCGCGGTCGGCGGCGGGGGCTGATGTCCGGCCTGGGCCACGAGCACGAGCGCGACATTCTCGACCAGTATCTGCACGAGGTGAGCAAGACGCCCCTGCTCACACAGAAGGAAGAGATCGCCCTCGCGCGGAAGGTGCGCGCGGGCGACCAGGAGGCGATGCAGGAGCTGGTCAAGCGCAACCTGCGCTTCGTCATCTCGGTCGCCAAGAAGTACCAAAACCGGGGGCTGCCCCTCACCGACCTCATCGGAGAGGGGAACGTCGGGTTGCTCACGGCCGCCCGGAAATTCGACCCGGACCAGGGCGTCAAGTTCATCTCCTACGCTGTCTGGTGGATCCGGCAGGCGATCCTCGCGGCGCTGGCGCGCCAGGGGCGCACCGTGCGGGTGCCTTTGAACCGCACGGCGGACCTCTCCCGCATCGTGCGGACCGCGGAATACCTGCGCCAGACCCTGCGGCGAGAGCCCACGCCCGAGGAGATCGCCGACGCCACCAAGCTGTCGCTTGAGGTGGTCCAGTCCCTCGCTGCACTGAATACCGGCGATGTGCGCCTGGACGCGCCGCTCGATCCCGACGGCGATCGCTCGCTGATGGAGCGCTTCATCTCCGAAGATCTGCCGGACACGGAAGATCAGGCGATGGACCGCTTCCTCTCGGACGAAATCGAGACCGCGCTGAACACGCTGCAGCAGCGTGATGCCAAGGTGCTGCGGCTGTACTTCGGTCTGGATGGCGGGCGCGAGCACACGCTCGAGGAGATCGGCGGCATGCTCGGCGTCACGCGCGAGCGCGTCCGTCAGCTGCGTGACCGGGCGTTGAAACGGTTGCGCGAAGGGGATGTCGGCAAGGCGCTCGCCAGCTTCGCCGCCTGACCGGTCGTCGGTACGACAACAGGGGCCAGTGGTGGTTTCACTGGCCCCTGTTTACTTGGCACCGCGGCGCGCTGTAGGTTAGCGGCGTGATCGACCGGATCGGCCGACGGGCCGTCACCGCCGTGCAGGCGATCGGGCGGTTCGGCCACTTTCTGGCGGACGTGGCGCGCGCCGTCACGGACGTCTCGACTTGGCGTGGCCCGGCCTTCGTGCAGATGCGCCGCGTCGGCGTCGACTCTCTGCCCGTGGCGCTGTTCATCGCCGCGTTCACCGGCATCGTCCTCGCCCTGCAGGCCTCCTACACGTTCACCGGCACGGTCCCGCTCTACGTGGTGGGGACAGTGGTCGGGAAGACCATGATGCTCGAGCTCGGTCCGGTGCTCACCGGGCTCGCCCTCGCGGGCCGCGTCGGGGCGAGCGTCGCCGCCGAGCTCGGGACCATGAAGGTCACCGAGCAGGTGGACGCTCTCGAGACATTGGCCTACGACCCGCACGCATATCTTGTGGTGCCGCGCGTCCTCGCCGGCACGGTGATGGTGCCGCTGGTCGTCGCGCTCGGCATCGTCACCGGCATCCTCACCGGCTGGCTCACGAGCCTCGCCCTGCTGGACCTTTCCACCGCCGAGTTCTTGAAGGGTCTGAAGCTGCTGTACCGGTTCAAGGACATCTGGTTTGGGCTCGCCAAGAGCGCGAGCTTCGGGCTGACCATCACGCTGGTCGGCTGCCGGCTTGGGTTGGGCACGCGGGGCGGCGCCGAAGGCGTGGGCCTCAGCACCACCCGGGCGGTGGTCTATTCGGCGATGTTGATCCTGGTGTTGGACGCGTTCTGGGCGGTGGTGCTGCTATGATCCAGTTCCGCGACCTGCGCAAAGCGTTCGACGATAACGTCGTGCTTCAGGGATTCACGCTGAACGTGCGGGATGGCGAGACGATGGTGATCATCGGCTTTTCCGGCTCGGGCAAGAGCGTCGCCCTGAAGCACGTTGTCGGATTGTTGCACCCCGACGCCGGGGACGTCATCGTTGACGGCCGGGCGGTGTCCACGCTCGACCGGGCCGGCCTGACGGCGTTGCGACATGAGATCGGCTACGTGTTCCAGTTCGCGGCGTTGTTCGACTCGATGACGGTCGCCGAGAATGTAGGCATGGGCCTCGTGCGGCGCGGCCTGGGCGACGAGGAGATCGCCGAGCGGGTGGCGGAGGCGCTCGCGCTGGTGGATCTCACCGGCACCGACGCCAAGCTACCCGCCGAGCTGTCGGGCGGGATGCGCAAGCGCGTCGGGATCGCCCGGGCGATCGCGCTCAAGCCGCGCTACATCCTGTACGACGAGCCGACGACGGGTCTCGACCCCGTGACCTCGGCGGTGATCGATCGGCTGATGGTGCGCACGCGCGAGCACCTGGGGGTGACGGGTATCGTCGTCACCCACGACCTGCGCAGCGCCTACACCGTGGGGGATCGCATCGCCATGCTGTACGAGGGACGCATTCGTCAGGCCGGGACCGTCGCCGAGATCCAGGGGACCACCGACCCGGTGGTGCGGCAGTTCATCGAGGGGCGCCCCGAGTGAAGCGCCAGAACGAATTCGCCGTCGGCCTGGTGGTCATCGCCGCCTTCACTGCGATCGTCGGCGGGGCGCTGTGGCTTTCCGGCGCTCACCTCGGCCGGACGGAGGCCGTCTACACCGCGCGCTTCCGCACGGTCGGGGGGCTCGGGGTGGGGAACCCGGTGGTGCTGCGCGGCGTGCGCGTGGGCCGGGTCGAGTCGATCCGCCTCGCCTCGGGTAACTGGGTCGAGGCCGACCTCAAGATCTATTCGGGCGTCGGGATCCCGCAGAAGCCCGCGGTCGTCGCGGCCTCGGCGTCGCTGTTCGGCGAGTGGGCCGCGTCCCTGATTTCCCTCGATCCGCCGCCCGACGATCCCAACGTGCGGAAAGCCTTGAGCGAGGCGCAGGCGGCCGGGGGGAGCCGCTGGCCGGGTGCGACCCTGCCCGACATCGGCCAACTCACCGCTCAGGCGGGGCGGATCGCGAGCGACATCGCCGCCGTCGCCGCGCGGGTCCAGACGGCGTTCGACTCAGAGGCGGTGGTCGAGCTGCGCCGCTCGATTCGTGACTTCGGCGAGGTCGCCGACCGCCTGGCGCGCGCCGCCAACGAGCAGGCCGGAAACATCGGCGTCGTGGGCGACAATCTGCGCAAAGGGTCGACCGCGCTGGCGCGGGCGGCCACGACCCTGGAGTCGACCCTGGGCCGGGTGGACACGGCCACGAACCAGGGGCAGCTCGCCACCATCCTCAATAACGCGGCCGCGGCGAGCCAGGACGTCCGCGCGACGTCGCAGGACATGCGGGACCTGCTCGATGCGGCGCACCGCAACCAGGAAAGCCTCGTGCGCATCCTGGTCGGGGCCGACTCGGTGATGTCACGGATTGCCAATCGCAGCGGCACGCTCGGACTGCTCGTGGCCGACTCGGCCCTGTATCGCGAGACGACGCTCACGATGATCCAGCTGCGCCAGCTGCTGTCGGACATCCAGGCGAACCCGCGCCGCTACTTCACCTTCAGCGTCTTTTAGCGGAGCGGCGGCGATGGCGCAGCGGCGGGCGCAACGGGCCCAGCGGGAGACGAGCGCCGGTGGGGTCGTGTTCCGGCGCAACTCGGATGGCGCGCTCCACTACCTCCTGATCCGCGACTCGTACCGCAATTGGGGGTTCCCCAAGGGGCACCTCGAGCCGGGCGAGCCGCCCGCCGACGCCGCACGCCGGGAGGTGGAGGAGGAGACCGGTCTCGCCGACCCGCTGCTGCACGGGCCGATTCGGGTCATCGACTGGTACTTCCGCTTCCGCGGCAAGACGATCCACAAGTACTGCCATTTCTTTCTTTTTGAGTCCCGCGCCGGCGAGCCGGTGCCCCAGGCGGAGGAAGGCATCACGGCCTGCGTGTGGCGCACCCTCGACGAGGCGCTGGAGACGATCTCGTACGACAATGCGCGCGGTGTGCTGCGCCGGGCCGCCGAAATGGTGCGGGCGCTCGCCTCCGTGAACGGCGCTCGCGCGACGGACGGGCCGGACGCTGGAGCCACGTGACCCCGATCGTGTCGGTGTGTCATCCGCGGCGCGAGGCCCGGCGCGCGCTGGTGCGCGGCTACCCGCGGCGGCTGGGCGCCGTTCGCTGTTGCGACACGCCCCAGGCGGTCGAGCGACTGCTCCATGCGCGACTCGTGGACGCGCTGGTCGTGGATGTGAAGGCGACCCCCGAAGTCTGGCTCGCCATGCCGGCCCGGTTCCCCCGCATACCGATGTTCGCGTTTTCCGCCTTCCGCCCCGAGGACGGCCGTCTCGTCTCCGATTGCCAGCGCGCCGGGTTCGCCGGGGTGCTGGTGGAGCCGGTGGATCACGCCGTTGCGGCGGAGTGGGTGGCCCGGCGAACGGCCCAAGCGGCTCGTCGCCGCGCGCTCGCCGATGCGCCTCGACTGCTACGCCTGAGCGATCCCTTGCAGCTCAAGGCGTGGGAAGAGGTGTGGCGACGGGTCGCGGCCCCCACCACGACCCGCGAGTTGGCGCAGGCGCTTCGCGTCACGCGCGAGCATCTATCGCGCGAGTTCGCGATGGGTGGAGCGCCGAATCTGAAACGGGTCATCGATCTGGTGCGCACCGCGTGCGCGGCGGACCTGCTCGGCAACCCGGGCTACAGTGTCGGCGCCGTGGCGCGGATCCTCGCGTATGCTTCGCCCAGCCACCTGGCCGGTGCCGCCCGCCGCGTCGCCGGCGTCGTGCCGGAACAGCTGCGGCTGATGGGTCCGCGAGGTGTCCTCGCGGCCTTTCTCAAGGGCAGGACCCGGTCCAGACTGTAGTTGGGTTGCCGGCCTCCGGAGTATGTGATATTTTTCACAAGCTAACCTCCGACCTCAGGATCCCATGGCGAGCGACACCATCCTCCGTCCCGGCGAGCTGAAGGACATCCTCCTGAAGGAGATCCAGGCCGCCGACTTGGCCGCGATCGACGTGCGTGAGGTGGGGACGGTGCTGGAGGTGAAGGACGGCATCGCCCGCATTTACGGCCTGACGCAGGCGATGGCGGGAGAGATGCTCGAGTTCACCGCCACAGAGACCGGGGAGAAGGTCACCGGCCAGGCGCTGAACCTCGAGGAGGACAACATCGGGGCGGTGATTCTCGGCAACTATCTCCAGCTACGTGAGGGTGATGAAGTGCGCCGCACCGGCCGGGTGCTCGAGGTGCCGGTCGGGAGGGCGATGGTCGGCCGGGTGGTGGACGCGTTGGGGCGGCCGGTGGACGGCCGCGGTCCGATTCAGACCACTACGACCCGGAAGGTGGAGGTGGTCGCGCCCGGCATCATCAAGCGGCAGCCGGTGAAGGAGCCATTGCAGACCGGGATCAAGTCCATCGATTCGATGATTCCGATCGGCCGTGGCCAGCGCGAGCTGATCATCGGCGACCGGGGCACCGGCAAGACCGCCATCGCGGTGGACGCGATTATCAACCAGAAGGGGCAGGGAGTCATTTGCGTGTACGTCGCGATCGGGCAAAAAAACTCGACCGTCGCGGCGGTGGTGGAGCGGCTCAAGCAACAGGGGGCCATGGATTACAGCATCGTGGTCGTGGCCTCGGCGTCGGAGCCCGCTCCATTGCAGTACATCGCGCCGTACTCCGGCTGCACGATGGCCGAGTACTTCATGTACGAGGAAAAGCAGGCGACCCTCTGCATTTACGACGACCTCTCGAAGCAGGCGGCGGCGTACCGCCAGCTGTCGCTGGTGCTGCGGCGCCCACCGGGCCGGGAGGCGTACCCGGGCGACGTCTTCTATTTGCACAGCCGGTTACTCGAGCGGGCGGCGAAGCTGTCGGATGAGATGGGCGGCGGCTCGCTCACGGCCCTGCCGATCATTGAAACCCAGGCGGGCGACGTCTCGGCCTACATCCCCACCAACGTCATCTCGATCACGGATGGACAGATCTTCCTCGAGACCGACCTGTTCTACTCGAACGTGCGACCCGCCGTGAATGCCGGGATCTCGGTGTCGCGGGTGGGCGGCAATGCCCAGATCAAGGCGATGAAGCAGGTGGCCGGTCGGCTCCGGCTCGACCTGGCGCAGTATCGCGAGCTCGAGGCGTTCGCGCAGTTCGGCTCCGAGCTCGACGCGGCGACGCAGAAGCAGCTGTCCCGGGGCGCGCGCATCGTCGAAGTGTTGAAGCAGCCGCAGTACCAACCGATGTCGGTCGAGCAGCAGGTGATGATCATTTACGCCGTCACCAACGGATTTCTGGATGACGTGGAAGTCGCGGCCGTCCGCGCCTGGGAACAGGGGTTCCATGATTTCATGGCCGCCCAGCACCCAGGCGTAGGCACGGAGATCCGCACCAAGAAGGCGCTGTCGGACGACCTGACGGCCAAGTTGCGGCAGGCCATCGAACAGTACAAGAAGATGGGCGGAGGCACTCGCTAGAGTGGCCCAGGCCCGCGAGCTGCGCCGGCGCATCAAGTCGGTGCAGAGCACGCGACAGATTACCCGGACCATGGAGATGGTGTCCACGTCCAAGCTCAAGCGCGCGCAGGATCGCGTGGTTGGGGCTCGACCGTACGCGACGGCCCTGGCCGAAGTGCTGGGTGAGTTATACGCCCCGGAATACGTCGAGCGCTTTCCGCTGTTGCGGCAACCCGAAGGCGGGGCGATCCGGCGGGCCGGAGTCGTCGTGATCACTTCCAACCGCGGGCTGTGCGGCGCGTTCAACGCCAACCTGATCAAGGAAGGGCGGCGGCGGCTGCAGGATCTCGAGGGGCAGGGCGCGCAGGTGGAGCTGCACCTGGTCGGCAAGAAGGGCGTCAATTTCTTCCGTTTTGCCAAGCGCGCGGCGGCATCGACGCGGATCGACATCGGGGACAAGCCGACGGCGGCACATGCCGCCGAGGTGGTCGATCCGCTGGTGGCGGCATTTGAGGCCGGGCGGCTGGACGCGGTGGAGGTGGTGTTCGCCAAGTTCAACAGCGCGGTCTCCACCCCGGCCACCACCCTCCGCATCCTCCCCATCACCCCTCCCCGGACGGATGGGCGGATAGGCGGATCGCCGGATCGCGAGCGGCAAGCACCATCCGGCCATCCGGCCATCCGCCCAGCCGCCTTCTTTATTCTCAAGCCGTCGGCCGAGGCGATTCTGGAGCGCCTGTTGCCGCTGTACGTGCGCAACCAGGTGTACCGGGCGCTGGTCGAGACGGCGGCGGCGGAGCACGGGGCGCGACGGACGGCGATGAAGAACGCCACCGATTCGGCGGGCGACATGATAGATCTGTTGAAACGGACCTATAACCGGGCGCGGCAGGCGCAGATTACGCAGGAGATCGCGGAGATCGTTGGTGGTGCAGAAGCGTTGAGAGGATAGTCATCGGTACACGGTATACGGTATTCGGTGAAGGCATTGACCGATTACCGATGACCGATAACAAAGGACTACAATGGCGACTCAGACGAAAAATCCCGCGACCAAGCCCGCGGGTGCGACCAAGCGGAACGTCGGCAAAGTCATCCAGATCATCGGCCCGGTATTGGACGTGGAGTTCGAGCCGGAGCACCTGCCCGAGATCTACAACGCGCTCGTGGTCGAGCGGCCGGCCGGGGGCGACGGGCCGGCCGTCCGGCTCGTCGCGGAGGTCCAGCAGCACATCGGACGCAATCAGGTCCGCGCCGTCGCGATGAGCTCCACGGACGGCGTGACGCGCGGCATGGAGGCGGTGGATACCGGTCAGGCGATCACGGTCCCGGTCGGCAAGGCGGCGCTGGGGCGCATCCTCAACGTGCTGGGCGATCCCGTGGACGAGGGTCCGCCGATCCCGGCCGACGCGGAGCGGTGGCCGATCCACCGCGAGTCGCCGCTGTTCGTCGATCTCGAGCCGAAGACCGAGGTGTTCGAAACGGGAATCAAAGTCGTCGACCTGATCGCCCCGTTCGTGAAGGGCGGCAAGATCGGGTTGTTCGGCGGCGCTGGCGTGGGCAAGACGGTGATCATTCAGGAGCTGATTCACAACGTGGCCCTGGGCCACGGCGGCCGCTCGGTGTTCTGCGGCGTGGGCGAGCGCACGCGTGAGGGGAACGACTTGTTCCTCGAGATGAAAGAGAGCGGCGTAATCGGCTCCTGCGCGCTCATCTACGGTCAGATGAATGAGCCGCCGGGCGCGCGGCTGCGCGTCGGGCTGACGGGCCTCACGGTCGCCGAGTACTTCCGCGACGTCGAAGGCCAGGACGTGCTGGTGTTCATCGACAACATCTTCCGGTTCACCCAGGCCGGCTCGGAAGTGTCCGCGTTGCTGGGCCGGATGCCCTCCGCGGTGGGGTACCAACCGACCTTGGCCACCGAGATGGGCGAGCTGCAGGAGCGCATCACGTCGACCCGGAAAGGGTCCATCACCTCGGTGCAGGCGATTTACGTGCCGGCCGACGATCTCACCGATCCGGCGCCCGCGACCGCGTTCTCGCACCTCGATGCGACGGTGGTGTTGTCGCGCCAAATCGTGGAGCTCGGCATCTATCCGGCGGTCGATCCGCTGGGGTCGTCCAGCCGCATTCTCGACGCCCAGTACCTGGGGGAGCGCCACTACAAGGTGGCCGTCGAAGTTCAGCGTATCTTGCAGCGATACAAGGACTTACAGGACATCATCGCGATCCTTGGCATGGATGAGCTGTCCGAAGACGATAAGATTCTCGTCGGCCGGGCGCGCCGGGTGCAGCGGTTCCTGTCGCAGCCGTTTTTCGTGGCGTCCCAGTTCACCGGCCGGGAAGGGAAGTACGTGAAGCTCGAGGACACAATCGCGTCGTTCGAGCGCGTGGTGGCCGGCGAGTTCGATCAGCTGCCGGAGCAGGCGTTTTACATGGTGGGTAGCATCGACGACGTGGTCGAGCAAGCCAAGCAGCTGGCGTCGGCGTGATGCGCGTGACGTTGATCGCGCCCGAGCGGTCGCTCTACGACGGCGAGGCGACGAGCGTGGTCGCGCCGGCGTTCGACGGGCTGGTGGGGATACTGCCGGGGCACGCGCCGTTCCTTACCGTACTCGGGTCGGGGATGCTCACCGTGTCGCATCGTGACGCGAGCGATCGGTTCAACGTGGCTGGCGGATTTCTGCAGGTGGTAGGAGACGTGGTGCGGGTGGTGGCTGAGCGTGCGGAGCCGTCACCCGGGGTGTGATCACATCAACCGTCGGAGGGGTGGTATGAAGCGAATTGTGCTTGCGGTTTTCGTGGTGGCGTGCCTCGCGGGCGTCGGGAGTCTATCGGCCCAGGAGGGCATTCGGGTCGGGGTCGGCGGCGGCGTGCTGATGCCGATGGGCGACTACAAGACCGCGGACAAGCTGGGCTGGCTCGCCGGTGCGGACGTCACCTATTGGCTCACGTCGACGCCGATCGGCATCCGGGGTGACTTCCAGTACAGCCAGACGAGTCACAAGAGTGGCGTGCCCGGGAACTCGAAGATCATCGGTGGCATGGCTGAGATCGTCTATGCGTTCGGCGCACAGGCGGATCAGATCCGGCCCTACATCCTGGGCGGCATCGGCTACTACAACGTCAAAGTATCCATCACGGGCTTCGGTGACTTCTCCGAGTCGAAGGTCGGCTTCGGCGGGGGCGCCGGTGTGGCCTTCAAGGTCGGCACAGGCAGCACACGCGTTTTCGTGGAAGGGAAGTTCGTGAACGTCAGCACCAGCGGCAGCTCGACGACCTTCCTGCCGATTCGCGCCGGCTTCCGGTTCGGCGGCAACAAGTAGCTGTCACTGAATTCGTTGTAAGAAACTCCCCTGGCGGCTGTGCCGCCGGGGGAGTTTTGCGTTGACAAATCCATCCGTCCTGTCTAGGCGTTGTATATGGGGGCGCGTAGGCCTCAGTTTCACTCTGTAACCTCAACTCCAGCGGAGGGAATCACGATGCACCGGTTGATTCAGAGCGTATCCGTGGCGGCGGCGCTCACGCTCGTTCCGGCGATCGCTGTGGCGCAGCATGACATGTCGTCGATGGGTCACGAAGGCAAGCATGAGCTCGGCGTGGACCTCGGGGTGGT
>JBGQFX010000080.1:0-10485 GCA_041497135.1 Gemmatimonadota bacterium | reverse complement strand
CCCGCAGGACAACGCGGCCCATGAGCGCATGCACAAGACGCTGAAGGCCGGGGCGATCCGGCCGCCGCGCGGCTCGCTCGCCGCCCAGCAGCGCGCCTTCAACAGCTTTCGCCGCGAATACAACGACGAACGGCCGCACCAATACCTGCGCGGCCGCTCACCCAGTGATCGCTACCACGTCTCTTCACGCCCGTATCCCGAGCATCTGCCCCCGCTCGAGTACCCGGGGCACTTCCTGGTCAAGCGCGTCACCAACGCCGGCACCTTCCGCTTCAAGCGCCGACTGCTGTTCATCGCCAACGCGCTCAAACAACATCACATCGGTCTGGAGGAGGTTGACGACGGGATCTGGTCCATTTACTTCAATCGCGTGCTCCTCGCCCGCCTCGACGAGCGCGACTATGTCATCCGGGACTGACACCCTGAACCCTGCACAGTGTCACCCATGTTCCCGGTTTACTCTGTTACCGATGTCCCCGGTTGCTCACATTCACCGGCGGCGACTTCAGTTATTGCAACCGGAACCAGTGGTCCCACAGGAGCTCAGATAAACAGCCATCAACCCGCCAGCCACCAGCCCAACGCCAAGCCCGAGTGTCTTCGCCGCGCTGAACCGGCGAGTCGCCACTTGCTGGACGTCGGCGAGTGGGATGCGAATGTTCTCTTGCTTGCCATGCCGAGGGATCGCGCCTGAAAGTGAATCGGCGCGCAGGACCGGTTGATTCACAACAATCTTGGAACCGTCGGTTCGAGTGACCCGGACTTGTGCAGGGTGGTGTGTGGCCAATACAGCCTCAGGGGTGAGAGATTCGATCCGCCAGGTGTGGCAGGCAATGCCAGAGAGGATCGTTACTAGTAGAAAGCTGGTGCGAGTCGCGGAAATCAGCTGAGTGAGAATAGACACGTTGCCCTCCTGGCATGGAAGCCTGCTGCCGCCTAACGTATTGCGCATAAGCTGCAGCCTGTGGCGGCCGCAGACAAGAAAGATCTCTTCCTCTTCAAGCGGCCGCCACGGGTTGTCAGCTTCATGCGCTGGTTAGGCTGACCCTCGACGGATCTCACCGCCCAATACTCTCCTTGGCACGACCAGCGGCTGGGCGCCGACCGGTGCTTCGCCGGAGACCGCCGCTCACGCCCCGAGAGGGCTTCCACTGCGGCAACTACGCCGGGCGCCCACAGGTACTAAGTGGGTTCGGAGACTGGTGCCCTGGCGGGAGCCGCCCTGGACCCTTCGCGGCACCGCCGGCCACACTGGCACCGGCCACCACAACGCTTGCCTTTGACGTTCGTGTTCAGCCTAACAAGAATTAGACTGACCTGTATAAGACGCCATTTCGTCTCATAAGATGCACCTCGGCAGCGGGAAACGCTCGATAAGATGTTGAGATCGTAGGTGAGATCCCGTAAACAAACACCCGCCATACCATCGGGTTAGGACCTCCCACCGGGGAGGGCTCGCGGGGGAAAACCTGCAGCCAGGCGTCCGATAAGATGTGAACACGGCAGGCTGAGAGAGTATCCGGAAGCCTCGCGAGGCCGGCTCCTGCCTCGGCGGGAAACACGGCGGCAGACTGTCGCGTAAGACGCTCGCCCGTGGGTTCTTAGCAACCGGGTGCCCGAGCGATCCGCACTCTTGCGGTCGCCCCTGCGGGCGTCAACCTTTCACACCATGAAGCTCCTCGGCCACCTCCGCACGCTCCGCGACGAGCGCCGGCAGCTCGGCTGGCACGGCCTGCTCAAACGGCGCGGCTGGGCATTCGTCGCCCTCTTCGTCCTCGCCTACCTGGTGCGCGACCTCGTCCTCTACGTGCTGGTCCCGCTCGCCATCGCCGCCGGCTTCTGGCGCTGATCTAGTGCCGTTCCAACTCTAGCGCCGCTCCTCCGCCGTCTCCACCCGGGCCAGATCCAGCAGCACCCAGTACGGCGGCGGATACCCCTGCCGCTGAGTCAACCGGCCCGCAGCCTCGGTGACCCGCGCGGCGAGGCGCCGCTGACGCTCGGAAAAGGAACGGTTCTCGAGCGCCGCCGTGGCGGACATGCCTTCGGGAACAGGACCCCGCCCGCCGAAGCGCCCCACGACCCAGCTGTAGGCCTTGGCCAGCCGGACCACGGGCAGGCGGTACCATGGGTAAGTGAGCGCAACGCCCGAGTCGGCGCCTTCGAGCATCGCGTCGATGACGGCATTGTCGATGTGATCCTTCAGTAGCGTCGCGGCGTCCCGCCATTCCGCCACGACCACGAGCTGGGGATCGTACTCCAAATCTGACGGCTCCTGCGTCTCGAAGTGACGCACGCCGAAATCGGCCAGCCAGCGACGCAGTCCCACCGACGAAATCGTCGAGAGTCCGGTCCACAACGTCACGCCCAGCTCGCGGTACACCGACGAGGCGACTTCCGAGCAGAACAGCCGCGACGGGTCGCGGTAATCCATATCGAAGTCATAGGGGATGTGCCCCGCCTGCGCGCGTGCCAGCATGAGCGCGGCGGCCCGGTGCGGCAGCATCGGATCGGCCACGAGCGCCGGCAGGTCGCTGCGCAGCCGCAGCACCATGATCCGCAGCTTCTTGTCGCTCAGGTACTCCTCCGCCGTCGCGATGGCCACGCCGCGCTCGATGTGGGCTTCGATCACCGATGCGGCGTGGGTCGCGGAATCGACGTACACCAACCCCACGTGGGAGAAGTTGCCGGGGTAGTCGTTGCCGCGCGCGATCAAGGCCGACGTCGGGTAGCCGCCGCGCGAGACGAGCATGTCACCCGAACGGATCTCGACTCCATGCACGATCGTCGCGGGCGTCGCCGACGGCTCGCGACGTCCCTCGAGCAGCGCGCCGGCGCTGTCGGGGTGGTGCAGCATCACTTCTTCCACGGCGCCCCGGAACCCGTACAGCGATCGGTACAAGCGCATGCGGGCGGCATCCCCGGCGACGTCCCAGTGTCGCGACTGCCACTTGATCGCCTCGCGGACACGACCGGAGAGCCGGACGTAGTCCGCGACCTGCCGGGGGCAGGCCGCGATGAGCGGGGCGACCTCGAAGAAGCGCCGCTCCAAGGCGTCCAGCACGGCCGAGTTGGGGTCGACGGCCGTCCGCGACAGGCGATCCGTGATCGATGTGATTTCAACCAGCGCGCGCCTGACCCCGGGCTCCGTCGCCTGGCAGCCCATGCCGCGCGCCTGGACGAAGCTCTGCTCGAGCGAGTGCCAGTAGGCATCCCGGTTCCACGCGAAGGCGTGGCCCCGCGCCGGCGCCGCGGTCACGGGCGGCCGGGCGGCGGGAATGGCGAGGAGCAACAGCAGCACCACGACCGCTCCCACCACAGCGGCGACGATCCGCATCAATCTCATGAAGTCTCCCAGCGCATCTTACTATTATCTTCTGCCCGTGCCCAGCGACATCCACGCCCGCATCGCGGCCGCGCTCGCCGCGCTCACCCGGCCCGACAAGATCAATGATCTGGTCGTCGACGACGACGGCAAAGTCTCGTTCACGTTTCACCTGACCCGCGAGGATCCCGCCACCCTGGTGCGCGACGCCCGCAAAGCGGTCCAGGCCGTGGGGGGCGTGCGTGAGGTGAAGGTCAACGTGGTCGACCCAGGCGGCGCAGCGCCTCAGCCCACTGGGCCGCGTGGCGCGGCCTCCTCCCCCGTCCCTCCTCCCTCATCCCCGGTGGAGATGCCCCACCTGGGACGCGCGCTGGCCATTTCGTCGGGGAAGGGCGGGGTGGGGAAGTCCACCGTCTCGGCCAACCTCGCGGTGGCGCTCGCCCAGGCCGGTCACCGGGTCGGGCTCATGGACGGCGACATCTACGGACCCAACGTCCCGCGCATGATGGGCGTGCTCGACAAGCCGCCGGTCGTGGGGGGCAAGATTCAGCCCCTGCTGGCCCACGGCGTGAAGCTGATGTCGCTCGGCTTCATCGTGGAGCGCGAGGCCCCCGCGATCTGGCGCGGGCCCATCATCATGAAAATCATCCAGCAGTTCCTGCGTGACGTCGCCTGGGGGGAGCTGGACTTTTTCCTGGTGGATCTGCCGCCGGGCACCGGCGACGCCCAGCTCTCGCTCGCCCAGACGATCCATTTGCACGGGGCTGTGATCGTGACGACGCCGCAGGAGATGGCGACCGGCGATAGCTTGCGCGGCGCAAAGATGTTCGAGCGCGTGGGGGTGAAGGTGCTCGGCGTGGTCGAGAACATGAGCGGCTACGTCTGCCCCCACTGCGGCACCCACACCGAGCTGTTTCTCGCGGGCGGCGGCCAACGCCTGGCCGAGGAGCTCGGCATCCCGCTGCTCGGGTCTGTGCCGCTGCAGGCGGGTATGGCGCAGCTAGCCGACGTTGGGCAGCCGATCGTCGTCGCCGCGCCGACCTCGCCGGCCGCCCGCGCCCTCATCGACATCGCCGCGCGCACCGCCGAGCTGCTCCAGGCGACCCGCACCGGGCCGCTGCCCATCGTGCGCTGAGATGCGGCTGCTCGTGCCGTTCCAACTTTTGGCGCTCCCCTACCTTTGATAGTTGGAACGGCACTCGCGGCAGCCGTCTTCCTGCTTCAGGGTGGCGACGGCTCGCCCCACCATCGCATCGATCGGGCCGAGCTGCGTGCCGGCCTCGACACGCTCTACGCCGGCGACTTCGCCACCGCCGTCAAGTACTTCGAGGATCTCGGGAGCCGTGACAGCGCGGATCCGGCGCCGCTGATTTTCCACGCCGGCGCCTACATCTGGTGGGCTGCCGCCAAGGACTCGGACGACTTCGAGCCGGCGCGTATCGATTCGCTGCTCGATCTGGCGATCGCAACAGCCCGGGGGCAGCCCGCCGGGGTCGAGCGGGACTTCTGGCTCGGCACGGCGCTCGGCTATCGCGCGCGCGAGCGCGACCTGCTCGGTCACGCCTGGGGCGCTTCGCGGGACGCGAAGGCGATGCGCGACGCCTACCGGCGCGTCATCGCCGTCGATTCGTCCTGCGTCGATTGCTACCTGGGACTCGGCCTGTATAGCTACGCACTGGCTCGGGCCGGCACGTTCGCCCGCCTCGTGGCCAGGCTGATCGGACTGGGGAGCGGCAATGTGCGTGAGGGGCTGAGCATGCTGCACCGGGTGGCCGCGGGTGGCGACCTGGCGCGGGTCGAAGGGGGGTGGGTGCTCGCGTCCGCCCTGGTGCGGGAAGCCGAGCGCGACAAAGAACGCCGGAGGGCGCTGCGCGCCGAGGCGCGGGCGATCGTTGCGGGATTGGCCGAGCGCTACCCTGCCAATCCCGTGTTCCAACGGTTCTTGACGTCGCACTAAACGCCGTGCCGCACCTCCTGAGCGTCGCTTTAAAGCAGGCGCCGAAGGGCGAGGCGACGTTTCCCTTCTTCGTGGGAGAGAACGGCTCGGGGAAGTCGACCCTGCTCGAAGGGATTGCGGCCGCGGCAAAGCTCCCCACGGTCGGGGGCAGCGAGGTCGATCGGGACGCCACGCTCGAGGCTCAGCGCCGCCTTGCGGCCGCGCTCCGGCTCACGTGGGCGAAGGGGCTGGTCGCTGGGCCGGTACGCGCGTCGCTGGGCGACATGGAGCGGCGCTACGGGCGCGATCCGGGTGCCCGCTACAGCTTCGATCGGGCCCCGCTCGCGAGCGTGGCTTACGAAGATCTGGATCACGTCACCCTGACGCGGGACTTCCTCAACAATCCGCGGGCGTTCCTGCACCGATTGCGGAGCGATCCGTAGCCAAGTCAGGGAGCGAGCAGATCCGGTCTTCTCAGCAGGTTCCCAACGAGGTTGCGGAGCGCCACCTGCCAAGTGAGCGGGTGCCCCGGCAGATCCTCGCGGCGATCCTCGCCCACGAGGCGCTGCACCTCGCGGGCGGACACTGCGGCAGTGACGTCGAGCAGCGAGAGCAGCCAGTGGGGGCGCGCCCCAAGAATGCCTTCGGCCCCGGCGCGCAGCACCTTCCCGTCGCTCGTCAACAGGGCTCCTGTGAGGTGCAGTACCTCGGCGGGCGTTTCGATGTCGGTCAGCCATCCGACCGGAATGACATGCTCGGTGCCGAGCGCCAGCTCTTTGTTCAGGGTGATGCCGCTTTTCCTACGCAGGGGGTACTGGCTGTAGCCAAT
The DNA here is from genome assembly GCA_041497135.1 of Gemmatimonadota bacterium. Classification (GTDB taxonomy): domain Bacteria; phylum Gemmatimonadota; class Gemmatimonadetes; order Gemmatimonadales; family GWC2-71-9; genus DASTHG01. The sequence continues at coordinate 4,398 of JBGQFX010000080.1, read as the reverse complement.
GCGGATGACCAGAACGAACTCGACGCGTTGCGCATTGGCGATCAGGCCCAGTCCCTGCTGCCATCGCTTCGATGGCGCGAGGCCGGTGACCACCATCGGTGGGGGACCGTCCCGGGTGGAATCGCCGTCTGTCTTCACGCCTACGTAGATGTCGGGCCCTTCCGCATCCGGCGGTGGCGCGGAGTCGAGCGGTGTCGACCAGCCCGCACTGTCCAGGAACGCGTTGACTGCCGCCAGGAGCGGCTGCAGCGCTCCCTGCTGCACCCGGTTCTCCGGGTCGATCACGACGCTCAAGTGGCCGACCTTGCCGGCTATCGGACCGACCCGCGGCCCGTAAGACGCGAAGAAAGGCGGGGCCGCGACCGGCTCTTCGCGCAAGTGAGGTTGCATGGTGGCGCACCCCACCGCAATCAGAGCCGGCATTAGGCAGGTGAAAAACGGCGTGGGCGACATTGGATCCTCACCGGCGTCGAGTGACGAGAAGAAGAAGTCTACCAACTGCAAGGAAGCCTCGCCCGGGAAAGCCAGTGCCCGTCTGCCGCTCTGGCGGGCGGGCCCCTAGATTTCCGGGCCGATGCCGCCCTCCGGCACGCCTCCCGAAAGCCCCGACCTGTCCGCCGCTGCCCGCACGCCGGGCGTGCTCACCACGGGTCCGTTACGGCCGATGATCCTCCGGCTGGCCATCCCCGCCGTGGCGATGATGGCCTGCCACTTCACCTTCGGGCTGATCGACGCGATGTGGGTCGGCCGGCTGATCGGGCCGGCGGCGCTCGCCGCCGTTTCGACCGCGGGATTCTACACGTGGATCCTGCTCAGCCTGGGCGAGATGGTGGAGGTCGGCCTGATCGCGGTCGCCGCGCGACGCCACGGCGAAGGCTACCCCGACCGCGCCGCGCGCGTCGCGGCGGCCGCCGTGCTGTACGCGCTCGCCGCGGGCATCGTCGTTTCCGTGCTGGGGCTGGCATTCATCGACGCCATGTTCCGGCTCATGACCGTACCTCCGGACGTCGCCCGGTTGGGGCACGAATACCTGGGCACCTGGCTCCTGGGCGGGCCGCTCGTGTTCGGCTTCTTCGCGATCGAGGCGACCTTCCGCGCCTCGGGTGACACGCGTACGCCGATGCTCCTGCTCGCGACGTCGGTGCTGCTGTCGCTGGCGCTCGATCCGTTGTTGATCGCGGGGGTGGGACCGTTCCCCCGCCTGGGCGTGGAGGGCGCCGCGCTCGCGTCGGTCATGGTGCGCGGCGGCGGCTTTCTGATCGGCGTGGCGATCGCGTTCCGGCGCGGCCTCATCCGGCTCGGTTCCCCCGATTGGCGCGCCATCCCGGCGCTGCTGCGCGTCGGGGCGCCGCTGTCGCTCGCGGGGGTGCTGCTCTCCGCCATCTACATCTGGCTCACCCGTTTCACCGCCCGGTTCGGCACCCCGGCGCTCGCGGCGCTCGGCGTGGGCCACAAGGTCGAAGGGTTGGGCTTCATCGCCATATCGGGACTCGGCCTGTCTGCCGCCGCGCTCGTGGGGCAGAACCTGGGCGCCGGCCAGGAGGAGCGCGCGCGCCAGGGCGTGCGCCTCACCATTCTCTACTGCCTGCTCGTCACGGTCCCGACCGCGCTCGCGTTCGTCCTCATCCCCGAGCGGCTGGTGGCGCTGTTCACGACCGACCCGGGCGTGATCGAGGACGGCAGCCTCTACCTGCGCATCATCGCCTTCGCGCAGATCGGCCAGACGTTCGAGATCGTGTTCGAAGGGGCGCTCGCCGGGGCGGGGTACACCTTCTGGCCCATGCTCGTGGGCACCGTGTTCACGGCGCTGCGGATCCCGCTCGGCGCGTGGTGGTCCGGGCCGCTCGGCCTCTTCGGGATCTGGCTCGCGCTTTCCCTCACCGCGATCTCGCGCGGCATTGCGAACACCTATTTCTGGCTCAGGGGCACATGGCGCCGCTCTGTGGTCTAACGCTGACAGCTGAAAGCTGATAGCTGATAGCCATGTCCATCATCACCCTCCTTACCGATTTCGGTACCGCCGACAGCTACGTGGCCGAAATGAAGGCCGTGTTCCTGTCCGAGGTCCCCGGCGTCGTCATCGTCGACGTGACGCACGACCTCCCGCCCGGGAACATTCGGGCCGCGCAGTACGTGTTGTCGCGTGTCTGGCACCGGTTTCCGCTGGGGGCAGTGCATCTGGTCGTCGTGGATCCCGCCGTCGGTACGGGGCGACGGGCACTGGCGGGCGAGGTCGCGGGACACCTGTTCGTGGCGCCCGACAATGGATTGCTCTCGGCGCTGCCCACGCACGCGCGCTTCGTATCGCTCCCCATCCCGTCGACGGCGTCGCCGACGTTCCACGGACGCGACGTCTTTGCCCCGATCGCCGCCCGGCTCGCGACCGGCGCCTCCCTGGAGAGCCTCGGCGCGCCGATCGTCGACCCGGTTCGCGCTCCGCTTCCCGTCCCGAGGGTGGAGCCGGATCGAGTGGTCGGCGAGGTGATCTACGTCGACCGGTTCGGCAATCTGATCTCGAACGTGACGGGGCCCGCCGGCCCGGTGACGGTCGCGGGGGTCGATGTTGGGCCGCTGCGGCACAGCTTCGCCGACGTCGCCACGGGCGAGCTGGTCGCCTATGTCGGCAGCGCCGGAACGGTGGAGATCGCGCTGCGCGACGGCAACGCGGCGAGCCGGCTGGGCGCGGGCGTCGGTGTGGACGTGCGGGTCGGCGCGCGCTGACCGGCTGGCGCGCCGGCGCGGCGCATTCCATTGTAAGGGCACCCCCATGGACATCCACCAGCGCCCGTCTGGACCGGCTTCCGAGGCTGCCGCCACCGCCGACGCCGCCGACGCCGTCGCGCAGGAGCTGCACCGCCAGGCGTTGATCGTCGAGCACCTCTACGACGGGATCATCGTCACCGATTCCGACGGCGTGATCACCGACTGGAATCCCGCCGCCGAGCGGATGTTCGGCTATTCCCGGGACGAGGTGCTGGGCCGGAGCGCCGAGATTCTGAACCGTCCGGGCGAAGGCGGAGCGATCACGCGGGCGATCCGGGCCGGACTCAAGTCGCAGGGTCGCTGGTCGGGAGAGCTGGTGGTCATGGCCAAGGACGGCTCGTCCCGCGACGTCGAGGCCGTCGTCGTGGCCATGACCGACGGGAACGGGCGGACCATCGGTCGCGTATCGGTCAACCGCGACGTCACGGGCCAGCGCCGGGCCGAGCGGATCCGCAGCGCGGCGTTCCTGATCTCCGAAGCCGCCAACGCCACCGAGAACCTGGAAGATCTGTTCCGGGCGATCCACGATGTCGTGGGCGAGCTGATGCCGGCCAAGAATCTCTACATCGCGTTGTACGACCCGGCCACCGACATCATCAGCTTCCCCTACTGGGTGGACGAGCACGACGCGGCCATGGCGCCCAAGCGTCCCGGCAAGGGCTTGACCGAGTACGTGCTGCGCACGGGTCAGCCGCTGCTGGTCACGCCCGAGCGCCCTGAGGTGGAGCGTGACGGCCTGGTCGAGCTCGTCGGCACGCCGTCGCTCGACTGGCTCGGCGTGCCCCTCAAGGTCGGCGACCGGACCATCGGGGTGCTCGCGGTGCAGAGCTACACGCCGGGCGTGCGCTACGGCGACAACGAAAAGCACATCCTCCAATTCGTGTCCACCCAGGTCGCGATGGCGATCGACCGCAAGCGGGCCGAGGGAGAGCAGCGGCGCCAGCGCGAATTCCTGCGCCAGGTGATCGATCTCAACCCGAACCTGATCTTCGTGAAGGACTGGGATGGGCGGTTCACCCTGGTGAACCGGGCGCTGGCCGACCTGTACGGCGCTCGCCCCGAAGTCCTGATCGGCAAGGGCGACGGCGACTTCAATCCTCACCGGGAACAGGTGGAGCGCTTCCTGCGGGACGATCGCGAAGCGATGACCAGCGGTCGGCCCAGGTTCATTCTGGAGGAGCCCAACACCGACGCGCGCACGGGGGAGGCGCGCTGGTTTCAGGTGATCAAGGTGCCGCTGCGTACCGCCGACGGCGCGCCCCAGGTGCTGGGCGTCGCCACGGAGATTACGCACCGCAAGGAGCTCGAGAGCCAGCTGCGGCAGGCCCAGAAGATGGAGGCCGTGGGCCAGCTGGCCGGCGGCATCGCGCATGACTTCAACAACGTGCTCACCGCGATTCTGGGCTACGCGCTATTGCTGCTCAAGGATCCCGGGCTGCCGGTGCCGCAGCGTCAAGACGTGCAGGAGATCCAGAAGGCGGCGCAGCGCGCCGCGTCGCTCACCCAGCAACTGCTGGCGTTCAGCCGCAAGCAGGTGCTGCAGCCCAAGGTGTTCAACGTCAATAACGCGTTGGCCAATCTGACCAAAATGCTGGGGCGCCTGATCAGCTCCAATATCGAGCTGGTAACCCGCCT
>JBGQFX010000079.1:0-10945 GCA_041497135.1 Gemmatimonadota bacterium | reverse complement strand
TAGACTCCGGAGGATGTCCAGCCGTCCCCGGGAGAACAGGGCGTCCAGGACGATGTTGATGTGGCGGGCTTCCTTCTTGCTCGTCGTTCCAGACCGTTGACTGACGGTGATGTACCGACCGTCCCCAGTCTTGAACTTCCGTCTGATGCGGATGCTGCCGACCATTGGTCTAACCTCCGTGAGCGTGGCGGGTTACCTACCACCAGGAGGCTAATAGAATGGACAGATAATGGACAGCTTATACTATTGTTGCTTATAAATCTATTAGATTTCAATGACTTACAGTGTTGAGTCCTACAGTTTAAGAGTCAGTTGCTCTGCCAATTGAGCTATCGGCGCGCGGGGCGGAAAATCATCTGCTGCCCTTCGATCCGCAAGGGTTCGCGGCGGCCGAACCGCGCGAAGCCGCCCGACCGCCACACTCGAACACGATCCGGCTACCGGAACCGGATAGTCATCCCCGGCCGCCAGAGCACCGCACCGTTGTTGTGTTGTTCAACCGGACGGCGTCCGGTCCGCCCACCACAGTGTACGCGACGTTGGCATGCGTATCGAAGCGACCGGACCGCTTGCTGGCGATCAGGTAACCCGTGTAGTCGGGCTCCCGGGAGCCGATCAGCGCGTTCCGCGCCGTCGGAATCTTCACCTCCGCGGCCAGGGCCAGCGCCGGCACCGAGCCATGCTCCTGGCCGAAGCGGTAGGTCAGCGTCGCTTCGACGTCTCCCAGGCCCATCGCGTGGCGGCCGACCTTGGGGCGTATGGCGGTATAGGGCACCGGCTCGATCAACAGTGCGAGGTTGTCACGCACCCCGTATTCGATCGCCATCGGGATAGCCGCCTCGGTGCCTTCCGACGAGGTCTGGAGCTCATAGGCGTTGCCGATCTCCCACCACCTCCTCGTTGCGGGAATGCTCAATTTGATTCGTGCTCGACCCCCACGATGCTGCCGTCTTGGGCGTTGACGTTGACCTCGGTGATTCCCGTCTTACCGGCGACTTTGATGTCGAACGACCAGATCAACTTGCCGTGCTCGCGCTCCAGCTCGAGCGCCTGCACCACGCCCCCGGGTGCGCTCGCCAGGGCCAGCCCCCGGGCCGAATCCTCGCTCACCTTCGCCTGCACCCGCAAACTGTCCGGCACCTCACGCGTATACGTCGACGCCGCCTTGTGTCCGGTATCGGCGGGCTGTTGCGCCACGGCTGCCCCGCCCCCGAAGAGCAGGGCTGTCGCCAAGCCAAGCGCGATCCGATTCGTCCTCATGATTCCTCCTTGAGAGGGTACGCTCTGCCGTGAACGGAGTGGGTCATAGCCTGAATTCCGCATGCTTGCCCAGGCGCCCGGCCGGATCGAGCAGGCGATAGAACGCCGGCAGCACCAAGAGCACCACCGGCCCCGACAGCACGAAGCCGCCGATCACCGCGATCGCCAATGGCTGCATCAGCTGCGAGCCGTGCCCCAGGGCAATGGCCAGCGGCAGGAGCGCGAACGCCGTGGCGAGCACGGTCATCGCGACCGGCCGCAGCCGGCGCCGCGAGGCGCGCGCCCACGCCGTCTCGGCCGGCGTGCCCCGCGCCAGCTCCAGCCGTCCTTCGTGAATCACGAAGATCGCGTTCTCTCCCACGATTCCCACCATCATGATGGCGCCGACATAACTCGAGATATTGAGCGTCATCCCGGTGAGCAGCAGGGCGAGGAGCACCCCGGCCAGGACCGCGACGGCGCACGCCGATGTCACCAACGGGGCGCGCCAGTCGCCGAACTCGAACAGCACCACCAGCGAGACGAGCACCAGACTGCCGAGCAGCACCAAGAACAGCTCGCGGAACGAATTCTGTTGTTGCTCGTACTGCCCCCCGTACTGGATCGACATGCCCGGGGCGAGCCGCACCTGCGCCGCGATGCGCCGCCGGATCTCGGCGATGGTGCTGCCCAGGTCCCGGCCCGACAATCGCGCCGTCACCCCGATGAACGTGCGCAGATTCTCCCGGTTGATCTCGGCTTCCGGCGCGCCGGTCGAAACCGAGGCCAGCGTGGACAGGGGGATCAGCGCCCCGGGGGCCGATCCGGCTCGCACCGGCAGCTCGCTCAATGCCCCGGTGTGCCGCGTGAAGACGCGCAGATCGTACATCCGGTCGCCGATCCCCAGCTGATCCACTATGGTGCCGGTGACCGCCGGCTCGACCGCGGCATGAATCGCGTCGGTGGTGAGCCCGTAGCGCGCCGCGGCGAGGGAGTTCACTTGGACGTGCAACGCAGGCCCCGCGATGACGATCCCGTCAAACGCATCTGCGACACCGGGCACGCTGTCCAGGATGGTCGCGATCTGTCGGGCCTTGGTCGCGAGCAGCGTCGGATCGGTCCCGAACACCTTGATGTCGATCGGCTGCGGCACCCCGCCGGTGAGGTCCCCGATGACGTCCTCGAGCAGCTGGCCGAAATCGGTCCTGATGGCCGGCTCCGCCGTCGCGATCCGCGCGCGCAGGTCGTCGATCACCGCCTCCACGTCGCGCCGTTTCCCACGCGGCTTCAGGGTGATGACGTAGTCCCCGCGGTTCGGCTCGGTGATGAAGAAGCCGAGCTGCGTGCCGGTGCGGCGCGAGTAGCTGGCGACGTCGGGGAGCGCCCGGATGATCTTCTCGGCCTCGGCGAGCATCGCGTCGGTGTCGGTGAGCGACGTGCCCGGGGGCGTCCAATAGTCCAGGATGATCGCCCCTTCGTCCATCGCCGGCAGGAAATCAGTCCCGATCCCGCGATAGAGCACGAGCATGACGACGATGCAGCCGCCCAGCGCCGCCGCGCTCACGCCGCCGCGACGGATACACGCGGCCACGGCCCGCTCATACCAGCCCAGGAACCGCCACGGCTCCTTCCGTTCCGGTCGGCGCGCGTCCGTCCTGGACGTCCCGATCCCGAGCCTCCCGATCGTCACCGGCACCACGAGCGCGGCAATCAGGAACGACACGCCGAGCGCCAGCGCCATCGTGAGTGCCAACGGCTTGAAAAACGCTCCGACGACGCCGGCGAGTACCGCGAACGGCAATAAGATGACGGTGGTCGAGAGGCTCGAGCCGACGAGCGCCGGGAGCAGCTCCACGAGCCCGCTGTCGGCCGGGTCCTCGGAGCGGCCTTCCGACCGGTGCCGCTCGATGTTCTCGACGACGACAATGGCGTCGTCGGCGATGAGCCCGATCGCGGCGGCGACCCCCGCCAGCGTCATCAGGTTGATCGTCTGGCCCGTGATCCCGAGCGCCAGGCCGACGATCGCCACGGTGAGCGGGATGGCCCCCACGGCGACGAGGGTCAGCCGGAAATCGCGGAGAAACACGAGCAGCACGAGCCCCGCCAACACGACACCGATCAGGATCGCGTCCCGCGTGCCACGCACCGAGTCGGTCACGAACCGCGCCTGGTCGTAGAACGTGGTCCAGTGCACGTCGGTGGGGAGCAGATCGGGCTGTTCGAGAAACAGGCGGCGCACGCCGTCGGCGATCGCTACCGTGTTTGCCGAGGGCTGCCGGATGAGATTGACGAGCACCGCCGGCGCTCCATCGGCGGTGGTGCGGATGTAGGAGACCGCGTCGGCCACCCGCAGCTCGCCCAGGTCGGCGAGCGTCGCCGGCGGGCCGTTCGCCACGGACACCGCGAGCCGGGACAACGCATCGACGCCCTGCACCCGACCGTCCACCAGCGTGAGGTACAGCTCGTGATTCTGCTCAGTGAGGCCGGCGGAGAGCACGTCGTGGTTGCGACGAACGGCATCCACGACGTCCCCCACGGCGAGGCGCCGCGCCGCCAGTTGCCCGGGATCGAGCCAGATCTGGAACTCCCGCTGGCGCCCGCCCTGGATCTGCACTTCCGACACGCCGGTGATGCGGATCAGGGCGGGCTTGAGCGTGAACTCCGCGAGCTCGCGCAGCTCGGCCTGCGACCGGGTCGTCGAGGTGAGCGCGTACCCCTGGATCGGGAAGATCGCGGTGTTCATCCATTCGACATCGATGCGCGTGTCGCCCGGCAGGTCCGGCCGGATGCGCTGCGTCTCCGCCTGGACGCGCTGCAAGGCAACCTGCATGTCGGTGCCCCAGGCGAACTCCGCGCTGATCTCGGTCGAGCCGCGCGAGGTGGTCGAGCGGACCAGCCGGATGCCCGGCACACGCAGGATCGCCTCCTCGAGCGGGCGCGTGACCGTCGGCATCATTCGCGCGGCCGGCTCCTCGCCAACGTCGGCAATCACCTTGACGATGGGAAACGTGACCGATGGGAAGATCGACGAGGGCAGTCGCGCCGCGGCGTAGATCCCGGCGCCCACGAGCAAGCCCAGCACTCCGTACACCGCCGCCGCCCGGCGCCGCGCCGACCGCACCAGGCTCACGGCTGCACGCGCACGGGGGCTCCTTCGGGGATTCCCACCTGTCCGGTCACGATGACGGTGGTGCCGGCCGCGAGAGACGGCGCCACAATCTCGACCATCCCGCCGTCCCGCGCTCCGGTCGTGACCGTCACCCAGTGCGCATGGTGGTCCGCCGTCGCCACCGCGATCCGGGTGGTGCCGTACACGTCGTCGCGCAGCACCGCCGCCTCCGGCACGACCGGCACATCGTGCCGCTCCCCTACGATGATCCGCGCCGTTCCGAAGAGGCCGATTTCGATCGCGTCCGATCCACGGGTGAAGTCGATCCGCACTGGTGCGCTGAGGTTTTCCGTCGAGGCCGCGGGGAGGATACCATGGACGATGCCCGCCAGCGGCGTGACGCGCGCCGCCAGGTCCACCACCGCGCGCTGGCCCGGATGGACCTGCGGCAGGTCGCTCTGCACCGCTTGGGCAATGAACGCCACCGCTCCCGATGGGGCGATGACGAGGATGTCGTCGCCGTCATTGACGAGATCGCCGGCGTTGGCCGCGTGCGACACCACGACGCCGCCTTCGGGCGCCTGGAGCGGGTATTCCACCAGGTTCTGGGTCGCGAGATCGAGCGCCCGCTGCGCATCGGATCGCTCGGCATCGGTGCGCGCCGCGTAGAGCATGGCCCGGGCACCCGCGAGCGCCGCCATGCTGGCCCGCGCGACGACGGTGCCCAACCGTTCGCCCGGCGCCACCCGGTCGCCATCGGCGACGCGCATCGAAGCCAACGCGCCCGTGAACGGCGCCCGCACGTGCAGTGGCCGCAGCACGTCGGTCCGACCGGGCGCGTTGACCGTTACCCCAAGTGTCGCACGGCGGATTTCCACGACCGTCACCGGGGTGGCCCCAGCGCCGGCCGAATCCCCAGGTCCCGAATCCGGGCTTGCCCCGCGCCCGCGGCAGGCAGCGAACAGCACCGCCGGCCACATCCAACGCATCAGGGAGTTCCCCATCGGACCAGCTGCGCCTCCGCGACTCGATAGTTGAACACCGCCTCGGCCGCCGCCTCATTGGCCGCGATCCAGGTCGCGTAGGCTTCGAGCACGTCGAGGGTCGTCGCTCCGCCGCCACGATACAGGCTCTCCGACGTGAGATAGGAATCCTCGGCGAGTGCCGCCGTGCGTATGCGGGCCTGCACTTCCCGATACCGGGCGGCGAGCTCGGCGCGTGCCAGCGACCAGGCCAGCCGGACCTGCCGGCGCGCGGCGACCTCAGACTGGCGCGCCCGTTCGGTAACGAGCCGCCCTTGCTCTCGCCGGGCGCGGTAGCCGCCGAGGTCGAACAGCGGCCAGGACAGGGAAATCAGAAACTCCACGCCTTGTCCCTGCCCGTTGTTGATTCCCGTCCCGAACGTCCGAAACGCGGGCTGTGTCCCGGTATTGAGCTCCATGGCGAGATGGGGTCGCCGCTCGGCGGCGACGAGGGCCACCGTGGACTGCGCCACCGCGACCTCGGCCTCCGCCTGGCGGACCTCCGGCGCGCTCGACCAGGTCTCGGCCACAGTGTCCGGCGGCGCGACCGGCGCCGGTAGCGCGACCAGAACCAGCGGGGCGTCGGGGTCGCGACCCAGGAGATCGTTGACCGCCCGGCCCGTCTGGTTTCGCCTTCGCTCCGCTTCCCCCAGGCTCACTTCCGCATCGCCGAGCTGCACTCTCGTCTTCAGGAGGTCGGCGGCGACTCCCTCTCCGGCAGCGCGGCGGGCTGCGATCGCCGCGAGGTAGGTCTCGAGCCGCGCGAGTCCGAGGCGCCGCATGGCGATCACCGTGTCGAGCTGGAGCAAGTCGGCGAAACCGAAGCGCACCTCGAGATCGAGGTCCTTCTCGGCGATCCGGTAACGCGCCAGGCGCTCGCCCACCCCGGCGCGTGCGACGCCGACCGCGGCCGCCAGCGCGCCACCGTCGTAAATCGGTTGCTGCGCCAGCACCTGCAACCGGCCGTCGGACCCGGCGTAGCGGGCCGGCGAGCCGCCGTGCAAATCGCCGTCGATTGAGAACCGCGGGCCCCGCGAGCTCCGGGCCTCGCGCAGCTGCGCCTCCCCGATCCGGGTGTCGAACGCCGCAAGCGGCAGCTGGGCGTTGGCCGCGTGCGCCTCGCGCAGCGCGTCTTCGAGGGTCAGGGGCTGCTGCGCACGGAGGGATGTCGGTCGCGCGGCAGACGGAACGCCGAGTGCCGCGAGCAGGAGAATCGTGTAACGCACGCCCGGAAAGCTATTCCGCGAGGCTGTCAGCCAGCTTACACGGACTGGGAAAACGAAACGGTGACGCGGGTGCCGGTTCCCGGCGTCGAGTGGAGCTCGATCGCGGCGCCGTGCAGGTCCGAGATCCAGCGGGCGATGGCGAGCCCGAGCCCGGCGCCCTCGGTCTCCTGCCGGGCCCGCTCGCCACGGAAGAATCGCTCGAAAACATGGGGCAGCGTCTCGGGTGGGATGCCCGGGCCGGTATCGGTGATCGTCACCGAACGACGTCCGTCCGACGCGCGCACGTCCACCTCGACGCGCCCACCGGCCGGGGTGAACTTGACGGCGTTATCGAGCAGAATCAGCAGCAGGCGACGAATCAGCGTGTGATCACCGGTGATGCGCGCTTCGTCGAACGAACCGATCCGGACCGTCACCTGATGACGGTCCGCAACTGTCCGGATCGCCTCAACGGCGTCTGCCGCCAGATCGTCGAGGTACACAGCTTCCTGCGTCACCGGCCGCTCGCCCGCGTCGGCGCGGGCCAGCGTCAGGAGGTCGCCGACCACGGCGCCGAGCCGTTCAGCCTCCCTCTCAACGGCGTGCAGTGTCGCGGCATCGGCGTCGGCCTCTCGCGCCTGCCCCAGCGCCACCTCGACCCGCGTGCGCAAGATCGTGATCGGCGTGCGCAGCTCATGCGCGGCGTCGGCCATAAACCGACGCATCTGATCCATGGACCGTTCGATAGGGGCGGTCGATTGCCGCACCAGGATGTAGCCGCCACCCGCCACGAGCAGGAGCGCGGCCAGCGCCGCGGCGGCGAACACTCCGATCAGGGACGCGTAGCGGTCCTCGAGCTCCAGCCGGTCGGCGACCGCGGCCCCGACGTACACGTCGCCGTTCCCCCCCGTGAAGCGCTCGGCGTGCAGCCGGATTTGACGATCCTCCGGCGTGTCGAAGTCCACGTTCGCCGAGCCGGCGCGCCCTGCCAGTCGCGCGGCGGACTGGATCCAGGGCGCCGCCTGTGCCGGGATGATCGGGCGAGCGTTCGCATCGAACAGATAGAGATCGCGGTCGGGAATGCGCAGCTCCGCGACCGCGTCCACGACCGGCCCACTCGCCTGTGCCCGCTCGACCTCGCGCGTGCGTGTCGCTTGCTGGATGGCGGCCACCGCATTGCGCAACGACCCATCGAGTTGAAGGGACAGCTGCCGCCGCACCGCCAGGAACACCCCGCCGCCCAGGAGGACCAGGATCAGGGTGAACACGGCCACATACCACACGGTCAGGCGGAGCCGCAGCCGCACCAGCGGAGCCAGCCGATGGGCGCTCACGGTCCGAAGCGGTAGCCTGCGCCGCGTAGCGTCGTGATCAACTTCGGCTCGAACTCGTCATCGATCTTGCGCCGCAGGCGACGCACCAGCACTTCGAGCAAATTGGCGAAGGGATCGTGGTTGTCGTCCCAGACGTGCGCGGTGATCGTCGCCCGGTCGAGCACCTGACCAGGGTGACGCACGAACAACTCGAGCAGGGTGAATTCCTTGGCGGTCAGTGCGATGGGCCGACGGCTGCGCGTCACCGTGCGCGCCCCCAGATCTACTTCGAGATCGGCGACCTGGTACACGGCGGGGGTGAGCGCCGGCCGGCGCCGGGCCAGTGCCTTGACCCGCGCCAGCAGCTCGCGGAAGGCAAACGGCTTGCTGAGGTAGTCGTCCGCACCAGCTTCGAGGCCGCGCACCCGGTCATCCACGGCGTCCATAGCGGTGAGCATCAGCACCGGCGTGGTATTGCCCCATGTGCGCAGCGAGCGACACAGATCGAACCCGTTGCCGTCGGGCAGCAGGACATCGAGGATGATGACATCGCTGGCCACGCGCCGGGCGGCCTCACTCCCGGCGACGAACGTGGCGGCAACGATCGCGTCGATCCGGGCCGCGGCCAAGCCGTCCCGCAACAAACCGGCCAGCTCGCGATCGTCCTCGACGATCAGTACGCGCATGTTCGAACCCTAACCACCCCGCCGCAGCAGGGCATGCCCCCAAGGGGAATCGAACCCCTGTTCCCACCTTGAAAGAGTGGTGTCCTAACCGTTAGACGATGGGGGCCTACCAAAGCAAAGACGTAAGGAGAAAACGTAGGGGGGAAAAACGTATGGAGAACCGCGTCTCCCACGCCTTCTCCTTACGAAGTAACCCTCTACGCCGCTTCCTTACGTCTTCAGCAGTCATAGCGGTAACGGGATTCGAACCCGTGTTTGAGCCTTGAGAGGGCTCCGTCCTAGTCCCCTAGACGATACCGCCGCGGGGCGAAAATATCGCCACGCGCCCGAGGCGTCCGCAACTGAGGCCACGGCTCAAGGTGGGCCTTCATCAGCATGTCCTCAAGTGTGGGTCTGTAGATCGGTCTTCCCGTCCACCGTGCTCTCCTGCACGATGCCCGTGCCCGGACAGTACACCTTGAACTCGACGTCTCCGTCGCTCAGCGTCTCCTGAACCTTCACACAGTTGCGGTACGTCCCCGCAGGGACGGTCACGCTCTCGCTGACCGACACGACCTCATCGTCCTCACGGGTGATGCCGGCGACGTCCTCACTGCGGTACCGCTGGCCGATCTTTGGCGTGGCAGAGAACATGATGCCGAGCTTGTCGGTATGAACCCCGTACAGCCACGAACCCTCGTGATTGGCTACCTGGCCGTCGCGGTAATTGTTCACGTCCTCGCCGAAGTAGTAGACGTCGCCAGCGTCGGATTGCGCGTAGTAGTCGAGGGCGACTTCCACCAGTTGTCCGTTCTCGAACGCGCTGTCCGCCATGATGATGGCCTGCACTGCCTTGCCATTGACCGTGAAGCTCCGGGTTCCCGGCAGACGCGTCCGCACCACGCGCGCGGTCCTGCCGCCCTCCATGCCCACCAGCACGTCCTGGCTTATGCTCGCGTATGGGAGGTAGGGATTGGTGACGGCGGTCGGGTTGCTGAACACCGCCGCAGGGCTGTAGTTCGGCGCAGGAGGCACCTGCCCGCGTACCTTCGCGGTCAACGCCCCCAACAAGGGAAGCATCGCAAGCACCCGGCCGCCCAGCTGGGCATGCCGGATCCAATGCCGTATGGAAACCATTTGCCACCTCGGAGTCGGATGTCTGGATCAATACCCCGGGATCGCCGGGAGGGTAAGGGTATCGGAAGAGGAACGCGCGAGTTGTGATGGGTGTGACGATGCGGACGGTCGGAGAGATTGCCTTGGCGTCACGGCGCCATGACGCGGATCTCGCGGGATGTGCTCGCCCCCTCTGTTCCGGCGGGCACAACCGCGAGCTCGATCCGATAACGGCCGGGCGCGAGCCCCGTGAGGTCGAGCACCACTGCCCGGCACACAATCCCGTCCCGCGGCCGCCCTTCTTCCTGCCATTCGAGCCGAGTGCGCCGCAGCCGGGAAGCCAACCCGACCGCGTGCATGGCACGCCGCACCTAGCCGATGTGGTCCGGCACCACGCTCACCGAGGTCGCGAGGGCCGCCCCGCTTGTGGGCACCCCGTACACTTCCCAGTAGAGCCCGATCCGCGACCCCCGCGGGACCGCCGTCGACCCGCGCAAGCGCGGCAGCACCGCCGCGAGATCCTGTGGCAGCGAGTCCCACGGCTGGAACACGAGCAGATCCGACAGCCCCGCCCCGGTCCCGGCCGCGACACGCCGTCCGATGCGAGCCCGGGCGGCGTGCCGCCGCGCGGGCGCCCAGACCTCGAGGCTCGCGAGCCGCGGCTCCCACGGGGCGACGACGACGAGCACCCCCGCGGGCTCCGCGGCGGCGCGGCGCTCCACCACGGGCGGCGTGCGCTCGTCCCGCGCGAGCACCAGCGCCGCCTCGCGCGTGCCGTCCCGAAACAGCGAGTCGGGTGCGAGATCGTAGGAGGCGACCACGAGGGTCGAATCGCCGCGCCGAAACGCGGCGAACTCAGGGTCGAGCATCGAGAATGTCTCGACGTACGGGGGCGCGTACCGCTCGCGTGGACGCAGGGGCGCGATCGTGGCATCGTCGGAGGGCCCGATCGTCGTGTCGTCGAACGCCGGGGCGTCGGGCAAGAAATGATAGGACGGTTGCCGGTCGTGGCCTACTACGACACGGTCGGCGGCGGCGCCGCCACCCTGCGCCCACGAGACTGGCCAGCCGTAGCGCACGATCAGCTCGGTCAGGTCGTCGCCACCCGCGATCCCGTTGGGCGAGGCGGCGTGTGCCAGCAGCCGCGCCATCGTGACGCGCGCAAAGTGCTCGGTGCGCCGGTCGTTGCCGGCCCGGGCCAGCATCGGCTGCGCTTGCCACCACAAGCGCGCCTCCCAGGCCTCCCGCTTCCCGCACCCGAGGCGCTGGTAGGCTC
>JBGQFX010000078.1:0-11523 GCA_041497135.1 Gemmatimonadota bacterium | reverse complement strand
CGATGCCCCGCGCCGCCAGCAACGCCAGCTTCGGACCGTAGCGCCCGACCACTTGGAGCCGGCACCCCGTCAGGGCCAGCGTCTGCGCCACGAGCTGACCCAGTTTGCCGTCGCCGACCACGAGCACCCGTTCGTCCGGAGTGATGCGCACCTGCTCTTGAATCTCCAGCGCCGCGGCGAGCGGCTCGACGAACACCGCGGCGTCGTTGGAGACCGAGTCGGGGACGGGGTGGAGATTCTCGATCGGCAGGGTGAGATACTCCGCGAACGCGCCGTTGCGATTCACAATGCCAAGGACGGTGCGGCGCTCGCAGTGCGTGCGGCGCCCCGACTGGCAGGCCGTGCAGGCGCCGCACACCGCGTTGATCTCGCCCACTACGCGCCGCCCTTGAAGCTGGGCTGCGCCCCGCTCCACCGCTCCCACGAACTCGTGCCCCAGCACCCCGGTGTAGGGGTAGTAACCGCGCGCCAGCTCCACGTCGGTGTTGCAGATCCCGGCCCCGAGCACGCGCACCAGCGCTTCTCCCGGCGGCGGCTCCGGAACGGGAATGCTGTGCCGCAACCTCAGCTGTCCGCCTTCGAGCCAGATGGCCTTCACGACGCCAGCAATCCATAGTAGAGGATGCGCGCCATCACGCGCCGGCGATACGACGCGGTCGAGCGGATATCGTCGATCGGCGCCACGTCACGATCGAGGGCGGGGAGCAGGTCATCCGGAGAGCGAAGCCGCGTCGCTTCGGTGAACATTCGCTCGAGTGCGGGGCAGCGGCGCACGGTCGGAGCCATACTCGCGGCCACGATGCGCCATCCCTGATCGCCGTGCACCGCCGCCAGCCCCACTTTGGCGATTGCCTGGGCGCGTCTCGCGCCCACTTTCTCGAACAACTGGACCGGGTAGGCGCGTCGAGGGATGCGGATTTCGGTCACGAGCTGATCCGACGTCCGGCGCGTCTGCTTGTAGCCCTGGTAGAACTCGGCGAGGGGGACTTCCTCGCGGCCGCGACGCGAGTCGAGGACCACCACGGCGTCGTAGGCCATCAGCACCGGAACGCCGTCCGCCGCCGGAGACGCGTTCACCACGTTCCCGGCCCAGGTGCCGCGCGCCTGGATCTGCACCGCCCCAACCTGTCGCGCCGCACGCCCCAGCAGCGGCAGCTCGCGCGCCGCGCGCGCGTCGGCGATCACGTCCCAATAGGTCGCCAGTGCGCCGAGCACCAATTCCCGATCGGTCCAACGCACGCCCCTAAGCTCACTGATTCCCGACAGGTCGAGGTAGGTCCGATCGTGCTCGGCCGGGCGCGTGGGCCAATGCACCAGCAGATCGGTGGCGCCGGCGATCGGGATCGCTTCGGGTAGCTCGGCCAGCAGGGCGAGCGCATCGGTCTTGGTCTGAGGCTGGAGTACGTTCACGACCCCGCCGCGAGCCTGGCGGTAATCCCGTCCACGATGCCGTCGTAGCCAGTGCAGCGGCACAGGTTGCCGGCCATGAGCTCACGGATCGAGTGCGTGGCGAGCAACTGCGGGTGTGCGGCGATCCAGCAGGCCGTCATGGCGACGCCCGGCGTGCACGCGCCGCACTGCGTCGCCCCCGAATCCCGCAGCGGCTCGAGCGCAGCGGGATCGAGCGACTCAACCGTTTCCACCCGCGCCCCACGGACTTGATAGATGGGGATCAGACACGAATTCACCGGAAGCCCGTCCAGGTACACCGTGCACGCGCCGCATTCTCCTTCGCCGCAGCCCTCCTTCGTACCGGTGAGACCGAGCCGGTAGCGCAGCGTGTCGAGCAGGCGCTCGGCGGGGTCGACTTCCACTGAGATCGAGGCGCCGTTGAGAGTGAAGGTGATGGGGAACGGCGTGGTCACCTCTCGACGCTCCTTACTGGTCCACACGCTGAAGCGTGGGCCCAACCAACACTGTGCTTTAGCACAGCGTCGTGCGGGCACAGGCTTCCAGCCTGTGGAAAATCAGGGCGAAACACGCTGCCCCTCTTCCATGAGCTCCATCAGTCGCTCGGGCAGGAGTGGAATCGCGCACGGATCCGCCCCCGTCGCCGCGGCGACGGCGTTGAGAATCGCCGGCGCTGGACCGTCCATCGGCAGCTCTCCCAATCCCTTGGCTCCCTGGGCCCCATACGGATAGGGTTGCTCGAGAAAGGCGACGCGAATCGGCGGCAGGTCGTCACTCGTGGGAATGATGTAGTTGGTGAGCTGGGCGTTGGCCATCGCGCCGTCTTTCCACCGGCACTCTTCCAGCAGGGCCCAGCCGAGTGCCTGCGCCACTCCGCCCTGCACCTGGCCGCGCGCCAGGGTCTCGTTCAACACCTTTCCGATCTCCTGCACCGCGACGAAGTCGAGCACGCGCGTGTCGTAGGTGCGCAGGTCCACCTCGACCTCGGCGACGTAGGCGCCCCAGGCGAACGTGCCGTAGGCATCTCCGGTGTAGGTCGCGTCGTCCCACGTGACGCCCGGTGGCCGCTGATAGACGCCTTCGGCGAAGAGCGTCTCACCCGGATGGCCGGCGTGCCAGCGCTGAATGGCGTTACGCACAGCGGCGCCGCGAGCGCTCGCGTCGAGGCCGAGTTTGGTTCGGAGGCCGTCGCAGCCGAGCTCGACCATGCGCCCCACCACCATGGACGTGCGCGACGCGACCGTGGGTCCGCTGTTCGGCACGCGTGAGGTGTCAGCCTCCGCGATCGCCACGTCGACCGGCGCCAGCCCCAATCGATCGGCTGCGAGCTGCGTGAACACCGTCAGCGTCCCCTGCCCCATCTCGATGTTGGCGCTGCGCAGCTCGACTCGTCCGTCCGCCAGCCCGGCGACGTGCACCCGGGAAGCGAGCGTCACCTCGCCGCTCCCGGTGAAGCCGGCGCCGTGATGGAACGTGGCCAGGCCGATGCCGCGACGCTTGGTCGGGGTGGTCCCATTGAACGTCACGTGGGCCGCCTGTTTCGTGGCGTAGTCCGCCAGGGCGAGCGCGTGGTCGAGCAAGGCGACGCGGTCCGTCCCGTCCCTGATGACCTGACCGGTGGCCGTCGACTGGCCATCGCGCAGCAGATTGCGGCGCCGCAGCTCGGCGGGGTCGAGGCCGAGGCGCGCCGCGATCCGGTCCATGTGGCGCTCGTTGGCGAAATGGGTCTGCGGCGCGCCAAAGCCGCGGAACGCGCCGAACGGAACCGCGTTGGTGAACATCGCCCGGCCGTCGACACGCACGTGCTCGCAGTGGTAAGGCCCGGCGGCGTGAATGATGCCGCGCGACAGCACGACGGGGGACAGCGTCACGTACGCGCCGCCGTCCATGACGACCTCGATATCCTGAGCGAGCAGCCGTCCATCCGCCGTGACGCCGGTCCGGTGCCGCACCAGCGACGGGTGCCGCTTGGTGGTGGCGGCCATATCCTCGCCCCGATCGTAGATCAGCTTTACCCGCCGGCCGCTCTTCAGCGCCAGCAGCGCGGCATGCAGTGCGATGGTCGAGGGATACTCTTCCTTACCGCCGAACCCGCCCCCCGTCGGGGTCTGGATCACCCGGAGCCGCCGTTCGTCGCGACCGAGCGGCGCCGTCAACGCCTTGAGCACGTAGTACGGACACTGCATCGAGCCGCGCAGCACCAGCACGTCGCCGTCGACCTCGGCGATCATGCCCTGCGGCTCGAGATAGACGTGCTCCTGCGCGCCGGTCTCGTAGGTCCCTTCGACCACGATCGGCGCGCCCGCGAGCGCGCGCTCCACGTCGCCCTTCGTGATGGTGAGGTGCTTGAGCACGTTGTCGGCGCCGTACTGGATCTGGTCTGGCTCGGGGCGGACCCGGAAATCGAGCACGGGCGGCTCCGGAGCCAGCTCGATGGTGACCGCGGCGACGGCTCGTCGCAGGGCCATCCGGTCGGCGTGCGCGAGCAGCAGCACCGGCTCCTGCACGTGCCGGACGTAGCCCGGGGCGAGTACCGGCTGGTCCCGCTCGATCAGGACGATGACGTTTGGGCCGGGGATGTCCCGATGATCGACGATGGTGAATTGGGACCAGTCGACGGACGGATCGAATCGCAGCGCCGTGATCCGTCCGCGGGGCGCGGGGCTGCGCACGGTGGCGCCCCACAAGAACCCATCCAGCGGCAAATCGTCGACGTAGTGCTCGCGACCGGTGAGTTTGGCGAGTGCTTCGAGGCGCTGCATGGCGCGTAAAGTGGGCCGCGGGACGGCCAGTTCGCAACCGCGTGGCCCCATTGCCATCACCGCTGCCGGGGTGTAGCTCACCGGACGAACGCTCTCAGAGGCCATCATGGTACGCGCACGGACCAAGTCCCGCTCCCGCCCCGCCACGCTTCGTTCCATCAATCCAGCCACGGGGGAGCTGCTCGAGACGTTCCCCGAAACCGGTAAGGCCGAGCTCGGCCGCATTCTGGAAGGCGCCGAGCGGGCCTACCAGGATTGGCGTCGCCGGCCCGTAGCCGAGCGGACCACTCCGTTGCGCCGGGCCGCCCAGATCCTGCGCGACGGGAAGGCGAAGTACGCGCGCACCATGGCGCTCGAAATGGGCAAACCGCTCGCTCAGGGCGAAGCGGAAACCGAGAAGTGTGCGTCGGTGTGCGAATATTACGCCGAGCACGGTGCGGCATTTCTCGCACCGCAGCCACGCGACTTGGACGGCGCCAAGAGCTATGTCCGCTTCGATGCGATCGGCGCCGTGCTGGCCGTAATGCCGTGGAATTTTCCGTTCTGGCAGGTGTTCCGCTTCGCCGCCCCGGCGCTTGCCGGCGGCAACGTGGGCGTTCTGAAGCATGCCTCCAACGTCACGCGGTGCGCCCTGCACATCGAAGCGGTGTTCCGGGAGGCGGGCTTCCCCGACAACGTGTTCCGGACCCTGGTGATCTCGAGCGGGCGAGTGGCGGACGTGATCGCCGATCCTCGCATCCGGGCGGTCACCCTCACGGGTTCCGAGCAGGCGGGCAGTCAGGTCGCCGAGCAGGCGGGGCGCCATCTCAAGAAGACCGTGCTCGAGCTGGGCGGCAGCGACGCGTTCATCGTGCTCGAGGACGCCGATCTGCCCAAGGCCGCGAAGACAGCCGCCGACGCGAGACTGATCAACAGTGGCCAGAGCTGCATCGCGGCCAAGCGGTTCATCGTGGTCGAGGCGGTTGCCGCCCAGTTTGAGGAGCTGTTCGCCACGGAGATGGGGTCGCGCCGCATGGGCGATCCCCTGGCAGCCGGCATCCAGGTCGGCCCGCAGGCGCGTAGCGAGCTGCGCGACGAGCTGCATCGCCAGGTACAGCGTTCGCTGCGCCGTGGCGCGCGGGCCACTGTGGGCGGCGTCGTTCCCAAGGGACCCGGCGCGTTCTATCCACCCACGGTGCTCACGGCGGTGCGTCCCGGGATGGCGGCCTTCGATGAAGAGGTGTTCGGACCCGCCGCGGCGGTGATCCGGGCCAAGGATGGGTCCGACGCCGTGCGCCTGGCCAACGCTTCTCCGTACGGGCTGGGCGCATCCGTGTGGACGGCGGATCGCGCGCGCGCCGAACGTGTCGCGGCCGAGCTCGAGGTGGGGTGCGTGTTCGTGAACGGGATGGTCAAATCCGATCCGCGGCTGCCGTTTGGCGGTGTGAAGCGCTCGGGCTATGGGCGCGAGCTATCCGAATACGGGATGCGGGAGTTTCTCAACATCAAGAGCGTGGCAATCGCCTGAGCATCCCGACTCCGCTGCCCTCGACAACTCGAGCGCAGGCCCCCATCTTCGCCGTTCCCCATGGCTGAAACCGCCCGCCTCTCCACGGCGTTGGCCGACCGTTACGTGATCGAGCGCGAGCTCGGCGCTGGCGGCATGGCGACCGTCTACCTCGCCCGGGACAAGAAGCACGATCGCGAAGTCGCCCTCAAGGTGCTGCGGCCGGAGCTGGCGGCCGTGCTCGGCGCCGAGCGGTTCTTGAACGAAATCAAGATCAGCGCGCGGCTGGATCATCCCCATATCCTCACGCTGATTGATTCGGGCGCTGCCGATGGATTCCTCTATTACGTGCTGCCGTACGTGCGCGGCGAATCGCTGCGGGCTCGCCTGACGCGCGAGCAGCAGCTCAGCATCGAGGAAGCGTTGGCGATCACGCACCAGGTGGCGAGCGCGCTCGACTACGCGCACCGCCAGGGCGTGGTACACCGCGACATCAAGCCCGAAAACATCCTGATCCAGGAAGGCGAGGCGATGCTGACGGACTTCGGCATCGCGCTCGCCGTCAAGGAGGCCGGGGGCAACCGGCTCACCGAAACCGGGCTCTCGCTCGGCACCCCACAGTACATGAGCCCGGAGCAGGCCACCGGCGACCGACAGCTCGACGCTCGCAGCGACGTCTACTCGCTCGGCGCCGTGTTGTACGAGATGCTCGCGGGCGAGCCGCCCGTGACGGGCCCGACGGTGCAGGCTTTGATCGCGAAGCTACTCACGGAGCGGCCCACCCCTCTGCGCATCGTTCGCGATACCGTGCCCGAAGGGGTGGACAACGCAGTGGCGAAGGCGCTGGCTAAAGCGCCGGCGGACCGCTTCTCCCAGGCAGGGGACTTTGCGCGCGCCCTCGAGGAGAGGAGCAGGCCCGCCGCGGCCGCTCTCAGGACTTCCCGCACGCTCACCTACACACTCGGGATCGCGGCGGTAGCCGCGATCGCGGCGCTGGGGGTCTGGATCGGAAGGTCGCAGCGAGGTAGCGCTCGCAGCCCGGCCCTCATGTTGCGGGACCGGACCCAGCTGACCTTCACGGGACGGAGTCGCGCGCCCGCGATCTCCGGTGACGGCAAGCAGCTGGCCTACGTCACGTCCAGCTGCGGGGGCAGTTCGTGCACCTACGCGGTGGTGATCCAGGACGTGGCCGGGACCGCCACGCGGCGCGTTCTCGACGGCGCGACGGCGGCCTACTCGTTGAAGTGGAGCCCGGACCGGCGCAACCTGCTGTTCGAGGGCAGCATCGCACACCGGTATGGGACCTACCTGTTTCCCACCCTTGGGGGAGCCCCGCGCTACTTGACCTCGAGCGGCGCGGACTTCTGGGCGGGGGGAGACTCGCTGCTGGTGGCGCCGCCCTTCGGGCCGGACAGCGTGTTCTGGCTACGCGTCGAGGCTCTGGATGGATCGCTGCGCGACAGCATTCGAATCGCCGGGCCCGGTCTCGCGATGTATCCGGTCGCCATCCCGGGTTCGCCGTGGATCGCCGCCATTGTCCCCCAGACCCAGACTCTCTCGGAGTATCGGGTCATCGGTCGCAATGGCCTCACGCGCGACCGGCTGCTGCTTCCTAGCGGATGGACGCGTGGGTCCACCGACGCCCTGTGGATCCAACTGGACCAACTGGTGGGACCCAATGACTCCCCGCCGATCGCGCGAATACAGCTTGACGCGAAGGAGGGCAGATTCTCCGGTCGTATCGACACGCTGTACACGGGGACGCACATCGGCTTCGATGTCACCGCGGATGGGAGCGCGCTGGTCCTGGGCGAGGGCACGTTCGAGTCCAGTGCCTTTGCCCTGGGCTTCGTGGACGCGGTGCGCGGTGCGTTCGCGTCCGACCGCCGCGTGTTGAACGCGTCCGAGGGATTTTATGCGTCGATCTCCCCCGACGGCGGCCGGCTCCTGGTGTGGCGCCAATTGGGCTCGACATCGAGCGGTGAGTCTCGCCTGTCCGTCATGACGTTCTCGGGAGGGCCCGAAACGCCGTTGCCGCTTTCCGGCCGTCTCATCGGCTGGCTCTGGTCCGACTCCGTCACCGTGGAGCTTGCGGAACAGGTGCAGGGCAGAGCGAGTCTGTCGCTGATCGACGTCCGGACGGCCGCGCGCCGGGCGAGGTTGGTGATCCAGGACTCCATGCTCTACAACCTCTGGGGTCTCGCCGCCCTGCCGGCCGGCGGCTGGGCGTGGGTTCCGGAGGACGGCCAGCGCTTTCGCATCCAACGCCCGGGGGAAACTGCCCCACGAACCATCGTTGCGCCACCGTGGTACAGGTCCGTTGATAAAATACGGGTCACACCGGACGGTCGTGGTCTGGCGTACATCGGGTGGAACGCCGCCACGCACGACTCCGCGCGGGTCAGCGTCATGTCGTTGGCCGAAGGTGCCACGACGCCGTGGGCGACGGCGTTCGGCGACAATGCCTGGTTTGACCTCCTGCCAGATCATTCAATTCTGTTCTACGTGTTGGAGACACAGGAGAACCTGACACTCTATCGCCTTCGGGCGCCGGGTAGCATGGAGCGCCTCGGCACCGTGCCACGGCCGATCGCCTATTTCACCGTTTCCAGCGACTTGCGTCGTGCCGCCGTCACGGTGCGTGATTATCACGGCGACGCCTGGATTAGCCGGGTCGTCCGACCCTGAGTCCCGAGGCGGCCCACCTGGCCGATTCCCCGTCCCCCGAATTCCAGGCACTCCAAATCGCGCTCGGCGGGCGCTATCTGCTCGAACGCGAGCTCGGCCGCGGCGGCATGGGCGTCGTGTTCCTGGCACGCGAGGTCGCGCTCGAGCGATCGGTCGCGATCAAACTGTTGCCTCCTCAGCTCGCGACACCGGAGCTGATCGCGCGCTTCCTCCAGGAAGCGCGCACCGCTGCCCGCCTCGCACACCCGCACATCGTTCCGATTCATGCGGTGGAACAGATCGGTGACCTCGTCTTCTTCGTGATGGGATACAGCCCGGGGACGACTCTCGCCGAGCGCGTGCGCGACCAGGGCCCGCTCACCGCGCCCGAAGTCGCCCGACTGATGCAGGAAGTGGCCTGGGCGCTGGCGCACGCGCACCAGCACGGCGTTGTGCATCGCGACGTCAAACCGGAGAACATCCTGCTCGAGCGCGGCACCGGACGAGCGCTGGTCACGGATTTCGGAATCGCTCGCCTGCAGGATCGGACGCCGGCGGCGGGACCGGGCCCCATCGTGGGCACGGCGCGGTTCGTATCCCCCGAGCAGGCGGCCGGCGAGCCCGGCGACGGGCGCAGCGACCTTTACGCGCTCGGCGTCACCGCGTTCTACGCACTCACCGGCCGCTACCCGTTCGATGCTGAGGATCCGCGTGCGCTGCTGATGCAGCATGTCGCCCTCCCGGCGCCGCCGGTCACCTCGATCCGGCCCGGAATCGCACCGGCGCTCGCCGCCGCCATCGACCGGTGCCTCGCCAAGTCGCCCGACTCACGCTTTGCCACAGCGGGGGACTTGGCCGACGCCGTCGCCGCGGTTCGCGAAACGACCTCCACCCCCGCGACCCTGCACCGCATCACGCGGGAGATTTCGGCGTTCGCGGTCGACTTGTCGGGATACGGCTCGCTCGCGCTCGTGGCCATCGTCGCCCAGCTGCTTCGCAGCAGCGATTTCCACGGTATGGGATTCGTGTACACGTTCGCCGTCGCCCTCGTGCTGCTCTCCCTCACCGCGTTGCGCGGCATGTCGCTGTCCCGGCTGGTGCGGGAGGCCGCGAACGAGGGATGGACCGAACGGGACCTGGCGGCCGCGATCGAGCGCGAGGCCCGCAGCGCCGCGGCGACCACCGCCCTGCCACGGCCGGGGCGCGCGGCCAGCACGGCGTTGTTCGCCGCCGGGCTCGTCACCCTGGTCGCGTTCTGGCTGGGACCGAAGCAGCTGGGGCAGACTTCGCTCGAGGGACCACTCGCCTGGTTGATCGAGCTGGTCAGCCTGATCGCGCCTGTGGCTTGGGGTCGCTGGTTCGGGGCGCGGATCGAAGCGCCGCGCGACGGCCGCCCGGGTCTATTCAGTCGGCTGGTCGCAAGCTTCAAACTGAAGGGATTGTTCTGGTTTGCGCGACTCGGGTCCCGGCGGCGGGCACTTCCGCTTTCCCCGCAAAGCGCTCAGCACACGGAAGTCCTGATCGCCGAGGCGGCACGCGACATCCTGCGCGCCCTGCCCGACCCCGAACGCCGATTGGGCGGGATCGAGCGATTGCTCGCCCGAATGGAAAACGACGCGGCCAGCCTGCGCGCCCGCCTGACCGAGCTCGACACGATCGCCGCGCAGGTCGGCGGCGCCGCGTCGCCGCGCCGCGACGATCTGGCCCGGGACCTCGACACGGCGCGGAAAGTCGCAACGGAGCGCCTCGGCACCACCGTGAGCGCCATGGAGAACCTGCGGCTCGAGCTGTTGCGCAAGCGCGCCGGACTCGCCACGGCGGGCAGTCTGACCGGCGACCTCGAGGCGCTCAAGGACCTTGGCGCTCAGGTGGACGCCGAGTCGGAGCTGCGCAAAGAACGGCTGGGGTGACAATGAAACGGGCGGCCCCGAACCACGGGACCGCCCGCTCCGTCCAACAGCTGCGGTGACTATTTCTCCTCGGTCGCCCACCCCGAGATCTCGGCGTTGAATCCTTGCGACAAGACTTTCAGGTCGATCCGCGCGACGTTCGGATCCTCCTTGAGCCCGGACACGCGCTCCAGGTTGGTTTGCGCCTTGGTGAAGCCGCTGTCGGCCGTGATCGCCGCGCGATAGGCGTCGGCGGACGCCGTGAAATGCCCGGTGCGCTCGAGCGCCATGCCCAGGTTGTTCTGGAACGTCACGACTTCCGGCGACAGGTCGACTGCCCGCGCCAGCGGCCGCAAGGCGTCTTCGAACGCGCCCTGGTGGATCAGCACGAGCCCGAGGTTGTTCATCGACCAGACGTCGGTCGAATCGAGCACCAGCGCCTCATGGTAGGCGGTGACCGCCTGATCCGGCTCGCCCTTGGCATCGTGCGCGCGACCGATCAGCCGATAGGCTTCGCCCAGCGCTTCATCGATCCGCAACACGGCGTCCAGGGTGCCCAGCGCCGTGTCGGGTTGGCCGGCGTCGAGCAGCACCCGGCTCAGGTTGAGGTAGCTCTTCACGTGCGTCGAATCGAGCGCCAGCGCCTGCCGCAAGGCGTCTTCCGCCCGCGCCAGGTCGCCGGACTTCCAGGCCGAGAGACCGAGCATGTAGAAGCCGAACGGATTCGTGGGACGGCTCGACGTATACGACTCGAAGCCGGACACGGCCTCGTCGTAACGACGGGCGTGGAACGAGGATTCCGCGGCTTCGAACGACACCGGCCCAACCGGCGCCGAGGTCGCAGTCACGCTCACTGCAGGCGTGGGCTCGGGTTCCTTCGCGTTAGCCTGCTTGGGCGTCTTGTCACCGCAGCCCGCCAGCACGAACAATCCGGCGACGAGTGCCGTTCCAACACCAATCGCACGTGCCCGGAGTGGGTGAGGTTGCTGCGAGCGGCTTGTGCGCTCCGTGCCTGGCGAGAATAGTTGGAACGGCACGAGCCAGGTGGGGGTGAATCTCAGCGTGGTGATCATCGTGTCCTCCTCCAGTGGGGCGCGAGCGCGCCTGCGTTCAATGGTGCCAGCGGACGCACGCTCGTAAGGCATACGGGAGGCCAACCGGATCGAGCGATCCATTGACCTGCGGCGCAACCACTTAGCACTTTGGGAGGAGATGAATCGTGTCCGGCCGGACACGAGCGAAGCGGGGGCGCGTGTCCGGCCGGACACGCGAAACTAGTCGCGGCTGGTCCCGTGCCTGCGCATGATCT
>JBGQFX010000077.1:0-11721 GCA_041497135.1 Gemmatimonadota bacterium | reverse complement strand
TGCAGCGTGCCGAGCATCAGGAGATCGACGCCGGACAGATCGAACCCGCTCTGAGTGATTGTCTTCTCGACTAGTCCGCTGGTCGGATCCCCCGGGACCGCATCTACCTGCTGCTTCGTGGTGCTTTCAAAGTGGAACTGCGGCGTCGTCCGGACCGCGATCGGCCAGTAGGACGGCGCCTGCCAGATCGGCGAGTCGCGGTCGTTGCCCAGCTGGTAGCCGTTGTCCTTGAACCGCTGGCCGAAGGCGTTCAGCTCGGGCCACACGGTGTGGCAGGCGGAGCAGGACAAGCTGTACTTGCGGGCGAAGGCGGGAATCGTTGCCGTGGTCCGGTACGACCGGACATAGGCCGCGACGTCCGGCGTGCTGCCACGGGAGGCCTTCGCCGACACCGTGCTCGGCGCCACCGTGGCCGCCAGACCGACAGAGACGAGAATCGCGATGTCCTTCCCCGACCACGTGATCATGCGGCCTCCTCGAGTAGCGGCGGTGCGCCATCGTTTTTCCCCTCGGAATGCCCGGTAAACCCTGTACACTTCTCCTCCGCTTCTACTATCTCACACGGCTCCTGTCAAGAATCGGTCACGGGCGCATTCTTCATAATAGACCGCCCAAGACCCCCGGGGAACACTTCTATCGGTCCCGGCGTTCGCGGAAATGTCCTCCAGGAGTTTCTCATGTCAATCCGGCCCATCAAGCGAATCGTTCAATCGACCCCCACCACGGAAGGCGCGGGCGTGCGGCTGCGGCGCGCGTTCGGCTTTGGCGATACCGATGAGTACGACCCGTTCCTCCTGTTCGACGACTTCCGCAACGAGCGTCCCGAGGACTACCTCGCCGGTTTTCCCTGGCACCCACATCGGGGCATCGAGACCATCACCTACGTGCTCGCCGGCACGGTCAACCACGGCGACAGCCTCGGCAACCAGGGGACGCTCGGCTCGGGCGACGTCCAATGGATGACGGCGGGCAGCGGGATCCTGCACCAGGAGATGCCGCAGGGGGACCCGCAGGGGCGGATGCACGGCTTTCAGCTGTGGGCGAATCTTCCCTCGTCGCTCAAGATGACCGCGCCACGGTACCAGGACGTCGGGTCCCGCGATATCCCCGAAATCACCGACGACGACGGGACCAGAGTCCGTGTCGTGTGCGGCAGCTTCTGGGGGAAACGGGGGCCGGTCGACGGCGTGGCGGCCGATCCCCGTTATCTCGACGTGTGGGTGCCGCCGGGGACGCGTAAGGCGCTCCCGGTCGAGCATTCCCGACACGCGTTTGCCTACGTGTTCGACGGTTCCGGCAGCTTCCGCGACGCCTCCCAGCCCACGGCGGTCCGCACCGACCGGGTCGGGCCGGTGGTCGAGGGAGCCTCAGAGGAAACGGGGAACCGGTCGCTCGTGCTGTTCGACAGCGGGGACGAGGTCACGGTTCAGGCCGGGGAGCAGGGGATCCGGTTCCTGCTCGTGTCCGGCAAGCCGATCGAGGAGCCGGTGGCGTGGTATGGCCCGATCGTGATGAACACGGAAGCCCAGCTGCGGCAGGCCTACGAGGAGCTGCGCGCCGGCACCTTCATCAAGCCGCGGTGAATCGGGCGAGCGCTCTCGGCGTGCGTCAGGGCGACGGCATGAGCGCCGTCACGAGCGGCAGCACGGCGACGCTCCCGGAGCGCACCATCGTCAGGCGCCCTCCAGGTAGGCGATCTCTCCGTGGAGTGCCTGGTCGAGTCCTTCGGACTCCTGCGCCGGATCGACCTGGACCTTGGTGACCTTATCGATCAGCCAGAGCATGGCGTAAGTGAAGACGAATGCCCAGACGGACGCGAGCGTCACGGCGCCGAGCTGGACGAGGAGGAAGTGTGCGTTGCCGTGGAGCAGGCCGTCCGCCCCGGCGGCGTTGACGGCGGTGGAGGCGAAGACGCCGCAGAGGACGATGCCCAGAAAGCCGCCGACGCCATGCACGCCCCAGACGTCGAGTGCGTCGTCCCAGCGCAGCCGGTTCTTCAGCGCCACGGCGTAGTAGCACACGACGCCGGATGCGATCCCGATGACGACCGCCGCCTTGGGAGACACGTAGCCCGCGGCCGGGGTGATGGTGGCGAGTCCCGCGACCGCGCCGGTGAGCAAGCCCAGCAGCTTCGGCTTTTTCGCGCTCGCCCAATCCATGGCCAGCCAGGTGATGCCGGCGAAGCTGGCGGCGAGGTCGGTGTTCACGAACGCGACGGCGGTGACGGCGTCGACGCGGAATTCGCTGCCGGCGTTGAAGCCGTACCAGCCGAACCAGAGCAGCCCGGTGCCGAGGGCTACGAGCGGGATGGAATGCGGGCCGCGGTCCTGGACCGTGCGCCGCCCGACGTACAGCACCGAGGCGAGCGCCGCGATGCCGGCGATGTTGTGCACCACGATGCCACCAGCGAAATCGAGCACGCCCCAGCTGGCCAGGATCCCGCCGCCCCAAACCATGTGGACGAACGGGAAGTAGACGAAGAACAGCCAGGCGGTGAGGAAGAGCATGTACGCCGGAAACCGGACGCGGTTGGCGAACGCGCCCGTGATGAGCGCGGGCGTGATGATGGCGAACATCATTTGGTAGCCGAAGAAGACGATCAGCGGAATGGTGTCGTTGACCGGCGCGGGCGTGCTGAGCCCGACCCCACGCAGGAACGCCCAGTCCAGGTTGCCGATCACGCCCGCGAGATCGGTGCCGCTCTTCAGATCACCGCTGAAGCAGAGCGAAAAACCGCAGATCCACCACAGCACGGTGGTCCACCCCATGGAGACGAAGCTCTGCATCATGATCGCGAGCACGTTCTTGCGGCCGACGAGGCCGCCATAGAAGAACGCGAGCCCGGGCGTCATCAGCATCACGAGGCTGGAGCACAGCAGCATGAAGCCGGTGTTCCCGGTATCGAGCGTCAGGTGTGGCATGCGATCCGCTCCTGGTTATGCGGCCGGCCACAGCCAGCCGAACGTGCCCGCGGTCAGCAGCGCGTAGATCAACCCGTCCACGGTGGCCTTGAACGTCGTGCTCCAGGCGCGCTGGTACCAGATCGACATCTGCCACAGGGCCACGGCGTAGCCGACGAAGGCCGTGGCGCCGACGAAACGGAACACGTGCAGGTACGGGGCGCCGGGCGGTAACGCGCGACCGGCGACGTACGCGGCGAACACGCCGACGGCGGCCGAATACAGGAACCACAGGGTCAGGTTTCTCCCCATCGCCACCGGAGCGTTCGGCATCACCGTGACCACCATGACAGGGCCTTGCTTCACTTTCTCGAGGAACGCGGGGGAGCGCATCTCCTCCGTGCTGGACGGGCGGGGGACCATGTAGTCGCCCGGCGGGATGGCGAGCGGGCGGAGCGCGTCCCGCACTTTGTCTTCGTTCGGCATCTTGGGGTAGTCGCTCTTGTGCCAGGGCGACGCCATGTGGATGACGGAGCTGACCAGAAACACGATCACCGCCGACAGCAGGATCGGCAGCCACAACGCAAGTAACCCGGTCATGATGACCTCCCTTTGAGATCAAACTGCGGCCTGCGGCGCGTCTCGACAAGAAGTATTATCCGCCCATTCCATGGCGCGAATCGTGGTGGTGGGTGCCGGGGCCGCGGGCGCCATGGCGGCGATCTTCGCTGCGTCAGCCGGGGCGGACACGGTCCTGCTCGAATCCACGCCCGACGGCGGCCGCAAGATCCTGATCTCGGGCGGCGGGCGGTGCAACATCCTGCCCGCCCGGCTCGATGAGTCCCGCTTCGTCACCGACTCTTCCGTCCATACGCTGCGCCACATCGTGCGCTCGTGGCCGCTTGCCGAGCAGATCACGTTCTTCGAGCGCGAGCTCGGGCTTCCCCTTGTGGAAGAGGTCGCATCGGGCAAGCTGTTTCCCGTCTCCAACCGGGCCCGCGACGTGCGGGACGGGCTGCTGCGCCTGGCTGGGAAGCGCGGCGTGAGGTTCCGTCCCAACGCGACGGTGACCGGCGCGGCGCCCGGTGACTCAGGATGGCAAGTCGAGCTCGCGTCCGGCGAGCCATTGAAAGCGGATGCCGTGATCCTCGCTACGGGCGGGTTGTCGGTGCCCAAGACGGGGAGCGACGGGCGCGGGTTGAGGATCGCCGAGCAGCTGGGACACACGGTGCACGCGACGTACGCGGCCCTCACGCCACTCACGGCGGTGCCGCCGCCGTTCGGGCATCTGGCCGGCGTCTCGCTCCCCGTGACCATCACGGCGCGCGACGGCCGGCGCGCGGCGACCGCGTCAGGCGGATTCCTGTTTACCCATCAGGGCTACAGCGGGCCGGCGGTGCTCGATGTCTCTCACGTCGCGGTGCGCTCGACGCCTGGATCCCCGGCCCAGATCCGGGTCCGTTGGACCGAGATGACCGAACCCGAATGGGAAGCGGCGTTGCGACCCGAGGGAACCCGCAGCGTTCTGGGAACGCTACGCGGCCGGCTGCCCGAACGGCTCGCCGAGGCGCTGATCGCTGTGGCGGACGTGGAGGCTTCGCGCCCGCTGGCCCAGCTGCGCCGGGAGGAACGGCGGCGACTGGTGGAAACACTGGTGCGCGGCACGCTGCCGTGGACGGGGCACGAGGGCTACAAGAAGGCGGAGGTCACGGGCGGGGGCGTGAGCCTGGCCGAGATCGACAGCCGGAGCATGGAAAGCCGCCGCCACCGCGGCCTGTTCCTGTGCGGCGAGATGCTCGACGCCTTCGGCCCGATCGGTGGCTACAACTTCCTGTGGGCCTGGGTCACCGGTCGAGCGGCGGGGCTGGGCGCGGGGCGGCTATCGGCACACCAGGGCCTTGACGCACAACAGTGAAATCCCCACTCATATATGAGTCTCGATCACGCGGGGTCGGCAGGCCGGAAGGCTGGACCATCTGCGGAGGCGGGCATGACATTGACCGGTGCGGTGCTAGGATTCCTGGGCATCTTGATCTTTGCCCGCTGGGTCTTGATCGGCGGGGACGATGAAGCTCCCTCCAGGCGGGTCTGACTGCGCTATCCCTCCCTAGCGTGGCCCGATGCGCAGACTGGCCGTGGCCAGGAAAATCTCGCGCAGGAACGAGAGTAACCCCGTAAAGAACGCCAGCATGGCCGCCACGAAGAGCAGGGCGACCGGCACCGACGCGTCAAACCGC
Organism: Gemmatimonadota bacterium; assembly: GCA_041497135.1. Lineage (GTDB taxonomy): Bacteria > Gemmatimonadota > Gemmatimonadetes > Gemmatimonadales > GWC2-71-9 > DASTHG01. The sequence continues at coordinate 6,584 of JBGQFX010000077.1, read as the reverse complement.
AGGAAAGCCCCGAGGAACAGAATGGCGATTACCGCGCACACCAGAAGCGCGGTGATCGTACACAGCGTAATGGAGCGCCCCACGAGCTTGGCCCGGCGCGACAGCGTCGCCAGCTGCTCGTGGATGGACTCGGCGTCCCCGGGCTTGGCCGGGAGCTGAGCTTCGAGCAGCCGCGCGCGGTCGATCACGCGGGCCAGACGGTTGGTCATGACGGCGAGCATCGCCCCGATGCCGGAGAGCAGGAACACGGGGGCGACGGCGAGCTGAATGACGTGCGCGACCGCGGTGATCCCGGTGTCCGACTGCAGCTGGCCAAGCATGGTGCCTAAACCGCGGCGCGCCGGGCCGCCCGCGTGCCCTTCCGTGTCCGGGGGCGCTCGACTTTGGCGAGGTACTCCTGGGCGGCCCGCAGCGCGCGCCGCTTGCCGCCGTGGGAGGCGTCACCGAAATACTTGCTGTGTCGCGGGACGTAGCGACCGTCACGACGCGCGTAGAAGCCGGTCCGGACGAACCAGCCATGGGTGCGGGTCGAGTCCTGGTCGATGCGGCTGATGCCGCGACGGCGGACGGGGCGGCGAGGCGTGCGTTTCACGTAGGCTCGATCGGTGAAGGTGAGATGAATAAAGCTCGCACGGAAAGCTGCGCCGTGCGGGGGCGGCGATCAACTCCCACCGAGGCGCACGATACCGGTGAAGAAGCGCAGGCCGTCGGCCTCGCCTTCGGCGAAGGAGACCTCGATCGGGAACCGGCGGCCGCTCTTGTGGAGCCCGGTCAGGTCCACCGCTTCCCACGCGAACTGCCGCACGCCGGTCTCACGAAACCGCCGGAAGCCGGCCAAGTGCTTTTCGCGGAGCTCTTGGGGCATCAGCATCATCAGGGGTTGCCCCAGCAGCTCGGTGCGGCTGTAGCCGAAGATCCGCTCGGCGGCCGGATTCACGAACAGCATCCGGCTCTGCTCGTCGATGGTGATTACGGCGTCGGAGGCGATGCCGAGCGCCAGGCGGTAACGCTCCTCGCCCTGGCGGGCCGCTCCGCGCAGATCGAGCGCGGCCTGGACGCAAGCGGCGATCCGGTGCAGCAACTCGATCTCGGCGTCACTCCATGGCCGCGGCCGGCGGTCGATGACGCACAGCGTGCCCAGCGCGTGGCCGGTTCGGGACCGGAGCGGGATACCGGCGTAGGCGATGGCGCCCAAATCGGGGATCGCCAGACTGTCGCGCACCAGCGGGTGCTGGCGGGCATCGGTGATGACCAGTGGCTCGCCGGACTCGACGGCGTGCATGCAGTAGGAATGCGTGAGCGGCGTCTCGCGCCGCGCCGCCCAGGGCTCGGGCAGGCCGACGGCGCTCTTGAAGAACTGGCGATCGGCGTCCACCAGAGAGATCAGCGCCATGGGGGCTTCGAGGACTCGGGCGGCCAGCCTGGTCAACTCGTCGAATAGCTGCTCGGGAGGGGAGTCCAGCAGCGCCTGTCGCCGCAAGGCGAACAGACGGGCGGGGTCGAGGATCTTGGGCGGCGGCGCGGAGGGCACAACTTGAATATGTCCAGACGCACCGCCTCGCAAGTGTCGCGACCAATGGAGTAAGGCTGTTCAGACGATCTTCGCGAACTGAAAGAAGTTTCACGCTCGATCCTTCAAGACCCCGCTCGCGATGAGCCCAACCACCAGGAGTAACGCAATCAGTCCGTGGCTCGCAAAGATTTCGAGCGCCCCCCCATGCGAATGCTCGGCACGCTCGCCGTATGCCGTCAGGTGCACGAGGGTCGCCCCACCCAGATAGACCGCCCAGAGAACGGCCGGCCCGATCAGAAAGCTGCGTCGATAGCGGAGCGCGAGGAGGGACAGGAGCGACATGCCGAGATAGGCGTATCCGAAGAAGGCCAGCAGTGGCCCCGCGGTGAAGCCGAAGCTCGCGGCGGCGCCGTCCGGGCTCGCCAGCACCCAGACGCTCACCGCCAACATGGGCACGCCGCAATAACCCACGAGGAGGTAGAGCAGGCCGACGTGGGCGATGCGCGGGATCGTCCGCTCCCGCATCCGGGCGACGTGAACCGACGCGGCCAGCAACAACACTACCAGCAGGTAGACGAAGTGGATGTGCAATGGGCCCCCGGGTTACTGGACCGTAGTGCGCTATCGCGGCAGACGGTGGCGCATTCGTGCTGCGCGGCATGGCGCTCCTGCGTCGTCTCGTGGGCCGTGCGATAACAGAGCCGGATCCACAGGATCCAGAGCGAAGCGTTGAGCACCAGTCCCAGCGCCGGTTGCACCATCGCCACCAGCGTCGCGACGACGTAGACGGGCGGACCCGTCATGTAGGCGCATCCGCGACCCCCAGTACGTTGTCCAACGACCGGGTCAACCTGGGTAGTGACGGTCGGCAGCGCAAGGATGGCGGGATGGTAGACGAGGGCTAGACGCGATCAGGGAACGAAAGTCGCCACCCCCACGGACCGGAGCGAGCCGCCGGGGGCGTCATCCACGCGGAACAGCGTGACCTGGTAGGTCGTGCCGGCGACGAGCGGCCGTAGGATATTCGCCGTTTGGGCCGCGCTGTCCGGGAAGACCCCGTAGATGACCGGTGCCGCGATCGTATTGCTCAGGCGGTAACTCATCGTGCTCCAGATCATGGGGCCAGGCCCGGGGAGATGGACCGTGAGGCCCTCGATCTGGAAGGCGGGGTTCCAGCTGAAGCTCGGCTGCGGGCCTGCGGTTACCCGGACAGCGATCTGCGAGCAGGGCGCCGGGCTGAGGGCGTGATCGTTGCAAGCCGAGGCGAGGACCATCAGGGAGCCGAAGCCAAAGGCAGCAGAGCAGTCGCGTGGGGACATGGGACCTCGATGAGGAAATACCTCCGGTCAGGGGCTCCGCGTCACCTGCTGCGGCTCAAGGATGCCATGTCGATCACGAACCGGTAGCGGACATCGCACTTGAGCACGCGCTCGTAGGCTTCGTTGACACGCTGAATTGGCGTGCGCTCGATGTCGCAGCTGATGTGGTGCGCAGCGCAGAAATCGAGCATCTCTTGCGTCTCCTTGATCCCGCCGATGGCGGAACCGGAGAGACTGCGCCGGCTGTTGATCACCGAGAAGGCCTTGATGGGAATCGGCGCCCCCGGGGCGCCCACCACCACCATGGACCCGTCCACCGCGAGCAGATCGAGATACTGATTCCAGTCGATCCCGGCCGACACGGTGTTGATAATCAGATCGAAGTGGCGTTGCAGCGTTGTGAAGGTATCCGGGTTTGACGTCGCGTGGAAATGATCCGCACCCAGGCGCTTGGCGTCGGCTTCCTTCTTTTGGGAGTGACTCAACACGCTCACCTCGGCGCCCAGGGCATGCGCGAGCTTGACGCCCATGTGCCCCAGTCCGCCCAGGCCAAGGATGGCGACCTGCGTCCCGGGGCCGGCCTGCCAGTGACGCAGCGGCGAATAGAGCGTGATGCCCGCGCACAAGAGCGGTGCGGCGGCGTCCAGGGGCAGGTTCCCGGGCATGCGCAACACGTAGTTCTCGTCCACCACGATCTGGTCGGAATAGCCGCCCATGGTCGGCGTCCCGTCCGGCTCCCGCCCGTTGTAGGTGAGGACGGTGTGGACGGTGCAGTACTGCTCGAGCCCCCTCCGGCACTGGACACAGGTCCGGCAGGAATCGACGAAGCAGCCGACGCCGACTTTGTCACCGACTTTGTGTTTGGTGACTTTCGCGCCGACCCGTGCCACGATCCCGGCGATTTCGTGCCCCGGCACCATGGGGAAGATCGACTCGTCCCATTCCGCGCGCACTTGATGAATGTCGGAATGGCAAATGCCGCAGTACTGGATGTCGATGAGGACGTCGTGCTCGCCTGGCTCGCGCCGAGTGAACGAGTGAGGCACGAGCGACGCCTTTGCGGCGAGAGCCGCGTACCCTTTGGTGTGCAGCACGGTGCGTTCCTTGATCGAGAAGGCGGAGGTGTATGAGGCCGACTCACCGTTCCCGCTCGGTCATCGAGGTTTGGCTGTTGTCGCCAGCGCGTCGAGCTTGATCACCGTGTTCCAGTTGCGACCCGTGCCACGCGTGCCGAGCGTCTTTTCGATCAGGGCATTGGTCAGGCGCGAGCGGCCGATCCCGTCCGGGTAGGTGATGTAGGCTTGTCTGCCGACCGCGCGCACGACCTCCGGACCGGTGATGGCGGCCTGCAGCGCCTTGACGTCGCCGGGATCCGGCACGTGCTTCAGCAACATGACGACCAGATGGCTGGGATCGCGCTCGGCTTCCTGGCGGAAGGGATTGTGCGCGACGATCGCATTCCATTCCTTGGCGGACCGGACGAAGAAATCCGCTTGAAGACCGAGGCGCTTGCTGGCCTCCGCCTCCAGCAAGCGCTCGAGCTGCCCGCCTGCTCGCGCGGCAGCGCGAAACACGAGATTGCCGCTCTGGAGCAGTGATTGTGCGTCAGCGAGGCCCAGCCGCGTGAGCAGGTCGCGCAGGTCGGCCATGGCGACTGGTTTGTGGCCGCCGACATTGATGCCCCTCACGAGGGCGACGTGAATTGTCATGGTCGACCTATCTCAGCGCGTCGACCACCGCATCGAAGAACACCCAGTCGTCGATGACCGCACCTCCGGTGGGCTCCGGCTGGGCACTCCATACCACGATCACGACCTGCGCGACGGGGTTGATGTACACGAACTGCCCATGGATCCCCTCCGCCGAGAAGGCGCGGTCCCGGCGTGCGGCAGGCGTCGTGCCCGGCCACCAGAGATACCCGTACGCCAACGGCGTCCCGTCGCCCAGCAGCTTGGGACTGGTCGCCTCATCGGTCCATCCGGCGGGCAGGATCGCTTCCCCCGCGGCGACACCCTCATTGAGGACGAAAAGACCGAAGCGGCCGTAATCGCGCAGGGTCGCGCTGAACCCGCTGCCTCCGATCTCGAGGCCGTCCGGCGAATCGAGCCACCAGTTCGCGTCCGCCTCCATCCCGAACCGGCTCCAGATGCGCTCGGACAGGTACGTCGCCAGCGGCCGCCCCACCGCGCTGCGCAAGATCTCCGCGGCGACCTGGGTCTCGCCCGTGTTGTAGTTGTTCACCGTACCGGGCTCGGCCGCCCGCGGCAGGCCTCTCATCACCGCCAGTAGAGCCCCAGGTACCTGGGAGATCTGGGCCTCGAGGAGGCGCCGGCGGTCCGATGCGGGGTCCGTATAGGTCTCGTCCCACCGTACACCGGACGACATCATGAGCACGTCGCGCACCGAGACGCCCTCGTACGCGCTGCCGGCCAGCGACGGGACGTACCGCGTGACCGGGTCGGACAGGGCGGCGATGTACCCCTGCTGTATGGCGGCGCCGATGAGTGTCGACGTGATCGACTTCGCGATCAACATCGACATCCACCGGGTGCGCTCGGAGTTCCCCAACCGGTACCGCTCCAACCTGACATGGCCGTCCTTGAGCACGAGGAGCCCGGCCACCCGGTTCAGCTCGAGATAGTCCTCGAGCGTGTGGCGCGTGCCGCGTTCGCTGAAACTCACGGAGGTGAGCGGCGTAGCGGACCGCGGCAAGGGCAGCGGCGTGGGCGAACGCGGAACCGCGCGCGTGGGAAACAGCCGGTCGATATTCCGGAACGTGTTGACGGCCAGCTCCGGCGTCAGTACGCCATCGTACATCTGGCGCACGGTTCCGATCGGCTCGGTGGCATGCGGATATTGATCTCGTCCCGTCGCCATAGCTGACCCTTGTTGCGCGGATAGCGCGCCGGTCGTGGTTACCAAGAGAAGGGCGGCTTCCCGAAATAGGGCGGACAGTGAACGATACTTCATGACTCAGGGCGCCTGACCCTGAAGCCAGCGGGCCATCTCGTCGAAGTAGCCAGTGACGAAGCGGGACAACCCCGGGTACTCGTCGCGCCCGCCGGTTCGAGCCTCGAGAAACAGGTGGTTGGCTTTGGGCAGAACTATCTGGGTGACGCTCGGATTCCCGCCCAGACGAAGGGCACGTTCAATGGGAGGCCACGATTCGCGGGGCGGGACGTTCGCGTCCAGCTCGCCGAAGAAGAGGAGTACCGGACAGGTGACACGCTGCCAGCTCGAGGACGGATCGAAATCCATGAGCATTCGATAGTATGGGCGGAACCAGTCGTCGGCGGGGCGTGGGGGCCAGAGCCAGGTCTCCTCGGTGTGATGCGCCTCATAGTAGCGCCGCAGCTCGTCCCACCCCGAGCCGGCTCGGGTGACGGAATCGTCGAGCATCTGGTAGCGCTTGCCGATCGCGACCGATGCCTCGGGAAGCCCCGCAAAGCGGAGCTCATTCTGGATGTAGAGCACGCCTTCCTCGCGCACCGTGGTACCCGACCCGGCGTGGACGACAAGAAACGCCACCTCCCGGGACCCGTGTGCGGCCGCGAGGGGCATGATCCATCCTGCCTGGCTGGCACCCCAAAGTCCAACGCGCTCTGAACGAATATCCTGCCGTGCGCGCAGGAACCGCACGCCGGCGAGTACGTCGGCCGCCAGGGTGGGGAAGTCGGCCTGCTTCCAGTCGCCGGTCGATTGGCCGGTGCCGCGCTTGTCGTAGGCCAGGACCGCGAAGCCCAGGCCGGCGA
>JBGQFX010000076.1:0-12512 GCA_041497135.1 Gemmatimonadota bacterium | reverse complement strand
GTCGTCCGGGTCGGCCCGGGCCAGGATCTCGGCGTCGGGCACGGCGTCGATCAACCCGAATCCCATCACCTGACCCGTCGTGCGATGGCCGGCGTCGGTGGCTCCGGCGAGCATCGGCTCCTTGTCGATGCCGAGAGCGATCTGGAGCAACGGCGTCACGCTGTCCTGGACCACCGGCCCGCCGACGCTCGAGAGGTCGCTGCACACCCCGCCCACAAACGCGCTGGCGTGCGTCTCCACTTCGTCGCCGACGCCGCCGGGCACCGGGGCTTCATGACACTCCGCGCAGGACCGGCCGTTGAACAACGGCCCAAGGCCGCCTTCGGGAGGGAAGAACGTGTTGAAGACGACCCGACCGCGCACGAAGAGCCGACGCTGGTCGAAGTTGAGCATGCCGAGCGGGCGGCCGAGACCGTTGGGACCGAAATCGAGCGGGGTGTCGAGAGACGCATCGGGAGCAGCGGGGGTCGCGGCCGTGGGGCCTTCCCGGTCGCACGCAGCGACACCGATCAGGAGGGTCGCAAGCAATACCAGGTGGGATTGTCTGGTCATGACTCCTCCGTCCCATAGTCCGCGGTGGCGAGGTGCTATCCGGCGGCACTATAGGTCGGGAGGAACGTCGCGAGCGGTGACAGACCCTACCGCTCGACCGGCCACATCCGGGGACCGGGCGACATGTGACCCAAACGCTGGGTCGCCCGTCGCGGACGGTTATCGGGGAGGAATCACCCGCACAATTCGCCCCGCCGCGTCCACTTCCATGAGCGGCAGCCGCAACAGGTCGTCGCCGAGCGAGCGGACCGGTGCGGCCCGGGCCGCAAGCGATACGGTTACGACATAGGGATCCGACGCGGCGTAGTTCACGAGGTACCCGAGATCCCCCATCGAGGCGGTGGTCACGACGCTGAGCGGATTGGCCCCGAACTGGAGGAACCCCGTCATCAGCTCGTTCTTCAGGACACTCTCGCGCCAATGCGAATCCCGCGTGCCGGAGCTGCAGCAATTCTCGACCGGCACTTTCGTGCCGGCATACGACGTCCCACCGACCCGGTCGAAGGCGGCGAGGGCCTGCGGCCCCACAAAATGCGGATCGGAGCCGCCCCCACCGGACAGCACGCTGGACCAGATCGTGCCGAACCCCAGCACGTGCCCCATCTCGTGCTCGATCACGAGATCCAATTGGCCTGCGTTCTGGAGGTCGGCGACGTCGGCCGAATCGAACTCCATCACGCCGAGCAGCGGGAATCCGCTGCTCGACCGGAACGCGCACGGACCTGCCTGGCCCAGGATCGCGCCCGACCCGTCGATCGAGTCGATGCTCGCGAAGATGACGACGTCGTCCACGATTTCACTCAGCGCGGGGGATCTGGATCCGCACCGCCCCGCTGGAATCGACACCGGCACGTCGGAGACGTCGCCGAAGATCAGCGTTTCCCACCGATTGGCGGCGTTGGTGAAGGCGGCCTCTTGCTCAGGCGTCATCGACGAGAGAAACCGCACGTCGACGTGGTAGCTCCTGGCCGCTCCGGTCGCCGTGAAGCTCACGGGGTTCCCGACGATCAGTCCGGTGTCCTGCACGGTCGCGGTGAGCGCGTTGGCCCCGCTGGTCAGGCTCCACGACCCGACCCGCACGATGCCGCTGGCGTCGCTCAAGGCAGTCGCGCCGGTGATCGAACCCCCGCCGCCGGAGATCGCGAACACGACCGTCTTCCCCGCGATCGGCGTACCGGACGGCGATCGCACCAGCACCGCCGGCGGCACGTTCACCGCGAACCCCACCAGGCCGGTCTGGGCGTTGCCCGCGAATCGGACCACGGTCGGCACCGTGCCCGGCGCGACGGCGGACGCGGTGAACGCCGCCGGGCTGCCCGTGACCCCGGAGCCGGCGATGCTCACCGCGAGTGCGTTGGCCCCGGGCGCACCTCCCAGGGTCCAGACAATGGAAGCGAGTCCCCCCGCATCCGAGGTATCGGCGGTCGCGCCGGGCGTGCCACCACCCTGGGTCACCCTGAAACCGACCACGATGCGAGGGATCGCAGCCCCGAGAGAATCTTCGACGCGGACCACGACGGGCGCCTGGAGCGTTCCCGCCACCGTATCGGCCTGCCGGTCGCCCGAGACTTTGACGAGCCGCCGCGGCACCTGGGTCACCGCGACATCGGCGCTCGCACTGAGGGCGCCCGAGGTGTCGACGATAGTCGCCTGAACCTGAGTCGACCCCACGCCCCGGGCGGTGAGCACACCGCGGCCGTCGACCGTCGCGACTCGGGCGTCCACGGTCGCCCACTGCACCGCGGGGTTCGGAATCGCATCGCCGCGCTGGTCAAGCACCACCGCGGTAAGCTGCCGCGTCGCGCCGATCGAGGTGAGGCTCGCGGTCCCGGGCGTGACCGTGATGGAGGTCGGCAGGGGGACAAACGGCTCGGTCCCCCGACACGCGGCGAGAACGAGCGAAACGACGACGAGGGCCCGACGATACATGAGTATGAACCTAGGGGGACCCGGCGCAATCAACTGTGTGCGGGGTCACCGGGACGTCAATGCTGATGACTGTGCGTCATCATCATCATGTCCATCGGCAGCTCCCAGAACGAATCGTGCAGGTCCTGCCGGTAGGACACGTCCGTGGTGTCCACGACGGGCCACCTGGCTCCGCCGTCGGGGACGAAGAGTCCCGCGACCGCTCCCATGCCCCCATCGGGAATCGTCCGGCCGGTCGGATTGTCGTACGTGACCGTGACGCGGTAGCGGTGCGCGGACTCGATGTGGATGCCGAGCCGATACCACCGGTAGAACCGGGCCGGCGGCAGCAGCCGTACCAATCCTGAGGAATCCCGCTCGGGCAACAAGCGGCCGAGCACGCGCCCCGTCGTGACGTCCGAGAGCTCGAGACTCAGGCCGTAGTCGTGCATGTGGCCCCCCATTCCCATGATGGTTCCCGAGATGGCCGGGGTGCTCTCCCAGGCACGCACGCTCCGGCCGGGTGGGAGATCGAACGCCTTGCTCCCACCCGGGGGATGCCCGACGGGAAACAGCACATCCATGACCCAGGGATAGGCCCGGTGCAACGGCCATGGACGTCTGGCCGGAGTCACGCGCAGCAGCAGGCGCACCCGAACTCCGTGGTGCGGGGCGGTGCCGGTGTTGGCCAGCATGGCGTAGGAAAGGAAGCGTTGACCGCGCGCGAGCGGGACGCCGAACAGCAGCCACGGGATCGTGAGCGCCGGGGTTTCGCGGCTCGCCGCCAGAATGTGCAGCGAGATCGGTAGAAACAGCTCCCGGTGATCCGGGTCGTTCAGGTTGAAGTGGTGCAGTAGCGACTGCGGCAGCGGCCGGCCCGCCGAGTCCACGACCAGGACCTGATATCCGGTGATGTAACCGTTGATGGGGATCTCGACCCGCGCCACCGGGGGCATCGCCATGGGCTCGTCCGCGCCCGGCGGACGTCCCGGCAGGTCCACCGGCGGCAGCTCGATCACCAGCCGCTTCCCCGACTCCTCCACCGACACGCGTGCCGCCGGCAGGTGAGCGAGCGCGGCGCGATCGTCCTCGACCCCCTGCATCGTCGCGGCCAAGACCACCAGCAACGCAAGATTCGTCATGAACGACAAGGTACCCGCTAACTTTCATCCATGGGCCCGCGCTCGATCGCCGCCACGATCATCCTTCCGGCCGCCTTGGCCTGCGGCCGGCAACCCGCCGCGCGCCCGCTCCGGCTCGGCACGACGACGACGGTCCAGCAATCGGGGATGCTCGCCCTCGCCGAATCGCTCTGGACCGGCGCCGGGCTGTCGCCGGTCATCGGCCCCTCCGGCCAGATGCTCCAGGCCGCGGCCCAGGGCGATCTGGATGTCGTGCTGACGCACGCCCCCGCGCTGGAAGCGAAGCTCCTGGCCGGCGTGAGCGGCCTCGAGCGGTGCCCCTTCGTGATCAGCCGGTTCGTCATCGTCGGTCCGCCGGAGGACCCGGCCCGGATCGCGGCCGCGCCCACGGCCGCCGCCGCGATGCAGCGCATCGCGCAGCACACCGCATCGTTCGTCTCACGGGGAGATTCATCGGGAACCCACGAGCGCGAGCTGGCGCTGTGGCGGGCGGCGGGGATCGTCCCGGCCGGGCATCCCTGGTACATCGAATCCGGCGCGGACCAGACGACGACGCTGCACATCGCCGACGAGCGGCGCGCCTATGCCCTCGCCGACCTCCCGACCTTCGGACGGATCTCCGGGATCGCGCTGCGTCCGCTTTTCTCGGCCGACTCGGCGCTCATCAACCGCTACACCCTGTACCTCATCCCGAGCGATCCGCCTCAGACGGCGGCGCGAGGTTTCATCCCGTGGGCGCTGGACACGTGGCGGGCCCAAGTGCTCGCGTTGAGGCTCTCGGACGGCTCCCCGGCTTTCCTGACAGCCCCGGGCGGCTGCGCTACTTCGTGATGGTGACCGAGTAGCCCGTGAGCAGGGAGGGCCGCAGCACGAAGTTTCCAGCCGCGGACGCCGCCACCTGAATCAGCGTCACCGTGTATTGCCCGACCTGCCGCGTGTCGGCGACCTGCAGCGTCAGAATCGGCCCCGACACGAGCGTACCGGTCAGCGCGAGATTCGCCGAGGTCGTGGTCACCGGTGCACCCCACAACGTGAGCCCGGCGCCCGCCGTCACCGATGACGGCACGGCCGGCGAGCTCAGCGCGAGCATCACGGCGCCGTCCGATCCGCTGTTGGGGTTCGTGAGACTGACGGTGAGCGCGCCCGGCGTGGGGCCCGTGCTGTCCCCTTTGCACGCGACCACCAGCGCAACCGCGGTCGCGGCGAACACGCGACGTAGCCCGATCATGGCCGGCCTCCCTTCCCCGCTACGGCAGGCGGTGCCGGCACCGCGCCCGTGGCCTGCACCCAGGCGAGGAAGTCGCCGACGTCGAAGCAGTTCTGGCTCACCACCACGCAGCTCTTGTTGCCCAGCAGGTCGACATAGCGGATCTCGTCGATGGTGAGCGTCCCCGCTGCCTTCAACAGCTGATTGACCACGTTCGCGGTTACCAGCGTCGGCGCCGTGACCGCGATCCCGAACTGCTGTTGAACCTGCTGCGCTCCGGACGTCACCCGAGCGGTGAAGGTGAAACTACCGGTAGCCGTCGGAATCCCCGTGATACCCCCGGTCGTGGTGAGCGTCAGGCCGGCCGGCAGCTGGCCGGCCACAATCGACCAGTTCTTGACGAACGAACCACCGGTGGTTTGCAGTGCATCGGCATACGGCTTTCCCATGATCCCACCCGGCCGTGGATCGCCGCTCGTGATGACAAGCTGAGGATCGAAGTTCGCCTGGATGGCATATGGCCGGCCCATCGGCAACACGAGCGTCGCGCTGAGGGCCGTCGTGTCGCCCGTCCAGCCACTGAACACGAATGGGGGCGTGGCTGTCGCCGAGAGCGTCACCGACGTCCCCTGCGCCACGAACGTACCCGCGGAATCCTGGGGCGGATTGTAGCTCACCGTGCCGCTGCCACCGATGGCCACGTCGAGGCGGTGCGCCTTGGCGATCGTGGCCGTGTAGGATGCGCCTGTCAGGGCGCCGGTGACGGTGTGAGCGATCGCCCCCCCGTCGGACCAAGACAGCCACCCGAAGCGCGTCCGGCCGCTCGGCGTGAATTGGGGCGTGTCCACCGCGATGGTGTGGCTCGAGCCGTCGTCGAACAGGTTGCGGAACACGTTGTAGGGAACAGCATCCACGAGCACGGTGACAGTCGTGTCGCTGGCCTGCACCGTCGTGAACCCGCCGAGCCGCAAGCGGAACGTCATCGCGCCGTTCGGCACCAGCTGTTGGATCAAATCGATCGCGAACCCGGCGAAGCTCGTGTCGGAATTCTTCGTGGCCGCGGGGTTCGTGGCGAACGAGAACGACGTGTTGCCGCTCGTGCCCGGGTAGGGGTCACCGCCGTCGCCGCGATTGCAGCCCACTTCACACCAGAGCTGGCGCAGGCCGTCCGCCTCCTGGAGCGCCACGCCGTGGATCGAGTCGGCATTGACGCTGTTGCTCCCGCAGATGGTGATCAGGCAGGCCTCGACGTCGTCGATGTGCCAGAGCATGAGCCCGCCCCCGCCGTGCAGGCGGATCACCGCGCTGTCTGATTGCACCGCTTGCCGGTTCTCGATCAGGAAGTGCTCGGGACGAGGATTCGGGGGCTGCACGTCGACGAAAAACACCGTATCGGCCGTAGGCTCCGGACCGACGCTGTACGTCCCAGGCGTGGTGAGCGGCACCACCGTGGTCCAGCCCATCTGCTGCAAGGACCACGCGTCGTACCGGGTCGGGCTCTCGGGCTTGGTGTAATTGCCGCTCCCCATCAGCGCCCACTCGCCGACACCCTGGGTGGGACCTTGTGTGTCGTAGAGGTCGGGCAGCGCCAGGATGTGGCCCAGCTCGTGGGCGGCCGTGCCGATCGGCATGATCGCCGTCGAATCGCACACCCCGCCGCCCGGCGAGCCGAGGCCGCTCTGCAGGATGTAATCCCGCACGACGATGTTGCCGCCGCCAAAGGCGGCATCGTTGGTGATGGCGAAAATGCTCGAACGATGCGACCAGAGGTGGTTGTTCGAGGACCGCACGCACGCGCCGTCCATGGAGGGGTGGAGGAACAGCACCGCGTCCACCACGCCGTCGTCGTCAGCTGAATTGGGAATATTGTCGGGGCCGTCATTATCGAACTGACCAAAATCAACGAAGGAGTCGGCGTGCGTAACCGCTTCCGCGAGACCGGCCTGCATGAGGGGAAACGAATTGCCGAACAGTCCGTTGCAGTTGCCCGTGTACGGATTGTCCGAACAGCCCCCCAGTGCCCCGGTGTAGGCGCTCTCATTCCCGGTCAGCGCTACCCACCCCACCGGCTGTCCTTGAATGCTGAACAACCCGTTCGACATCTGCTCGTAGAACGTGCGCAGCGTGTACGGCTTGCCCCCCGGCGGAGAGGACGCGAACAACGTGGCGTTGTACTGCGATGTATCGCGCGCGTACTGCGCCGCCGGGCTGTCCTGGTAGCGGAACATGATCGCCGGCACTCTCAGCGTCCCGCTAATCACCGTGGCCCCGGCCGGCCCGGTCGCGGCGGCGTTGAGGGCGCGGAAATCACGCCGGGCCAAAAGCTGGGTGCGTCGCGCGGCAACCGCCCGCGCCCGCACGCGCCAGCCGCCGTTGGGGGTGATGTCGAGCCCGGGCAGCTCCCAGCCGGGCACCGGGCGGAGCTCCCGCGTGTCCTGCGCCGCGGCCTGCGGGGCCGTCCCGAGCCCCGCCGCGAAGGCGACCAACACGAGCAAACGCGAACGCGACATGATCGATCCTCCAGACGGCATAGCGGGCGGCCGATTCAGCAATGTAGTCTACCCGGCGGCGGCGTTGGAAGCTGTGCCGCCGCTCACGCTCCGGCGCGACAGCCAGAACCCGACGCCCATGAACGCCACAACGCCACCCACCACCTTCACTTCGTACCACAGCGGGGTCGGCTCGTCGGCCGGAGGCACGAACCCCAGCACGATGGAGAAGGCCACCGCGGCCATGCCGACCAGGCCGGTCAACGCCGTCCCGATCGACCGCACTCGGCGCAGCCGCAGATAGGCGGCGAACACGTACAAATAAGGAATGAAAAAGAGGACCAGCGTCGCCTGCGTGAGCAGGAGATACGCCGATTTCACCGTCGAGCCCGCCAGTCCGGCGACGATGAACACGGTCGCCAGCGCGCCCATCAGGAGCAGCGACACGTAGGGGGTCTGCCAGCGGGGGTGGAGCTTCGCGAACGCCGGCGGCAGCGCCCGGTCCACGCCCGCCGCAAACGGCAGCCGCGCCGAACCCGACAGCCAGGCGCTGAGCCCGCCGACGTTGCCGGCGGTGAGCAGCAGCGCAATCAGGATCGGCAGGAAGCCCAGCCCGGGGACCGCCAGCCGCTCGACCAGGGCCTGCACCGCCTGCGGCATGCCGTTGGTGACGCTGATGGTCTCGTGCGGCAGCGCCACGAGGATCGCGGCGGTGCCGAGCAGATACATCGCGACGATCGCCACGCCGGACACGAGCACGCCACGCCGCAACGTCGCCGCGGGATCGCGGATCTCTCCCCCCAGCGTGGGAGCGAGCTCGAGCCCGGCGAACGCGAAGGTCATCGTGGCGAACAGATTGATCGACGGCAGGTCGAGGCGCTGCGGCAGCAGGGAGCGGGCGGTGAACGACGTCGCGCTACCGCGCGCGACGAGAGCCCAAGCCGCGAACAGCACGAACAGCAGCGCCGGCACCCAGGTGCCGAACCCCCCGAGGTTGGGCAGCCACTTCCCCACGCGCAGCCCCACCACGTTGAGCCAGACCGCCAGCCACAGCCCGACCAGCGACACGACCAGGATGAAGCTGCTGCTGTTTGCCAGCGGCGCGGTGCGCGCCCCACCGATGTAGGCGGCGATCGCCGCGGTGGTGACGAGCAGCGAGGGAAAATAGAGCAGGTTGTTGACCCAGTACCCCCAACCCGCGACGAAGGCATGCCGTGTCCCGTAGGCGCGATTCACCCAGCGGTAGATGCCGCCGGATCCCGGATCGATGTCGGCCAGCTCGCGCACCGCGATCGCCGACGGGATGAAGAACACCACCATCGCGAACACCCACAACAGCAGGGCCGCAGCCCCGAACTGGCTCGACGACGTGGTGAGCCAGCGCAGCCCGACGATCGCGCTGATGTTGAACAGCACGACGTCGCGCAATCCCATCACGCGCGGTGGGTGAGCGCTCATCGTCCCTCCAGCCAGGCGTCGCCCAGCCGACGCGCGTCATCCGCCGCGTCGGGATCGGCCTCGATGCGATATTCGGCGGACCCGGCGTCGGCGACGAGGCGCAACCCCACTTTGCCCAGCGTCCACCCGTAGGGGAGCTCCTCCACCCCTTCCACGTAGCGATGGAAGAATTCGCCGAAGTCGGTTCCGGTGACGTCGTTGAACGCCTGCCGCACGTCGGCGTCGCCGTAGCCGTGACCCTGGAGGTAATAGCTGGTGGTGGCACCGTTCCAGAACCGCTGCCACAAGAGGCGCATCACGTCGTCCAGCGTCTTTTCACCCGCCGTTCGCGCGCGCACCTCGAGATCGAGCAGCCAGGCCAGCGCTTCGCCTTTCGTGTAGTAGCTGATCGCGCTGTTGCGCAGATTGGCCTGCTGCCGCAGCGGCACGCGATCCATGAGCCAGGCGCTGAGCGAGGCATCCTCGGCGCTCATGACGAGGCGGCCCGGGGTCGCCTGCAGCTGCGCGATGCCGGTCGCGGCCCGCGCCAGGTAGTGGGCCCGATCCCACAGTCCCGCCCGATACACCATGCGCGCGCCGTAGTAGTTGGTGAATCCTTCGCCCACCCACAGCGTCGCCGTGTAGTTCTCGCGTGTGTAGTCCCACGGGCCCAGCTCGCGGGCGCGCAGGCGTTTCATGCTCCACGTGTGGAAGAACTCGTGCGCGAACAGCTCGAACTGGTCGTAGTACCCGGCGCTACTCAGGTAGCCGGTCGAGTCTGCGAGGATCGTCGGCACGATGATCTGACACGACGTCAGATGCTCCATGCCATCCCCGCCGCCGCGATTGCCCGGCATGTAGTGCACCAGAAAGGTGTAACGCTCGAGCGGCGGGTCGCCCCACATCGCGGCCTCCGCAAGGACCACCCGCTGGATGCCGGCGACGAGGGCGCCCCGTCCACCCGGCGCACCTTCGGCATGGAGCAGGACACGGTACTGGACCGAGCCGACCGTGAACGTGTCGATCGTAAACCGGTCGGAGATCTCGGTCGGGTGATCGATGAACACGTCGTAGTTGGGGAACCTCTGGGTCACGGCGCCCGGGAAAGGCGCGATGAGCGCGCCGTTCATCACGGTCCACCCCGCGGGACCCACGTAGGTGACGGAGACGGAATCGGGCTTGTGTCCCACTACGTAGGGAAACACGTTGCCCGGATTCAGATTGACATGCTGCGAGTCGATCTGCGAATCAGAGCCGTTCAGGTCGTTCCACCATACGCGCAACTCGAAGTCGATCGTCGCGCTGCCGCGCGGCGGCGCGGGACACCGCACCATCCAGGTCTGCTTGTCGCGTTTGGGAGCGGGGACGGCGCGACCGTCGCATGCCGCGTGCACCTCCTGCACGTTGGCCGCGAAATTGTAGATGGCGTAGCGCCCCGGATACCACGCGGGTAGCTGGATCAGGGTCGAGTCGGAGAGGACACCACTGACCCGCAGCCGCACCGTGGCCAGGTGGGTCGCCGGTTCTTTCGCCTCGAACACATAGGCGATGTCGTAGCGCGGGACGCGCCCGCCGGTGCGCTGACCCGGCAGCGGCGGCGCGGCGAGCACTCCGAGGCACGCGAGGATCAGACCGCGCACAGGCAGACCTCCAACGCAGCGGGTCAGGGGACGGTCGGGTGCAAGTCGGCGACGAATTGAAACACGGACCGCATAACTTACGTTCGCACTGCAACGACCGCTAACTCGTGAAGACATGTGTCCTTGCGGTTTGTCCGACCCCCGGTTAGGCTGTAGCTCGATTTCCACAGGTGAGAGGCACGCAGTGCGAACCGAAACCCTGCAACACATCGCGCTTTTCGACAAGTGCCGCAATTTCACGCGGGCGCGTGAGGTCCAAGCCGCGGGCCTCTACCCATACTTCAAGCCGATTTCCCGCTCCGAGGACACCGTCGTCGTCATCGAGGGCAAGGAACGGATCATGATGGGCTCCAACAACTACCTGGGGCTCACCCATCATCCCGAAGTCCTCACCGCCGCCCGGTCGGCGCTGGAACGCTACGGCTCGGGCTGCACCGGGAGCCGGTTCCTGAACGGCACGCTGGACCTCCACGAGCAGCTCGAGAGCGAGCTCGCCGAGTTTTTCGGCAAGGAAGCCTGTCTCGTATTCTCGACCGGGTATCAGGCCAATCTGGGCGTGATCTCCGGGTTGGTCGGCCGTGGCGACGTGGTGTTCCTCGACAAACTCGACCATGCCTCGATCGTCGACGGCGCGAAGATGTCGCACGGGGAAACGGTCCGCTTCAACCACGGCGACCTGGTGGGTCTCGAGCGCAAGCTGCAGCGCGTGCCCGAAGGGACCGGGACCATGGTGATCGTGGACGGCGTCTATTCCATGGAAGGCGACATCGCCGATCTGCCGAATCTCCTGAAGCTGACGCAGCGCTACGGTGCCGCGCTCGCGGTAGACGACGCCCATTCGGTCGGCGTGCTCGGGCCCAACGGGGACGGCACCGCGGCCCACTTCGGCGTGGTGGACGAGGTAGACCTGATCGTCGGTACCTTCTCGAAGTCGCTCGCCTCGATCGGCGGCTTCGCGGCTGGCACCGAGAACGTGATCCACTATCTCAAGCATCACAGCCGTCCGCTGATTTTCACCGCCGCCCTGCCCCCGTCCAACACGGCCGGCGTGCTCGCCGCCCTGCACGTGCTGCAGCGCGAGCCGGAGCGGCGCGACGCGTTGTGGGTCAACACCCGCCGCCTGCAGGACGGGCTCCGGACGCTGGGCTTCGAGATCGGCCCCACCGAGACGCCGATCGTTCCGGTGCTGATCGGGCCGCTGGAGACGACCTTCGTGTTCTGGCGCAAGCTGTTCGACGCGGGCGTCTTCACGAACCCCGTCGTGCCGCCCGCCGTGCCGCCGTCGCAATGCCGGCTGCGCACCAGCCTGATGGCGACGCACGCGCCGGACCAGATCGATCGCGCCCTCGAGACGTTCGCGACCATCGGCAAGGAGCTGGGGGTCATTTGAGCGTCGAGGTGGTCCCCGTCCGATCCGGACGGGACCTCGAACGATTCATCGCTTTACCATACAGTCTGCACCGGCGGGACCCCATGTGGGTCCCGCCGTTGCGGATGGACGTCCGTACGATCCTCTCCCCGAAGAAAAACCCGTTCTTCGCGCACGCGGAAGCCGAATACTACGTCGCATGGGCAGATGGCCGGATGGTCGGGCGCATTGCGGCGATCAAGAATGATGCGCACAACCGAATCCATCACGACCGTGTCGGGTTCTACGGCTTCTTCGAGAGCGCCGATGACGCGGGCGTGTCGACCGCGCTGTTCGACGCGGCAGCCGCGTGGCTGCGACCGCGGGGATTCGACACCATGCGCGGGCCGATGAATCCGTCCATCAACGACGAATGCGGCCTCCTGGTCGAGGGATTCGACACCCCGCCCGTCGTCCTGATGCCGCACAATCCCGCGTACTACGTGCCGCTGCACGAACGCTACGGGTTTCACAAGGCGAAGGACCTGATCGCCTTCTGGGGCGGCGGCGAAGCCGCCCCGGAGCGCTTCACCCGCGCCGCCCGCACGATCGCCGAGCGCTACGGGGTCACGCTGCGCACGCTCGACATGAAGCGCTTCAAAGAGGAAGTGGAGCTCGTCAAGACGCTGTTCAATGAAGCGTGGGAGGCAAACTGGGGCTACGTGCCGATGACCGACGCGGAGCTCGATCACCTCGCCAAACAGCTCAAGCCAATCATCGTTCCGGAGC
>JBGQFX010000075.1:0-12694 GCA_041497135.1 Gemmatimonadota bacterium | reverse complement strand
CCGACGAATGGCATGTGCGCGCGGTTCGTGCCGTCAGAGGGCTTACGCGTTCTCCAGATACGCGACCGGAAGCGTCGGGATCGTATCGAGCACCGCTTCAGTGATCTCGTAGACCGCGTCGATGGCTTCCAGCTCGATCCCTTCCGATCCATAGCTGGTGAAGTTCAGGCCGTACCATTGCTGGTCGAAGCTCCCGGCACGCCACCGCCCGCACACCTGGACGAGATATTGGGTCTCGAACGGCACGATGGCGTCGTTCGTGTTGCTGCCGTTGAGCTCGATCTTCCGGAGGGTCACCATTGCCGCCTCGGGCCGCGTTTCCTTCACGAAGGTACGCTCAGGAGCGTCGGCTTTCGCCAGGATTTGCTTGAATGGTTCCTCATGGTCATGGGCGAATCGCTCCCCCACGCCTGGCGATGTTATCGAGCGAATCGTAGACAGCCCGGCGGAGCCCATCCTGCTGGAGAATCACCGGTCCGAGCTCGAGGTAGGAGTCCCTGACGGCATTGTACAATGGCCAGCGAGGCAATCGTCCCGCATTCGGCGGCCCGTTCGGGTCTCCACTGGCCGCGAATGAAACCCAGTAGTCGCTCATCGCATCGGCGAGGGTTGAGTCGTAGGAAGTGTGCCCGGCGATGGCCTGCAGCGGGCGCGGCCGTCCAAACACGAAGGTGATCTCCGAACTGTGATAGGCCCCCATGCGCTGGCTGACGCTATCGTCGCCTACGCGAGTGAACTGATACAGGTAGGCGTGATTGCCACGCGCGGTAACGAACCGCGCAATCGCCCGCGAGGGTGCGCCGGCCCATGAGTCACCATCCCCGCCCTCATCGCGGTTGGTGCCGACGATCACCGAAACGTGCTGGCCAATACCGCGCGCGAAAATGGAGTCCACCTGCGTGGGAATCACCCATCGATCGACTACCGGGCCCGGATCCCAGGGCACGGCGGGCCCGTCGCCCGGAGGTGCTGCGCGCGACATCCCTACCGCCACGAGCAAGGTATCCGCACTCATCGCGCGGAGCCGAGCGATCGCCTCAGTGCCCTGGCCCCCCACATCGAGCAGGCTCGCGAAACGCACCCCCTCTGCCTCAGCGGAATCGCGCGGCTGCACGGAACCGATTCCGGTTCCGCTCTCCAGGATGCCACGCTGGAAGATCCCTCTTGCCAGCGGGGACGCCATCAGCACCCCGACGCTCACTGCTCCAGCCGATTCACCAAAGATCGTAACGCGACGGGGATCGCCGCCAAATTGGCTGATGTTGCGCTTTGACCCACTGGAGCGCCGCGACCTGATCGAGCAGCCCGTAGTTTCCGGAGGCGCGGTGGGGTGACTCGGCGGCAAGACCGGGATGCGCCAGGAAGCCGAACGGCCCGAGTCGATAGTTGAATGTGACCACGACCGCGCCCTTCTCCGCCAGACGGGCACCGTTGTGCCGCTCTTCACCTCCAAAGCCAGCGAAGAAACCGCCGCCATGGATCCAGACCATCACCGGCCGCCTCTGTCCCGACGAACCGACCTTCGTTGTCCACACGTTGAGATAGAGACAGTCCTCCGAGAGCCCAGCCGGAAATGGGTCGATGTCGTCCCAGACGTGGACCTGCATGCAGTTGTGGCTCAGCCTGGTGGCTGGGCGCATCCCGGCCCAGTGCGCGGCTGGCTGGGGGGGCCGCCAGCGGAGCGGGCCCACCGGAGGAGCGGCGTACGGAATTCCCCAGAAGACCAGCACTCCCGAGGCAGAATCGATCGTGCCTTCGAGCGTGCCGGCATCGACGGTCACACGGGGCGGTGTCTGCGACGAGAGGGTCGCGGGGATCATCGCGGCGAGAAAGGCCGCCGTCAGCGTGGCGAGAACGTGCCTCATGCAGGATGGCAAACGGCCCTCTCGGATGGAATGACGGAATGCCAATAGGGATTTCTATCGCCGTACTTCAAGTGTGCGGTGGCTGTCGGCCTGCATACGCTGCTGTCGGCATGTTGGCGAATCAAGTTGGAACGGCACTAGTCGAGCGGGATCCGCTCCTTGTTCTGGGCGAGCCACTGGGCGAAGGTCTGCAGCTCCGGGTTGAGCGACCGGGAAAATTCCAGATTGCGCGCGCCGTAGTACTCCTGCTCGAAGTCGCGCTTGAATTGGAACATGTTGCCCATATCATCGGCGCCCGGGAAACCGAAGCTCCGATAGACGTCGGGCGACACGTCGTTGTAGCGCACCTCCTGCCCCAGCGCCTTGGTCAGCGCCGCTGCCATTTGCGCCCCGGTCAGGTGCTCGCCGGCGACGCCCACGGTCTTCCCGATGAACTCGCGGCCCCGCTTGAAGATGCCGTAGGCGCACTTGCCAATGTCCTCGGCGGCGATCCCCGGGAGTTTCTTGTCGCCCATCGGGTAGGTGAGCGCCAGCTTGCCGTCGGGACCCTTCTTGGGGCCCGCGCCGGCATAGATCAGGTTTTCCCAATAGAACGACGTCAGCAGGAACGTCGTCGGCACGCCGAGCTCGGTGAACCCGGCGTTGGCTTCGGCCTTGCCGTCGAAATGCGCGACCTTGTACTTGCCCTGCAGCGTGGGCATGCGGTTGTCGCTGAGGGGCACCCACTTTCGCGTGTCCTCGAAGGTGGACCAGATGACGTGCTGGAGCCGGGCGTGCTGCGCCGCCTGGGCCATGGCACGGGCTTCGGCGATTTCCTGCTCGGCTGAGAAGTGCGCCCAGAAGAAGGTGACACAATAGGCGCCGTAGGCGCCCGCGAACGCCCGCTGCAGACTCTCGAGATTATCGACGTCGGCCGAGACCACCTCGGCGCCCAGCGCCGCGAGGGCGCGGGCCTTGTCGGAGTTTACATCACGCGTCAGGGCGCGCGCCGTGAAGGGACCGGTTGTGTCCCGCATGATGGCGCGGACCAATCCGCCGCCCTGGGCGCCGGTGGCGCCGACCACGGCGATGATCTTCTTCTCAGGCATTGCATGTGCTCCGATGAGGGCCAGGTCGAAGCCTAGAGACTGGAGGCTGAGTTAGGCAAGGCCCGCGCGGCACCGCGACTTGCCCTGCGATTTGCGGGCAGTGGAACTTCTACAGCGGGTGACGAACAGGATCCAGTGGGATCGAGGGCCCCGGTTTGGGGCCCTCTTTTTGCTTCGGTCCTACTGCGTCACATGCTGCTGTTCCAAGTGTCTCGGTAGATCTTCCACTCACCACCCACCCGCTTGTAAACCGTCACGAAGCTGCCGTGGTCCTTATGAGAGCCGTCGGCGCCGGTTTCCACCCAGCCGCCCACCTCGATGGCGTAGTCCCCGCCGCCGAAAGCCTCCAGTTGGGTGAGTGCGTTCTTGCTGCCCCTCGCGATATCCGCTGCAAACATGGCCTGGATGGCCGCCCGGCCGGAGACGGCTGCGCTTCCGGGGGCCATGACTTTGGCATCTTCCGCGTAGAGGGCCGCGACCGCGGCCGCGTCCCCCGCGTTGTAGGCGGTCTGCCAGGCCTGGTCGGCCTTGGCGATCTGGGCACTAAGGTCAGCCTGCGCCGAAGCAGTGAGCGGAAGCGCGAGCGCCAGGGCGGTGAAACCGATTGCGATACGACGGGTCATAAGGTCTCCAGTCTCAGGTGGGGGATCGGGCAGGAGGGAGCGTAACCTATCACTTTGTTACGACTTCCGCAGCATCCAATACACCAACCCATTCAAGTCCGCGAGCCCGAACGTCAGCGCGATCTTCTTGCCGCCGTGAATAGCGGAATTGTTGCCGGGAAGGATGCGAACGCCGACGCGCAGCTTGTCGGCGAGCAGGTAGGCGGTGACGGGCACCGCCCAAACCGTAGCCTCGGGGTTCCCCAGCGGGCGGCGAGCCCAGTTCCCGAAGTACTCGACCCCGGTCTCCAATCCCGAAAAGACGGCGCTCGAGCGCTTCCAGTGCAGCGCCGGCCCGATCACAAAGTGGATCCGGTCGATGCTCGTGGCGGAGCCTCCCGTCACGTGGAGCGGAGCGGCGGTCAGGCCGACGGCGAGCGATCGGCCGAGGTGAAAAGTTGGCCGGTAACCCAGCTCGAAGCCCGCATTCAGCAGACTGACGGTCGCGTAGTTGGGAACGAGCGTGGCGATCCAGCCTCGTCCCGATCCCCGCGGCACCGACCCCGTGTTGGCGTCGAAGCCTCGGCGGTAGCGGTAGCCGACTCCCGACTGGTACAGGGCCTCGCTCAAGGTGGCGACATTGGTCCACGCCGGCTCGCCCGAGCGCCGGCGGGCCTGCTCCACTCGCCACAGCTGGTGCAGCATGAGGCCGATCTCGCTCGCCATGAACCGTTCCGGGTTATCGACGAAGGCCAGGAAGCTCGCACTGGCGTCGCAGCGGGCCGGGGACTCGAGCCAGCTCTCGGGCTCGCACTCCGGGCGCCGCTGGCGCCGTGCCGAGTCGATGAGGGCGTGAATCGCGGAATCGGCCGCCACGCGCGCCAGCATGTCGCGAAAGCCGTCTCGGCAGAGCAGCCGTGTGACGGCGTCGCCGCGGCAGCTCTGGTTGTCGAACGGTTTCTCGTTGTCCTGGTCGAGATGAGCCTGCAGCAGAGCGTGCAAGAACAGCTCGCGCGGTGGCGTGGTGGAAGCGACGTGGAGGCGTGCCGGGGGAGCGCTGCCCGGATGCTCGCGATCGTACAACGCGCGCAACAGCGCGCGTGGCAGCGCGCCCACGCCAAGGTCGAGCTGCGGCGTTTCCACGAAAGATCGCAGCCGGTCGGCCTGGCACGTGGAGTCCACGCCCTGGGTCGTGCGGCAGGCTTCGCGAGCGGTGAAGGTGAGGGCATCGTAGACGCCGACGTAGAAGTCGTATTCGCGGAACGGCTGTCCCAGGAACGCGGCGAACGCTCCCAGCTGCTGTCCGACCACGACGAAGCGTCGATTGGTGACGTCGATATTGTCACGTTGGAATACCTGGGGAGCCCGGGCGAGCAGCCGTCCGAAGGCCTGCAGCTCGTACTGCCGGGCGGCGGGCACCGCCCCCGCGAAGAGGTCCAGCAGTGCGGAGATGCCACCCGTGGCGGGCCGGTCGCGCTCGCGCTGCTTCGCGACGGTCGCGAGCCGGCCGCGCAGCGCTTCGGGATCAATGAACAGCAACAGGGCGTTCGGGTCCGGCCGATCCCGGTTCTTCCACACGGCGTCGGCGTAGATCCCCGCCACGAGATCGATCGGATTGTTGTCGAACAGGCCGCCGTCGGAGAACAGCGAGCTCGTATCCGTGACGAGCCCGGTGCCGCATCCCGCGCCCGGGCTCGACTGGTGGCGCAGCGAGACGGGCGAGAAGGCGCCGGGAAACGCGGAGGACGCTTCGATCAAGGAGAAGACGTCGTCCGGCTCGATGGCGCCCTCGCAATCGGGCAACAGCAGCAGCGCGCCGAGCCGGCCGTCTCCCAGGAGCTCGGGCGGCGGCGCCCGGAACCGCAGCGCGCTTCCCTGCCGGCTCACCACCACCGCCGTCGCATAGCGCTGGGTCACCGCGGTGATGCCGCTCGAGATCGAGATCTCGCCGGGCGTGAGCTTGGTGATCGTGACGCCGACGGGAATGGTGCACCCATCCAGTGCATCCGATGCGGGCAGGTCGCGCATCGCGGCGCGCACGGTATCGAACAGCACCTCTTGGAAGTAGCGCCGGCTGAACAGGGCCTGGGTCGAGTCGGGCTGGTTGTAGTGTTCGAGCGGGAACAGCTGATCGATTCCGGTGCGCACCCAGATCTTCCAGAGGAGACTCTGCTCGGGGGCCACGGGCTCCCGGGTGCGACACCATTCGACGGCGGCGAGGAAGCCGTTGATGTTGCCGGCCGAGGCTCCGGCCATGGCTTTCAATTCGTAGTGCGGCAGGTTCCAGGCGCGGCGCAGCGAGTCGCGGGCGGTGAGCTTGAAGACCTCGAGCAAGCCCCAGTTCACCCCGGCTTCGTAGGAGCCGAGGCTGATGCCGCCGCTGATGGTGAGCAGGGCGGAGACGTGTTGCGTGTCGCGGCGAGCGACGGAGGACTGCGCGGCAGCATCGCCCGCAAGGACGGAGAGAATGAGGAGGAAGCGAAGAAAGGTCCTGGGCATGGGCGGATACCGTAGGCTACGGCACCGCCGCAGGCGACCCCGGCACCACGACATGCCCCACACCGATCCGCGCGGCCAGCCGATTCAACGCCACGAGATCCGTGTCGATCAGCGTCTGCAGCTCGCTGAAATATCCCGCCAGCTCCTGCTGTTGCGCGGCCCACACCTGCGTCATGCCCTGCGTGGGAGCGCCATCGCCTTCGGCCACCCAGGAGTTGATCGGGGCGATGCGCGAATAGAGCCTGGCTCCCTTGGCGAGGATGTCGTAGGTCACCTCAGCTTCGGAGTTGTGCATCCTCCGCTCCAGCATATCGAGCTTCGCCACCAGGCTATCGGCGCGGGCGCGAAACTCGGCGGCGTCGGGACGATCCTTGAGCAGCGCGTTCCAGCGATTGAGCTGATCGCGCACCGTGCGGATCCGCTCCACCGCGTCCGCCAGGCGGTTCAGCTCCGCCCTGAGCTCCGCCGCCATGGCGAGCTGGGCCTGCCGATCGGCGTCCGCGATCTGGACCCGCGGATCCAGCTTCACCACGAGCGGCGCGGTCACCGTCTGACCGCCCACCGACAGGCGCAGCGTATAGCGGCCCGGCGGAGCATACGGCGCATCGGCGGGGTCCCCCATGTCGATCATCCCGTTACGGATGCGCCGCGCCGGGTCGAGTTGCAGGTCCCACACCGCGCGCCCGATACCCGCTGAATCCGCCGGCAGCTCCGGCTTGGGCGCCTCCTCGTACTCACTGGAGCCGTCTTTCGGCCTGGCCACGCTCGAGAGCGTACGCACCACGGTCCCCTGGGCGTCCAGCACCTCGAGCTTGGCCTCGCCCTGGGGTTTGGCCTTGAGGTAGTACTGGACGATCGCCCCGCGCGGCGGATTCTCCCCGGTTGGGGCGCCGTCGCGGCCCGCCGCCAGGCGCCACCCGATGGTCTCGACCGGCGGAAACAGGTACACGTCCTTGGTGCCGATCGAGTCGGCCCACAGGCGGATCGGGGTGATGTCGTCCAGGATCCACAGGCCGCGCCCGTGGGTGCCGATCACCAGGTCGTGGTCCTTCACCACCAGATCGTGCACCGCGACGGTGGGCAGGTTGAGCTTGAGCGGGTACCACGCGCGGCCGTCGTCGGGCGAGACCATGACGCCGCGCTCGGTGCCCAGGTAGAGCTGGCCCCGCTTGGTGGGGTCCTCACGCACGGAGTGCAGATAGACGTCTTTGGGCAGCC
Organism: Gemmatimonadota bacterium; assembly: GCA_041497135.1. Lineage (GTDB taxonomy): Bacteria > Gemmatimonadota > Gemmatimonadetes > Gemmatimonadales > GWC2-71-9 > DASTHG01. The sequence goes on along the minus strand of JBGQFX010000075.1, from coordinate 5,422 downwards.
GCGCGTCCAGCCGAGTCCACGTCCTGCCGTAGTCGGCGGTCTTGTAGAGGTAGGGATGCATGTCGTCCAGGCGGTGCGCGTCCACCGTCACGTACGCCGTGGCCGCGTCAAAGCTGGACGGCTCGATCATGCTGACCGTGCCCCACTCGGGAAACCCGGGCATCGCGGCCGTCACATTCTGCCAGCTCGCCCCGCCGTCCCGCGTCACCTGCACCAGCCCGTCGTCGCTGCCGGTCCAGATCAATCCCCTGGTCACCGGGGACTCCGCGATCACGAACACCGTGGCGTAGAACTCGACGCCGGTGTTGTCCCCGGTGATGGGGCCGCCGGACCACTTCTGCTTGGTGGAATCGTTGCGCGTCAGGTCCGGACTGATGGCGGTCCAGGTCTGGCCGCCGTCGGTCGACTTGAACACCACGTTGGCGCCGTGGTAGACCACGTTGGGATCGTGGGGCGAAGTGGCGATCGGGGCGGTCCACTGGAACCGGTACTTGAAGTCGCCGTCGCCGTGCCCGCTTTCGTTCTCCGGATACGCCGTGACGTTGCGGGCCTGGCCGGTGCGGTGATCGTAGCGCGTGATGATGCCGAGGTATTCGCCCGCGTACACGATGTCGGGATCGGCGGGGTTGGAGACCACCCAGCCCGCCTCGCCGCCGCCCACGTCATACCAGTCGCCCGGGGCGATGCCGCCGCGCCGCAGATTGTCGCTCGGTCCCTGCGCGGTGCCCAGGTCCTGTTGCGCCCCGGCGATGAAGTAGGGCGTGCGGGTATCGGCGGACACGTGATAGAACTGTCCCAGCGGGAGCCTGGGCTGGAACCACGATTCCCCGCCGTTCACGGTGATGGTCACACCGCCGTCATTGCCCACGATCATCCGCTTGGGATCGGTGGGATCGATCCAGACGTCGTGATGGTCGCCGTGGCCCGCGTGGCGGACGATGGTCAGCGTCTTGCCCCCGTCGATGCTGTGCACCAGCGCCACCTGGGGGAACCAGAGGTCGTCGGGATTCTTGGGGTTGACGCTCATCGTCGAGTAGTACCAGGCCCGCTGCGTCAGCAAGTGCGACGGATTGATGCGGCTCCAGGAATCGCCGCCGTCATCGGAGCGGAACAGGCCACCCGAGTCCGCTTCGATCAGCGCGTACACGCGCTGGTCGTCCGAGGGGGCGACGGCCACACCCACCTTCCCCCAGATCCCGCGGGGCAGGCCCTTGCCGGTGAGCTGCTTCCAGGTGTCGCCGCCGTCCTTGGAGAGGTAGAGGCCGCTGCCCGGCCCCCCGTCCACCAGCTCCCAGGGCCGGCGCCGGGCCTGCCATAGCCCAGCGAACACGATGCGCGGGTTGGCGGGATCGATCGCGACGTCCGAGGCGCCGGTGTTCTCGTCCTTTCTCAGGACCAGCTCCCAGGTCTTGCCGCCGTCCCGGGTGCGATAGACCCCCCGCTCGACGTTGGGACCGAACGCGTGGCCGAGCACCGCGGCGAATGCGACGTCGGGATTCCTGGGGTCGACGGCCATGGTCCCGATCTGGCCTTCCTGGGTCCAGACGTGGGACCAGGTTTTCCCAGCGTCGGTGGACCGGTAGATGCCGTTCCCCGCGGCCACGTTGCCGCGGATGTTGGCCTCGCCCGACCCCACGTACACCACGTGGGGATCCGACGGCGCCACGGCGATCGAGCCGATGGACGAGATCGGCTGGTCGTCGAAGATCGGCTTGAACGTCACGCCGCCATCGATCGACTTCCACACCCCGCCCGACGCGCTGGCGACGTAGTAGACCGTGGGATCCCCGGCGACGCCCGAGACGCGGGACACGCGTCCGCCCTGGAACGGCCCCACGAAGCGGTATTTGAGCAGTTTGAGCGCGGCGGGCTGCTCGGGCGTCGCGGGAGCGGAGGGCGGCGCGACGGGTCGCTGGGCGAAGAGCGACGCCGGCAGGACGGCGAGAGTCAACAGGGGCCAGGGTTTCATGAGGGGCAAAGATAGGGCCAGCAAGGGCCAGCGTCACGGGCGCGGCGTTTGACTTATCCGGCACTGGCCCGTACTGTCGCGCGCGCAGTGGGTACCACGAGCGCGATACGGCGCGAGCCATGTCGCTGAGCACGACGGCACTTACCACGGAGGAGCAGAAAATGATCCTGGCAACGACGAAGGTCGAGGATTTCGACCGTTGGCTGAAAGTCTTCTCGACCAAGAGTGCTGAGAAGCGAAAGCAGCACGGGTCCAAGGGTTCGACCGTCTTTCGCGATCCCAATGAGGCCGACCGGGTCTGGGTGCTCTTCGACTGGGATGAGAAGGGCTGGCAGAGCTTCCTCTCCGACCCCGAGGTCCCGGCGATCATCAAAGAAGCCGGGCACAAGAGTAAGCCCCAGGTGGCGAAGTTCGGCGGCCAGTTCGGTGCCTAGCCTCAATAGCCGCAGCTCGCGCGGATCAGGGGGTCGAAGGGAATCGACCCCCTGCTGTGGCGGAATGATGCACGAAGCAGTGCTTCTCGCCGTTCTCTGGGGTGATGAAACCGAACCGCTTCGCGTCATTGAACCACTTCACGATTCATGGCCCGCCGCGCCAGCGCCGAGCGCGGCCTTCAGGCCGCGAATGGAGAGCGGCTCCGACGAGGGGTGGTGTTACAGCGTCGCGCTGAGCGGGCAGGAGAAGCCGGGCACGACGTCCTCACCGTCAAGCAGCTCTTCGGCGGCGATGATCCGCTCGGTGCCATCCTGGCGATACACGCGGGCGAGCCGGCGCTCCGGATCGATGACCCAGACGAGCCGTGTACCGGCGGAAAGCCAGTCGGCGATCTTGGCGAGCAGCTCGCCGGGTCGTTCACCGGGAGAGACAACCTCGACCACGAGATCGGGTGCCAGGTCGGGGAACCCAATGGGTTCAGGCGTGGGGAGGCGCTCGCGGCGGACAAAGGCCACGTCGGGGGCGCGCACGGTGTCGGGGTGGCGTGCCAGGGTGAATCCCGTTTCCGCCGCGTAGATGACTCCCAGCTGGTGGGCCCGGACGTAGGTCCCGAGCTCGAGCGCGATGTTCAATGCGACACGGCCGTGGCGCCCGCCGGCAGGTTCGCGGACCACCAGCACTCCTCTGACCAGCTCGACGCGCTTGTCGGGAATACGTACGTGGAGCAGCTCGTCCGCGGTCACGAGGCTGGGCATGGGCGGAACGTAGGAGGGCTTGGCCATCGATGCAAGACAATCTGGTCGCGTTGCGTCAACGGCTCGTCAACGGGACGGAGGGGGATGGTTGGTCGTCACGACCCGTGTATCCTCCGCCAAGGACGGTTGAGCGAGCACCCATGTACAGTGGAGGTCCGCCACGTGGTCGCCATCCACTCCGAAACGCCGCCGTGGCCAGAGCAGGTGCCACTCCTCGAGATACTGTGGGAAAACGCTCCGTCTCGGCACCTGGCCGTCGCGAGGGAGGTATCAGATGATTGAGCCGCGCGCGAGGCTCGGCGTAGTGACTACTGTCGTGCGACGAGCACAGCTGCGTGGCTTAGCTCGGAAGGCGATCCGCGCGCTCCACGTTCATCTGCCTCACGACCCGCCGGCGCGTTGTGACGGAATGGGTAGGGCGAGAGTAAAGGTGCTGCCCTCTCCCACCTCGGATTCCACCTGCACCGTCCCACCAAACACGTGTTGGGTAATCTCGCGCACGACGGCGAGCCCCGTCCCGGAGCCAGTGCCAGGCTGTTTCGTGGTAAACCCGGCGTCAAAGATGCGGGCGAGGTGTTCGGGCGCGATCCCCACCCCTCGGTCGCGGACGGTCACGGTGAGCGTCTCGCCGGCCCGCTCCAGCGTGACCAGCACCACGTCCTTCCGCTGCTGCGAGGCGTCCACCGCGTTCCGGATCAGGTTTGTGATGACCTGATACAGGGCGTTGGGGTTACCATAGACAAAGGCCGAATCGACGGAGGATTCCCAATTCAGCGCGACACCCCGCCTGCGAGCGAGCGGTCGCTCGAGCGTGACGCAGGCCCGGACGACCGGGGTCAGATCAAACCGCAATACCCGCTCGAGTCCCTCGGAGGCTCGATCCTGAATAGAACGCAGGTAGTTGGCGGCCTGTTCGATGCCTTGCGCAGCGTTCGCCAGATCCTCAAGCAGCTGCGCCCGGAACCCAGGATCGACGGACGGTGCCGCGCGCACCGAGGAAATGCCGAAGTCGAGGTTGCCGAGGGCCACGGCCAAGTGGTTCCCCACTTCGTGGGCGATGACGCTCGGCTGGCGGGCGTGCTCCCACGCCGCTTCCGAAGGGGGCAGGCGCCTGCTCGCGCCTGCGGTGGCGTCAATCGCACCGAGGCAGAGTCCCGCGAGTTCGAGAATGAGTCGTTCGCGGCTGCGACGCTCGATGCCGCCTGGCGGTGGAGCCGGTGGACGCGACCGCACGGGGGCCACACACCAGCGTCGCGTGTCGTCGAGGCTGCAGCCGACCCAGCGACTCCCCGGGATGATCGGGGCGCCCCACTGCCGGAGCGTGGCATCAAGATCGAGCGCCGTGGCCTGGTTGGGCGGGTTTGGCACACTGCTCGCGAGCGGGGCGACCCCTGTGGTGGATGAGACCTCCCAAAGGGTGACCACGCGACCCTGCAGTGCCACGCCCGCCTGCCGTAATACTTCCCGTTGGTGCTCTGCCGGGACGCTCATTCTGTCATCCCTCCCGCTCCCCACCGATGGTAGATGAACCATGCAGAGCCACGTGGTATCGAGCTAGGGCGTTTTTGCGGCACGGGCGAGCGCACTTGCGACATTCCAAGCCGCTGCAGCCCCAAGGTGTACGTCTTCGACCCTCGGGACGCCTGACGGAGTGGTAAATGCCACCTATCGCGCATGATGCTGGTGGGAGGCGGGATCGGGCTCATTGGGGCAATCGGCCTGGGTCGCGCCCGCCGCTCAATGCTGTACGAGCTGCAGGGACACGACCCGGTGGTGCTCGGGGTCTCGGTCGTGTTGTTGATGCTCGTGGCGCTCGGGGCTGGGTATGTGCCGGCGCGGCGGGCGTCGCAGGTGGATCCGGTCCAGGCGCTGCGCTACGAGTAGTTCGAGGCAACTTGTTCGTGAGAGCGTGGTGGCGCGGCAGGTAATCACCTACCGGCCGCGCCTCCCTGCCACCATCACGCCGCCTTCGTCGCGACCGCGTCCGGTCCCGCCTCCGCCGGCGTTTCTCCTTCACGCGCTCCCGGCTCGCTCCGGGACCGGAACGGCCCCAGCACGTTGCGGGCGCTGATCCACGCGCCCATCAGCTCGGCGTTGTCGCCGCGGAACTCTCCCCCTGTCCACCTCTCCGCCATGCGGCTCAGTACCTCTCCCCCTGACCCCCTCTCCGCAATGCGGAGAGGGGGGACTAAGGGCGAGGTCTCAACCTAAGAGATCTCCCACGCCGTTCCCCCTCTCCCGAAGGGAGAGGGGGCCAGGGGGT
>JBGQFX010000074.1:0-12818 GCA_041497135.1 Gemmatimonadota bacterium | reverse complement strand
GCGCCAGAAGCGTCTTGCCGACGCCGGTGGGCCCGATGAGCAGGATGTTGCTCTTCTCGAGCTCGACGTCGTTGTCCTTCGCGCCGTGGGAGTTGATGCGCTTGTAGTGGTTGTAGACGGCGACGGCCAGGGTCTTCTTCGCTTTCTCCTGGCCGATCACGTACTGGTCGAGCACGTCCTTGATCTCGGCGGGCGTCGGGACCTGCGTGATCGCCTCGGAGACTTCCCGCTCCTCGTCCTCCGCCAGGATCTCGTTGCAGAGCGCGATGCACTCGTTGCAGATGTACACCGACGGGCCGGAGATGAACTTCCGGACCGAGTCCTTCGACTTGCCGCAGAAGGAGCAGCGGAGATGCTTGTCGTGGGACATGGGGCCCTTAGTATGGGAAACCGCTGGGGCGGGCGCAAGACCTCACGGTTTCTTCTCGTCCTCGATCTGCTTCACACTCGAGATCACATGGTCGATGAGGCCGTAATCCTTGGCCTCTTCGGCCGACATGAAGCGGTCCCGGTCCATGTCCTTTTCGATCTGCTCGAGCGGCTTGCCCGTGTGTTTGGCGTACAGCTCGTTCAGCTTGCCGCGCAGATAGAGGATCTCGCGCGCCTGGATCTCGATGTCCGACGCCGTGCCCTGGGTGCCGCCCGAGGGCTGGTGCATCATGATGCGCGCGTGGGGCAGCGCCGAGCGCTTGCCGACCGTGCCGGCGGTGAGCAGGAAGGAGCCCATCGAGGCTGCCATGCCCATGCAGATGGTGTTCACCGGCGCGCGCAGGAACTGCATCGTGTCGTAGATCGCCATGCCGGAGGAGACGATGCCGCCGGGCGAGTTGACGTAGAGGAAGATGTCGCGCTCGGGGTTGTCGGCGTCGAGAAACAGCAGCTGGGCGATGATGATGTTCGACACGTCGTCGTTGATCGCGGTCCCGAGGAACACGATGCGGTCCATCAGGAGCCGGCTGAAGATGTCGTAGGTCCGCTCGCCACGGCTCGAGCGCTCGATGATGTAGGGCGGATAGATCGTGCTCATCGTCAGGCTGACTCCACGGTGGACTGGGACAACAGGAACGCGAACGCTTTCTCTTCGGTCAGGCCGCGCTCGACCTCGCGCAGCCGCTGATGTTTCTCGAGCGATGCCTTGAGCTCGGCCACGGGCACGTTGCGCCGGCCCGCGAGCTCGGTGAGGCGCTGGTGCACGTCGTCGGCCGTGGCGCGCAGCCCATGATGCTCCACCACCCAGTCGAGCACCAGGTCGCGCTGCACCTGCTGCAGGGCGAGCGGCCGGAATTCCGTCGCGAACTCCGGCAGCTTGTCCTCCCCGATGCCATACGCCTGCGCATAGGTCAGGATGACGCGCTCGACCAGTGGTCGCGGTGCGGTCACGTTGTTCGCCGCGACGAGCTGCGTCACGAGCTCGGCCTTCACATGCGCGTCGGCTTCGCGCGCCGCTTCCCGCTCCAGATCCTCCCGTACGACTCGGCGCAACGCGTCCAGCGAGTCGAAGTCGCCGATCTCGCGCGCAAACGCGTCGTCCAGGGCGGGGAGCGTCTGCCGCTTCACTTCGTGCAGCGTGAGCCGGATGTCGCGCGTCTGGCCGCGCTTCGCCACTTCGGGGAAGTCGTCGGGAAAGCGCACGGTCGCGTCGACCATCTGCCCCGCCGTCATCCCCAGGATGCGCTCTTCCACCTCCGGGATGGCGCGCCCCTCGCCCAGCACGAAGTGGTGGGGCTGCGGATCCTTCGCCTCGCCGCCCTCGCCGCCCTCGCGCTGCGCGATCGCGACGTGCACGAGATCCTTGAGCGTGGGTTTGCCCTCGGCGACCGGTGTCCACGGCGCCCGCTGCTCGCGCAGCGTGTCGAGCTGCGCCTGTACGTGGGCGTCGGTCACGGGCGCGACCGTCCGCTTGAGCGTGAAGCCACCCAGCCGGGCCAGCGTGATGTCCGGCTTTACCTCGACGTGGAAGGTGAAGGTGACCGCCGCGCCGTCCTCCCATTTGAGGTCGTGGATATGCGGATCGGCGATCGGCTTCATCGGCTCCTGCTCGAGCGCGCGCGACCAGCTCGCCTGGATCAGGTCACGCAGCGCCTGCTCGCGGATGTCGGCGGCGAACTGTTTGCGGATGATCGCCGGCGGCGCTTTCCCCTTGCGGAACCCCGGCAGCCGGGCGCGCGCCTGGTAGGTGCGGGTGGCCAGCTCCTCGGCCTCAAGCACTCGCTCCACCGGAACCGTCACGGCCAGCGAAGCCGCGCCGGGCTCGGAATTGGTCTTGGTGATCTGGATGTCGGTCATCGCTGACAGGAAATCTAACTAGCGGGGGGAAGGGGAGCGGGGAGGCCGACAGGATGCGGGGACGATGACCAACCGGCAGCTCCACGACGCGATCCCGCAGAACGGCCCGATTTCGGGGGTGGGTGCTTGCGCGCGGCGCGATCCGGCTGTCTGTTCCATTTCGGTCCACTCACCTTCCGGAGGTTCTTGTGTCCGTTCGCCGCCCGTGGCTGCCGCTCGCCTTGTTCACCTTCCTCGCGGTTTCAGGAGTCTGCGCGCAGCAGGCGTACGATTCGACCGTGTTCGCCGGCCTGACGTGGCGCGAGATCGGCATCTTTCGTGGCGGCCGCTCCGTCGCGGTCGCGGGCTCGGCCGCACGACCGACCGAGTACTGGATGGGGACCACGGGCGGCGGTGTCTTCAAGACGACCGACGGCGGTCACACCTGGCTCCCGTCCGGCGAGAAGACCTTCGGTGGCACGATCGGCGCCATCGACGTGAGCGCGTCGAATCCGGACGTCGTGTACGTCGGCACCGGCGAGTACGCGATCCGCGGCAATGTCTCGCGCGGCGACGGCGTGTTCAAGACGACCGATGGGGGCCGGACCTGGTCCTCCGTGGGGCTCGCCGAAACACAGCACATCTCGCGCGTGCGCGTGCACCCGACCAATCCGGACATCGTGTACGTGGCCGCCCAGGGCCACACGTTCGGCCCCAACGCGGAGCGCGGGATCTACAAGACGTCCGACGGCGGCAAGACGTGGAGCAAGATCCTGTCGCGCAACGACTCCACCGGCGCCTCGGACCTCGCGATGGATCCGTCGAACCCCGAGGTGCTGTACGCGGCGTTCTGGCAGGCACAGCGCTTTCCGTGGAAGCTCGTCTCGGGCGGCGCCGGGGGCGGAATTTTCAAGACGACCGATGGCGGTCAGCAGTGGACCGAGCTCACGCGCAATCCTGGCCTGCCGCGCGGCCTGCTCGGCAACATCGGGCTTGCTGTGTCACCCGTACGGCCGTCCCGCGTGTGGGCGTTGATCGAAGCCGATTCGGGTGGCGTGTACCGCTCGGACGACGGCGGCGCCACGTGGGCGTGGATCAACCACGATCACAAGCTGCGGGTGCGGGCGTGGTACTACATGAAGCTCACCGCCGACTCCAAGGACTCGAACGTCGTGTACGCGACGAACGTGATTTTCTATCGGTCGCCGGACGGCGGCCGGACGTTCCGCCAGATCGACGTGTTGCACGGCGACACCCACGCCTTGTGGATCGCGCCCGACGATGCGCAACGCATGATTCTTGGCGACGACGGCGGCGCCAGCGTGTCGACCAATGGCAGCAAGACGTGGACCGACCAGGATTTCGCCACGGCGCAATTCTATCACGTCACCACGACGAACCACTTCCCCTATCACGTGTGCGGCGCCCAGCAGGACAACTCGGGCGTGTGCGGCCCGAGCCGCTGGCCCGGAGGGATCGACCGGGCGCAGTGGTACGACGTCGCGGGGGAATCGGGATACATCCAGTCGCTGCCTGACACGCCCGACGTCACCTTCGGCGGGGACAACTCCGGGTTCCTGGCGCGGGTCGACCACCGCACGAACACGTTTCGCATGGTGAACCCGTGGCCTGATGCGCCGGACGGCCATCCGGCATCCGAGGGGCGGTACCGGTTCCAATGGACGGCCCCGCTGCTCGTCTCGCCCCACGATCCGGGCACGCTCTACATCGGCGCGAACGTGCTGTTCAAGTCCACCGACCAGGGACAAAGCTGGACCGCGATCTCGCCCGACCTGACGCGGCATGACCCGGCGACGATGGGCCCGTCCGGTGGACCGATCACCCTCGACCAGACCACGGCCGAGTACTACGCGACCATCTTCACCATCGCCGAGTCGCCGCTGACCCGCGGCGTCATCTGGGCGGGATCCGACGACGGCTTGATCCACCTGACGCAGGACGGCGGCCGAACGTGGGCCAACGTGACGCCGCCGGACGTGAAGCCATTCTCCCGGATCTCGATCATCGAGGCGTCACCGCACGCGGTGGGGACGGCGTACGCGGCCGTGAACCGCTACCAGCTCGAGGACCCCGCGCCCACCATCTACAAGACGACCGACTCCGGCCACAGCTGGACCAAGATCGTGGACGGCATTCCCGCGACCGAGTTCGTCCGCGTCGTGCGCGAGGATCCCGAGCGACCAGGTTTGCTCTTCGCGGGCACCGAGCGCGGCGTGTACGTCTCGTTCGACGACGGGACGCACTGGCAGACGCTGCGGCGCAATCTCCCGATCGTGCCGGTACACGACCTCGCGATCAAGGACGGCGACCTGATCGCAGCGACGCACGGGCGCTCGTTCTGGATCCTGGACGACATCACGCCGCTGCGCCAGCTTGCCGATTCCGCCCTCGCGGGCGAGGCGCACCTGTTCCGCCCGCGTGACGCCATCCGCGTCGATTGGGGCGGTGGGTTCGGGTTCCCGGCGAATGCAGCCCACCCGGTGGGAAAGAATCCCCCGAGTGGGGCCATGATCTACTATTGGATCAAGACGGCCGGGACGGAGGCGACGCTGGACGTGCTCGACTCCACCGGCCAGGTGATCCGCTCGTTCACGAGCCTGCAGGACTCGTTCACCCGGGTCGACTCCCTGCGGGCCGACAGCGCAAAGCACGCGCGCACCGACAGCCTGCACCAGGCCGGGATCACCGACAGCCTGAAGGTCGACTCGATCCTGGGCGATACGCTCAAGGACGACGACAAACCGTGGCCGCACCGCCCGCCGTCGGAGCCTCGCCTCCCGGCGAAAGTGGGGCTCAATCGATTCGCCTGGAACCTGCGCCTCCCGAGCGTCACGGCGTTCTGGGGGATGCGTGCCATTGGCCGGCATGGGCCGATGGGGTTGCCGGGCCGATACCGGTTGCGCCTGCGGGTTGGGGGGAAGGAGTACCTCCAGCCGCTGGAGCTGCGGGCGGACCCGCGCGGGCGGGCCGGGGCGGCGGATCTGGCCGAGCAGTTCCGCTTCCAGCGGCAGCTGCGCGATACGGTGAACGCCGCGACGACGGCGATCCTCACGCTGCGCAATGTCCGCGCCCAGCTCGAGGATCGGATGGGGCAGCTCACCGGAAACGGCTTGACGCGCGCCCGCGCGTTGGCGGCACGCCTGCGGACCATCGAGGACTCGCTGTACCAGGGGCGCAATCAGGACGTGGAGGACGACCTCGTCTTTCCGCCTCGCGTCACCGAGCGGATCAGCTCGCTCACGGGAATGGTGGAATCGGCCGATGGCCGACCGCCCCGGCAGGCGTACGACGTATTCGCGATGTACGCGCCCCAGCTCCAGCGTCAACTCGAGGCCGCTCAGGCCGCGCTCGCCGACGTCCGGCGGCAGCTGTCGATCACGCCGCGGCCGGTCGAGCTGCGGCCGCCGGCTCCCATCGGGAACTGAGCGTCAGCGATCGGCCGCCCGCCGCATCATCTTGATGCGGTGGTGCGGCCGCATGCCGGGGAGCAGGTCGTCGTAGCGGATCACGCTGACGGCCCCATCGGGCTCCAGCACGGCGAGGCGCACCTGGTCGATGGTTGGGACGCCGTGCTCGCGCAGCGCCTGGAGCAGCTCGTCCCGGGTCACCCCGGCCCGGCGCAGGTGATCTTCCAGGATCGCACCGTCGTTGATCAGCATAATCCCCTCTCCGGCGAGCAGCCGGCTGAACGTCCGGCTCGAGCGCCGCAGCCGGTCGATCACCTGGTGCCAGAACAGCAGCACGCCCGCGGCCACCAGGCCTCCCGCCAGGCTCGTGTCGGGGCCCACCATCGCGTTCTGCACCGCGTTCGCGATGATGAGTAACAACACCAGGTCGAACGCCGACATCTGGCCCAGCTGGCGCTGGCCCGTGAGCCGGATGCCCACGAGCAGCGCCAGATAGATGATCGTCGTGCGCAGCGCGATGTCGCCCAGCACGTGCCAGGACGCGGTCATGGGGGTCAGCGGTCCGTCACGTCGGGGACGGTGGGGAGCGGATAGGCGTCGCGCAGCGCCGTGAGATAGTCGGCGTACAGCCCCTGCAACCCGGTGAATTCGCGCGTCACCGTCTCCCGGTAACGGGCGTCCGTCGCGAAGGCGTACAGGACGCCGGCCATGGCCTGCGCGTCGATCGTGAATGCCCGATGGCCCAGCTCGGCCAACGCGTCGGCTTCCATGCCGAAGGTGTGATAGCCGCTGTTCGAGCTGTGGGCCGTGACCCCGACGCCGGGAATGCGGGTGGCTACGACGCCGGTTTCTTCGTAGGGCACCGGTGCCCCTTCGTCCGGATCGACGTTGGTGGCGCCGAGCTGCCGCAGATAGGCGAACGCCAGATCGTTCAACGCCGCCAGCGAGATCCCGTCCCGGGCTGCCGAGTCGGCGTCGATCTTCACTTTCGTTCCGGTCGCCAGCGCGGCCGCCTGGGCGGCGTTCCGCACTTGATCCGCCACCTGACTCAGGTAGACCGGATCGGGATAGCGGATCCAGAACTCGGCCACCGCCCGATCCGGCACCACGTTCGGCGCCTTCCCGCCTTCGGTGATGATGCCCTGCACCCGGGTCTCGGGCCGCAGGGTCTTGCGGATCGCGTCGATGTGATTGAACAGCGCGATCACTCCCGCCAACGCGTCGCGGCCGTCCCAGGCGCGGAGCTGGTGTGCCGGGGCGCCCGAAAAGGTGAACCGCATCACGTCGATGTTCAGACAGCAGCTCCCGAACCCCGCGGCGGAGCGCTGCGTGCCCGTCGAGGAATGCGAGCGCACCAGGACGTCGGCGTCCCGGAACACGCCGGCCTGGTACATCGTGGTTTTCGCCTCGGGCGCCCCCATCTCTTCGGCCGGTGTCCCGTACACGATCACCGTGCCCGGGGTTCGGGACGCCGTGAGGAATTCCGCCATGGCCACCGCCGTCGCGAGCCCGGTGGGACCCTGGGCGCTGTGCTGGTCGCCGTGAAAATCGCGCGTCGTGCCGCGCAGCGCGTCGTACTCGACGATGACACCGAGCCTCGGTCCGGCCGTCCCCTTCGCGTAGCGCGCGACGAAGGCCGTCGGGAATCCCGCGACGCCCGGTTCGACCGTGAAGCCATGGGCGGTCAGGTAGTCGGTGATCAGCTTCACCGAGCGCTCCTCATGCCAGCCGACCTCGGGGTGACGGGTGATGTCGTCCGCCATGGCGAGCAGCTCCTGGTCCATCAGCTGCTTCGCTCTGGCCATCACGGCATCGCGGCGAGCGTCGCGTGCGCTCAGGCGCGCCACGAGCTGCGGCAGTCCGAGCGAGCGCTCGAGCTCCGTCATGCGCCGGATCACGTCCGCCGCGGCGCTCCGCTCGGTGGGGGTTTCCTGGCCGGCTACGAGCGGCGGCGTCAGGAGAGCAAGGGTGACGAGAAGGATTGGCGTTCGCACGGGGACAGTCTCCCGAAACGTGGTGAGGGTGACGGCGTTCGTCGTCCGGGAAGTATACCAGCGGTCCTCAGACGTGTCTCACGACCGCTTCAGAAGACACAGGGTAGGGTGTCGGTCGGAGACCATTCTGGGGAGGTTCACATGAAGCGGAATTCGGTGCTCATTGCGTTCGCCTGCGCGTTGTTCAGCGCCGGGTTGTCGGCTCAGGACCGCGCGCTGGTGTTCAGCCTGTATGGCGGGGGCGCGGACCATCTCGCCGATCTGCAGAACAGCCCGCCGGTGTGGTTCATGCCCGGCTACAACCTCGGCGCGAGTGTCGGCCTGCAGCTCAACCGGTATTTCGCCGTGCACGGCGACTTCACGTTCACCCGTAACCCGACGCACGGCTTTTCGTCCTTCGCCGGCGCGGATGTCAACCGGTTCTTCTATGGGGCGCACGCCGAGGGGCGCTATCCGCTGTCGATCGGCCTGGCGCCGTTCGTGTTCGGCGGGGCGGGAGCCGTATCGGTGGATCAGCTGGGCGTCGATCAGTTTAAACCGTTCACCCGGCCGGCCCTGATGTACGGGGGTGGGCTGTTCTATGCGATCCCGCGCACCCGGGTCGAAGCGTTCGGGGAAGTGAAGGGGCTCACGTATCGCTGGAACACGGCGGGGTTCCGCCGCACCATGGTGGACATCACCTACTCGGTGGGGGCGAGCTATCGGTGGCCGTTCTAGGAAGTCCTCGTCGCTGAACATCGCGAGCGGCCGGGAGGAGCTCCCGGCCGCTTTTTGTCCATTGTCGTTTGAAATCCCGTCACCGTTTTCCTATGTTCTCGGCAACCGGAGGCGAGCAACACGCAGAATACCGCTCCGAGCATGGTGATCAGCAGGCGCCGTGGCTGCGGACCGATCGACCATTCCGTGAACGTGCCGACGGTCGCGTCGAATCCCTTGTCGCTCTCGGGATATTCGAACGCCAGCCGCCGCGCGATGGTGCCTGCCTCGAGAGCCGCCGTCGCCCTCATGACACCGGGCTTCAACGCGCCAATCGCGATGAGATACTCGCCGTGTCCGCGTACACTGGCCGCGGGGTCCACTTGAAGCGGAAGCCAAATGGCCTCGGACGCAGGGAATCCGAACCCCTGCGGCATCACACCGACTACGGTGTACATCGAGCCGTCGATGCGGATCTGAGCGCCGAGGACGTCCCGGCGACCGTCGTAGCGATCGCGCCAGGTCCGATAACTGAGCACCGCGACCTGGTCGCCGTGAGGCGTTGCCTCGCGCTCGTCGAACCCTCGGCCGAGCATCGGCTGAACGCCCAGGATGGAGAACACGTCGGCGGTCATCCAACTGGCATCGACGCGGTCCGCGCGTTCGACGCCACGCACGGTGACGGTCCCCGACGTATAACCGCCGAGCGCCGTGAAGCTGCGTTGTTGCGCGCGATAGTCGTAGAAGTCCTGAATCGGCAGTGACTGCCGCCTGACCCCCAGCTCCGGGTTGCTCCGGTAGACGATGGCGATGCGATCGCCGTTCGGGTACGCGAGTCCGCGGACGAGCACGCCGTAGACGATGCTGAACATGATCGTGGTGAGGCCGATGCCGAGGGCCAGCGCCGTGATCGCGACCACGGACAAACCCGGCGTCTTGCGCAGTCTGCGCGCGGCGAAGCGAAGGTCGCGAACGATACCGGACATGGTGCTGCCTCAGGTGCTGTGAGGACGGGATGGGGTGCTATGTCCCTGATCTTCCAGTGTTGCACTACACACTTGAGTTCACGCAGCCAACTGCGAGACGGTGCTTAACATTGCGACTAGTCCTGGGATGGTCCCAACCGTAGCCCCTCGCGCTGCTTGGCTAAGAGTCGTTCCGCAAAGTCGACCCGCTCTTCCAACTCGCTGATCCGCTGTTTCAGCTGATCGAGCTCGCCAAAACGGACCTGAGCATCCTCCAGCACCTGGTCGCGCTCGGTCGGGTCCACCACACGGGACTTGAGTTCGGGGTGCGCGATTTTCGAGGTCACCAACCGCACGATCACTATTCCGGCAGTGACAAACAGGATGATCGCCCCGAAACCGATAACTGGCCCGACGATTTCCATTGGAAGGCCGAACATCTTCAGCGTGCCTCACTCTCGACGGCTCGGGCGATGCTGACTTCTCCAAGTTGTCTCTGCGTACGAGTGCGTCGGAATAGAGTTTCGCGTTGGCTGCCTAACGGATAGCGCAGAAGGTGCGGGCTGGGGCGGCCACACAGAAGACAGACTTCTTCCTGCAGGAGCGGCCGCTGCGGGCCGCCCGCGTCATGCGCTGGTTAGGCAGCGGCCACTAGAGCGGATGAAAGTTACGCACCCTGAAGCTCCAGTGGCCATCGGTACGGTCGGTCACATCACCGGCAGCGTGGCTGGGAAAGTGCCACTGACGGTCATAGTGCACTCTCGTCCATGTATGGGGACCGAGCGAGAACGCAGCGATCCCATCGAACAGCTGGGACAAGGTCGGGTGAGACATTCTGGACGAGTAGTCCGGATGACCGACATCCGTGGGCGAGTCCAGGAGCTGTGCATCTACGACCGAGTCGTGTCGCACAGTGACTCGCCACCACGCACCGGAACCGGGGCAGAAGCAGGAACGCTGATACTCGAAGCGGTAGGACTCAGGCTGTGCGCGTTGCCAGGCGTCCCGAGCTTCATCCAGGGATGGTCCACAGGCCCATTGCGCGAGTAGCGCAATGGACAACGGCAATGCTCGGAGGTTAGGAAGTGCTTTCATTGCCGCCGCCTAACGGATTGGGCATAAGCTGCGGCTTGCGGACGCCGCAGACAAGATAGATCCATTCCCTATCAAGCGGCCGCCGCAGGCCGACAGCTTCAAGCGCTGGTTGGGCGTCACGGCCACCTACTTGAGATACACGATGATGCCAAGAGGCGAGGTGGCGAGAACCACGCGTTGGGAACCGGGTGCGGTTTCATGACTATACTCGACTCGTATTTCCCCGAACAGGTCCACGCGATCCACCACCGTCAGGCGGGCACCGCCCAAGGCCCGACCCGCCCAAGTTGTGGCGTCACGAGCGTCGGACCAGAGACCACCAAGGGAAGCACCGATGCCCCAGTAGGGCGTCAGGCGCTGCTCAGTGCGCAGGGGGAACAGAACATCGAGGTCGAGAGCGACAAACGTAGCAGTGAGAGTCGTGCCCTGTCCGGTTGAGAACTTCTGCCAATCGGCTTCAACGGAGGGACGAAGCACGAGCGAAGGGGACAGAAACCAGGTGATACCGACCTGGGTTGTGCCGAAGACCCGAAGGTTGACGCCGAGCGTATGTCGCTGCTGAGCCGCAATGGAGTTCCCACCTGCTGCGAGGAGGGCCACACAAATGGGAAGGGCAAATGAGCGTTGCATGACATCTGTCCTCTTCTGGTTAGGCATCCGCTCAGGTTGCGTTACTCGCGTTGCCCGATGTGTCAACAAACACCCGCAAGATCGATCACGTTGACTTCCCGACCCCACGGATGGTCGGTGGGGCCGCTGAGCCGAACACCGGGATAGGTCCGATCGAGGCTCTTTCGAGAGATAGTCTCCCACCAGCGTGTCAGGTCGTCGACGTTGAGGCGGACCATGAAGTTGCTCGCAAAGCCTTCATCGTCAAAGCGCTGGAGAATGAACTCGGCGCCCCCGTTTCGGAATCCAGCATAGCCATCGTTCTCCCATACTTCCTCGAAGCCGAGATCCGCGAAAAGGCGGCGACTGGCGTCATAATCCTTGCCGCTGGGTATGAACGGGAGTAACGACTTCGCGCTGAGGTCCTTCACAACGGCTCCTTCGTCGGTGATCGGAAAGACGTGCGCATGCCTAACGAACGTGTTGCGCTTAACCCGCAAGGCGCCGGGTGCACACTTCAACCAGGAATTGCATCACCGGCGCCTTGTCGGGTTGAAGCGCTTGTTCGACGCATGCCACCTGTGCGCATCGGCCGAGAGACCTCTCGTCATCTGTCCGCGTCGTACCAGAATCTCTGGCAGAACTCGGAGCTTCGAAAAGCGCGGACACCGCCATTCAGGATGATTCGAGGCAGGTTGCGCACGTAGTACCAGTCACCGAAGCGATCGAAAGACCGAGCGGATGTCGTAGTGATGTCCCCCTTCAGTATCCGGAAGGCCTTCCCGGAGCGCTTCGCGTGTTTGCGCAGCGCGAGCAGGAACGCGGAGTCCTCTGCGCAGTACAACCCTTCGTCGAAGCCGCCCACTTCATCAAACGCGGACCGCTCCACGAAGTACAGTCCCCCGGAGACGCCGAGCAGCCATCTCGCTGGGTAGACCGTCAGGCACATGGTCACGAAGAGACCGACGGACATCCGCTCCAACTTCACATCTGTGCTGCCGCCGACGTACCTGCCGCTCGACATTGTCTCGCGGATGGAGTTGAACACGTTCCTCGACACGAGGCTGTCGGCGTCCAAGAAGGCAAGGATCCGTCCCGATGCCTCGTGTGCTCCACGGTTCCGCACCGCTGCGATGCAGCGCTTCTCCTCGACAAGGACTCTCGCGCCATGCGCCCTCGCGCACTCCGCCGTGCTGTCCGTGGACATGTTGTCCACTACCACGACCTCTATCGCGGAGGGATTCCCGTACGCCTCTCTCGCCTCGTCTACGTGCTCCAGAGTGCGAGCGAGGTAGCCGCTTTCGTTGTAGGCCGGGATTACGAGCGAGATGTCTGGCTGATCCGTTGACAATCCATGCTCCCGATGTGGTGTTGCGTCGAACGAAGTGCGCTTAGTTGGGATGAAGCGGTAGCTGGACCTCCACGGTCTCGTGGTGGCAAGCTAAGCCCCACACGTTTGTTCACGCGCTCACCGTCTTGCGACGGGGCGCACACCGGGAGGCCAGCTACCCATGGATACGATAGGGCTTGATCTGCACCAGCGGGAGAGTCAGCTGTGCGTGCTGACGGAGGCGGGAGAGATCGTGGAGCGCCGGATCGTCACCAGCCGGGAGCGGTTCACCGCGGTGCTGGGGAATCGGGCGCCGGCGGTGATTGTGGCGGACCCCAACTTCGCGCCGATGTATGCCACGCGTCGGCGCGGGGTCAAGACGGACCGGCGCGATGCGCGGACCCTGGCCGAGGCGTTACGGCTCGGCGCCTACCGG
>JBGQFX010000073.1:0-13101 GCA_041497135.1 Gemmatimonadota bacterium | reverse complement strand
ATCAACAACGATCCGGAGAAGATCACCCTCGACGACTTGGTCAACGCGCGCACGGTGAGCGCCGTGATCCAGGCGTTCTTCGGTTCGTCGCAGCTGTCCCAGTTCATGGACCAGACCAACCCGCTCGCCGAGCTCACGCATAAGCGGCGCCTCTCGGCGCTCGGGCCCGGGGGCTTGACGCGTGAGCGCGCGGGCTTCGAAGTGCGCGACGTGCATTACTCGCAGTACGGTCGCATGTGCCCGATCGAGACGCCGGAAGGCCCGAACATCGGTCTCATCACGAGCCTGTCGTGCTACGCGCGCGTCAACGATCTCGGGTTCATCGAGACTCCCTACCGGGTGGTGAAGGACGGCCGGGTCACCGATGACGTGCGCTGGCTGTCGGCGTCGGAGGAAGAGCGGTACGCGGTGGCGCAGGCCAACGCGCCGCTCACGGAGGACGGCCGCTTCGCCGAGGACCTCGTGCTGTGCCGCAAACGGGACGACTACCCCACGTTGCCGCCGGCCAAGATCGAATTCATGGATGTGGCGCCGGAGCAGCTGGTGTCCATCGCGGCCGCGCTGATTCCGTTCCTGGAGCACGACGACGCGAACCGCGCGCTGATGGGCTCGAACATGCAGCGGCAGTCGGTGCCGCTCCTCTTCCCGCAGGCGCCGCTGGTGGGCACCGGGCTTGAGGAGCGGGTGGCGCGCGACTCGGGGGCCGTGGTGATCGCGCGTCGGGCGGGGAGCGTCACCCGGGTCACCGCCGACGAGATCATTATCGACACGGGAGACGAAGAGCGGCGGGCCACCGATAACCCGCTCGCCCGGCTGAAGCAGCACGATCGCTTCCGCCTCAAGAAATTCTGGCGCACCAATCAGGACACGGCCATCAACCAGCGGCCGCTGGTCCACGTGGGCCAGAAGATTCGCGCCGGGCAGATCGTCGCCGACGGCGCCGGCACCGAGCACGGGGAGCTCGCCCTCGGCGCCAACGTCATCGTCGCGTTCATGCCGTGGTACGGGCACAACTTCGAAGACGCCATCGTGCTCTCCGAGCGACTGGTGAAGGACGACGTGTACTCGTCGATCCACATCCAGGAGCTCGAGCTGCACGTGCGGGACACCAAGCGCGGCCGGGAGGAGATCACGCGCGAGATTCCCAACGTCGCCGAGGAATCGCTGGTCGACTTGGACGAGCGGGGCATCGTCCGCATCGGCGCTCACGTGAAGGCGGGCGATATCCTGGTGGGCAAGATCACGCCAAAGGGCGAGACCGAGCTCAGTCCGGAAGAGAAGCTGCTCACGGCGATCTTCGGCGAGAAGGCCAAGGACGTCAAGGATTCGTCGCTCAAGGTGCCGCCGGGGATGGAGGGCGTCGTCATCGACGTGAAGATCTTCTCCCGGATCGAAGACCAGGTGGTCGAAAAGGACCGCGGCGAGCGGATCGGTGAGGTGCGCCGGCTCGAGGGAGAAGAGAAGGCGCGCATCTCGGAAGCGATGACGGCCGAGCTGCGGGATCTCCTGGCCAACCAGGAAGTCGGGCTGATGCTCAAGGCCGGCACTGTGGAGGAGTATCTCCCGGCCGGAACCAAGCTGTCGCGGGCGCAGCTGGCCGAGATCGATTTCACCGACGTCGACCTGAAGACGCTGCGCGTGGCCGCCAAGCCGGTGAACGAGCGGTTGCGCGGCGTGTTGGACGCGGCGAGCGGCGAGCGCGCCAAGATCGAGGAGAAGTCAGAGGATCAGATTGACAAGATTCTCCAGCCGGACGAGCTCCCGCCGGGCGTGATCCAGCTGGTGAAGGTGTATGTCGCCGAGAAACGCAAGATTTCGGTGGGCGACAAGATGGCCGGACGGCACGGCAACAAGGGCATCATCGCCCGGATCGTGCCGGAGGAAGACATGCCGTTCCTGCCGGACGGATCGCCGGTGGACATCGTGCTCAATCCGCTGGGTGTGCCGTCCCGCATGAACGTCGGCCAGATCCTGGAAACGCACCTCGGCTGGGCCGCGCGCATCCTTGGCTTCAACGCCAAGACGCCCGTGTTCCAGGGCGCGGACGAGATGGAGATCGGCGTGCTGTTGCGGCTGTCGGGACTCACCTGGGCGGCCGAGGCGCTGCGGCTCCAGGTGCGCCCGCCGGAGATCGACACGGATCTGGTGCGCCGCATCGTGTCCGACCTGCGGCGCCTGCCGCACACCAACGGCGACCGGCCGGACGTATCGACCGCCGGCGTCGCGTCGCTCGGGTCGCGGGCCCTCACGGCGGAGACGCGCGAGGTGTACCACAAGTTGGTGGACTTCCTCAAGTTCGCGGCCAAGGAGCTGGCGGAGCGCGAGCTGTCCCAGCGGCGGACCGAGCGGGAATTCCATGAGGTGCGGCTGACCGGTGAAGCGCTCGGCAAGATCGAGAAGGCGGCGCTCAAGACTGGTTTGAAGGAGAGCGACAAGCTGCTCGAGCGCGACAAACCGATGGAGGTGCTGGCGAGCTCCGCCCTGCCGGCGCTGGCGGCCATGCTGGGCCCCGCGTCGGAAGCCGACATCGATCAGGCGGTCAACGAGTTGTTGCGCACGGCCGGGCTGTCGCCGGCCGGCAAGGCCCGACTGCGCGACGGCCGCTCGGGCGAGTACTTCACGTCCGACGTCACGGTCGGCGCCATCTACATGATGAAGCTGTCGCACTTGGTGGACGACAAGATTCACGCCCGCTCGATCGGGCCGTATTCGCTCGTGACCCAGCAGCCGCTCGCCGGCAAGGCGCAGTTCGGCGGTCAGCGGTTCGGCGAGATGGAGGTCTGGGCGCTCGAGGCGTACGGGGCGGCGCACACGCTGCAGGAAATTCTCACCGTCAAGTCGGACGACGTGAACGGTCGCAGCCGCACGTACGAAGCCATCGTCAAGGGGCAGAACCTGCCGAAACCCGGCATCCCCGAATCCTTCAACGTGCTGGTGAAGGAGCTGCAGGCCCTGTGTCTCCGGGTGACCCTGGGTACCACCGAAGACGTCGAAGAGTAGGGGAAAGGGAGCCAACCGATGATCGATTTCCGGAGCGGACGCGAGCCGAAAAACGCGAGCTTCGATTACATCCAGATCCGGATCGCCTCGCCTGAGGAGATCCGGGGTCCGAAGGACGCCAAGGAGCGCGAGCGGCTGGAGCTGCAGGGACAGCGCCAGTGGTGGTCGTGGGGCGAAGTCACCAAGCCCGAGACGATCAATTACCGCTCCTTCAAGCCCGAGCGGGACGGCTTGTTCTGCGAGCGCATCTTCGGTCCGGTGAAGGACTGGGAATGCCATTGCGGCAAGTACAAGCGCATCCGCTATCGCGGCGTGATCTGCGACCGCTGCGGGGTCGAGGTGACGCTGTCCAAGGTGCGCCGCGAGCGCATGGGCCACATCGAGCTGGCGGTGCCGGTGGCGCACATCTGGTTCTTCAAAACGCTGCCGTCGCCGATGGGCAACCTGCTCGACATGACGCTGCGCGACCTCGAGCGGGTGATCTACTACACGAATTACGTGGTGATCGATCCAGGCGAGCAGGAAGTGGAAGACAAGGAGCTGCTCGACGAGGACCGTTACCTCGAGCTGCGGGCCAAAGCCAAGACTGAGGGGGACGGGGCGTTTCGGGCCGAGATCGGCGCACCGGCGGTGCGGGCACTGCTGGAGCGCATCAACGTCGACAAGCTGTCCGACGAGCTGCGCGAGGTCGTGGCGACCGAGACGAGCCAGCATCGCAAGAAGCAGATGCTGAAGCGGCTCAAGATCGTCGACGCGTTCCGCAACTCGGGGAACGCCGGCGAGGCCCGCAACAACCCGCAGTGGATGATTCTCGACGTGGTGCCGGTGATTCCGCCGGACCTGCGGCCGCTCGTGCCGCTCGACGGCGGGCGCTTCGCCACGTCCGATCTCAACGATCTGTACCGCCGCGTGATCAACCGGAACAACCGGTTGCAGAAGCTGATCCTGCACCGGGCGCCGGAGGTCATCCTGCGCAACGAGAAGCGCATGCTGCAGGAAGCGGTGGACGCGCTGTTCGACAACGGGCGTCGCTCCAAGGCGATCCGCGGGCGCGGCAAGCGGCCCCTGAAGTCGCTGTCCGACATGCTGAAAGGCAAACAGGGACGGTTCCGGCAGAACCTGCTCGGCAAGCGGGTGGATTACTCGGGCCGCTCCGTGATCGTGGTCGGTCCCGAGCTGCGGCTGCACCAGTGCGGTCTGCCCAAGGCGATGGCGGTGGAGCTGTTCAAGCCGTTCATCATCCACAAGCTGGTGGAGAAGGGCATCGCGGAGACCGTCAAGCGGGCGAAGAAGATCGTCGAGAAGGAATCGCCGGAGGTGTACGAGATCCTCGAGGAGATCATCGAAGACCATCCCGTGTTGCTGAACCGCGCCCCGACGCTCCACCGCCTCGGCATCCAGGCGTTCGAGCCGGTGCTCGTGGAGGGGAAAGCGATCCGCATCCACCCCCTGGTGTGCGCCGCGTTCAACGCCGATTTCGACGGCGACCAGATGGCCGTGCACGTGCCGCTCTCGTTCGAGAGCCAGATCGAGTGCCGCGTGCTGATGATTTCGTCGAACAACGTGCTCAAGCCGTCCGACGGCCGGCCCGTGGCGGAGCCCAGTCAGGACATGGTGCTGGGCTGCTACTTCCTCACCAAGGAGCCGGCCGAGTTCGAAGCGCGGCTGGCGAAGGCGCCGCGCATCGGGTCGATGGCGGAGCTCGAGATGGGGTTGGCGCTCACGCGCTTCGAGTTCCACACGCCGGTGCATTTCTGGTATGTGCCGCCGGTGGACGCCGGCGAGGCGCGTTGGATCAGCACCACCGCCGGGCGGGTGATCTTCAACAGCATCCTGCCTGACATGCTGCGCCGCGATCTGGGCTTTCAGAACAAGGCGATGCGCAAGCGCGACCT
This sequence comes from Gemmatimonadota bacterium, assembly GCA_041497135.1. Classification (GTDB taxonomy): domain Bacteria; phylum Gemmatimonadota; class Gemmatimonadetes; order Gemmatimonadales; family GWC2-71-9; genus DASTHG01. The sequence continues at coordinate 8,206 of JBGQFX010000073.1, read as the reverse complement.
TTCGGAGCTGGTATTCGAGAGCTACCGCCGCGCGGGGCTCTCCCCCACGGTCCAGTTCCTGGACGCGCTGAAGGAGTTTGGCTTCCGTTATGCGACGATGGGCGGCGTGTCGATCGGCGTCGAGGATCTCGAGATCCCGTCCGAGAAGACGTCATTGCTGCATGACGCCGAAGCGCGCGTGGAGCGGTTCCAGCGCGCCTACGCGACCGGCCAGATCACCTTTGGCGAGCGCTACAACAAGGTGATCGACGCCTGGACCCACGCCAACAACGACATCGCCGAGGCGATGGTCGCGACGATGAAGAAGTCGAAGGGCGGGTTCAACCCGGTGTTCATGATGTTCGACTCGGGCAGCCGCGGCAGCCGCGACCAGATCCGGCAGCTGGCCGGGATGCGCGGTCTCATGGCCAAGCCCCAGAAGAAGCTGACCGGCGGCATCGGCGAGATTATCGAGAGCCCGATCAAATCGAACTTCCGTGAAGGGCTCTCCGTGCTCGAGTATTTCATCTCGACCCACGGGGCGCGGAAGGGTCTGGCGGACACGGCATTGAAAACCGCCGACGCGGGTTATCTCACCCGCCGTCTCGTGGACGTGGCGCAGGACGTCACGGTCACCGAGGAGGATTGCGGCACCATTCTCGGTCTCGAGATGGCGGCGCTGAAGGAGGGGGAAGACATCATCGAGCCGCTGCGGGAGCGACTGGTTGGTACGATCGCCCTCGAAGAGGTGACCGACCCGCACGAGCTCGATGAGCACGGGGAACCGAGGGTGCTGGTCGAGGCGGGCAAGCAGATCGACGAGGACACCTCGCAGCAGATCGAGGACGCGGGTATCGAGATGGTGAAGATCCGGTCCGTGCTCACGTGTGAGGCGCGGCGCGGCATCTGTCGCATGTGCTACGGTCGCAATCTGGCCACCATGGGCCTGGTGGATCTCGGCGAAGCGGTGGGCATCCTGGCGGCGCAGTCGATCGGCGAGCCGGGGACGCAGCTCACCCTGCGCACGTTCCACATCGGTGGCACGGCGGCGCGCATCGCGGAGCAGACGGTGCGCAAGACGAAGGTCGAAGGCGTGATCGAGTTCGGCGAGCGCCTGGTGTTGGTCGAAACGCCGGAAGGTCACAAGACCGTCACCAGCTATGAAGGGGAGCTGGTGCTCAAGGCCGCCGCCCACGGGCCGAAGGAGACGGGCAAGCTCGCCGTCCACTCGCGCTTCCACGTACCGCTCGGCGCGACCCTGATGGTGAAGGATGGCCAGAAGGTGGCCAAGGACGGCGTCCTGTTCACGTGGGACCCGTATACAAATCCGATTCTCACCGACGTCCCGGGCATCGTGCGCTTCGTGGACATCATGGAAGACGAGACAGTCCGGGAAGAGCTGGACGAGATCACCGGACGGCGCCAGCGGGTGATCATCGAGGACCGGGACAAGAAGCTGCACCCGCACATCGAGGTCGTGCAGAAGAAGGGCGAGAAGGAGAAGCGGGTGCGCGACTTCGTCATCCCCGAGGGCGCTCAGCTCACGGTGGAAGACGGCCAGGACGTGTACGCGGGCCAGGTGCTGGCCAAGGTGAGCCGCGAGGCGTACAAGACCCGCGACATCACCGGGGGCCTGCCGCGGGTGGCGGAGCTATTCGAGGCGCGTCGACCCAAGGATCCGGCCACCATCTCCGAGGTGGACGGCACGGTGCGCTTCGGCGACATCAAACGCGGCAAGCGCGAGATCTTCGTGCACCCCGAAGAGGGGGAACCGCAGCTGTACGAGGTCGCGGCGGGCAAGCACTTGCGCGTGCACGAAGGCGACCGCGTGCGCGCCGGCGACCGCCTCACCGAGGGTCCCGTGAATCCGCACGACATCTTGCGGATCAAGGGGCCGCGGGCGGTGCAGGAGTACCTCCTGAACGAAGTGCAGGAGGTGTACCGCCTGCAGGGGGTGAAGATCAACGACAAACACATCGGCGTGATCGTGCGTCAGATGCTGCAGAAGGTAAAGACCGTCGATCCGGGCGACACGCCATTCCTGGAAGGGGAGAACGTCGACAAGCTCCACTTCCGCGAAGTCAACGAGCGCGTCCGGAAGAAGGACGACAAGCCGGCGACGAGCGAGCCGTTGCTGCTCGGGATCACGAAGGCGAGCCTCACGACGCAGTCGTTCATTTCGGCGGCGTCGTTCCAGGAGACGACCCGGGTGCTCACCGACGCCGCGATTCGCGGCGCCAAGGACGACCTCCTGGGGTTGAAGGAAAACATCATCATCGGGCATCTCATCCCGGCCGGGAGCGGCATCTATCGCTACCACGACATCGAGATCGAGCCGCCCGAAGGCTTCGAGCCGCCGAGGCCCCCGCCGGAGATGGTGGTGCCGGGCGCGGTGCCGGTGGCGGTGCCGGAGGAAGCCGAAGTGGGATAGCGGAGAGCCGTGCTGAACGGACAGGCGCCCGGGAGCGATCCCGGGCGCCTGTCTTATTTGGGGCGCGCCGCGTCTTCCGCCCCGTCTCCGAGCACCAACCCCGTTCCTTCGGCGGCTTCCGCGATCGCGCGTCGCAGCTCGGCGATCTCCAGCTCGGACTTGCCGGCCGCTTTGAGCCTGCGGTTCATCTCCGCCGCCTTCACCGCGGCCTTGAGCGTACCCAAGGCGAGCGTCGCGCAGCGGGGGCGCGAGTCCGCCACGTCGCGTCCCACGAGATCCATCATCTGCTCGTAGGTGAACTCCATCACCTCGGCGAACGTCGGGTGCCGGCGATTCGTGCGCTCGGCCAGAATCGAAGCGGCGGCCTGACTGAGCGTGCACCCGGTGCCCTCGAAGCTGACTGCGGCCACGCGATCCTCGGCGGGATCCGCCTTGAGGTAGAGCGTGACGAGATCCCCGCAACCGGGGTTGCCCCCCGGAACGTGCACGTCGGCGTCCGCCAGGACGCCGACGTGCCGCGGCCGTTTGGCGTGGTCCACCAGCCAGGCGATGCGGGTCTCCCGGTCCACTACGGCTTCTCGATCGGGGCACGCACCTGGTTGCCCCACTCGGTCCAGGAGCCGTCGTAGTTGCGCACCCGGTCGAAGCCGAGCAGGTAGGTGAGCGCGAACCAGGTGTGGGAGGAGCGCTCGCCGATGCGGCAGTAGGCGAGGACCACTTCGTCCCGCTTCAGCCCGTTCTCCTGCTCGTAGATCGTGCGCAGCTCGTCGGCCGGCCGGAACGTGTGCGTGTCGGGATTGATGGCCCGACCCCACGGAATGCTGCGCGCGCCGGGAATGTGCCCGCCCCGCAGCGCGCCTTCGTTCGGATACTCGGGCATGTGCAACCGCTCGCCGCGATACTCCTCGGGGCTGCGCACGTCCACCAGGCGCTGGCCTGCCGAGACGTGCGCCGCCACCTGGTCTCGGAAGGCGCGGATGCGACTGTCGTCCCGCTCTCGCACCGTGATCGAGCCTTCGGGATGGCGCGGCACGGCCGTCTCGAGTGGCCGGCCTTCTTCGGCCCAACGTAGCCGCCCACCGTCCATCACGCGCAGATTGTCGACTCCGAACAGCCGGAACACCCAGAAGGCGTAGGTCGCCCACCAGTTGTTTTTGTCGCCGTAGAACACGATCGTCGTGTCCGGATTGATCCCCTTGGACCGGAGCAGGCGCTCGAAGCGGGCGCGGTCCACATAGTCGCGTTGCAGTGGATCGTTCAGATCGGCAACCCAGTCCACTTTCACGGCGCCGGGAACGTGCCCGGTGTCGTACAGCAGTACATCTTCGTCCGATTCGACCAACCGGACCTTCGGATCATCGAGATGATCGACCACCCACTGAGTCGAGACGAGCACCTCGGCGTGCGCGTAGCCGCGCGCGGCGATGTCGGTAACGGGAGCGAGTGTTTGAGGCATGGATTCCTCCGTTGTCAAAAAGAGTGCGGCCGTCGCCCGGGTTCCAAGGGCAGCGGCCGCGGCTGACCACAGACATGGGTCCGCTAGGTAGTGGCCGCCTCCGCCCCGTGCTGCCGCACGGGGGTCTGGGTACAGGGGCAAGCCTGCGTCCGATGCCGCATCGTCACTAGCTAGGCGCGGCGGTCGGGGGAGTCAAGGCACCCCTTAGCGTACTTGAGAAGCCGGGACGACCACTTGCGCGCTCAACGCCTGCTCGATCCGCGACCGGGAATCGGCGTAGTGCGCCCGCGTGTACCCGTCGAGGCCGCTGGCCCCCAGGGCCCGACCGAGGCGGCCGCTCAGGTCGGTCAGCGTGACCCGGGCGACGGTGCGCGCATCCTCGGGCGTGCCGGGCGCCGGGTTCACGATCATCCGCAGCAACTCGACGAGGTACGTCCGCTGCAGATCGCGGCGAATCGAGCCTGTGTTGCGTGCCGCCCCCCGCGTCCCCGCCTCCGCCCAGATGGCGTTGGTCATGGTGCGGAGCACTTCGGGAATGGTCACGACCGGCGTTCCGGGCGCCGCGCGCAGCTCGTTGTCGCGAATCCGCGCGAGCACGCCGGGGTCGAGCAGTAGGTCGACCAGCGTCCCCTGGAACACCTGAGCCCAGTCGTGCAACGGGAAGTCGATCCGGCCCTCCCCGAACGGGTTGGTGCCCCAGTGCCACCAGCGCGAGGGCGCCAGACGGTTCAGCAGGTCCGGACGGAACCGATACGCCTGCTCGCCCAGGCCGGCATCGGCGATGAACGCCAGCGCCTCCCGCTGCTTGGCCGCCGGGACCGCGGTGAACGCCGGGCGCGCGTTGGGATCGCCGCGATGGTCGCGGGCGGTGTAGACGCCGGCCAGGTACTTGGTGGTCACCAGCGTGGCGAACCAGCGCTGAAACAGGAGATCGGTGAATCCCGCGCGCAGCCGGGGATACCCCTCCCCGGGAGCGACGAGTCGAATCTCAAGGGAGTCGAACATCCGGTTGATCAGCGTCACCTGATCCTTGGCCCAGCCGACCGGGTCCGAGGTCTGGTCCCAGCGCGTCACGTTGGGATCGAGGCCGAACCCGGCGAACCCCGCATCCTCGTCCGAAGCGTAGGCGTGCTCGGGATCGGCCGCTTCGGCGGCCAGCCGGGCGAGCCCGGGATGCTCGGCGTCGGGGCTGTCGCCGCCGACCGTGGCGTAGCCGTACCCGATCGCCCAGCGATCGTAGGTGCCGACGGTGGTGGAGTAGTAGTCGCCCTGCTTGCCGCGGTCGAGCGTGATGGCCGGCGGATTATAGTCCATCACCGACGCCGATGTCCCGTGCGTCGCGGTGAACTGCCGATCGCCGAGTGAGGCGGAGGGGATGGCTGAGGTGCCGCGGAAGTTGTGCCGCAATCCCAGCGTATGTCCGACCTCGTGCATCACCAGCTCCTTCAGGGCCTGCCCGATGTACTCCCTGGGGACCGGCGCGCCCGGCGGGATCGCCCCGCTGGCGGCGAGCGTGGCGCGCAGCATCGTCCCGTAGCGTGTGAGTCCGCCGGCGTAACGGCACAGGCGCTGGAGGCGGCCGTTCGGGTCGGCCCGGAGCAGCGAATCCTCGCGGAACACCTCCCGGGTCATGGCCTCGGGTCCCGAATACTCGTGGTATTCCCCCTGCCAGGCCTGGATCCACGAGGCCGCCACCAGGATGTCGGCGTTCAAGATCTCCCCGGTGCGGGGGTCCACGTCGGACGGACCGATGGCGTAGGTGGACCCGAAGTTGGCCATCCACCGCACGGTGCTGTAGCGGGCGTCCTCGGCGCTCCACAGCGTGTCATCAGGGGCGTCGAGCACCTGGATGGCATTACGAATTCCCGCCTCCTCGAACGCACTGTTCCACTCGAGGATTCCGGCCCGGACGTAGGGACGCCACTCGAGCGGGATGGTGCGGTCGAGGTAGTAGGTGATCGGTTGTATCGGATCGCTCACGGCGGCGGCAGCGTCCTTCTTTTCGAGCCGCCAGCGGTTGACGTAGCGCACGAAGAACGAGTTGGCTGTGTCGCGCGAGAAGTCCATCATCGCCGAGATGAAGTAGCCCACCCGGTCGTCGGCATGGCGCGGCCGCATCGGCGTCGCGGGTAGTGCCACCAGCGAGTAGTGCACCGTCATGGGGAGGTAGCGGTAGTCGGGCACCGTCTGAATCCCCAACGGCTTGGTCGCGAGGAAGCTGATGCGTGCGTCGGCTTCGAGGTTCGTCGCGAACATCCGCAGGCTCTGGAACGCCGACCGCTCTCGGTCGAAGGACACGCCGCCCCGGATGTTGAGCGCCTGGACGACGAAATCGAAGAACCCCCCGACGTCGGCCCAATCGGATACGAGGAACGGCGCCAGGTCGATCAGCACTTCGTTGGTGGTGTCCCGGACGCTGGCGATGGGGAAGGCGTATGCGACGGAGCTGCCGAACGAGTAGGCGACGGTGCGTGCCATCGGCGTGCCGGGCGTGGCGGTGAGATAGGGGTTCACGATCCACAGCTCGACCTTGGTCCCGGCCCGGTGAAACCGGATCAGGTCCGAGCGCATGTCGGTGCCGCCATCGAGCCCGAAGTCGCCCAGTCCCTGCGCGAGCTCGGTCACGAGCAGGAGATCGTGGTCGAACTGGTCGGGCTTCAAGTCCAGGTAGACGTTGTCCCGCTTCAGATAGGCGGTGAACAGGCCGTGCAGCTGCTGGGCGTCCTTGGTGACCTCCGCCCAGGGCTTCCACGGCAGGTCTTTCTTGCTGGTATCGGCCTGGGCGGTGGGTGTCGGGGCGGGCTTGGCAGCCCCGCTGGCGCAGGCGGCCAGAGCCGCGGTGAGGACGGCGGCGATCAAGGGTCGGGCCCGGCTGGTCATGTTCAGGCGCTCGAGATGGGGTTGATGGAGCCCATTCTACGGCTGGGCGAGGGCGGGGCGGAAGGGGCGCTTGGGCAGGCAGGGACAGGTCCAGAACATCGGATCGCGGGGGTTGACCTAAATCGAAGTCCCCGCTTAGCTTTGAAGTCTGTTTGGCAACTTTTTTGCTCTGGGCTCCGAGGGGTATGCCGACCATCAATCAGCTCGTCCGGCGTGGTCGCCGCGACGTCGAAAAGAAGCAAAAAGCACCAGCGCTGTGCGGCAACCCGCAGAAGCGGGGCGTGTGCACGCGCGTGTACACGACGACGCCCAAGAAGCCGAACTCGGCGCTGCGCAAAGTTGCTCGGGTCCGCCTCACCAACGGCTTCGAGGTGACGGCGTACATCCCGGGCGAAGGGCATAACCTGCAGGAGCACTCGATCGTGATGATCCGCGGCGGCCGCGTGAAGGATCTGCCGGGCGTGCGCTATCACATCATCCGCGGCACGCTCGACGCCGCGGGTGTGAACGAGCGCAAGCAGTCGCGCTCGAAATACGGCGCCAAGCGGCCCAAGGCGGCCGGTCAGTGAGCCGCCGCAAGAAAGCGGTCAAGCGGCCGGTGCCGCCCGATCCACGCTACGACAGTCAGACCGTCTCCAAGTTCGTGAACAACCTGATGGAGCGGGGCAAGAAGTCGCTGGCGGAGCGCGTGTTCTACTCGGCGATGGACATGATCGAGCAGCGCACCGGGCAGCCGGGCGTGAACGTGTTCAAGCAGGCGCTTTCGAACGCGAAGCCGTCGCTCGAGGTGAAGTCCCGTCGCGTGGGCGGCGCGACCTATCAGGTCCCGGTCGAAGTGCGGCCGGAGCGGCGCACGGCGCTGGCGATGCGGTGGATCATTTCCTACACCCGCGCCCGTCGCGAGAAGGACATGTCGGAGCGGCTCGCCGCCGAGCTGATCCTCGCGTCGAAGGGCGAGGGTGAGTCGATCAAGAAGAAGGAAGACACACACCGGATGGCGGAGGCCAATCGGGCTTTCGCGCATTACCGGTGGTAAACCGCTAACCGGACAACTCGGGACCCTGGTTTAAGGGATCCTGCATCGAGGGGGAAGTCCCCCCGATGGTGGCGGAGCGAGACCGGCCCAGATGGGCGTCGCGGTCGCCCCGTCTTTTTGCTGAATAAAGGACTGCAATGCCACGGACGACACCGCTCGATCGTATTCGGAATATCGGCATCATGGCGCACATCGATGCCGGGAAGACGACCACGACCGAGCGCATCCTCTATTACACGGGCCGCACCTACAAGCTGGGTGAGGTGCACGAAGGTACGGCCACGATGGACTGGATGGAGCAGGAGCAGGAGCGGGGGATCACGATCACGTCCGCCGCCACAACCTGCTTCTGGCCGCGGCGGGGCGAGCAGTTCCGCATCAACATCATCGATACGCCCGGCCACGTCGATTTCACCGTCGAGGT
>JBGQFX010000072.1:0-13173 GCA_041497135.1 Gemmatimonadota bacterium | reverse complement strand
TGTGGTACGTGACGGTGAGGGACGAACTTCCACGTCACCGGAACGAACCACTCACCACATACCACGCCTTTTTGTCCTTCAGGGTTCCTAGCCCAACCGGACCACCGCCAGCGCCAGTCCTACCATCGTGGCCGCCTGGCCGATCCAGAAGGCGAGGGCCACGGAGGAAACACGTGGAGGTCCAGCCAGGAAGTGAGAGGGGTCGCGGAATGACCCGCGACCCCTCGAGCGCGGCAGAACCCGCGCAGCGCACTCACAACGCGTTGACAGTATGCCTACCGTCCGGCTCGAGGTCAAGTGCCAGGGTGCGGGTGGTGGGAGTCGAACCCACACGGGCTTTCGCCCCGAGCGTTGTGAGTGCTCTGCGTCTACCGGTTCCGCCACACCCGCACCACCGTCCGACAGGCGGCGGGCACCGGCCTACCACGACGAGGCCCAGTCAACGCGCGATGCCGCTGGCCCCACCAAGTTGCCGTGCCAATGGGAAGGAGTGGTAACCAAAAGAGAAGCCGGTGGTACGGAAAACCGCGGGGCGGGCTACTGGAGGGAGACGGGGACGTCCGCTACACGATGCCGACGATCACCCCGTACGCCGCGAGCATGATGAGATACGTGTATTTGTTCATGAGAGGCCTCCTCACCAGGTGACCGCCCGGTGCCCTCGCCACTACGACCGGAGGAACTGCGCCAGCGCGAATACCAAGCCTGCGGTGGTGGCCACGTTACCCACCCAGAAACCGAACATCCAGCGCATCAGTTTGGATTCGAGTCCTCCCAAGCGCCGCTCCAGATTCGCGTTGAACTGGGCTAAACGCTGCTCCAGCTTCGCGTCGAAACGCGCGAAGTTGAGCTCGTTCAGCTCTCTCAGATCACCGCGGTACGTGGCGTCCACCATCCCCTAAAGGACTCCCTCTGGTCGTCGAACCATTCGACGGAGTTTGTGCCGGCCAATGTGACAGACTACGCTCGGCGCGAACCAATAGCAATTGCGTGCGGGAGGTATCGAGAAGACGCGACCAACACGAACTGCGTGGGGAGTGGGGAGTGGTCCGTCCAGGTGAGGTGGAAGCTACTTCCGCACGAGTTGCCAGATCGCCTGGGAAGGGTAGGTTCGACCCCGACCCGACGCGCAGGACCGGCGTCGAGGCCCCCACCCGCTGTTTCCCAGGAGGATCCGACACATGAGAACCACCAGGAACGCCATACTGCTGGCGGTTGGTCTGATGTTGGCATGGCTGGCCCCCGCGCCGCTCACGTCCCAGACCACCGACACCGCACCGCCCGCCACGCTCGTGGTCACCTCGAGCTCGGCCGAAGCGAAGTCGGAGTTCTGGGCCGGGCTGCACGACAACCGGTACTTCTTCTTCGAGCGCGCCGCGCAGCATCTCGCGAAAGCCGTGGCCCTCGATCCGGACTTCGGTCTGGCCCGCGTGCTGTATGGATCCGTCGCCGTTGACTACAGCGACGCGCAGCGGCAGCGCGAGTACGACGCCGGCGTCGCCGCGGCCGCCAAGGCGACGATGGGAGAGGCCCTCGTGGCGCTGGCCTGGCGCGACTGGTCGCTGGGTCGCCCCACCGCCCCGGCCCTGCTGCGTGCCGCCACGGAGGTGTTCCCGGCCGACGGCGGGCTGGCCTCGGATCTCGCGACGGCGTCCACCCAGAACCAGGGGAACGACACCGTGATCGCGGCGTTTCGCGCGCTGCTCGCGAAGTTCCCCGATCAGGTCGGGGCGAACAACACTCTGGCCTACACCCTGTGGGCGGCTGGAGATCATGCGGGCGCGCTCGCCGCGGCCCAGGCACAGGTGCAGGGCGCGTCGCAGGACCCGAACCCGCACGACACCTACGCCGAGTTGCTGGCGTGGAGCGGGCAGCTGGATGAGGCAGCCCAACACTACCAGCATGCGCTGGACGCCGACTCGATGTTCAGCGAGGCCCTGGCCGGCAGCGCCGAGGTGCGACAGCTGCAGGGCCGCGGCGCCGAGGCCCGCACGCTCTACGCGCAGGCGATCGCCCGCGAGCCGAGCCGCGCGGCGCGCCTGAATCACCAGTACTCCATCGCGATCAGCTATCTCTACGACGGCAACCGGACGCTGGCCTTGAGCCAGCTGGCCACCGTGGCCCAGCAGGCCGCGGCCGACAGCAATCCATTCCTCGCCGCGTTGGCCCATCGGCAAATGGCGGTGGTGGAGGGAATGTTCGGCAACGCCAAGGCGGTGGCCGCGCACCTGGCCGCGGCCCAGGGTGACGGCAACCGCTTGGCTCAGGATGTATTTACCACGTGGGCCTACGGCGGCGCCCGGCAGCTCGACTCGGCGCGAGCGGCGGCGGACCGCGTGTCGCAAGCGGCGGCGTCGGGCAACGCGAATCAGCGGCGCACCGCGCATATGCTCCAGGGCTTCGTCGCCCTGCAGAACAACGCCGCGCAACAGGCCATGGACGAGCTGAACCAGGCGGACACGACCAGCTCGCTGGTGCAGGAGCTGCGTGCCGAAAGCCAGAAGCGGCTGGGGAACAAGGCGCAGGCCCAGGCGCTGCGCACCGCGGTGCTGAGCGGCTCTGTGTGGAGTCTGCCGGACGCCATCGCCCGCATGCGGGCGCGGAAGATGTAGCAGGACAAACGGCGTGGGGAGTGGTACGAAACCACAAAAGCGTGGTGCGTGGTGAGTGGTACGTGACGGTGAGCGAGGAGCTTGCAGTTTGCCAGAACGAACCACTCACCACGTACCACATACGACTCCCCACGCCTTTGTCTTAAGGCAGCAGACTCCCCCTACGTACTCGCAGCCCTAGCGCCACCTCGCCGGCTTGCGGCTACGACCGCAGGAAGTGGGCGAGCGCGAATACCAGACCGACCATTGTCGTGACGCTTCCCACCCAGAAAACGAACATCCACTTGATGAGATCGCCGCGCTGGGCAGCGATCGCGCCCAGCAACTCGGCTCGCTGCGCAGCGAGGGCGGTCAACAGCTCAGTGCGCAACTCGGCGAGCCGTTGCTCCAGCTTCGCATCGAAACGGGCGAAGTTGAGATCGTTCAGCTCTCGCAGGTCGCCGCGGTAAGTGGCATCAACCATGCCCTAAAGGACTCCCTGCGGTCGTTGAACCATCCTGTCGCCAACGCGCTCGTGGAACTACAGACTACGCTCGGCTCGAACCGATAGCAATTGGATGCGGGAGGGATCGGGAAAACGCGGCGCACCGAAACGTGGCGCGGTGCGTTGAGATTGGGCGGGGACTCCAGGCCGATGGAAGGGGGTCACCGACTACCGATGACCGACCACCGTTCTTAGCTGTGCCGCTTACGCCGATTCAGAATGATCGCCACGATGTCGATGATCACCCCGTACACCGCGAGCATGATGAGATATTTGTTCATGGGCAGGTCTCCCTATTCCTTCCGAGTAGTCTCAATGAGAATACCGCTGACCAGAAGGAACCCGCTGAGGGACAGTATACTCATCACAGACCAGAACGTCACGGGCTTCCCCGCCATGTACAGATCCAGAAAGCCGAAGACTATCACGAGGACGCCCGCCTCCCGCAGGAACTCCCCGAGCATCTCCAGCACACTTTTTCGGCCCGATTCAGTTGCAGCTAGCACGCCCCAATTGTAGGGCGCGGACTACGGACCGGGAGAACCAGGATCACGCCAGCCGAACCAAATTCACGCAGAAGGGCGATGCATGGGAAGGTGACGATTGGCCGAATCGCTTCTCACTTCTTCAACACCGGCTAGGGAAGCAGACTTTCTCGGTGGAACCGCAATGAAGCAGGGGTAAGGAGCTAGGGGTCAAGGCGATTCCCTAACCCCAAACCCCTATCCCCTGCCTCTAGGGCAACAGACTCTCCCTCCTAAACCTCCACTCCAACCCAATCCTCCCCACAAACCGCGTCCGGCTCACCCCCGCCACATGCCCGTCATTACTGACGAGATGCACCCCCGCATCCCCGGTGATCCTCCCTAACCCCTGACCCCAAGCCCCTGAAACCGCCAGCCGTAACGTCCGCTGCACCACCCCCTGGAACAGCGCCGCCGTGGTGGGATAATCCGCCGGCAACGGGTGCGCGAGACGCGGATCGCCTTCGCCCTGACGCACCAGGGTGACCTCGGGGGCGACGAAGATCCCGCCGGGAGCGATGAAATCCACGCGCGCCGTGACCTGGTCGTAGTCGGAGAAATTGCGCCCGGTGCCCAGGCCGTGGAACAGCGGCACCTGGAAGTCGTCCTCGTTGCGATAGGCGAGGTTCGACACCTGCGTGTAATAGAGCGTCCACGCGCCGCTTGCGGGCAACGCGCCCTTGGCGCCGAGCGTGAGCCCCCAGCTCGTGGGCTTCCGGTCGGTGAGCGTCTTCTTATCGACCTGGATGTCGTCCAGCATCGCCTGGCCGAACAGCGTCACGGCGCCGCGCCGCTCGAAGTCGACGCCCAGCAGACTGTTGGCGTTGGTGCCGCTGTTGAGCTGCTCCAGGAACGCGACGTTCAGGAGATTGAGATACCAGGGCTCGGGACTGCGATCCTTACCCGAAAGCACCGCGCCTTCCCACAGGGCCAGGGTCCAGGCTCCCGGCGGCCGGAGCCACAGCCGGTGCTGCACCACGTAACGCCGCACCGGGGCCCCGCTCGTATCGGTGCGCGTGTCGAGCTGGGAGACGATGCCCTGCAGCTGCACGCCGGTGGTGCCCAGGGAAAGACCGAAATGGTCGAGGGAATAGGGGTTGGGGGATAGGGTCAAACCCTGGGCGACACTCGGGCCCCAATTCCGGTCCAGGCGCCCGAAAAACAGCTCGGCGAAGCTGCCCTGCACGCTGATATACGCCGTCGCCGTGCGACCGGCCACGATGCGGTCCTTCTTGCCGTACCAGTCGGCGTCGTATTTCAATCGTGTGTCGAACATCGGATTCGTCACGGCGACGATGGGACCGAAGATCAGCGTCAGATCGACCCTGCCCGAGGCAAAGCCTCGTCCGACGCCCTTCCCCGCCTCGTTGGGCGGCACGCCGCGACCGATCTCCAGTGGATCGCGCAACGCGTAGTTCCCGCCCGCCACGCCCACCATGCCTTCGATCCGCCCCCAGGGACCCTGCTCGTGTCGGGCGAGCTCAGCTTTCAGTGCGCGCACCACACCCCTGCCCCCTGACCCCAGGCTTGTAGTGTCCATCGCCTCGAGCGCGCGCAGCAGGTCGTCCGCCTTCAAGGGCCGCGTGAGCGGGGAGGGATCGACCATTCTTCCGGCCGCTATCCAGTGCTCCACGTAGGGCGTGGACCAGTGGGTGACGGGTACGTACGGAGAGGCGGTTTGGGCGGGGAGCGAAGCGGGGAGACCGAGTATCGCGGCGACGAGCAGACGGGGCAGGCGCATGAACGGGCAATCTCGGGATCAGGGCGACCCCGCGCCAGTGGTGTTTTCCGCCGCTAAAGCGACGGCTCGGCGCTCCGCGACGCGCCTTGAAAGGCGTTCACACCTGACACCCGACACCTGATACCCGACACCGCCTTCACGGCGTCACCCTCACCCCCACCTCCAGCACCGTCAGTGCCCCCACCGCCCCGTTCACGTGTTGGCTGTTGGCTTCCAGCAGCTGCTGGCGCTCGGGGCGGGCCGTGCCCGTGAGGCGGAAGCCCAGCGCGTAGTCGACGCCGGCACCGATCATCCAGAACAGGCTGGTATGGTAAACCACGTTCTGGGAATCGGTGGACTTGATGCGGTACATCCCGCCGCCCAGCGACACGACCGGCACCAGGTTCCCGCCCCTGAGCAGGGCGTACTCGCCGCGCACCAGGCCCTGGAATAGGCCGACCGTGACGGTGCCCACGGGCGAGTCGGCGCGCAGCATGCCGAGGCCGATGCCGGCCTGGACGCGCAGCGCGGGACCGAACAGGCGGCCGCCCGCGATCTCGGCGCGGAACCCGGGCCGGCCGGAGACGCCCGGGATCAACTTGAAGCCGTAGCTGAACGCGGCGCCACCCAGGCGCGCGTCGAAGATCCAGCCGCGCTCCGCGGCCGGCAGCGATACCTGGATCGGTACCGTGGTGACGAGCCCCGAGGCCTGGAGCGACAGGGTCGCGGTGCCGTTCTTGCTCGGGGTCAGGACAACGGTGCCGGCCGCGGTGGTGCGCGTCTCGCGCAACGTCGCGGCACTGCCGAACATCAAGACGCGCAGGTTGTTCTGCACCGCCTCGTTGCCGAAGTGGTCGCGCGTCACCACGCGCAGCGCCACCGAGTCGCGCGTGGTGAGACTCAACCGCCCCACCGAGGTACCGCCGCGCTCGGCGACCAGGATCTCAGGCTCCGCCGGCAAGGCGAACACGGTCACCTGCTTCGTCACGCGCCCCGCGCGCGCCGCGATCGTGACCGGGCCGGCGCGCTCGCCCAGCACCACCTGCGCCCGGGCCTGCCCGTTCGCGTCGGTGACGGTGGCCGCCGGCGTCACCGTGCCGCTTGGAATCGTGAACGTCACAGGGTACCCGGGCACGACGACGCCGGCGCTGTCGAGCACTTGGAACACGAGCGGCGCCGAGAGGGGTTTGGCCACGACACCGCGCTGCTGCACGCCGCCCACGAACTGGGTGCGATCGGCGTGCAACACGACCGCCTCGATCAGCACCGTGAACACGGCGATGCGGGTCCCACCCACGAGCAATCCCACCTGCCCGCCGCGGCGCACCGCCTGGGCCGGAATCACGATCGACGCAAAGCCCCCGCTGTCCGTCGTCACGGGCGCGATCGGCACGCCCAGCTCGGCGGTGATGCCCTCGAGCGACAGCCTTAACCCCGGCACCGCCCGGCCGCGATCGTCGGTCACGTTGATCTGCGCCACCGCCCGCCCGCGCGACGCTTCGCGCACCGCGACGACCGCGGGCTGGATGTCGACCCGCACCGACGCGGCGGGCGTCGTGGTCAGCTCCACGCTCACGTGCAGCGCCGCCGCCCCACCCGAGGGCAGAATCTGCAATAGGTAGGTCCCCGGCTGCATCCCGGCGAGGAAGCGCAGCGTGGCCCGGCCGGTCGAGTCGGTGACCGCCGCGGGGTCGTGCCCGGAGCCGCCCAGCAGGGTCCCGGCACCGCGCAGCACCAGCGTCACACCGGGTTGCGGTACGTCATAGCGCAGCACGCGCGCCTCGACCGTCACCTCGGAGCCCGTGACCGCGCGCAGCTTCGCCGGCGCCAGGACGCGCAGCGTGCCGCTGGGGCGCCCGCACTGCGCGACGGCACTGATGATCGCGGAGTCGGCGCCCGAGGCGACGAGGTCGGCGCGATCCCTTGGGCTCGGGGTGAAGCTGAGACAGTTGCGGCGTACCTGGGACGCGATGTCGCGCTTGGAGAGCGAGCCCGAGGTGAGCAGGCGGATCAAGTCGGTCTTGCGCAGCGCCTGGGGGTTCTGGGCCTGCGCCGCGAGGCGGAGGGTGAGCAGACCAGTGGCGAGGAGCAACAGCCGCGCCACGCGTGGGGGGGCCATGGGGGCAACGTATAGAGCGATCCCCCTGTAATCAACACGCCGGAGGTCGGTTCTCGCGGCTGATAGCCGCGACCAAACGGGTGGCGTCTAGACTAGTGGCCGGTCCGTGCCGCCGGATGCGTCAGCGAATACACATACGCAGCCACGGCGCGGATCTCCGCCGGCCCGAGCTGCGCTCCGCCCATGGGCGGCATCGGCGCGGCCGACAGCTTCGGCTTGGGCACGCCCAGCTCGACGGTCGTCATGATGAAGCCATAGCTGCCATCGCCGTGCAACCACTTGCCGGTGGTCAGGTCGGGCGCGACCCCGGCCACGCCCTTCCCGTCCATGCCGTGGCAGCCGAAGCACAGTCCACCGGCCACCTTCCCGTGGAAGACGCTGTCGCCGCGGGCGATCATCGCCGGCGTGATCGGCGCTGTACCGGTGGGCTGCTGCCCCCACCCAGGCGTGACCATCCCCATGAACATCCCCGCAAGCAGCGTGGTGAGAATTCGTGTGCGCATCGGAGGCCCCTTGGTCATAGAGGACGACTACTCATCGCTCGAGCGTGCGGAGGTATTCGAGGATCGCGCGGCGCTCGTCGTCCGAGAGCGGGAATGCGGGCATCAGGCTCTTGGGGTTGTCGAACTTCGGGTCGGCGAGCTTGTGGAGCACGTACTCCGGCGTGCGCCGCCGCAGCACCGTGTTGAGATCCGGCCCGACGCGACCCATGGTGGACGCCCCCAGCACGTGGCACGCGGCACAGGCGCGCAGCCCGGCCTGGGCCTGCCCCGCCGCCGCGAGCGCCGAATCGATGGGCGGCAGCGCTGCCGCGGCCGACCGGCGTGCCGGCGGCTTGGCGGCCGGGGCGGTGCGGGCCGGCGTAGGCGGGTGGAGCGTGCGCAGGAACGCCGAAAGATCGCGCATCTCGTCGCCCTCGAACCCAGGCCACTCCACCTGGCGCGACTGCGCCACGTCGAACATCGCCGGTGCGTGGTTCCACATCGCGGTCGCGAGGCCGAGCGGAGTGCGCACCGCGGTGGCGCGGGTCAGGTCCGGACCGGTCGCCGGCCGGCCGTCCAGGACGTGACAGTTGGTGCACCCCTTGTGAGCGAACACCTGGCTCCCCGCCCGCGCGTCCCCGCCGGTTTCGTTGAAGCGCAGGTAGTACAGGAACGCGATCACGTCGGCCATCTCGGTGCCCCCGAAGCGCGGAAACGCGAAGCCGCGCGCCCGCATCGCCGCCGACATCCGGAACGAGTGGTCCCACAAGACGCCCGCGATCTCCGACACGCTGAGCCGGAGCGTGGCGGTGCGCAGATCGGGGGCGTAGCGCGTCCCCCGCCCGCCCGGGCCGTGGCAGCGCACGCACCCCTTGGCGCTGAACAGCCGCTCCCCGTTGGCCGGATTGGGCGGCTGCAGCAGCACCACGGCGCGGTTGCGCAGGCTCGACGCGGTGCGGATGTAGGCCTGGATGTCGGCCATCTCGCGCCCCACGAAGGTGGGGATCGGGATGCCGTGCTCCGTCTGCGCCTGCTGCATCGCCGGCCCGTGATTCCACATGCCCTCGGCAAGCATGATGGGCGCGATGTAGCGCCCATAGCGGTCGAGGGCGGGGCCGACGTGGCCGCCCGTGCCGCCGACGGCGTGACATTCCACGCAGCGCTTCTCGCGGAACCACTGCGCCCCGAGATCGGGGTCGCCCGGCGGATCGAACAGCTTCACGTAGTAGATGTAGCTGATGACGTCGGCCAGCTCCGGCTCGGTGAACGTGGGCCAGTGGACACCCTGGCGGCGCAGCGTCACGATCATGCGGGGCGTGTGGTTCCAGAACTCGCCCGCGAGCTGCTGCATGCTGCGCCCCGCGCCGACCACGGCGAAGTCCGGTCCCAGCGTGCCGCCGTTGCCCCAGATGGAGTGACAGCGCACGCAGCCGCGCTCCACGAAGATGCGCGCGCCCGCGGTCGGGGTCCCCGGGAACACGCCAGCCACCTGAGCGCCGAGCGGAGCGATGCACAGCGCGCCCGCGAGGCCGCCGGCCCAGAGCCGCCCCCGCATGTCAGGCTCCTCCGCCGGACGGCGCGACCGGCTCCGGCAGGTAGCCGCCCACCCGCTCCGCTACCAGGCGCACCGATTCCTCCCGCCCCTCTTTGATCTCCCAGATCGACACGATCGGGAAGAACTTGGTGGCCACCATGTAGAGCAGCACGAACCCGGCGAAGGTGCCGGCCAGGATCGACAGCTCGACCCAGGACGGCAGGTAGTGGCCCAGCGATTCCATTTCCCAGCGCGGATTGACCGACGTCGGCACGACGATGTTGAAGCGCTCGAGCCACATCCCGATCACCACCGCGATGCCGGCGATCAGCGTGCCGCGGGGTGTGCGCGTCGCGCGGCGCGCCATCAGCGCCAGCGGGATCACGGAGCAGAACACCACCATGAGCCAGAACGGCACGGCAAACGGACCGGCCACCTTGGCCCAGAAGGTCCGCATCTCGGCGGGCTCCTTGCCGTAGAAGGCGGTCAGGTACTCGGCGAACGTGAAGTAGAACCACAGCAGGCTGAACACCAGCAGCAGCCGTCCCATGTAGTCGAAGTGCACCGGCTTGAAGTAATTGCCGAGCCCGTAGGCGCGCCGGAGGATCACCATCGCGATCAGGATCGCGGCGATCCCGGAGTAAATCGCGCCCATCACGAAGTAGGGTCCGAAAATGGTGCTGTGCCACATCGGCCGCAGCGTCATGGCGAAGATCCAGCCGATGATGGTGTGTACCGACACGGCGATCGGGATGACGACGATGGCGAGCACGCCGATGACGCGCTCCAACCGCGCCCGCTGGGTCGGCGTGTCCTGATAGCCCGCCGCCAGGAAGCCATAGAACCGCGGCGCCTTGATACCGGCGTCGCGCACGATCGCGAGATCCGGGATCATGGGGATGTAGAGGTAGATCGTGCTCGCCGTCAGGTAGAGCCCGATGCTCATCACGTCCCACAAGAGCGGCGAGCGCCAATGGGCGTGGAACAGGACGTTGAGCAGCCGGTCGGGGCGCCCCAGGTCGATGATCGGGTTGATCGCCCCGAAGCCGAGCACGAGGACGGTGATGAACTCGGCGGAGCGGGTGATGGAGCGGCGCCATTCGGCCTTGCTCACGCGCAGGATCGCGGAGATGAGCGTGCCCGCGTGGCTGATGCCGATGAAGAACACGAAGTCGATGATGTAGATGCCCCAGTACTCGGGGCGGTTCAACCCGGTGCGGCCCAGGCCGTAACGCACCTGGAGGCAGTAGGCGGTGATGCCCCACAGCCCGACGGCGCCCAGGATCGCGGCGGCGAGATAGAAGCGCCACGTGGTATGGACCAGCGGGCGGAGCAACGTCCGTTCGTCGGGGGGCAGCTGTGTCAACTTGGCGGCGATCTCGGGGCGCATATCAGGCTCTCGGCACCAGGTAATAGACTTTGGGCTCGGTCCCCAGGCTCTCCATCAGGCGCATCGCGCGCGGATCGCCCTTCTGGGCCTGCACGCGATGGCGCGGGTTCTCGAGATCGCCGAACACGATGGCGCCGGTGGGGCACACCTCCGCGCAGGCGGGCTGGTAGTCCGCCTCGCGCAGCTCCCGGCCCTCGGCGCGGGCGTCCTCGCGCGCCCGCTGCAGCCGGTGGTCGCAGAACGTGCATTTCTCGATCACACCCTTGGGGCGGATCGACACGTCCGGGTTGAGATGGGCCCGCTCCGACGCCGGCCACTTCGGCACGAACCAGTTGAAGTATTTCACGGTGTAGGGACACGCGTTGGCGCAGTAGCGGCAGCCGATGCAGCGCGGGTAGATCTGGCCCACGATGCCCTCGTCGTTGATGTAGGTGGCCCCCACGGGACACACCCGCACGCACGGCGGATTGTCGCAGTGCATGCAGGGCCGCGGCATGAACCGCATGCTGGTGTTGGGGAACTCGCCCGTCACCTCCGTCATGACCCGCATCCAGGAGAACGCCCGGCCCATGTCCGCCTGGTCCGGCGCCACGGTGGCGATGTTGTTCTCGCTCTTGCACGCGACCTCGCACGCGCCGCACCCGGTGCAGCGGTCCAGGTCGATCACCATGCCCCAGCGCGTCACGGCCTCGCGCTCCTCATGCGCGCTCGAGACGCACGAACGTGGCGTACCACGCCGCGAGCCCGGTCAGCGGATCGGTCGCGCCATCCAGCAGCTGCAACGGATTGGCGAGCTCTCCGCTGGGGTGCTTGAGTCCATACGGCGCGTTCACCTGCCCCGGGGCCGTGCCCGGGAACAGCCGCAGCCGCGCCCGGCAGCGGCCGCGCGCCGAGACCACCCACACCATCGTGCCGTCGCCCCCCCCCAGTCCCAGCGCCGCCGCCGTGGCGGGATGCACTTCGATCCACGGCAGCCAGTGCACGTCCAGCGTGAGGCTGGGCTGCTCCGCCAGCCACGGCTCGAGGTGGATCGTCCCCGAGCTGAGCGTGGACATGCGGTAGGGGATGAGGCGCAGCGGGAACGGCGCGGTCGGCGTCCCGGCCCCCTCCGGCGCGGTGGACGCCCGTAGCGCCGCATACGGCTGCCGGCCCTTCCCCTCGGCCCGCAACGCGTGCAGCAGCGTCTCCGGCATGAGCTCGATGCGACCGCTCGCGGTGCGGGCCAGCCGGGCCGGATCGGTCCCGTCGTATAACAGATCTGTCCACCCGCCCTGCGCGACGATCGCCGCCCAGAACGAGTCGAAGTCCGGGTGCTCGGCGAGCCACCAGCCGCGCTCCTCCATCTGGCGGTAGTGGGTGCGCTCGAACATGTCGCCCAGCGTCATGCCGCGCCCCGCCGCGAACAACCCCCGGGCGCGGGCCTGGAGCAGCGCCGGCATGTCCGCGTACGGGAGGCTCGGGGCGATGCGGCCGCCCAGCGCCCGGGCCAGGGCCAGCAGCGCGTCGCCGGTGGCGAGCGTCTTGCCGGGCGGCTCAACCAGCGGCTGCGCCAGCCCCCACACCTGGTATGGGTACGAGGACGGGGTGGGCGCGTCCTGCCAGCGCTCGTAGGGCAGCAGGTCGGGCAGCACCAGATCCGCATAGCGCGTCGTCTCGTCCAGGAACGGCGAGAAGCTCACGACGAACGGAATCCGCTCGAGCGCGGCGCGCCAGTCTTCGGGGCGAGCGGCGGAGGCCAGCGGGTTGCTGTAGTACAGCAGCAGGGCCTCGATCGGCCCGCCGCCCGCGCCTGCGGCGGCGGCGAACTGCCGCGCCGGATCGCCCATCCCGAACGGTACCGCGGCGTGCGCCACGGGCGGCTGCGCGAGACCGGCCCGGGCGACGGCGTCGAGGTGCGGCGCGACGAGCGGCGCCAACGGCGGATCGTCGCCGAACAGCACGCCGCCCGGCCGGCTGATGTTCCCCATCAGCACGTTCAGGCTGTGCACGGCGAGGCCGCTCAACAGGCCGTCCGCCGCGTGCAGCACGTCGCTGCCGCACACCGCCACCGCGCCGGGGCCGGCCGCGAAGGCCCGCGCCAGACCGACGATCCGCTCCACCGGGACCCCGGTGATCGCCGACACCTCTTCGGTCCGGTAGTTGCGCAGCACGAGCGAGCGGTAGCCCTCGCGCGGGCGGCCCGCGGCGTCCCGGCCGTCCTCGAACCCCGTCACGTGCCGGGCGACGAATTCGGCGTTGAACGTCTGCTCCTTGATCAGCACGTAGGCGAGGCCCAGCGCCAGCACCCCGTGCGTTCCCGGCGGCACGC
>JBGQFX010000071.1:0-13697 GCA_041497135.1 Gemmatimonadota bacterium | reverse complement strand
CGCGCTGGACTACGCAGCCGAGCTGGTGCCGCTCGACAACCCGTACGACTGGAAGCGCGGCGGTACGCTCCGGTTCCGCGCCGTGGTGAACGGAGCGCCGGTTGCCGGACTCACCGTGATCAGCGGGGGACACACGTCCTCCGGCGCCGGGTTCCCGCGCCTCGAGCTGCGGACGGCGCCCGACGGCGTCGTCACGCTCCGGCCCACCGGCCCTGGCGTCTGGTATCTCACCTTCATCCACATCGGCCCGGTGACCGCGCCCGACCACAACTACGAGTCGGAGTGGGCCACGATCACCTTCCAGCTGCGTTAGGTCCGTAGCAGGACCGGGCCCGCTGATCACGAGGCGACGCCCGGCCGCAGGAGGGAATAGAGGAGGATGAAGAGAGGGCCGGGTTGACCCCGGCCCTCCTTACTCACCAGCTCGTGCCACTTAGGCGCCGTGCGGGCAGTTCGGGCCAGCGGTCTGGATCTGGCCGCGCAAAGATGTGGGCGGACAGGCGGCCAGCAAGCACAACACAACTCCGACCGGGAGGCCGGCTGCCGGACCGTCCATCCGCCCACTTCCAACATACTGCATGTGCCCTCAGACCTCCAGGCGATCGCCTTCGCGAGCGACCAGTGCGTACAGCACAGGCATCAGGAGAATACTGATCAGCAGCTGCGACAGCATTCCACCTACAATGACCATGGCGAATGGTCGCTGGGAATCAGTCCCGACGCCGTGCGCCATGGCTGCCGGCAAGAGGCCAAGCGCCGCTACGATAGCGGTCATCATGATGGGCCGAAGTCGCAGCACCGCTGCCTCTCGAGTGGCCTGGATGATGCTCATGCCGTCTATCCGCAGCTCGTTGGCATACGAAACGTACACCACCGCAGTCTGTACCGAGACGCCGAAGAGCGCCAGGAAACCGATTCCTGAGGAAACCGAGAAGGACGTCCCTGTGACCCACAGCGCGAGCAGTCCGCCCAGCGGCGCTGACAGCAACACCCCTACCACCGCGATCAGCGGGAACTTGATGTTGTTATAGAGACCGAAGAGGATCAGGAAGATCAGCAACAGTGTGAGGGGCACAATCACCTGGAGCTGGCTGCGAGATGCGGTGTACTCCTGGTATTCGCCTCCCCACACCACGCGGTAGCCCTCGGGCACCTGCACACCGGCGGCCACCCGCCGTTGTGCGTCGTGAACGGCCCCGGCCAAGTCCCTCCCTTCCACCGAATACTGCACGCCGATGAATCGAGAGTTGTCCTGGCGGTAAATGAAGGACGCCCCGTTCGCTACCTGGATGGCGGCGAGCTCTTTCAGGGGCACATGCTGGCCACCGGGAGTGCTGATGGGGATATTCCCGATCGCCTCAGGCGTTTCGCGAAACTGTGGCTCGAGTCGCAGGACCAGATCGAAGAGCCGCTCCCCCTGCACGACCTGGGTGGCCGCGGACCCTCCCACGGCGGCTTCGATCAGGTCGTTGATATCGGCAACATTGAGGCCATAGCGCGCGATCTTGCCCCGGTCGGGCGTGATCGTGAGACTCGGCTGCCCCAGCTCCTGCACCAGCGTGAGCTGGCTGATGCCGGGCACGTTCTCCAAGACGCGCTTGATCTGTCTCCCGATTGTCTCGAGCGTGTCGAGATCGCTGCCGAATACCTTCACGGCGAGTGCGCTTTTCAGCCCCGTCTCCGCCTCATCCACCGCGTCTTCGGCGGGCTGGGTGTAATTGAAGATGATCCCCGGGAATGTTTCGAGCCGGTAGTCGATCGCGGCGATGAGCTGCTGCTTGGTGCGAATCGGCCCTGTCCACTCCCCGTACGGCTTCAGCCCAACGTAGAACTCGGCGTTGAAGAAGCCGGTGGGATTGGTGCCGTCGTCCGGTCGCCCATGCTCGTCGGCGACGTCGGTCACTTGTGAAAACGACCTGAGGATGGTGCGAATCTGCGGGACGATCCGGGCGGACTCCTCGAGCGAGATCGTGTACGGCATCGTGGCGCGTACCCAGATCGCCCCCTCATCGAGGTGCGGCATGAACTCGGCGCCGATCGCCGACCAGAGCGCCAGCCCGGCCAGGAGCAACCCGCCGGACGCGGCGAGCGTGTGGCGCGGGCGGGCCAGGCACCAGTCGAGCGTGCGCTCGTAGCGTCGTTTGACCCACTCGAAGGCGGGATTGGGCCGATCCTTGATGCCGCCGCGCAGCAACCAAGCGCACAGCATCGGCAGCAGGATCAGGGTGACCAGCAGCGACCCAACCAGCGCGAAGATCATCGTATCGGCGGTCGGTGTGAACAGCTTCCCCGACGGTCCGGAGAGCACGTAGATCGGGAGAAAGCCCGCTACGATCACGGCCACCGAATAGAAGATGGGTCGATCCACTTCGCCCGCCGCATCGACGATGACGTCGTGGATTCGGTACGTGGTCCCGTGCCGCAGGGCAAGCTGGCGATGGATGTTCTCCACCATGATGACCGCGGAGTCCACCAGAATCCCGAAATCGATGGCGCCGATCGAAAGCAGATTCGCCGGGATGTGGCGCAGATCGAGGAAGAGAAAGGCGAACAGCAGGGACAGCGGGATCGTAACCCCGACGATCAGCGCCGAGCGCACGTTATACAAGAAGAAGACGAGGACCACGAGGACCAGGATAATCCCTCGCGCGAGGTTGCCCTCCACCATGCGCGTGGTCAGGGAGATCAAGTCGCTGCGGTCATAAAAGGGATGGACCTGCACGTCCTTGGGCAAAACCGAGGTATTCAGCTCTCTCGTTTTCGCTTCGACCCGCTTCAAGACCGTCTGCGCCTGTTCCCCCTTTCGCATGCGGATGACGCCCTCCACGGCATCGTCGGTAGCGTTGAAGCCGAATTGCCCGAGCCGGGGCGCGTGCCCCACCACGACCCGGCCGACGTTCTTGACCAGGATCGGCACGCCATTGCGGTTGGCGAGCACGACGTTCCCGATGTCCTCGATTGTCTGGAGCCGCCCCAGGCCGCGGATGTAGTAGAACTGTCCGCCCTGCGAATAGAACCCACCCCCCGCGTTGCCGTTGTTCTGCGCCAGGGCGTTCTCGGCGTCCGCCACGGACAGCCCCTCGCCCGCGAGTCGGGTAGGCTCGAGTAGGACCTGGTACTGAAACGTTTCCCCCCCGAGCGCTGACTCGTCGGCCACACCTGGCACGGCCTTGTACTGCCGCCCGATCACCCAGTCGTTGATGATCTTCAGCTCCATGGCCGAGCGGTCGGGGCTCTGCACGACGTACCGGTAGACGAGCCCCGACGGCGAGGCCAGTGGAGACACCGACGGCGAGACGCCGTCAGGCAGGTCCACGTCCGGGAGACGCTCGAACACCTGCTGGCGGGCGAAGTAGTCGTCGGTGCCGTCGGCGAACGTCATCACGACGTCCGACAGACCGTACAGCGAGACCGAGCGGATGACCTGCATCTGGGGGAGGCCATTCATCACGACCTCTGCCGGTACTGTGATGAGCCGTTCGACCTCCTCGGCGGCATGGCCCGGCCATTGCGTGACGACCTCGACCATGGTCGGCGAAAGATCGGGATAGGCGTCCACCGGAAGTCGGGAAAACGACCAGATCCCGAGCCCGATGAGAAGAATCGTCCCGAGCCCCACCAGGAATTGCTGCCGCAGCGCCCACGCGACGAGGCGGTTGATCGGCGACGCTGTGCGCGGCGCTGCCGGGGGTGTGCCGCCCGTCACTGGTTCTCCGCGAACTGCAGGAACAGTCCGCCCTCCGTGACCACCTGGTCGCCCGCGGCGAGGCCGGAGATGATCTCGAAGCGGTCGTCGACGCGGGAGCCGATCCCCACGGTGCGCCGCTCGAACGAGCTGTCCGGCCTCACGAGGAATACGAACGGCAGGTTCTGCGCGTCGCGCAGCACCGCCGAGGTGGGCACCAGGACGCCGTGCCGAGCATGGCGCGAATGAATCGCGACACGGACGTACATGTCCTTTTTCAGGCCTGCGCCGGGGTTGTCGGTCAGGATGCGCACGGCGGTCGCGCGGGTGTCGGGTTCCACCAGGGCGCCGACGTAGTCCACGCGCCCGTGGAACGTCCGCGCGCCGTCAGTCTGCTGCACGTCGGCCGGATCGCCGACCGCCACGTTCGGAAGGTCCTGCTCGAACACGTTCGCCATCACCCACATCGTCTCCAGGCGGGCGACGGTGAAGCTCGGGGTCTGGCCGGCCTGGAGCAGCTGCCCGGGCGTGATGAGCCGCTCGACCACGGTGCCGGGCAGGGGCGCGGTGATGACCCCCTGGGGGATCTGGATCGGCCGGTTCTGGCGGATCGCGTCGATCGTCTGCGAATCGACGCCGACGGCACGGAGTTGGTCGAGCGCGGCGTCCCGATCGGCAACCGCCGAGGCGGCGTCGGTCTGCGCCTGCTCGAGGTCCTGCCGGGCCAGGGCGTCGTTGGCGAACAGCGCCGAATCGCGCGTGGCGACCCGGACCGCGTTGCTCGCGGCCGCTTGGGCCTTGCGATACGCGCCGAGGGCGGCGGCGAAGTCCGGCGAGGAAACGTAGGCGAGCGGCTCGCCGGCCGCGACCCGCGCGCCGGGCTCCACGAGGATGCGGGTCACCGGTCCGGAGATCGGGGCGAGCACCTGGGTGCTGTGGTCACCGTCGAAGGCGACGGTGCCGCTGACCTCCACCGTGGGATGGAAGCTCGCGGCGCTCACCAGCGCCACGTGGATGCGGGAGCGTTGGGTCTCGGTGAGCCCGAATCCGGTGACGCGAGCGGCCTCGGGCTTCGCCGCGGTATGCCCACAGGCAGCGCACAGCAGCGAGACCACGGCCAACGCGCGGGGGTCAGTCTTCATGGCGGACTCCAGGGGATTCCAGGGGAGCGCCGATGGCGCGTTCCAGGTCGGCGCGCGCGTCGTTCGCGGCGCCGAGCGCGTCGGCGAATTGGCCTTCCGCTTCCAGCAGCGTCCGGCGGGCATCGAGCACATCGAGGGCGGAGGACCCCCCGAGGCCGTAGCTGGTGAGCGCGATCTCGTAGGCGCGGCGAGCCTCCGGAAGCAGCGCATCGCGCAGGTACACGGCTTGCTGCAAGGCGGTCGCCGCCGAGGCGTGCGTGGTGCGAACGTCGAGATCCACTTGAGCCTGGAGATCGGCGTAGGTCGCCTCCAGTTCCCGCTCGCGGTGCTTCGACTCGGCGACTTCTCCCCGCTGGTGATTCCAGAAAAACAACGGCACCGAGAAGCCGATGCTCGTGGTGTAGGTGCCGAGCGTTCCGGGGGCCATGTTCTTCTCGAGAGACAATCCCACATCCGGCAGCAGATACTGCTGCGCCAGGGCAGTCGCGGCGCTGGCCCCGGCGCGCTGGCGGGCCAGCCCCAGCAACTCCGGCCGGCGGGTGAGGGCGATTGCCACCAGAGAATCGGCATCGGGCAATTCGGGCGGGATGTCGAGCGAATCCGCCGCTTCGATGCCAAAGCCCAGCGGCCGCCCGAGGAGACGATTCAGTGCGGCCCGGGCGTTCGCCACGTCCCGCTGGTTGGCGAGCAGGTCGTTGTGGGCCTGCGCCAGGTCCACCCGTGCCTTGAGGACGTCGAGCCGCGGGACCGATCCGGCGCTGAAGCGAACCTGCGTCTTCCGCTCGAAGTCCTTCGCCAGCGAATCGCCTTCGAGGAGATCGGCGCGGTGCCGCAACGCGACGATCAGCGCATCGTACGCCTGGGCGGTCTGGGAGGCGGTCTGCTGCTGCAGCTGGACGAGACCGAATTCGGCGGCATCCACGTCGGCGCCGCTCACGCGGTGGCGCAGCAGGAACTTGGTGGGGAAGGGCAGCGTGAGCCCGACCCCCACGTCGCTGCCGGTGTTGGACCGGAAATCAGTCGCGCCGGTTTGCCCCGTCAGGTCACCGCTCAGCGTGGGATCGGGGAAGGCGGTGTTCTCGACGCCCCGGGCGCGCGCCTGCGCCACTTGCTCGCGCGCTACGCGCAGCAGTGGGTTGTGCGCCAACGCGCTGTCGATCGCCTCGCGGCGCGACAGCACGAGCGCGGGCCGGGCAGCCGCGTCGTGTTGACACGCGGCACCACGCGGGACGGCGGCCATCGCCGTCCCGGCCAGAGCCAGGACCAGCTTCCAGTGATACGACATCTCACGCCTCCGAGCGGAGTGGCGCTCCACGCGGTCGCCTCCCGAATGGTCGGGCGCGGGCCGCGTGGCACGATCGCGCGTCGCGGGGCGACGCGCGCGTCAGCTGAGGTGAGGCGGAGGCGGAGGAGGTCCCCGCGGCGGGGCGGCCCGATCACGCGAGCGGAAATACACCGATCGTGGACGACCCGGGCTTCCAAGCGGGCGGCCGGCCCCGGCGCTGAGCCGGAGGCGACGCTGCGGGGAGGGCAACGGACGTGTCGCGTGATGCTGGCACAGCGCGCAGCGAGCCGCATCGTGCAGGACAATGCACTGCGCGGTGTGATGCGCTTCGATTGTGGTGGGCCCACCGGTCGCCTCGGCGGCCTGCGCGAGCGTCACTGCGGTGCCGACCGTGACCTGGAGCACGAGCAGCAGCGCCCCGACGCGGCGCTGCCAACCAGCAGGTCTACGCTGCAGGTTCACTGCGGACATACGGCTAATCTTAACCAGATTCTCAAGTGTCAGTCGCGATCCTGATACCCCAATAGGGCGGTATTCCCAAGCAACGTCTCCTACCCCGGGCTTTCCGGGAATGCCAGAGGGGATACCAGTGGCACGAACCGCACCCCGCCCGCCCGGCGCTCGTGCCAGCCTGTCGCGGCGCGCTCCAGAATGACCAGCTCCTGCTCGTCGTGGCCGCCAATTGGGGCGACCAACCGGCCCCCCGGCGCAACCTGTTCGAACAGTGGGGCCGGGACCGTCGGAGTCGCGGCGGTCACGAGGATGCCGTCGAACGGCGCGGCCTCGGGCCACCCGGTCGCCCCATCACCTAGCCGCGTCTCGATATTGGCGAGACCGAGCTGCCGGAATCGCTCCTCGGCACGGACCAGAAGATCGGGGAGTCGCTCGACGGTGAACACCCGGGAAACGAGGCGCGCCAGCACCGCGGTCTGATAACCGGATCCGGTGCCCACCTCGAGGACCCGGTGCGAGCGCTGCGGGGCGAGCGCCGCCGTCATCAGGGCGACGATGTAGGGCTGCGAGATCGTCTGCCCGCTCCCGATCGGCAAGGGGCCGTCCCGGTACGCCATGCCCCCCAGGTCGGGCGGCAGGAACCACTCGCGCGGCACCCAGGCCATGACGGCGAGGACGCGGCGGTCGGCGATGCTGCGGCGGGCGAGCTGAGATCGCACCATGCGCCTGCGGGCGGAGCGCGTTTCGGGGGCAGGAGGCACGGCTCAGTCGAGCGTCTTGTGGAAGCGCCGCACCGCCAGCGTGATCAGGCCGATCGCGAACGCCACGAGGATCAGCACCTGCTGCCAAATGGCATCGAGACCGGCGCCTTTGAGCAGGATACCCCGCAGCACCTGGAGGTAGTGGGTGAGCGGCAGCAGGACGCTGAGCCACTGGAACACCGCCGGCATCGCCGGGCGGGGGAACATGAAGCCGGACAGCAGAATATTCGGCATGACGAAGAAGAAGCTCAGTTGCATCGCCTGCTGCTGGTTCTTCACCAGCGTCGAAATGAACAGCCCAAACGAGAGACTCGCGATCACGAAGATCAGCGACACGGCATAGAGCAGTACGAGGCTCCCGTACAGCGGCACATCGAAGACGAACCGGCCCAGCGTGAGCACGGCGGTCATCTGCACGACCCCGACGCCGATGTAGGGCGCGATCTTGCCCAGCATCAGCTCGGTCTTGGTGATCGGCGTGACGATCAGTTGCTCCAGTGTGCCGCGCTCTCGCTCGCGCACGATCGCCATGGCCGTGACGAGGACCAGCGTCATCGTCAGGATCACGCCGACCAGACCGGGCACGATGTAGTTGGGGCTGCGCAGTCCGGGATTGTAGCGTGGACGCACCCGCACCTCGAGCGGCACACTCGACCGGCCCGCCGCGGCGGCGAGGATCGCCAGGTTGCGGACCTGCCCGACGCCGGCCGCGGCCCCCAGCGCGGATTGTGACGACAGCGGGTCCGAGGCATCCACCACGACCTGGACCGTCGCGGTCAGGCCGCGCCCCAATGCCCGGGCATACCCGGGCGGAACGATGATCCCGGCCTGCGCCCGTCCCCGTGCGATCGCGGCGTCGAAGTCCGGCCGGCCGTCCACGTGGTCGATGATGCGAAAACTGCCCGTGTTCTCGAACGCGGCGATCAGGTCCCGGCTCTCCGGTGTGCGGGACTCGTCCAGCACGACGGTGGGAATGTGCCGCACGTCGGTTTGGATGGCGTATCCGAACATGAGGAGCTGCACGATGGGGATGCCGATCATCACGCCCAGCGTGAGCCGGTCGCGCCGCATCTGGATGAATTCCTTGCGGAACATCGGCCAGAAGCGGGACGTCATCGCTCGTCGCGCTCCTGCAGGACGATGAACGCGTCCTCGAGCGTCTTGCCGCCCACCTGGCGCGCGACGTCGGCGGGCGTGCCGAGGGCAATGAGGTGTCCCAGGCTCATCATCGCCAGCCGGTCGCAGCGCTCGGCCTCGTCCATGTAGTGCGTGGTCACGAGCACCGTGGTACCGCCATGCGCCAGCTCGTGGATCGCCTGCCAGAAATTGCGGCGTGCGGCGGGATCGACGCCGGCGGTGGGCTCGTCCAGAAACAGCACCGGCGGCTGGTGCAGCAGGGCGCAGCCGAGCGCCAGACGCTGCTTCCAGCCGCCCGACAGCTGGGCCGCCAGTTGTGTCAGCCGAGTGCCCAGTCCCAGGAATCCGATGACGTCCGCCTGACGATCGGTCTGCGTGCGGCCGGTGAGGCCGTAGATCCCGCCGTAGAACGCGAGGTTCTCGGCGACTGTCAGATCGTCGTACAGGCCGAATCGTTGAGACATGTAGCCGATCTGCATCTTGACGCGCTCCGGGGCCGCACGGATGTCGATCCCGGCCACGAGCGCGGTCCCCGCGGTGGGCTCGATCAGGCCGCACAACATCCGGATCGTGGTCGTCTTGCCCGAGCCGTTTGGCCCGAGCAGGCCGAACACCTCGCCGCGAGGGATCTGGAGCGTGAGACTCGAGACGGCGGTGAGGGCGCCGAAGCGGCGCGTCAGCTCGCGGATGTCGACCGCGACATCGCTCACGGCGAGAGCGGCACCTCGAGCGTCACCGGCAGGCCCGCTTTGAGGCGGCCGGCGGGATCGACGAAGGTCACCTTGATGGCAAACACGAGATCGGCGCGCTCCCGCTCGGTGAGCGCGGCGCGCGGGGTGAACTCGGCGCGCGGCGCGATCTCGACCAGGCGACCCGCGATCGGTGCGGCGACGCCTTCGGCGTGTATCGATACCGCCTGCCCGACGTGCACCCGCGCGAGGAACCGCTCGCCCACATACGCGCGCACCCACGGCTGGGCCACCACGCCGAGCGACACGACGGGCGAGCCGACCCCGGCCGCTTCGCCCGCCTCGAGGTATCGCGTGAGCACGATCCCGTCGGCGGGGGCCAGCAGCACGAGCTCGTCGCGGATGGCTTCGGTGGCGGCGACCCCGGCGGCTGCGGCCCGGGATTCGCTGGGTGCGGCGCGCACCGCCTGCAGCCGGGCGGCGGCGGTGGCGGCGATCGCCGCGACGTTGTCGTATTGCTGTGGCGAGAGGATTTCCTGGTCGCGCAACCGCGTCGCGCGGGCGAGATCGTTCGCGGCCCGCGTGCTGTCCGCCAGCGCCGCCGTCACTTCCGCTGTGCGTCGCTGCGCCGCCTGTGCCTGGGCACGCCGCTGCTCGAGCTGAGCGGCGAGGCCGGGTTGCTCGAGCACGGCGATCGTGTCGCCGCGTCGTACCGAGTCGCCTTCATCTTTCAGCAGACGGGTCACTCGTCCGGCGGCGAGGGGGGCGATGCGGATTTCGCGGATTTCGACGGTTCCAGATACCTGCAAGATGTTCAGAGTAGAGTGACAGGCAACGGCGAAGACGTAGAGAAGAAACGTAGGGGGGGGAATGCGTAGGGAAGAGTCGTAGAAACGCTTCTTCCCTACGCCGTCTACTCTACGCCTTTTCCGTACGATTTCGATTCTTGGCCTCACCGCGGCCTCAGCCAATTCAGCGGATCCAAAGCGATCTGCCCCGGGCCGCGGATCTCGAAGTGCAGGTGCGTGCCCTGTTCGGTCGTGCCCCCACCCACGTGGCCGATCACCTGGCCGCCCGTGACTCGATCTCCCTTCACGACGGTCGCATCGTCGAGGGTGGCGTATACGGTATAGAAACCGCCGCCGTGGTCCACGATCACGGTCGTGAGGTAGGTGCCGAGCGGCCCCACCAGGGCCACCGCGCCGGTCGCGACGGCCTTCACCGGCGTGCCGGCCGTGGCTGCGATCCCGATGCCGTGCCACGTGATGCGCGTGTTGTCTGGACCGGCGGCGGGGCCGAACTCGTAGACGAGGCGACCATCCACCGGCCAGTCGAGCGACCCCAAGCTGCCGCTCGTGATGGTCCCCGTCGCGGGCGCCGCGCCACGGGCCTCCGCTTCGCGGCGCGTCCGCTCGAGCGCGGCAATTGCGTCGCTCACGCGCCGCTCTTCGGCGTCCGCCGCCGTCAGGCGCTCCTGCACCCGCGCCACGTGGCGTCGCGTCTCGCGCAGCCGGGTTTCCCGCTCCTTCGCGAGCCCGATGAATTGATCCAGCTCTTCGCCGCGCTCCGTGCGGCGGCGCTCGAGCGCGCCGCGCGCTTCGACCAGGCCGCGTCGCTCCTGGTCGATCCGGTTGCGCAGCCGGTTCATTTCGTTGGTCAACGCCCGGTCCTGGCGGCTCACCAGATAGAGGTACTTGTAGCGTGACAGCAGGTCGCCGAAGCTCTCGGCGGCGAGCAGGACCTGGTAGGTATACAACCGGCCCCGCTTGTAAATGTCCACCAGCCGCCGCTCGAGCACGGCCCGTTTCTCGTCCAGGGCGTCCTGCGCCAGCACGAGGTCGATCGAGATGCGATCGATCGCACTCGAGAGCTGCACGATCTGGCGATCCAGCTCGTTTACGATGCGGTTGGTGGTTTCGCGCTGCCGCTCGAGATTGGTGATTTCGTCGGTCAGGTCGTGAGCCTGCGCCCGCAGCCGCTCGAGATCCTGCTGCGCCTGAGTCCGCTCGCGCCGGATGTTCTCGAGACGTTGCTGATTGTCCCGCATCTGTTGATCGAAGGTGGGACGTTGGGCGAGGAGAGGTTGCGAGAGGAAAACGACGTAGAGAAGAAGCGTATGGGGCAACGACGTAGGGAAGAGGCGTAGGGGCTCCCCGACACTCCTACGAGTCTTCCTTACGTCTTTCCCCCCATACGCCTGTTCCATACGCCGTTACACTCGTTTGAGATGCCGTCCGACGCTCAACAAACTCCCCACCAACCCGATGACCGTCCCGAACAACACGATCCCGAGTGCCTGCGCCACCGTGAAGAACGACGAGGCGATCAGATAGCGGTTGATCAGCGTATAGGCGACGTAGGAGAGTCCGATCGCCACGGCCCCGCCGAGCAGTCCCTTGAGAGCGCCCTGGAGCAGGAACGGGCGGCGCACGAAGCCGTTGGTCGCGCCGACCAGGCGCATGATCGCGATCTCGCGGCTGCGTTGCAGCACCGCCATCCGGATCGTCGTCCCGATGATGATCACGGCGACGATCGCGAACGCCGCGCCGACCACCACCCCGACCGCGGCCGCCAGCCGGCGCAGCCGGTCGAGCTTCTCCACCCAGTCGCGCCCGAAGCGCACGTCGTCGACGAACGTGAGCCCGCGCAGCCGGTCGGCTACCGCGTTCACGTGTTGGGCGTCCTGATACCCCGGTTTGAGCTTGACCTCGATCGAGGCGGGGAGCGGGTTGCGCTCGAGCTCCCGGAGGAGATCGCGGAACTCCACCAGCTCGCGCCGCGCACGGGCCAGCGCGCTGTCCTCGGATACGAGCTCCGCCGAGGCAACCTCGGGGAACGCTTCGATATCCTGCTCGGCCAGGGTCACGGTTTCGATCGTCGTGCCGGGCAGGACGTACGCCACGATCTCGACGCGCTCCGCCACGCCACGCAACGCCTGGCGCAGGTTGACCGCCACCAACCCGAACAGCCCCAGCACGAAGAGCGAGAACGCGATCGTGGTGACCGACAGCGCCGACAACAGCGGCGCGCGCCGGAACGCGAGCAATGCTTCGCGCATGGTGAGGGTCACGCCGGCTGCCCCCCGCTCCCCGCGGCCGGCTCATCGACGGCCGAATCGTAGACCACGGCGCCATCCTGCAGCTCGATCACGCGATACGGCGCCGAGCGGACCATCTCGAGATCGTGGGTTGCCATCACGACCGCGGTGCCGCTCGCGTTGATGTCCCGCAGCAGCTGGAACACGCCGCGCGTCGCCCGCTCGTCGAGATTCCCGGTCGGTTCGTCGGCGAGCAGCACCTGCGGCTCGTTGACCAGCGCGCGCGCGATGGCCACACGCTGCTGTTCGCCGCCCGACAGCTCGCGCGGGTACGCACTCGCTTTGGCGGCGAGGCCCACCTGCGTCAGCACCCGCATCACTCGCGCCGGGATGGTCGAGCGCCGGGCCCCCGTCACCTCGAGTGCGAAGGCGACGTTCTCTTCGGCGGTACGGTCTTCCAGCAGCCGGAAGTCCTGGAACACGATGCCGAGGCGACGCCGCAGGTGCGGCACGTCGCGCGGCGCGAGCTCCGTCACGAGGTATCCGGACACGCGGACTTCCCCGGAGGTCGGCTGCTCGTCCGCATAGACGAGCTTCAGAACGGTGGACTTGCCGGCGCCCGAATGGCCCGTCAGGAACGCGAACTCGCCCTTTGCGATATGGAAGGAAACGTCTTTGAGGGCGAGGCCGCCCTTGGCGTACGTCTTGAAGACGTTCGTGAGCTTGATCACCTAAAGCTGCGCCAGCGCCTGGGCGAAATCCGCGATAAGATCGTCGGCATCCTCGAGTCCCAGAGAAAATCTCAGGAATCCGTCCGGAATTCCAGCCTGGGTCCGCTGCTCCGGCGAGAGGCTCTTGTGTGAAGTGAGTCGTGGCTCGGACACCAGCGTCTCCGCGCCGCCCAGGGACGGCGCGTGCGCGGCGATCGTCAGGGCGCGCAGGAATCGCTCGGCCGCCCGCGTGCCGCCCTTCAGTTCGATGCCCATCATGCCGCCGTAGCCTTCCAGCAGACGCTTCGCAGTCTTGTGATCGCGATGCGAGGGAAGACCGGGATAATGGACGGTGGCGACTGGCGCCTGCTTGGTGAACCATTCGGCCACCGCCTGGCCGGTCGCGGAGTGCCGGGGCAGGCGCACGCCGAGTGTCCGCAGCCCGCGCTCGATGAGCCACGCGGCGTGCGGATCGATCGCCTGACCCCAGACCTGCATCAGACGGCGTACTTCCTCGATCACCGCCTCGGTGCCGGCCACCGCGCCGGCGATGACGTCCGAATGGCCGTTCAGGTACTTGGTGGCGCTGTGAATGACGATATCCGCCCCGTGCTCGAGCGGGCGAAAGGCGACCGGCGACGCGAACGTCGAGTCGACGAGCAGGGCCAGACCTTCGGCCTTGGCCAGGGCGGCAATCGGCTCGACGTCGATGACCCGGATCAAGGGATTGGTCGGCGTCTCCACGAACAGCGCGCGCGTGTTCTTGCGCAGCGCCTCTTTCCACGCCCGGGAACGGAT
>JBGQFX010000070.1:0-14641 GCA_041497135.1 Gemmatimonadota bacterium | reverse complement strand
CGATCGCTTCCGAAAACTTCTCGACCCGCGCGGCCACGTCGCGAAGCCGCACCATTTCTGCGGCGCCTTCTTCCGTGGAACGGCCCAGATCGGTCAGACGGCGCACGGCTTCCTGCGTCGCGGCACGGACGCGGCCGGCCGTTCGCTCCACCTGTTCTCCGGCTTCGCGCGTCTGGTCGCCGGCGGCCGCAACCTCCACGGCACCGCGCTGCAACTCGCCCGATTCCGTCGCTGCTGCGGCGACCAGCCCCGTGGCCTGACGCGCGCCCTGGCTCGCCCGCTGCGCCGAGGCCGCGACTTCCTGACTGGAAGCGTGGATTTCCTGCGTGGTGGCGGTCATGGTCTGCACGTACTGCGTCGTCTGGTCCGATGCACCGACCACCGGCTGGATGGAGCGCTCCAGCGCCAGTATGAGCGCGATCTGCGGTGCGGCCAGACTCAGGATTTCGGCGTCGCTGTCGCGATACATCCATGGATCGGAATGGCGGATGCTCCAGAGGCCGATCAGCTGCTCGCCGTGATAGAGAGGAACGAGGATTTCCGATCCGGTCCGATCCCCGCCGGGGGAGATGGCGTCGCCGCGGCCCAGGTTGCGGGCCACGACCGGCCGGCGCAAGCGCACGGCTTCACCGGTGAGGCCCGCATCGGCGTCGAAGCGGAAGGTGGCGGTGACGCCGTCCCGCATCGCGGTGTCGGCCACCAGCTCCATCTCCCGCCGTTTCGGGTCGAAGCGGGCGAACCCGATGTGCTCCCAGGCGACGAGTCGCCGGGTGAAGTCCTGAATGTG
Source organism: Gemmatimonadota bacterium (assembly GCA_041497135.1). Taxonomy (GTDB): domain Bacteria; phylum Gemmatimonadota; class Gemmatimonadetes; order Gemmatimonadales; family GWC2-71-9; genus DASTHG01. Next base: position 13,854 of record JBGQFX010000070.1, on the reverse strand, counting down.
GCTGAACGTGCGCGCCAGATTGATGTCGGTCGCGATCGCCTGGGCCAGCCGCTGCACCAGCGACAGCTCGTCCGCGTGAACGCCCAGGCGGATGACGTACGCCGATACGATGGTCGCGCCCGCCAGGGCGGCCCCGATCAGCAGTCCCGCGCCGAGCGGCAGGGACGAGTGCAACAACCAGAACCACGCCAGCGCGAGGCCGATGGAGGAGAAGTAGACGACCAACTCCCAGCGCGCCGTCAAGCGAGCGTCGACCCAGGCGATGGCCCGGGTGACGGTGAGCTCGAGGTAGAACGAGCCGTTGACGATCACCATCATGAGGAGGACGAGCGCGGCGATCGGTCCCACGTTGTCGGGTTCCAGCGCGAGCGGCCCCGTGGCACCGCCGAGCTGCTCGTAGATGATGCCGGCGAGGGCCGAACCGGCCGTGAGGTGCGTCGCGTTGGAGCCGGCGAGGCGGAGCGGGAGACGCCGCAGGACGACGTCGCCCAGCACCGCGAGCAGGGGCGCCACGAACGCGGCGAACTCCCAACCGCGCTCCATCACCGCATACGTGGTGACGCCCAGCACATAAGAGGAAAAGCCGTTGCCCGGCAGCGCGATCCCGAACCGTCGTGTGAGCGCGCCGGCGACGACGAGCCCGAGCAGAGCGAGAGGAAAGGTGCCGCCGGTGGAGAGCCGCCCGGTCGCGTACCCGGAGAACGCGACCCCGACGGCGAGCAACGCACCCAGCGCCACGATGATGGGGACGAGAGACGCGGGCGCCGTCCTGAGACGGAGAGACGGGCTCATGCGATGCGCGCAAACTCTGCCGTGTGGCGCGGCATGTCAAGCGCCGCTATCGTTCCCGCCATGCGGGTGACCATCGAGTTCTGCGTCGTCTGAAACTATGAACCGCGGGCCGCCGGTCTGGCGGCCGAGATTCGGACGGCATTCCCCCAGGCGGAAGTCCGGCTGATCGAGTCGTCGGGTGGGGTGTTCGAAGTCGAGCTGGATGGCCGCCGCATCTTCTCCAAGAAAGCCCTCAAACGTCACGCCGAGCCCGGGGAAGTCGTGGGGCTGCTGCGGGAGTCCGGTACTCACCAGTGAAAATTGCGATCTCCACCGGAGGCGGCGACGCTCCGGGGTTGAACGCCGTTATCCGGGCGGCCGTACTGTCGGCGGTCAACCGGGACTGGCAGTGTGTCGGTGTGCGGCGGGGCTTCGCCGGGCTTCTGGGGGAAGACCTGCTTATGCCGCTGGGCGCGGGCGATGTGCGCGGCATCACGCACACCGGCGGCACGATTCTCGGAACCACCAATCGCGGCGATCCGTTCAAGTGGCGCGAGCAGCGTCCCGACGGCACCTGGAGTGAGCGCGACCGCTCCGACGAGGTGGTGACGGCATTCCGCGCCTACGATCTCGACGCCCTCATTGTGATCGGCGGCGACGGATCCCTCTCCATCGCGCACCGCCTCATCAGCAAAGGCCTCCCGATTGTGGGCGTGCCCAAGACCATCGACAACGACGTCGGCGGCACCGTAGCCACGTTCGGCTTCGATACGGCCGTGTCCACGGCGACCGATGCCATCGACAAGCTGCATTCCACCGCGGAAAGCCACGAGCGCGTGATGGTCGTGGAGGTGATGGGCCGGAGCGCTGGTTTTATCGCGCTGCACTCGGGGATCTCCGGTACCGCCGATGTCATTCTCATCCCGGAGATTCCGTTCGATATCACCAAGGTGTGTGAGAAGATCCGCGAGCGGGAAGCGCAGGGGCGTCACTTCAGCATGGTGGTGGTGGCGGAGGGCGCGGTGCCCCGGGGGGGCACCGAGAGCTACCTCGACGCGGACCGTCGCCGGCTCGGCGGCATCGCTGAAAAGGTCGCCGCCTCGATTGAGCATCTCACCGGAAAGGAAACACGCTCGCTGGTGTTGGGGCACCTGCAGCGGGGCGGGAGTCCCACCACGTTCGATCGCCTGCTGGGATTGCGCTTCGGCGCGGCCGCGGTGCGGCTCGTCGCCGAACGGAAGTTCGGCATGATGGTCGCGCTGCAGCCACCGAACGTCGTCTCGGTGCCCATCGAGGCGGCGCTGTCCAATCCAAAGCGCGTCGCCCTCGATTCTGACGTGATCGCCACCGCTCGCGAGATCGGCATCAGCTTCGGCGACTAGTCGATTGCCGCCCATCCGCGACCACCTCCTTCCCCCCGATCCGCAGGCCTACCTCGCCGCGCTGCCTGCCACGGGACGGGTCATCGTGATCGCTCCCACCCGCGCGGCGTGCGAGACGATCGAGCTCGCCACGGCGTTGCACCTCGATACCCTGCTCGAGCGCGAGCACGGCGAAGATGTGCGTCGCCTGGCCGAATCCGGGCAGGGGTTCGGCATCGTCGCCGGGACCGGCACCGGCAAGACACTGGCGATCCGCCCCATCTCCGAGCAGATCCTCGCCACGCCGCTGCGTGTCGGCGTGGTCAACCGGGAGCGGGAGGCGACCCCCGACACGCCCTCCTGGAACGTGGTCATCATCACCACCGGAATCGCCCGGCGCTGGTTCGAAGACGGCCTGATCACCAAACGCGACACGCTCGTGGTGGATGAGATCCACCAGACATCGGCCGAGCTCGAGCTGTGCCTCGCCCTGGGAAAGCGCGCCGGATGCCGGTTCATCTGGCTGTCGGCGACGGTCGATCCCGCGTTCTACGCCCGCTATCTCGAGTCGGCCGAGGTGCTGGAGACGACGGCCTTCGATCCGTCCCGCGCGGCCCGGGTGCGGGTCGTCCCGCTGCAACCGCGCGACTTCCTGGACGAGCGCTTCGTGCGCCGGGTGCTCAAGGAACGGCGCGGCGTAGCGGTCTTTGTCCCCACTCGCGCCGAGGTGGAAGAGCTCGCCGCGCGACTGGGCGCGCAGTGGCCGGCGCTCACGGCGGCGTTCTATCACGGCGGCGAGCCGATCCGAGTGATCCGGCCGTTTCTGGACGGCGAAGTGGAGCGACCGTTTCTGCTGGCGATGACGGCTGCGGGCCAGTCGGCGCTCAACATCCGCGGGCTCGACACGGTGGTGATCTACGATGCGCGTTATGCCAACGTCGTGGATCGCGGTCGCAACGTGCTCACCCGGCTCTACCTCGGCGCCAATGAGATCTTACAGATGGCGGGGCGCGTGCACGGGCGAGTCGCCAACGGCGAGGTGTACGTATTGAGCGACCGGAACCTCGACTTTTCGGCGCTGCGGCCCACACCGCCCGAGTTCCAGCTCGCGGGCGATGCCGAGCGGGTCGCGATCACGTGTGCCGCGCTCGGCGTCGACGCCGCGGAGCTCGATCTCCCCGTGCCGCTGGACCGTCAGGCGTACCGTGCGGCGGCCCGATTGTTGACCGATCGCGGGTTGGTGGAAGCCGGGCGGCTCACCACCTATGGTCGGGCCGTGGAAGCGATGCCGGTGGAGCGACCCTGGGGCGAATTGCTGGTGCACGCCCAGGCGGAGCTCGCGCCGGTGGTCGCGGTGTCGGCGAACATCGACTCGCTCCATCGCATGACGCGGGAAACACGCAACTTGAAGGGGCTGATCGTCCCGGGCAGCGATCACCTCACTGCGTACAACGTGTTCGCCGAGGCGGTGAACAAGCACGGGTATCTGGGAGAGGTGTACGGATTGCCGCGGCATCTGTTCCGCGAGACGATCGATCGTTGGGCGGAATGGCGCGGAGTGCTCATCAAGGCGCTGGAAGACGTTGCCCTCGGCACCGCGTCAGTGTACCGACAGATCGAACGTCCGTTGCCGGAGCGATTTGGTATCGCCGACGAGCGCGTCTGCGCCGCGTTCCAGGACCTCGTGGCCCGCATCCAGCCGTTCGATCTCGTGATCGATGAAGCGACCGCCGACGGTCGTGAAGCGCGCGTCTCCCGCGGCTCGGTGTGCGGCAGCTGGGGGGCGGTGGCGGGCAACCTGCGCTACTTCGCCGATCGGTTCGGCAATCCGCGCGCGGGCATCGAAGGCACACAGATTCCCGAACGGCTGACCAAACGCTACGCGCGGCGCGGTGCCCCCGTGGTGGAGTTCGACGAGCACCGCGGTCGCGGTCGGCTCGTCGCGGTTCGCACGGTGGAGTACTTCGGGTTCCTGCTCGAGCGCGACATCGAGCCGTTGGCCGATCCGTTCCCGCCTGCGCTGGCGGAATCGGCACGAGCCGCGCTGGTCGCCGCGCTGCTGCAAGGTCGTACGGCCCATCCGGATCAGCGCACCGTGCGACGCGCCCTCGAGCGGTGCGGCGAGTACTGGCGCCGCTCGGGCGGCACGCTGGCGGAGGCGGCCACGGAGCGGCTCGCCGCGCAGCTCGCACGGCAGGTAGACGGCGTGGGCGGTTGGGAGGCGTTTGTCCAGCGGCGACTCGCGCTCGACCCCGACGCCATCATCCCCGCCGAGGTTCGCGCTGGACTCGATGCGCTGCCGTCGTCGCTCCATCTCTACGGCGACCGGCTTCCGCTCGACTACGATGTCGAGCCGGGCGGGGGAGTCGTCCGGCTGCGACTCAAGGAAGGCCAGGCGCGCCGGCTGCGCCCGGACGATCTCCCCGTGCTCGACCGCCCGTTACGCTTCACGGTGATCCGGGGGAAGCGCCCGGCGATCCAGGCGGCGTCGCTCGAGGACATGCGGCGGCAGCTCACGCAGCTGCCCAGGAGCGAGCGGTCCCAAATGATGCGGGGCGGCCGCCGTCCGCGGCGCCGCTGAAACATTTCGCACGGTCGGGTGGTACGGGAGCCGATGGACGCGCTCGGTCGCGCGGTGCTGGAATCCCTCGAACAGGGAATTGCCGTGTTCGACGCTCGGGGCCAGCTCGTGTACGCGAATCCCGTCGCGCAGCGTCTGCTCGCGGTGGCTGACGGCCCGGATCCCCGGCGGATCCTGCTGAATCGTGACGCTCGTGCCCTGCCGCTTCGCGACGGCGGCACGCAGATCGGCGAAGCCATCCTGCTCGGCGGCAACGGCGCGGCGGGCACTCTGGCGGATCGCGAGCGGCAGGCGATCCTCGATGCGCTCTCGTCCACGGGCGGCCGACTGGCCGAAACGGCGCGACGGCTCGGGATCAGTCGCACTACGTTATGGCGCCGCCTGCGGACCTATCAGGAACCCGGCCGTCCTGGCGCCGCTCCCTAGGCCGCTCTAGCTTCCCCGGGCGATGTCCCCCGTCGCCCCCACGCCCTACATCATCGAAGAGTACGTTCGCTGGTCCGATGTGGATTTTGCGGGGATCATCTTCTACGGCTCCTACGTCCGCTTCTTCGAGATCGCCGAAACCGAGCTGTTCCGCTCGTGCGGGCTTGCCTACAAGGACGTGTTCGATCGCTACGACGTCTTTCTTCCGCGACGGGTCGCCCACAGCGAGTTCTATCATCCCCCGCGTCTGGATGACCGGCTCCGCGTCGCGACGTACGTGGGGAAGGTGGGTACGACCTCCATGACCCTCAATTTCGACGTGTTGCTCGCCGGGACCGGGGAGCTGGCCGCCGCCGGATGGATGGTCCTCGTCTGCGTCGACCGGAAAGCGCTGCGCCCGCGCCCGCTCCCGCCCGGACTGCTCGCCGCCCTCGCCCCTCACACGTTGAGCCTCGCCGCTGCTCGGTCGGCGCTCGGCGTGCCCAGTAGGTGAGCCGGACCGCGCTGATGGCCCTGTGCGCCATTGCATGCGGCGCACCCACCGCGCCCGGGGGCATTGGACGCGTGCGCATCGCGCTTTCCGGAACCCCCGATACCATCCGCTTTGAAGTCCCGGTGGTGGCGACGATGTGCGCGGATAGAGCCAGCCTGCTGATACACGGCGAACGACGTGGCCAGGGGCTTCTGGTGTGGCTGCGGGGCGGCGCGCCGCCGGATACCGGGACTTACCCGTTGCTGACGCGCGGGGACTCCGTTGCCACACGTGGCGCGATCGCGTCCGTGCGATTCATGATCGGCGACGTGGCACACGGTCTGACCCTGGACGACGGCGCCGCGACGGTGGCGAGCGCCACGCCGCGGCTGCAGGTACAGGTTCGCGGGCGCGGAGTGGAATCGGCATCGGCGGGGCAGCGCAGCGCCGAGCTGGCCCTGGAGCACGTGACCCTGGAGCCCGACACCGTGTCCTGCCGCCCTCTGCAGTGACGCTCCGCATCGGGATCATCGGTGCCGGCTTCGCGCGGCGGGTGCAGCTGCCGGGGCTGCGCCTGGTCCCCGGGGTGAAACCGGTCGCGATTGCGAGCCGCCAGCGGGACAACGCAGAGGCGGCGGCGCGAGATTTCGCAATCCCGCTTGTGTTCGAGGACGGGGTCGCGCTGGCACGTTCGCCGGACGTGGATCTCGTCATCGTCGCTTCGACGCCGCCCAGTCATGCGGAGTACGCGATTGCCGCACTCGAGGCGGGAAAACACGTCTTGTGCGAGAAGCCGATGGCGATCGACGCGACGGAGGCCTGGCGCATGGTCGAGGCGGCGGAGCGGCGCCGGCCGCGGGTGGCGTGGATCGACCACGAGCTGCGTTACGAGCCGAATCGTCGCAAGGTGCGGGATCTCATCCGGGCCGGGGCGATCGGCGAAGTGCGGCACCTGGAGCTGACGCTCAAGCCGTACCTGCGCGGCGACGGCCGGCCGCAGACCTCCGCCGCCCCGTGGACCTGGTGGTACGACCGTTCGCAGGGTGGCGGCATCCTGGGGGCGGTGGGATCGCATCTGATCGATCTGTGCCGCTTCTGGACCGGGCGCGAAGTATCGAACGTGGCGGGACTGGTTGAGACGTTCGTGCGTGAGCGCCGCGACATGGCTGGCGCGACCCGAGCGGTGACGGCCGACGAATTCGCGAGCGGCGTCCTCACGTTGGGGGACGGCGTCGTGGCCACGGTCACTGTGTCCGCTGTCGCGTATCACGGCGCAGGTCATCTGGCGCAGATCACCGGATCCGAGGGCACCCTGTTGCTCACGGGCGAGACGAAGCTCGAGATCGGGAAGCCCGGCGGTCCGCTGGAAGACATCAGTGCGCCTGACGACCTGGTCGGTCAGACGACGGTCAACAACATGTGGGCACGTTCGTTCGTCCATCTGATGCGTGATCTTGCGGGTGTCGTCACGGGGCGCGAGCCCGAGGGTGAGCCGGCGGGCTTTCGCGATGGCTGGAAGATCCAGCGGGTGCTCGATGTCCTGCGCGCCGGTCGTGGCGCGCCGTTAGATTGAGGTGTGGAGCAGACCTACTTCCGCAAAGGATTCGGGCTCAAGGACGCCATTGAGGGCGCCCTCACATCCGACTACCACAGCCGCATCGTCGACGCGATTCGCGCGCATGACTACACGCTGACGGTCGGCGATCTCACCTTCCGCCTGGCTCGCGAGTTCGGCTTCTGCTACGGCGTGGACCGGGCAGTGGAGTACGCCTATGAGGCCCGGACCAAATTCCCCGACCGCCGCACGTTTCTGGTGGGCGAAATCATTCACAACCCGCACGTGAACTCGAAGCTGCGCGCCATGGGCGTGGAATTTCTGTTCCGCGCGGCGCATGGTGAGTTCGATTTCAGCACGGTGACCGCCACGGACGTCGTGATCCTGCCGGCATTCGGCGTCACCGTTCAAGACTTCACCCGGCTGCGGGAAATCGGCTGCGTGCTGGTGGACACGACCTGCGGCTCCGTGTTGAACGTCTGGAAGCGGGTCGAATCCTACGCTAAGGACGGCTACACCGCCGTGATCCACGGCAAGTACTTCCATGAAGAGACCAAAGCCACCGCCAGCCAGGTCACCAAACATCTCGGAGGCCGGTACTTGATCGTGCGGCACATGGACGAAGCGAAAGCCGTGTGCCGTTATATCGAGGGGCAGGGCGAACGCACGGCGTTGCTGGAGCAGTTCGCCCACGCGATCTCTCCGGGCTTCGACCCCGACCGCGATCTCGCCAAGGTCGGCGTCGCGAACCAGACGACCATGTTGTCCAACGAGTCCCTGGCGATTGCGGCCGAGCTGCGCCAGAGCGTCGCACGTCGATGGGGCGACGCGGCGTTGGCCGAGCACTTCCGGACGTTCGACACCATTTGCTCGGCCACCCAGGACCGCCAGGACGCCGTGCTCAAGCTGATCGAAGCACCGCTCGACGTGATGGTGGTGATCGGAGGGTACAACTCGAGCAACACGACGCACCTGGCCGCGATTTGCGCGACCAAGGTGACGACCTACCACATCGAAGATGCCCTGTGCATCGAGTCCGAGACGGGGGCGGTTCGACACCTCCCGGTCGGGTCGAAGGACGAAACGCGGCGCAGCGATTGGCTGCCATCCGGGGTCGTCACGATCGGCATCACGGCGGGTGCTTCGACTCCCAACAACAAGATCGCGGAGACGGTGGCGCGGATCGCTGCCATGCGGGGCGCCTCGCTCGACGCGGCGCTGACCTAGTTATGCCCCTGTCGATGTTCCACCCGGCCGTCCGCCAATGGTTCGAGCGCACCTTTGCCGAGCCGACCGAGCCACAACGGCTCGCCTGGCCGGCGATCGAGGCCGGCCGCGATGTGCTGATCGCGGCGCCTACCGGCTCCGGCAAGACGTTTGCCGCGTTTCTCGCGGCCGTCGATGGACTGCTGCGGCAGGGCCTCGAGGGAACGCTGCGCGCCGCGACGCAGGTCGTTTACGTCTCTCCCCTGAAGGCGCTGTCGGCCGACATCCAGAAGAACCTGACCGAGCCGCTGGAGCGAATCCGCGAGGAGCTTTCCGCGGCGGGTTTGGCCGACGTGGATATCCGGGTGTTGCTCCGGACCGGCGACACGCCGCCCGCCGATCGTCAGGCGATGGTGAAGCGGCCGCCCCATATCCTCGTCACCACTCCGGAGTCGCTGTATCTGATTCTCACCTCCGAGCGGGCGCGGGAGATGCTGCGCGACGTGCGCACCGTGATCGTGGACGAGATCCACGCCGCGGCGCGCGACAAGCGCGGCAGCCATCTGGCCCTGTCGCTGGAGCGACTGGCAACGTTGTCCCGCCACCCATTGCAGCGCATAGGCCTCTCGGCCACCCAGAAGCCGATCCAGGAGATCGCGCGGTTCCTGGTGGGGACCGAGCGGCCTGGCCCCGCGATCATCGACTCGGGGCACGTACGGACGCTCGATCTGGCGCTCGAGATTCCATCGTCCCCGCTCGAGGCAGTGATGTCGGCCGAGGTGTGGGAAGAGGTATACGAGCGGCTCGCCCAGCTGATCACGGAGCACCGCACGACGCTCGTGTTCGTGAACACGCGTCGATTGTGCGAGCGGCTCACCATGCACCTCTCGGAACGGCTCGGCGCCGAGCATGTGACGAGCCATCACGGCAGCCTGTCGCGCGAGAAGCGGCTCGAGGCCGAAACGCGCCTCAAGCAGGGCAGGCTGAAAGCGCTGGTCGCGACGGCGTCGCTCGAGCTGGGGATCGATATCGGATCGGTCGACCTCGTGTGCCAGGTCGCGACGCCACGCTCGATCGCGACCCTGTTGCAGCGGGTGGGTCGCTCCGGGCACCGGCTCGGTGCCGTGCCGAAGGGAAGGATCTTCCCGCTGTCGCGCGACGACCTCGTCGAGTGCACCGCGCTGTTGCGCGCGGCGCGCGAAGGGGCGCTCGATCGGCTGATCATCCCCGAGCGCCCGCTCGACATTCTGGCGCAGCAGATCGTCGCGACGGTGGCGTGCGAGGACTGGGACGAGGAAGCGTTGTACGCGCTGGTGCGGAGGGCGTACCCGTACCGCGATCTGCCGCGGTCGGACTTCGACGACGTCGTCCGCATGCTGGCCGACGGGTTCACCACCCGGCGCGGCCGCCGGGGCGCCTACGTCCACTACGACGGCGTCAATCGCCGCCTGCGTGCCCGCCGGGGCGCCCGGCTCGCCGCCCTCACCTCGGGCGGCGCGATACCGGACCTCGGCGATTATCGGGTCATCATGGAGCCGACCGAGACGTTCGTCGGAACGCTGAACGAGGACTTTGCGGTCGAGAGCGCGCCAGGGGACATCTTTCAGCTCGGCAACGCCTCGTATCTCATCCTCAAGGTCGAATCGGGGCAGGTGCGGGTCGCGGACGCCCGCGGTCAGCCCCCGACGCTTCCGTTCTGGCTGGGAGAAGCCCCGGCGCGCACCGACGAGCTGTCAATGGAAGTCTCGCGGCTGCGGGCCGATATCGAGCGCCGGTTGGGCGACGCGCCCGGCGCCACCCGGTGGCTGGTGGAAGCGACCGGAGTCTCTGAGGCCGCGGCGCGGCAAATGGTCGAGTACCTGGCAGCCACGCGCGCGATCCTGGGCGTCGTCCCGACCCAGGAGACTCTCGTCCTGGAGCGGTTCTTTGACGAAGCGGGCGGCATGCAGCTGGTGCTGCACGCCCCGTTCGGCGCGCGCGTCAACAAGGCGTGGGGATTGGCACTGCGCAAACGGTTCTGCCGTTCGTTCAACTTCGAGCTGCAGGCAGCGGCGACCGATGAAGCGATCGTCTTGTCCCTCGGTCCTCATCACAGCTTCCCGCTGGACGACGTGTTCCGCTACTTGAACGCCGGCACGGTGCGGGACGTCCTGATCCAGGCCATGCTCGTCGCTCCCATGTTCCAGAGCCGCTGGCGCTGGAACGCCACACGCGCGCTCGCCGTGCTCCGGTTTCGCGGCGGTCGCAAAGTCCCGACGCCGCTGCAGCGCATGGAAGCCGAGGATCTGTCCGCAGCGGTGTTCCCCGACCAGCTCGCCTGCCCCGAGAACCTGACGGGCGACCGCGACATCCCCGACCACCCGCTGATCCGTCAGACGATTGCCGACTGCCTTACCGAGGCGATGGATCTGGGCGGGCTGATCCGGGTGCTGGAGGGAATCACGGCGGGGCGGTACGCCCTCGTGGCACGTGATACGACCGAGCCATCGCCCATCGCGCACGAGATTCTGAACGCCAAGCCGTACGCGTTTCTGGACGACGCCCCGCTGGAAGAGCGGCGCACTCAGGCGGTTGCGACGCGGCGCTCGCTCGACCAGAAGACCGCCGAGGAGTTCGGCAAGCTCGACCTCGATGCCATCGAGCGGGTGCGAGAGGAAGCGGCGCCTGACGTCAGCAGCGCTGAAGATCTGCACGACGCGCTGCTCGTCATGGGGGCAATCCCGGTGGGGGACGGGGGACGAGGGACGGGGGACGGGTGGACCCCGTTCTTCGATGCGTTGCGGAGCGATAGGCGAGCCGGGGTGCTGCGTGCTCCAGTGCCGCTCTGGGTCGCCGCGGAGCGGCTGACGATGCTCGAAGCGGCGTATCCCGGCGTCGGGTGTGAGCCACCGCTCGTGGCACCGGAGCGGGACCGCGCGAAGACGTGGACGCGCGAGGAGGCGATCCGTGAGCTGGTGCGCGGGCGCCTCGAGGTCGCCGGGCCGACGACCGCGGTCGACATCGCCCGCACGCTCGGTCTCGACGTGAGCGACGTCGAGTTCGGCCTCGGCGCGCTGGAGCAAGAAGGATTTGTGCTCCGCGGACGCTTCACGCCCGGCGTCACGGATCTCGAATGGTGTGAGCGTCGCCTGCTGGCGCGGATTCACCGCTACACCCTCGACCGGCTGCGCAAGGAGATCGAGCCGGTGAGCGCGGCGGACTTCATGCGCTTCCTGTTCCGCTGGCAGCGCCTCGCCGAGGACACGCGCGCCGAGGGGCCGGAAGGGCTGGCCGCGGTGCTCGACGTGCTGGATGGGTTCGAGCTGCCCGCGGGCGCGTGGGAGAGCGACGTGTTGCCCGCCCGTGTCGCAGACTACGATCCACTCTGGCTCGACGGTCTGTGCCTGTCGGGGGAGATCGGCTGGGGTCGAGTGCGACCCGTGGGGCCGTCGACCGGAAACGGCGGACACAAGTCGGGGCCGATCCGCACCACTCCGATCGCCTTGTTCCGCCGCGAGCGCGGGGCGGTCTGGCGTGCACTGGCGGGCGAGCCGGACCCGAAGGCCGCGGCGTTGTCGCATTCCGCTCGCGCGGTACTGGACGCGCTCGAGCAGCGCGGCGCCTCCTTTTTCGGCGACCTCGTCAACGCAACCGGACTGCTGCGGACCGAGGTGGAGAAGGGTCTCTCGGAGCTCGTGGCGTGGGGACTCGTGTCTTCGGACAGCTTTGCGGGACTGCGGGCGCTGCTCGTCCCATCGGAGCGACGGCGCCCGATCGGTGGCTACCGGCGGCGCGGGCGCATCGCACCGTTCGGCGTCGAGACGGCAGGGCGCTGGTCGCGCGTCGAGCGGGCGTCGCTCCTGCCCGAGGAGCAGCTCGCCGAGGCGGTGGCGTGGATGCTGCTGCGACGTTACGGCGTGGTATTCCGGCGCGTGGTGGAGCGTGAAGCCTTGTCCGTCCCGTGGCGGGATGTCTTGCGCGTGTACCGGCGCTTGGAATCGCGGGGCGAGGTGCGCGGCGGCCGTTTCGTGGGAGGGTTTTCGGGCGAGCAATACGCGCTGCCCGAAGCGGTGGGGACGCTGCGCGCCGTGCGGCGCGAGGAGCCCAGGGGCGCGCTGGTCGCGCTGAGCGGAGCCGATCCTTTGAACTTGGTCGGGATCATCGTGCCGGGCGATCCGGTGGCCGCACTCGCCGGCAATCGTCTCCTCTACCGAGACGGGGTGGCGGTAGCGGCACGCGAGGGCAAGGAAACCCGGTTGCTGGTGGAAGCGAGCGCGGAGGAGGCGAATGGCCTGCGCACCGCGCTCGTACGGCAGCGCGTGTCGCCGATGGTGCGCGCGTACCTAGGTAAGCGCTGAGGGCAGCTCCTGCACGGCCCGCCATGCCTGGTCGATGGCGGAGTTGGTGTACGCGAATGCGCCCGCGTCCGCGTTGGCGATCGTGATCCTCCCGAACGGCTTCCGCGCGACGACACAGGGCTGCTGATCCTCCGGCCATGGCACATCCCACAACGAGTTGTATTCGTAAGTATAGCCGTGTGACCAGCGGTTCACTGTGATCGCTGTGATGTCGCGCGCGGGATCGAAGCCGCCGGCGCCGAGCATCCGGCTCATCTGATCGCGCACATTGCGCTCGAACGTGTCGAATGACGTGGCCAAGAGCTCCGTGCGGCCGGCGCGATGCTGGTCGCGCGCCGGCAGGCCCGGCTGGCACGGGGTGCGGAACAGCTTGACCACTGCCGGCTCAGCGGGCGTGCGCGACGAGCGATAGTCGCCCATGTCCACCGGGAAGTCGAGCGACATCCGGAAGAAGTAGCTTCCCGGGGCGATGATTTCGGATACGCCGAGCCGCTGAAACGACTTCCAATCTCGCACCGCCACGTTGGTGTAGACCAACGGCACCTTCACCGCGTAGGCGAGCGCCTGCCGCTGGACCTCGGGCAGCTCGGCGCAGAGGTAGGGGATCATCGTGTGCCATCCGGCGAGCACGCAGGCGCCGGCTCCCACGGTCCACGCTTTACCGCCGCGGACGTAGGTAATCTCGACTTCCCGCGCGGATTGCGGGTCGCCCCGGTGACGCACCCGGACGACCGTGCTGTTCAGTCGGAGGCGGGTGGTCGCGCCCGGATCGTCGAGTTTGGCATAGTCGAGTCGAGCCGCCACCGCGTCTTCCATCGTCGTCCCAGGCAACGCCGCCGGCAGCAATCGCCGGACCAACAGGCGCGCCACCGACGCGTTGCCATCGGGGAAATGGAAGATGTAGGGTTCTTCCTCGTTCATTTCGAGCTGCGGCGTGAGGCCGATTCCCGGACTCGGCTCGTCGGCGTCCAGGCGGAGACCTTCGAAGCCCGGAAACTCGAGCCCCCAGCAGTCGAGCGCCGGCACGGCATCGATTCCGACGCCGTAGAGATCATGGGTACGCGTCTGGAAGAACGGGATCGCTTCAGGGGTCACTTTCGCGACAGTGAGCAGGAAGTCCCGGTAGCTCAGTTTCGCGAGCCGGG
>JBGQFX010000069.1:0-15023 GCA_041497135.1 Gemmatimonadota bacterium | reverse complement strand
GGAAGCGCAGCTGCCCGTCGCCGCTCCCGAAGGTGGCGCGCAGCAGGTGGCGACAACCGTCCTCGCCGCTGCCGCTCGCCGTGGGCAGCCACAACGTCCCCCGATCGTAGCGCAGTGCGATCGTGGACTCCTCGAGGGCGATCAGTGCGATTTCGCGCTGGCCCTGCGAGGCCCGAGCCACGGTCTCCGCCTCGAGCTGCTGCGCGAGTCTCTCCGCCCGCTCGAACTTGCCGACGAGCAGCGGGCGCAGACCGTATGTGCGTCGCATCGCTTCCACCACCGAATCGAAGTCGGGCCGGCCGCGACGCAGGCACCGCACCGTCACTTCCTGGAACGTCTGCGACAGGTTTTGGCGGCGCACCGTCACGACGTCGTATAGAAACTCGAGCCGCGCGCGGGCGAACCACCGTGGGAGGGTACTGCGCAACCGACGCTCGGTCTCGAACTCGACTCGGGCGACGAGGAGCGACGGCTCGATCAACGCGCGCAACCGGCGGGCGGGCTCCGACGTTCCGGCGACGGCCTGCTCCCCCGTGAGCTGCTCGACCTCTGCATCGTACGTCTGGGGGACCACGACGACCGCCGCGCCTTCGGTCCGGCCGAGGCTGCGCACCGTCAGGATGCGCCGGTCGTCGAGTCGCACGCGGAAGCGGCACGTCACGCCGCGGCGCCGCAGCGTCCAGTCGGGGGCGTCGAAATAGACGTCGCGGTGAAAGGTCTGCGCGACGGGACCGGCCCGGAGATCAAGCGGCAGGGCCTCGCCGACGAGCGTGTTGAGGAGGGCCAGGCTCGGCACCTCGGCCCTCCATTCGGCCACCGGCGGGGGACTCACAACTAGAACGCGAAACCGGCTCGCACGTAGATGCCGGTGCGCTCCACGCTGCGCGCAGCGGCGATGCTGAGGGTGTTGGTTGGCTTGATAAACGCGAACCAGATCCCGCCGCCCGTCGCCGTGTGCCACTTGTCGGATGACTCCCCTGTCAAGTACACACGGCCTCCATCCGCGAGCCCGAACACACCCAAGTGGATGGGCGTCAACAGATGGAACTGGATCAACTTGAGGCGCAGCTCGACGTTCCCGTACAGGGCGGCGTCCCCGGCAAAACGATGCTCCCTGAATCCCCGCACGGTGGTGGCGCCACCCACGAATGCAGCTTCCTGAAATGGAAAAGTGCCCCAGACCCGCTTGCCGCCAACCCGCAGCGCGAGCGTCGGCTCGGTAGGAATGCGCGCCGAGAGGTAGGTCGACGCCTCGCCGCTCACGGTGCCGAAGGGCTTGGCCACGTCGAGCACCGCCGGGTACCACGCGCCGCGCACGGTGAGCAGCAGGCCGCGGGAGGCAGCCCGGACGCGGTCCCGCGTGTCGAAGCCGAACTCCGCCTGTGCACCCAATTGACTGAAGGTGCTGGCACCGTAGGTCGGGGTAACTTCGAAGATCGTGCCGGAGGTCCGATCCGCCTGGGCGTACTTGAACACAGGACCGAAGGAAAACCGTGCCGCCCCGGACGACGGAAAGGTCAACGACGGCTCGACCAGGAACTGCTCCTGCTTCACTTTGTAGAACGCGTCGGGTTGGGAGGCTACCGTCTCGTTGCCAAGTCCATAGAAGCGCACCACGTCGATTCCCGATCCCCGCAGGTGCAGGGTCCCGATCGCCCCCCCGAAAATGCCGCGCACCGTGTCGGTCAGGTCGGCGCGATAGCTCGAGGCGGCCGTCGCCCACCCCGCGCGGATCGTGAGCTTCGACTGGTACGGCAGTCGCCGGAAACCGTAGCCGGTGCGCGACAGGCCTGCGCCTACGAACAGGCCCACGTCAGACGCGTACGACACCGCAGTCAGCGGCACCCATCGCGCCCCCCAATCGCGGGGCCGGCCCAGGGTCATCGTGTCCTGAGGCGGCATCACGTACGGATCGCGGTCCACGGATGTCCCGGGGCCGCGTACGAACTGATTGTTCCCCCGGTCGTCATACAGCCTCGTATGTCCAGCCGAGTCCACCAGCCGGTCGTCCCCGCCGCCGCTGATCACGCGGACCGTCGGGCCCGCCCCGCTGCGTCCGCGCACGATCAGTCGGTCGTCTCCACCGTGCAGGTATAGCCGGATCTCGTGGGTATCCCGCGAATCGAAGGTACGGTTGAAGTAGACCGCGCCGTGCGCGGCGAGCCGGACGCTGGTGCGTCCGCCGGGCAGCCGCTCGATGTCGGCCGAGTCGGGCTCGTCCGTCCCGTGGAGCTCCACGGCGCGCGCCAACAGCCGGTAGTAACGGCCGGCGATCTCAGGCAACTGATCGCGCCGCCGCCGCAGGGCACGGATCAGGGCAGGGCCGCTCTTGCGCTCGTACTCGGGGGGCAGACGATGGACCGCTGCGTCGATCACCGGGTCGGTGATCCGGGCCCGCAACGCCGCGGCAATCGAGTCCCACACCGGTCGCTCGAGGTCCACGAGCAGCCGCCGGTCCAGCATCTGGCCGGTGAGCGTCAGGCGGTAGATGCTCGGGTAGTTGTCCCCGAAGCCGACCACTTGGGGCCTGTAGAATCCCGCCAGTCCGACGAGCAGTCCGTCGAGACGGGAGAAGGCCTGGTCGCGATCGCGGGGGATCGGCCGCCACCAGTGCCCCCCGGCTTCGTCAAACCGCCCCCAGCGCCACTGGAGTTGATGCCGATCCCAATCGCCGACGAAGACGTCGAGTAAGCGAGCAACGAGGAACGCGCGCGAGTCCACTCGGTGGTCCGGGTGCTGCTCGAGCAGATCGAGCAGTTTCTTGGTCGTCGCGAGATCCACGGCTCCGGCAAACCCCGGTTCACCGTCCGGTCCCTCCGTCGGTCGCTCTTCGATCATGCCCAGCATCCCGGCGTGCATGCAACTGAACCGGGTGACCCGCGGGTCGTCCGGCAGCGCGAACATCTGCGGCTCGGTTTGGAGCACACCGGCGGCCTTGAGCAACGGGGCCACGACGAGTGGGCCGCCGGGGTGGGCGGAGCTGGTCTGATCCTGGAGCAGGTCGCGGGCGAACGTCTCGCGCAGGTCGGGCGGCATGGCCAGGGTGGGGTCTTTATCCACGGAACGGAACACGTACTCGTGCCCGTCAGCACCTGAGAAACGGAGCGACTTCGTTTGCCGCTGTCCCGCGCAACGCAGCGGCGTCAGCCCACCGCCGAATCGGGCGAGATCGAGCTCATCGACCGCGATCGGCATGGTCCAGAGATCTCGGTAATGGGAGCCCAACAGCAGCCGGTGGAACAATCCCGCGCCGTACGCCGGGCCGGCCACGAGCGTACGCCGGAGGGGCGGGGGCGAACCGCTGGCCGTGGTCTGACCGTTGAGCAAGTCGGGAAGCGCGCCAATCGCGAGAACGATCCATACCGTCATGCAGCGTCCCATATCCGCCATCCTCTCTTTCCAGCCCGGCTGCGCCAGGCCCAAGCTATGCGTGCCTCAACTGCTTGGCCAGAACTGGCCGATTGCTCGCGGAGTGCGAGTGTCGTCAGTGCGGTCCTCAGTCAACGAAGCCCGGAGCCAGCATCGCGGTCATCCGGTCCGGATTCACGATCCCGGAGCCGACCATCCAGGCATTGGCTTGGGCGACCAACGCGTTGCCTTCGTCGCCTCCGAGCTGCTCGCCGAGACGTCGCCGCGTGGTGGCCGCGAACAACCGCATGTGGCAGCGCTCGAACCCGTCCAGCGCCGAGCGGAGCGTTCGCCCGGCTGCGGTTTGGTCGCCCCGACTCCGGGAGATGGCCGCGTGCAGCAGCTGCGCAAATGGCGCGGCGTACTCCGCGCTCTCCCGCTCGAGGTGACGCGCGTCGCGCTCCGCGATGTCCAGCAATGGCCTGGCCCCCTCCGGAGCAGTTCGGCTTGCCGCGACCGCGCAGCTGGCCCGGATCTGTCGCGCGGCAATCCGAATCGACTGGATGCGGAACAGACCCGTGTGCTCCAGGGTCGACCATGACTTCAGCATGTCATTCCAGCCGTCGCGAGGGTTGCCGGCGTACAAATGGATTCTGCCCGCGGCGGTCATGGCCATGTAATGCGGCGTGCGGAACGGGCGCTCCGGCCACTCGGCCAGCGCTTCCCGCAGGGCCCGCCGCGCTGAATCGACGTCGTCGGCGACGAGCCACGTGGCGTTCGTCGGTCCGGTGCGGAACATCGCGCCGGCGAACCGGTTGCCGCGGTCCGCGGAATCCTTGAGGTAGGCTTCCGTGCAGCGACTCAGCTCCGCGACCTCTCCGAGGTAGTAGAGGGAGAGGGTGTGGTAGAAACGAGCGGTCATCAGCTCCCACGCTACCCCGACCCCATGCTCGAGCAGCAGACGCTCCGCCTCGCGCGTGGCGTCGCGCGCGCGCTCCCAGTGTCCCTGGAAGTAGGCCGTCGTGCCGGCGATGACCGAGCACAGCCCGAGCGCGTGGGGGCTGTGGATGCGACGCGCCAGCGCCTCCGCTTCGGCGAGCAGCCGCTCGTAGCGGCGCCGACCTCCACCCAGGGCGGCGAAGGCGGCTTCCAGCGCGAGCGCGCGGGCGATGCGATCCGGCTCTCCGGCTTTGAGCGAGAGCAGCAAGTGACGCGTCTGGAAATCCGCGGCCCGAATCGTATCGAGGTGGGCCAGCCCCTCGGCGACCGTGCGACAGACGTCGATGCGCGACAGCTCCGTTCGCGGTATCGCTTCGGGGCTGCGCTCGACGAAGCGCAGGCCGCGAAGTCGCAGCAGCACGCGATGGGACAGCAGGGACAGCAGCGCACGGCGGTTGGTGCTCGGGAGGCTGAGGTGCGCGGCTTTCAGCACGGACCGGAGCATGCCGAGTCCCTCTTCGATTCGTCCACCGATCAGGAACTGCTCGGCCGCCAGGCGGCGGAGCTCCAGGGCTTCCGAGGGGCTGGCCAGGAACGCCGCGCGGGCGTACGCCTCGGCGGCGTCCCGCACCCGGCCGGCGTTGGCGAGGGCCTCGCCCAGCTGCGCCTGCAGGGTTCCGGCATCCGGGCTGCCCTCGGGGGTGAGGTCGAGCGCCCGCTGGTAAAACAGCGCCGCACGCTCGAACGCCAGCACCCGGGCGGCCTTGGCCCCCGCGTGACTGGCGCAACTGCGCGCCCGCGCATGCTGGCCAGCCTCGAGGTAGTGGTCGTACAGCGCTTCCGGATCGTCCGTGCGGCGCGCCTCGATGGCATTGGCGAGGCTGAGGTGGATCAGCGGCACGCCCGCCGGATCGATGCGTGCGACGAGGGCGCGGCGGATGCGATCGTGGTACAACTCGAGTCGCCCGGCCGAGCTCGTCGCCCGCAGCCAGTGCTCCGCCTGCAACATCGCGACGAGCTGTCGTTCATCTCCGCGGAGCCCTGCCACGTCCAACGCCACCGCGACGTCGATCGGCCGTCCCGCGAGCGCCAGCGTCTCGAGGAACTTGCGAGCGCCCCCCGGGAGCTGCGCGAGGCGTGCTTCGAGCAGATCCGCGAGGCTGACGCCCGACGTGCCGGCCTTCCGCTCCTCCCCTGATGAGGTGACGTACCTGACGAGCTGCTCGACCAGGAAGGGATTGCCGGCCGACTCGCGCACAATCGCGTCGAGGCCGTCGTGCTCCTCCGCCGTCTCGGTTGGCAACAGGGCGCGGGCGAGTTGCCGGGTCTCCTGCTCGGGAAGCGGCCCAACGTGAATTTCCCGGACCGATCCGGTCCCGGCGCGGTCGAGCAGGGTGCGCAGGAAGGGCTGCGGGTCGCCGTTTTCACTGGTGAAGCTGGCGATCAGGAGCAGCGCCGGCGGGTCCGGCGGGCCGAGCAGAAAATCGAGCAGCATGATGCTGTCGGCATCGCCCCACTGCAGGTCGTCGATGTAGAGCACGACCGGTTTCAGGCCCCGGATCCGCCGGAACAACTCCTGGAGGGCGCTGAACCGCTGGCGGCGCAGCTGGACTGGATCCACGACTTCCTTCTCGGGGGCGGGAATCTGGAGGATCTTCTGCACTCGCCCCAGGACCGGGAACAGCTGGTGCACGGACCAGAGCCCCCGGGTGATCAGGCTCTCGAGATCCTGGTCCGGCAACGTTCGGAGAAAGCGGGTGAGACTGTCGATGACCCCATCAAGACCCTTGTACGGCATGGACTCACGCAGGTAGCAGCGTCCCGTGAGGACCACCGCACGATCGTCCGCGACAAGTTGGTCCAGGAACCGGCGCGCGAGCGCGGTCTTGCCGATCCCTGATGGGCCGTGCACGATCACCGTCGCGGCCCGGCCGTCACGCGCCATCATGAACGCCCGCTCGAATCCGGCGAGCTGAGGCTCGCGTCCAACGAGCGGCGAGGGGGCTGTTCGGCTCGCGGGCGGTGGTGCGCGACGCGAGGGCAGCACGACGCCGAGCCGCCGGAGGATCTCCGAGCCCTGGGGTCGACGCTCGGGCAGCCGGGCCATCAGGTCCACGCACAACGTCACGAGGTCCGGCGGAAGATCGGGCACGATCTCGTCGGGACGCGGCGGATCCTGCAGCTCTTTTTCAATGAGCACACTCAAGGGCATCCCGATGTACGGCAACCGGCCGGTGAGGGCCTCGTACAACATGCAGCCCAACGCGTACCAGTCGCTCGCCGGGCTCGCCTGTCCCCGCCCTTGTTCGGGGGCCATGTACTCCACGGTCCCCCAGATCCCATCTTCGACGGTGCGGAGCGGATCATTGCCGCGCACCACGTCGGCTGCGATCCCGAAATCGAGGATGACGAGCCGGCCTTCCGGCGTCACGACCACGTTCGAAGGCTTCAGATCGCGATGCAGCTTTCCCGAGTCGTGAATCACGAGAAGGCCCTCCGCCAGCTGGGCGAGCGAGGACCGGAGCCGCCCGACGTCCAGAGCCGCGGGTCGCACGAACTTGAGGAATTCGCAGCCCTTCACGAGCTCCATCGTGAAGTACCATTGACCCGTCTCGCCGAACAGCTCGTACAGGACGACGAGGTTGGGATGGACGATGTCGGCCAGGGTGCGGAATTCTCGCTTCAGTCGATAGATCGCCGATGGATCGGTCCAGCGGAGCGTCTTGAGCGCCACGACCTCGTCGCGCTCGCGGTCGAGGGCTTCATGGACCACCCCCATGCCCCCGGAGCCGAGACAACGGAGAATCCGGAATCGATCGCCTGGCAGTTCGAGTGGAATGTTTGCCATACGCCCAACGATGGGCGCACCTCGTCAAGCAGTGGTCAAGTGCCCAGCTAGTACGCGAAGCCCGCGCGCACGTAGATGCCGGTGCGCTCGGCCGAGTGCGCGGCGGCCACGGTGAAGGTGTTTGTCCGGTTGAGGAAAGCGAACCAGAGCCCGCCCCCGGCGGCGCCGTGCCACACATCCGATGTTTCGCCGGACAGGAACACGCGACCCGCATCGGCGAGGCCAAAAACGCCGACTTCGATCGGCAACAGGGCGTAGAACCGCGCCACCGAGGCGCGCAGCTCCACGTTGCCCACCAGCGCGGCGTCACCCGCCAAGCGATGCTCCGCGAGCCCGCGCACCGTCGACGCGCCGCCGACGAAGGCGGCCTCGTGGAACGGGTAGGTGCCGAACACGCGCGACCCCGCGACCTGCAGCGCGAGCGTCGGCCCGTGCGGGACGGTCAGATACGTCGCGGCCTGACCCGCGACGTCGCCGAACGCGCTTTTCACGTCGAGCCCCGCCGGGTACGCGCTGCCCCTGATCTCGAACAGCACGCCGCGCGACGCCCAGGCTGGGCGATCCCTCGTGTCCACACGGATTCCGCCAGTCGCCCCAGCCTGCCAGAAGGAGCCGATGCCGTACGGCCGCAACACTCCGACCAAGCGCGTCGAATCCGGTTCGGATTCCGCGTCCTTAAGCACAATGCCGAGTGACGCATGCGTCGTGGCGGACACGGACCAGGTGACCGTCGGGGCGATCAGGTACTGCTCCTGGGGGACCTTGTGGAACGCAGTGGAGCCGGTGTCGGGCGTTTCGTTGCCGAACCCGTAGAAGCGCACCACGTCGATGCCGGACGCACGCAGGTGGAGGGTTGTCGCCGCGCGTCGGGGGAAGTCCCGGATCTGCTCGTACACCTCGGCACGATAGCTCGCCGCACCGCTGGCGTATCCGGCCCGGAGCAGCAACTGCGTCCGGTAGGGAACGTGACGGAACGCGTACCCCGTACGGAGCGCGCCGCCGCCGACGAACAGGCCGATGTCGGGCGCGAAGCTGAGCCACGTGACCGGAACCCAGCGCGCGCCCCAATCGCGCGGCCGGCCGAGCGTGTACGGGTCGACCGGTGGCGCCTCGTAGCGGCGGGTGTCCACCGACGTCCCCGGTCCCCGCATCAGCCGGTTGCTGGCGCGATCGTCGTAGAAGCGCGTCGCGCCGCCGCGCGCCGAATCGACCAGCTCGTCGGCGCCACCGCCGCCGATTACCCGGAGCATCGGGCCACCGGCGCCGCCGCGAACGACGAGTCGGTCGTCGCCGCCGTGCAGATACAGCCGGATCTCGTGCGTTTCGTGGCGGAGGAATGTGCGCTGGTAAAACGGTCCCGCCTCCGGTGTCGAGCGGGAAGTCAGGTGCAGCGTGAGGCGGCCGCTGTCGGACCGTTCGACTTCGGCCAGCTCGGCTTCGTCTGTCCCGTGGACGTCCACGGTACCGGCGAGCTGGCGATAGAAGCGCCGGGCGGCCTGAGGAAGCTGGTCTCGGCGTCGACGCAGGGCGTATGTGAGTGCTGCCCCGTCGGCGCGGAAGTACTCGGGCGGGAGCTGGTGCACCGCCGTGTCGATTACCGAGTCGGTCAGGCGGCGCTGCAGCTCGGCGGCGAGCGAGTCCCAGACCGGCGCCTCGATCTCGGAGAGCAGACGGCGATCGAGGGTTTCGCCGCTCAGCGTGAGCCCGTAGAGGCTCGGGTAGCGGTCGCCGAATACGACGATTTTTGGGAAGTAGGACCTGGCGAGCCAGAGGAGGGCACCGTCGAGCCGCACGAACGCCTGGTCGCGGTCTCGCGGGATCGGCTTCCACCAGTGGCGCCCGGTCGAGTCAAAGCGCGCCCAGCTCCACTGGTCTCTATGGCGATCCCAATCGCCGACGTATACGTCCAGCAGCCGCGCTGCCAGGAGCGCTTCGCGATCCACGCGATGCGTCGGCGCGCTCTCCAGGTGATCGAACAGCTTCGCGGTGCCGATCACGTCGGACGCGCCGGCGAAGCCCAGCGCCTCCTCGCCTCCGCTCGTCGGTCGCTCTTCCAGCATCCCCAACGTTCCCGGCGGCACGCACGCGAACGACGCTAGGCGTGGATCTTCCGGCAACACGAACAGACGGGGGGTGGCGTGGAGCACGCCGGCCGCTTGGAGCAACGGCGCCACGACCAGCGGGGCGCCGGGATGCGCGGCGCTGATCTGGTCCTGCAACAGCTCGGCAGGGAAAGTATGGCGCAGCTCGGGCGGGAGGGTGAGCTCCGCGTCCTTGTCGACCGACCGGAATACGTACGCGCGACCATCGCCGCCGCGCAGTCGCAGAGAGTGCGTCTGTAGTCCGCCGCCGCAGCGCTCGGGAGCGAGTCCGCCGGCGTCCGTCGTAAGGTCCAGCACCTCGACCGAGATCGGCATCGTCCACAGTCGGCGGTAGTGCGCCCCGAGCAGCAAGCGGTGCAGCCACCCGGCACGGTACCGTGTTCCCGCGGCCAGTTGTATTCTCGCGCGAGGCTGCAGCGAATCGCTCTCTTGCGCGAGGGCGGGTGCGGGTCGGTCCGTCAGGGCCCAGGCGAGAGTGATCCACGGGACCCACCGCGCCCGGCTTATTCCTGGTCGCGTTTCAGCCCCCGCAACGATCGGTATTCGGCCGCTACGACGCTCGGGGCGCCGCGGCTCTTGAGGACATCGAGCAATGCCCCGGCCTCCACCTCTTCCTTCAACCGCACCATGTATTCGATTGTCGTGGTTCCCTCCACACTCGGCAAAATCTCGGCGAGCCGCCAGCGCTTCGTCTGTTCTTCGAGCACGCTCTCGACCACTTGCTGAGCCGCCTTCGGTTGGGTGGTGTGCACCAGCACGATGGCGGTAAAGCGCTTCTTCTTCGTATCCTCGGATCGGGCGGCGATGTAGGCCTGGAGGCGCGCCGCCCGGTCCGCCACCGCGTCGAGCTCGGCAGGGGTCAGGGCCTCCAGCAGCTTCGGGTCGCCCACCGCCATGAACTCTCCGGTCTTGCCGGGGCCCATGAGGGCTTCGCCGGGGCGCAGCGGGGCCACGCGCCCCTGCTGGTCCACGTAGATGTTCCCGACGTTGAACCGCCACAGCCCGAGCACGACGACGTTGAAGACGAGGGAGCTCACCGCCCCGACGGCGGGCGAGTACACCCCCGCCGCCACGCCGACGGCCAGCGCGAGAAAGATGTAGACAGCGTCCTTGGTGTCCTTCAGCGTGTTGCGGAACCGCACGGCCGCGAGCACGGCGCCAAGCGCGAAGGCGAGCGAGATGCTGTTCTGAACCAGGATCAACGTGCCCGCGACCACCATGGGCAGGATGATCACCGTTTGGACCACGGATTGGTCGTAGCCACGCCGCTGTTTCGTCACCATGTACACGTACGCGACCGGCACCACCAACGCGAGGGACGCGAGCATCGAGAGGAAGGTGATCAGCGCCCATTGGCTCTGGGCTAGGACGAACCCGGTGGGCACGTTTGAGATATCGCGCGCGCGGCTCGCGAGCGCCGACACGCTCCGGAACTTCTCCAACAGCTCCGGAATCCAGGGGAACTGGGTGACGAGCGCCCAAACGGCTCCACCGACCACTAGGTAGTAGGCCGCCAACCGGGCGAACGGAGAGCTGCGAGCCGGGGTCATATCCGTTCAGCATACTATCCGTCGTGGGGAATTCGGCCAGAGGGCTGGCACACCGGCTCGATTTGCTCGCCACGCGCAACGCCCGCCGCTAAATTGAACCGCGATGGCCGATGTGATCGAGCTGCTGCGCGAGAGTCTCGCTCCCCGCTACCAGCCAGTAGAGCGCCAGATCGGCGCCGGGGGCATGGCGCGGGTCTACCTGGCGACCGAGCAGCATCCGCGGCGGCGCGTGGCCATCAAGGTTCTGGAGCCGGACATCTCCACGCGGTTGCTGTACGAGCGCTTCATCCGGGAAGTGGAGCTGTCCTCCCGCCTCAACCACCCCCACATTGTCCCGATTTCCTCGGCGCCATCGCCGCGCTCCAGGGAAACCGGGAAGAGGCGTTGCGGATCGACCGCCTGTTGAAAGGAGCAACCCGGCCGTTTTTCCTCGGGCGGCACACTGTCATGCGGGCCCGCATCCACGCGCTGCTCGGCGACCGGGATCAGGCCGTCGACCTGCTGCGCACCGCCTTCGAGCAGGGATTCCCGCATTCCCCATCCCTGCACGCCGACATCGCCTTCGACTCGGTGCGCGACTATCCGCCGTTCCAGGAGCTCACAAGAACCAAGGGCTAACGCGGTCGCGCGAACCAGAGTGCAATGCCCAGCCCGCACCACCCTGCGAGCGCGATCCACTCGACGCCGGTAAAGCTGCCGGGAACCGCCGGGATCACCTTCATCAGGATGATTCCGGCGCTCACCGCCGCCCCGAGCAGCGCCAGGCGGGTTCCCGCGGTCCGGCTGTCCGAGCGCCGCCGGGCCACGAACGCGAGGCATGCGGCGCACCAGCCGACGCCGGCTGCGAGCGATCCCACCTCGGTGATCGGCACGAGCAGCGCGTCACCCAGGAACGCCCCCGCCGCGGTGAACAGCGTCATCAACCCGATCGCGGCGATCGGTGTGCCGTGGTCGGAGTGGATCGCGCCCAATGCCGGGTGAACCAGCCGGCGCCGGCCGAGGGCGAACACCAGGCGCGTCGCCGCGACGAAATTCCCGTTGAACACCTTGAACAGGGAGAGAAAGGCGGCGCACAGGATCAGCCGGGCCACGGCCGGCGAGCCGAAGGCGCGCGCGAACGCGGCTTCCGTGCCCAGGTGCTGCTGCACCAGCT
Source organism: Gemmatimonadota bacterium (assembly GCA_041497135.1). Lineage (GTDB taxonomy): Bacteria > Gemmatimonadota > Gemmatimonadetes > Gemmatimonadales > GWC2-71-9 > DASTHG01. The sequence continues at coordinate 3,083 of JBGQFX010000069.1, read as the reverse complement.
CGCGCCAGGGGAACACGAACGCTACGGCGCCGACGACGATCACGTAGAACGCCGCGCCGGCTGCCAGCGCCAGGGTCATCGTCTGGCCGAAGCGGCGCGGATCGAACCCCGGGCGCGCCTCCTCCGACGCTTTCGAGACGGATTCGAACCCGGTCATGAAGTACGGAACGATCTGGGCGACGAGCATGATCGACACGAGCGCGCCCGCGGTCCCCGGTCGTGCGAAGAGCGGCTCGAGTCGAGTCGCCTCGCCGTGCGCGAATCCGAGCGCCGCGAAAACCGCGAAGCACGCCAGGAGACCGATCGTCGTGACGTTCTGGATGCGACCACTCAGCCGGATGCCGCGGTAGTTCACGATGCCGATCAGCACGGTCAGAGCGAGACCAACCACCAGTCGCGGGGCGAAGATCGTCTTTCCCGCCACGGCGTAGAGCGCGCCGCTGTTGATCGCTGGGAAGACGCGGGCCAGCAGGTTGCCGATCGCCACGGCCTCCCACGGACAGACGATGGCGTACGCGAGCACCATGACCCACCCGATCGCAAACCCGGCGAAGGGAGGAAACACCCCCTCGGCATAGGCTACCTCGGCTCCGGCATCGGGGATCTCCCGGACCAGTCGTCCGTAGGTGCGGGCGATCGGCAGCAGCAGGATCCCGCCCAACAGGAATCCCAGCATCGCGCCGCCCGGTCCGCCGCGGCCGAGCCAGTCGTCCATTATCACGAGCCAGCCGACGCCTACCATGCTGCCGAAGGCGAAGCTGAAGTACTCGAGCGAGTCGAGTGTCCGGCGCAGTCCGGTCATCGCTCGCAATCTGCAGCCGGCCGGCACTTCCCGCCTGCACGCGCGGCATCCATATATTGGCCGCCATGGTCCTGCTGTTGCTCGGTGCGGCGCTGTTCACCCAGTCTCCCCAGACCGCCGAGCCGCGCCTGCGCTATCTCTCGACCGTCCGCCAGTACGGCCCGGTCGGCTACCGCGACCCGCTGGGCGTCATCTCGCCCGACGGTGCGTGGCTGGCCACGGCCTCCGAGACACGGGTGCAGGTCCAGCGGACGCTGGGTGGACCGATCGCCGACCTCGGCCCGAGCGACGAGCAGATCACCGACCTGGCCTGGCTTCCGGACAGCCGCCACCTCGCCGTGCGCGCGCGGACCTTCGAGCGCCGCACGACGCGCTGGGTCGTGTACGACGTGCTCTCGCGTCGGCGCGCACTGCTCTGGCCGGAGCGACCACGGATTCGCGGCCGGCGTGAGGGCGACACGACGCTGGTTGAGATCGAGCCCGGCGATTTGATTCAGCTGGTCTGGTCGCCGGGCGGCGATTCAGTGGCGGGGATCGTACGCCAGCCCGACGGCTCGGCGTTGTGGGTGGTGCGGGCGGATGGCGAGGGGGCACGCATCCGCGACCGCTCGTGGCGGCTGAGTTTTCCCGCGTGGCGCCCGGGCGGGCAGATCGCCTGCCTCTCGCTTCAGGGCCAGCGTCAGCGACTCGACATCGATTGTGGTACCGAGAGCGGCGAGAGCGTCGAGGCGTACGGACCGATCGCCTTCGCGGCGGACGGTCGCAGCGTCTACTATGCCGCTCCGAACGAACGAGGCACGCTCGACCTGCGACGGCGGATGCTCGGCCCAGGCCCGGATGACCCGTTGACGGCTTTCGCGCGCGATGCGTACGCGCCGTCGATCACCCGGGATGGACGCGTGCTGTTCAAGACCCAGGACTACCGCGTGTTCGTCGCCGACGCACCGGCGGAGGGTGGCGCGTCGCGTTCACTCACGACCTTTCAGTCGGAGACGCCCACCTGGAGCCCGGATGGCCGGTCGATCGGTGTGACGTTCGGGAGCTGGCGTCGGGTCATCGACGACTTCCACTATCCCAATATCGCGCAGGATCTGGGGATCGTCGATGTGCGAGACACGCCGGCGGACGCACCGACCACGGTGTTTCGCGCGTCGCCGTCGGAGGACCAGGGGATGGCCTGGTCTCCCAACGGTCGTTGGATCGCGTTTCATTCCCACGCCGACGGCACTGACGATGTCTATCTGCAGCCGGCGGATCGATCCAGCCCGGCCCGGCAGGCGAGCCAGCAGCTGTACGAGACAGGGTGGCCGCGCTGGTCGCCGGACGGCCGCTGGATTGTCTTCCCGAGTGAAGAGCCGGCCGTTCGAGCCAGCCACGGGTTCCTCTCCGTGCTGGGGGTCGACCCGGAGACGGGGCAGGTCACGAAGCCGCCGCAGCGCCTGAGGTTGAAGGACTTCCGGGGGGGCGCGCTGCACGCCGAGTGGTCCCGGGATGGACGCCAGATCGTTTTCGATGGAATCAGCGCCTTGGGGCATAAGGGGTTGTACGTTGTGCCGCGCACCGGCGGGCGACCGCGCCTGATTCATGCCTACGACAGCGACCAGGTCTATTCGGGGATTTCGGTATCCCCGGACTCCCGGTGGGTGGCGTTCGTGGCGCCAACGCCGGGTGGCCACTTTCAGGTGTTCCGGGTCCCGGTGGGAGTCGGAGCGCCCCAGCAGCTCACCTTCGATCCGACCGACAAGACGCAGCCCGCCTACGCGCCGGACGGGGACCGGATCGCCTTTACCGTGTTCACCTACGAGATTCAGTTCTGGCTGCTCGAACCCTAACTCCTTCCGCTTGCTTCCCTTGCGCTCATGGCATCACCCGGTTAACCTATGAGTCTGTTGATTTTGACACTGCCCAGCTGACGTAGCTCAACTGGTAGAGCAGCTGATTTGTAATCAGCAGGCTAAGGGTTCGAGTCCCTTCGTCAGCTCACGTTGCCGGAGCGGAGATCGCAACTCGATACGCGACGCGTGCAGAAGACGCGCGCACAACTCACCCCGCGCGGATCACGCGGGGTGCGTTGTCAGTAGGGGAAGGGAACGAGGGAGGTCGGCAGAAGCGGGTGGGGTGCCCGAGCGGTCAAAGGGAGCAGACTGTAAATCTGCCGGCTTCGGCCTACGAAGGTTCGAATCCTTCCCTCACCATTGGGCGCGCGGGGACGCGCGGGCGTAGCTCAGTTGGTAGAGCATCAGCCTTCCAAGCTGAGGGTCGCGGGTTCGAGCCCCGTCGC
>JBGQFX010000068.1:0-15070 GCA_041497135.1 Gemmatimonadota bacterium | reverse complement strand
GTCGCGGCTGATCCCGTGCCTCCGCATGATCTTCAAGAGGCTCGCGTGATCGGCCAGGCCCAACGCTTCCGCCGTCCGCGTGATGTGCCACCCATGCTGCTCCAGGGCCGCGACCACGATGCGGCGCTCAGCCTCGGCCTTCTGCTCCTGAAACGTGCGTGGCTCGGCGCCCGTGCTCACGCGCCGCGCCGCACTCTCTTCACCGATGTCGGCTGGAAGATCGACGGCGTCCAGCGTCTCCCGATCCGACGCGATCACCATCCGTTCCAGCGTATTGCGCAGCTCGCGCACATTGTTGCGTCGCCATTCGTACGCCATCAACGCTTCGAGCGCCGCGCCGCTCAGCGTGCGCGGGCGTGTTCGAAACCGCTCGCAGATATCGGCCAGCAGACACTGCGCCAGCTCGGGGAGGTCGGACAACCGGTCGCGCAGCGGCGGCACGGCAAGCACGTGCACGTTGAGTCGGTAGTACAAGTCCTGCCGGAAGCGGCCCGCGGCGATCTCTGCGTCCAGATCCCGGTTGGTCGCCGCCACGACGCGGGCGTCGACGGCGATGGTCCGCGTGCCGCCCAGCCGCGTGATCTGCCGCTGCTCGAGCACCCGCAGCAGCTTCGCCTGGGCCGCGACCGGCAGCTCGCCGATCTCGTCCAGGAACAGCGTGCCACCGGCCGCGGACTCGAACGCGCCTTTGCGCAGGGTGACCGCGCCGGTGAAGGCGCCCCGCTCGTGGCCGAACAGCTCGCTCTCGACCAGGTCGTGCGGCAAGGCGGCGCTGTTGATCGCGAGGAGCTGGCCTTTCACTCCGCTCAGCCGGTGCAGCTCGCGCGCCACGACTTCTTTTCCGGAGCCGCTCTCTCCCACGATCAACACCGGCGATGGGATCGGGGCCACCCGCGCGATGGCGTCGCGCAGCGTGCGCATCGCTGGGCTGGAGCCGACGAGCGCCGCCTCTCCACCCAGGTCGCGCCGCAACGCGGCCACCTGGCTCATGAGGCGCTGCCGCTCCAGCACGCCGGCGATCTCCTGCACCACCCGCTCCATCGGCTCGTTCTTGTCGATGAAGCTCACGGCGCCGAGGCGGATCGCCTGGGCGCAGCGGTCGAAGTCGCCGGTGCCGGTGTAGACGATCACCGGCAACTTCTGGCCGCGGCGCTCGAGCTGGCGCAGCACCTCGAACCCGTCCATGCCCGGCATCTCGAGATCGAGCAGCACGCAGTCCACGGCTTCGCGCGCCAGGATCTCGAGCGCCTCACGACCGTCCCTGGCCTGGAGCGTGTCGTGTCCGGCGAGCCGCTTCAAATCGTAGGCGTATTGTTCGGCGAGGGGTTGGACGTCGTCGACGATCAGGACCAGCGTCACGCCGGGTCCGGGGCGGCGGGCACCTCCACGATGAACCGCGACCCCGCGCCCGGCGAGGTTTCGACGCGCAGCCGGCCGCCGGCGTCGGTCACCAGCCGCCGCACGATCGAAAGCCCGAGTCCCACGCCACCGGGTTTGGTGGAATGGAAGTCCTGGAACGCGCTCTCCAGCTCCGGCTCGGTCATACCCTTCCCCGTATCCTCGACCACGATGCGCACCGCGGTCGACGCACCCTCATCGGCGCCGCGCGCGGTGGACACGGTGACGACGCCCGGCTGCGCCGCGAGCGCTTCCACCGCGTTGCTCACCAGATTCTCGAGGATGCGGCGCAGCGCGATGGCGTCGATCTTCGCAGCTCCGACATCGGTCGCGAGCTGGAGTCCCAGCTCGGCCGAACCCGCCGGGAGTTGCTCGACCGTTTCGCGCGTGATCGCGTTCACGTCGCAGCGCTGCGCCTCCGGGGCGGGCGACAGTTTGGCGTAATTGGCCGCCAACGTCTCGAGATAGTTGAGACTCGAGATCAGCGCCTGCCGCCGCTCGGCGAATACCTTCGGCAGCTCGGCGGGACGATCCCGGGCCACCTGCGCCAGGTGGCGCAACACGTTGCGCAGCGGGGCGAGACCGTTCTTCACGTCGTGGTTCACCTGCCGGGCCAGCTCGCCGGTGGCCGCGCGTCGTTCCACTTCCCGCAGGCGGACGGCCCCGGCGCGAAGTCGTTCAGTCATCTGGCCCAGCAGACGCTCGAGCGAGCCGACCTCGCCCGAGCCATCGCTCGCAAACTCCACGTCCAGGCGCTCCATGTTGATTTCGGCGGTCTTGTCCGCCAGCTCGGCCAACGGGCGGCTGAGCCGCGAGGCCAGCCAGGACGCGACCAGCACCGTGACCAGCAGCGTGACCAGCACGGCGATCACGAACCAGAGATCCACCGTGCGCTCGAGCTCCCGCAGGCCGGTGAGCGGCGTCGCCACGAGCAGGCGCGCCGGGACGAGCCGGGCGCTGTCAGGCCGCGAATCGTCCACAAACGGGACCGGCAGCTCGCTCACCACTTCGTCGGCCGCGCTGGGCGCGCCTGGCCGGGAAGAGAGCGTCGCGCGCGGCAGCACTACCGACACCGTGACGGCGCTGTCGCGTGCCAGCCGCGCCAGGAATCCGGAATCGACGGCCACGCCGCCGACGACGGTAAACAGCCGGTCGCCCAGCGGCAGTGAGTCGATCCGCGCCAGAGTGAAAAACGGCCCCTCCGGAGTGCGGGCCTGAACCAGCGCGAGCCCGTTTGGCGCGGTGGGAAGCAGCTGCGGCAGTCCGCGCTCCACGCGGTCGAACTCGTTGCGGAAATGGCCGGAGCTGATGATCCGGGCCGAGTCGTCCTGGATCTGGAGCATGTCGAGCCCGGCCAGACGCATCGCGGTGCCCGCGTAGTCGAGCGCGTAGCCGCGCTGCGTCGTGTCGCGCGCGATGGCCGCCAGCCGGAACCGGTTGTCCGCCGCCGCCGCCGAGCGCAGGCGCGCGAGTCGCGTGGCGAGCAGCGTGCCCTGGCGTTCGAGATCCTGGCCGATCAGGTCCACGAGCGCCGTGATGCGCCCACGGTACTGAGCGGCGATCTGCTGGCGCATTGCCCGCCGCACGCCGAGCCCGAACACCACGAGGGGGACGAGCACCACCGGGACGGTGGAGAGCAGGATGCGGGTGCGAAAAGTCATGGGGTCATTGGACGCGCAGCGTCCCGTCCCAATCCATGGTGAAGGCGGCAGCCCCGCGCCGCACGATGGCCCGGCGACGCGCGTCCACCAGCGGCGTCAGGTGACGCGCCGGTCCATCGGCGAGCCACGGCGCACGAGCGATCAGCGTCCGGAGGGCTGCGCACGGCTCGAGCGTCGTCCGGGGCAGTACCACGACGTAGGCGGCGGCCCGACCCGACGCAAGCGCGGCGGCGAACTCGGCCGGGCCGAGCCCCGTAGCCCGCAGCGCAGAGACACCGCCCCCGATCCCCAGCGCCACCAAGCGCCCCGTGAGGTCGCGGGCCGGTGCGTCGTCGCGGGGATAGACGATCGCGTCAGCGGTCGGACCGGAGACGATCGGCCCCGCACCCGGTGGCGGCTCCAGACCGCAGGACAAGGCACCGGGATCGGACCACCAGAGCGGTGCAGCCGCGGGCCGGGCGTCGACGCGCACCGCATCGCGCGCCAGGCCGGCCCGGAGCGGGGCGTCGACCGAGATCGCATCGCCTGGAACGGCCAGCACGTAGGTGCGCTCCCAGGGGAGGCCGACGGTGACGAACTCGGACCGACTGGCGGCGTAGCTCAGCGCCGCCGCATCGTCGGTCACCAGGAGATCGATCCCGGCGTCGAGCAGGTCGCGCGCATCTCCGCTCCCGTTCGCCCGCAGCACCAGCACGGGCCGGCCGGTTGCGCCGAATGGCGCGACGGTCACGCGCCCTGCGGTCGTATCCGCGGCGTAGGCACCTGTCCCCGCCGGCCAGTCCCCTCCCGCCACGGGTCGCGTCACGCTGAGCGCGGGGTCGGCGAACAACCACGGCACGGTCATTGGCCGGGACAAACGTACCTCCACATCGCGCTCGCTCCCAGTACTCAGCTCGGCCCCGACGGGCAGCGACGCCAGGCGAGCGCTCCAGGCGTCGACCACGTCCTGAGCGGTCGCCGCCGTTCCGTCGGAGAAGCGGGCGCCGGGGCGCAACGTGAAGGTCCAGCGATGGCCGTCCTCCGCCGGTCGCCACGACTGAGCGAGTCCGGGGCGCAGCTCACCCGCGCAGTCGAGCCGCACCAGCGTCTCGTACACCTGGCGAAACACGAACCGCTCGGCGTCGTTCGTGGGGGCCGGGACGTGGGACGGGTCGACCCCGCCGGACATGGCGATCGAGAGTTGTTCCGGCATGGGAAGGGAGTCATGGCCCAGCGCGCAGGCGTCGGTCGACGGAGCCGGGGCAGGCGTGGTGGCGACCGCCGCCGGTCTCCCGCACGACACGGCAAAGCACAAGCCCAGGCAACGGCGTGGGGACAGCGAACGGCTCCGGAAGGGTCGGCCGAAGAATAGCGCTGTTGAGGCGTACTCGGTAATCGGTAAACGGTAGACGGTCATCGGTAAATGGTCATCGGTAATGCCCTACCGATGACCGAGTACCGATGACCGTTTGCTAGTCAACAAACGACCACAGCAGCTCCCGACTGTGCCGATCGAGCCGAGCCGGATCTGCCAATTGATACAGATCTCCGGCCACGTCCCGGATCAACAGACCGCCCTCCGGCAGCGCCCGCGGCCAGTCGTCGAGCCGCGTCTGGAACGACCGCGGCCCCTGACGCGTCTCGACACGCCAGGTCCGAATCTCCACTTCTTCGTCGATTTCCCTCACGGCCGTCACCTGAAACACGAATCCCGCCTGCACCAAGGCCTGCTCGAGTGCGCGCCGCGACTCGTGATCCAGCTCCGCCGGAGTTGCCACCAGCGCGACCTCCGCATCCTCATGGTCGCGCAAAGACAGGTAGCGCCCCGGATCCGACCAGGGGAACGAACGCCGCACCCGCACCGCGCGCTCCACCTCGCCCTGGATCGCCCAAAGCTGGCCGTCGGCGCGATGCTCCAGCGAAAGTTTGGTGCTTGGCTGAGTGAGCGGTTCACCAACAAGAATCGATGTCATGCTACCTCCTCGGTAATCGGTACTCGGTCGTCGGTACTCGGTGATGATCGTTCGATTGTTCCACTGACGACCGATCACCGATGACCGACCACTTCCTATGCCAGCTGCAGCTGCATCTCATGCAACCTTCGATACCGCCCATCGGGCTTCGACAACAACTCCCGATGCGTCCCGGCTTCGATCATCCGGCCGTCCTCGATCACGAACAGCCGCGACGCCCGGCGCAGCGTCGATAACCGGTGCGCGATGGCGAACACCGTGCGTCCGGCAATGAGCCGCTCGAGCGCCACCTGGATCTCGCGCTCGGTCTCCGTGTCCACGCTCGAAGTTGCCTCGTCCAGAATCAGGATCCGGGGATCGTGCAGGATCGCCCGCGCGATGGAGACGCGTTGGCGCTCGCCGCCCGACAGCGTATGCCCCCGTTCGCCCACGACCGTGTCGTAGCCGTGGGGCAGCTTGCACACGAAGTCGTGCGCGTTCGCCGCCCGGGCCGCGGCGATCGTGGCCTCGAGCGACGCCTCCGGCAGTCCGTAGCGGATGTTCTCCAGCACCGTCCCGTGGAACAGGTACGGGTCCTGAAGCACCATGCCGATCTGACGGCGATAGTGGCCCGTTTCGAGCCGCCGCACGTCCACGCCGTCGATCGAGACCGATCCCCACGTCACGTCGTAGAAGCGCGCGATCAGGTTCACGGTCGAAGCTCACCCGGCCGCGCACCGGCTCAAGGCGGACCGCCGCCGGGACGTCCTTTAGCTCGGGCTCGGTGTCCAGCACTTCGAACACACGATGCGCCGAGGTGGTCGCCCGATTCATCCTCTGCGCCATCTGACCGATCACCTCGATCGGCGCCACGAACATCGTCGTGTACAGCAGGAACGAGACGAACGTCCCCGTCGACAATGCCGCGCCCGAGCCCAGCAGCCGCGGTACGGCCAGCACCCAGACCAACACCGTCGTGGTGTGGACCGCCAGCATCAGGAACGGCCAGAAACCGGTCCACATCCGATGAATGCGGTTGAACTCCGCCGTCACGTCCTCGTTGCGCTCGCCGAACCGCGCGATCTCCCGGTCCTCCTGGTTGAATGCCTTGACGACGCGGATCCCCGGGATCGTGTCCGAGAGCACGTCGCTCACCCGCGACCACTTGCGCCAGGCCCGGATGAACAGCCGGTTGATCGACACGCCGTGCCGGTAGATCAGCCAGCACAATACCGGCACCGGCACCGTCATCACGAGACCGAGCCGCCAGTCGAGCGACAACAGCACCGCGCCCAGACCAGCCAGCATCACGAGCGACAGCGACACGTCGACCACGCCAAAGGCCAGGAACTCCCACAGCCGATCGGTGTCGGCCGAGACCCGCGTGATGAGGCTCCCCGTCTTCTTGCGTGAGAAGAAGGACAGGGACAGTCGCTGGATGTGCTCGTACAGCTCGGCGCGCAGATCGCGGGCCACCCATTCCCCCAGAATCGCCATCAGGCGCAAACGGACCAGTGCCGCTCCCTGGCGCACCAGGTACATGAGCGCCATGGCCGCAACTTCGAGCCAGGCGATCAGCGTGGCCCGACCCACCGGCAATGTGGCTTCCCGTGCCGGCCGGATCACGCGGTCGATCAGGTACCCTGCGAGATACGGCGGCACGAGACTGACCAGCCTGATCACCGCCGCCGCCGTCATGCCGATGGCCAACCGGCCCCGGTACGGCCTGAGGTAACCCAGCAGACGCCGGATCACGGCGACGCGCCGCCCCGCCACCAGCGCCTGAGCGTCCCGCACCGGGCGCGCGACGGCGTGCGCATACTCACGGTCGGCGTCGTCGGGCTCGATGGCGCGGCCCTGGAGCGCTTCTTCGAGCACGAAGCGAAGGTTCTCGAACGCACGTCGCTGGCGATGCGTATAGCGCGCCACGAGAAGCGCCGGGTCCCCCGGACGCCCCAGGAGCGTGAGGGTCGTGGCGGACAGGCCGGGTGCTTCACGCACCGCCTCGACGCGGCTGCGCCAGACGCTTTCGATCGTCCAGCCCGCGCCGCTCCGGCGTGCCGTCGCCAGGTGGTTGGGGCCCACCGCTACCCAGGTCTCGGACAGGCGCAACGATCGATCGAGGTCGCCCAGGGCGTAGAGCTGCACCGGCGCCCCGTCCCACCGCTCCTCGATGGCCCGGCGGAGATCAGGCGGCAGCCGCGCCGGCTGGTCGGTATAGCGGGCGATGATCGCGTGGTTGAGGTCCTGTTGATCCGCATCCATTAGCGTGATCCTCGAGTAGTGCGAAACAGAAAGGCCTTCCAGGTCTCTGGGAGCACCCGGAAGGCCGGATCACGTAATGGAATCACGGACTTCTAGGGTGCTTCCCTCCTCGAATCGGCGTCGACGGACGCAATACGCCCAGCGACGCCCCGAATCGGCGCGGTCCGGCACACAAGGCCCGGAACCGCCCGCAGGCGGAGCGTCATCGGGGGGTAATCGCGCGTGAACATGATCGAGAAGAGACCCTCGGGTGTTGATGAGTGAACTGCCGTGCCGCTCAAACTAAAAAGCCCATCGACGCCGGGCAAGGGCATCGCGTCAGGAAGACCTCTCGACCGGTCGGCCGGACTGCGGCAACCGGCGTTGGCCGGACAGGAGCTGCTGCAGGAACTCCTGCCCGCGGGCCAGCTGTGCCACGCGAAGCGCGAGCTCGTTGACACGCTCCTCGAGATCGCCCGGCGCTCGTCCCGAGCCGTTCAGCAGGCGGTCCTCGAGGCGGCTGAGACGGCGCCTGGCACGCGCCCAGGCCGCACCGAACAGGAGGGCACAGGCGATGGCAGCGCCGAAACTGCTGAAGAAAAACAACTCTTCCATGTGATTGGGCCGGCTGGGACCCTGGATCGTACGGGCGATACCATCACGGGTTTCGCGATGTCCGGGCCCCTTCTCGGTCATGCGGACCTGACCCGAAATCGTGTGATGCTTGCACAGACAAGGGCCGACAACCATGGTAGAGATGATGCTATCTGAACCGTAGCATGGGAGAGGGGAGGCTTGAGATCATGATCATCACGAGAGCGGCACGAATCGCCATGGGCGTGGCGCTGGGCATCGGCATGGTTGCGGCAATCTCCCCCGACAACGAGCCGGGAGAAGAGACCACGACCATTCCCGCAGGGACCACCATCGTCGCGACACTCGAACAGGATCTGTCGACTGGCGTCAACCGGTCGGGGGATGAATTCGAGCTGCGCACGGTCCGGCCGATCCGATTGAGCGGCGGGATGGAGATTCCCGAAGGCAGTTTGATCTCCGGCGAAGTGACCGACGCCACGGACGGCGGCCCGGGCGCCGGCCCCCCGGAGCTCGGTGTTCGCTTCACCGAGCTCGTCATCGACGGAGACGACCAGGAGATCGAGATCGAGACGGAGCAGTTCCGTTTCGGCACCCTGGCCCTGGCAGCGTTGAACGAGCACATCATGGTACCGGCCGGGCGATGGATCACAATTCGATTGAGCCGACCGGTCAGCGTGGAGTACCGGCCGGGCCCGGAGCCGGTCCACTCGGCGGAGTAGGGTCGGGGTTCGCCAGCTTCATTGACCTCGACGCTTGAAGAACTGCACCGCGCGCTCGTGCCGTTCGGCGGCCGCGCGGGTGCGGAAGGTGCCCAGGTTGCGACGCTTGCCCGTCTTGGGGTTCCGCGAGCGCGAGTACAACCGGTATTGGCCCGAGGGCAACTTGCGGATCACGCGAGCTGCAGCCCGATCGCGAAGGCGGCGGCGTAACCCTCGCCGCGCATCTTGGGCGCCAGCAGGAGCTGCGATCCGCCGCTACGAAAGATCCGGTCGTCGGCATTGCGCGCGGTGCGCGGCCCCTTGCCGGCGTACGGGGCGCGCGTGTACACCACGTCGCTCAGCGCGTCGTCGAAATACATCTGCGAGGTGAAGTCGTAGCCACGGGCGGCCTTCGGATCGGTGCGAATCTTGAAGTGGATGTGCACCGTCCGGCCCTCGTACCAACCCGGGTACACGGTCAGGAACCGCGCCGCGCCCGCGGCGTCGGTGACCTGATAGCCGCGCAGGAACTTCTGGCCCACCGTGCCGAATCTGGGGTCGGTCACGTCGGAATAGACGCCCAGCGCATCGCAGTGCCACATATCGACCTGCGCCCCGGGCAGCGGCGTGCAGTCCGCGCCGGTGATGTGAGAGACGTTTACCGTCAGCTCGAGCGGCACTCCGGGTTTCACGATTCCGCTGGCTGGATCGGGGCGGATGTCGGAGCGGTTGAGCAGCTCCTCCACGAAGTACGGTCCCTCGGTCTGCTCGGGTCGGACCACGCATCCCGGAACCGCTGAGGCTCGTGCTGCCCCGCCCTTGGCGGATGTACACCCGGTCAGCATCGCGAACCCGGAGACGCCGATCAGCTGCACCGCTTCCCGACGCGTGAGCAGCCTGCCGACCTGCCGGTCGTCCTGTTTCATGCCGCGCTCCACCCAGGGTCTCCTCTGGTTATAGCGCGCATCCCGGAAACCGGCGAGCCGGCGGCAACGGATCAGCGACCCGAGTCGGGCAACAGCGTAATGCCCCACCCTTCCGGATCGTCCGGCGGATCGTCGTTCCAGTCGCCGTAGGCGTGCGACCCGTCACTCTCGTAGCGCAGCTCGTAGCGTCCCGCCGGCAGCCGGATCGTGCCGTCGTACAGGCGGTTCTTGCGGGCGCCCCCGGCGTTGGTCGTGGTACCGTACGTCATCTCCCACACCTTGGCACCCGTCTCGGCGTTCTCGATCCAGCCGTAATCGACCATCTCGCCGTCCATCCCCTCGCCGATCGCGACGACGCGGACCCCGGCGGGGCGGTCGAGCGTGAACAGCGCGTGCGGATGGCGGCCGCTGCGCACCCGGAGCAGCTCCGCGATCGCGTCGCTACGGCCGGGCTCGAGCGGACCGACGGCACTCCGGTCGAGCGCCCCGCTCGCTGGGAACAGGCTCACCCCCCAATAGCGGCTCTCGGCAGGCGGTGCGGCGTTCCACCTTTCGAAGGAATGGGAACCGTCACTCTTGTAGTACACGACGTAGCTCCCGGCATCGAGATGGAGCGTGCCGTCGAACAGCCGGTTCTTGGATGCGCCGCCGGCATCCTCGGTGTCCTCGTAGCGCATCGACCAGACGCGCCGGCGTGCGGTGGCTTGCACGATCCAGGCGTAGTCATTCATCTTCGCCGCCCGTGTCCGCGCCCTCCCCCAGCGCGTACACGCGCACGTCCATCGCCCGGCGCAGCGTGAAGCCCTCCGAGCGCAGCTCGTTGTCCCCGATCCCGGTGAGCGAAACGATTGTCTGCCCTTTCGGCACCGGCTCCCATTCGATCGCGCGCACGGCCGCCCGCGCCGCGGCGTCGGTTACGCGCAGGGTCAGGCCCCAGAAGTCCGGGTCGACGGGCGGTACCGCGTTCCAGTCCCCCGGAGCATGCGAGTCGTCGCTCACGAAGTAGGCGACGTAGCGGCCGGCCGGCAGTTTGAGCGTGTCGCGAACCATGCGGTTCTTGTGCGCTCCTCCGGCATCCTCGGTATGGCGGTACTCCATCTCCCACACGCGGCGCCGCGTATCGGCGTTCATGATCCAACCGTAGTCGAACGCGTCATCGCGCCGCAGCTCACCGATGGCGTAGATCTCCATCTCGGTGGGGCGGGAGAGCGTGAAGGCCGTGTGCAACGACGTGCTGGGAGTGTCCGGGAGGAGCGAAGCGACGGTGGTGGCGCTGAAGGCCCGTGCCGCGCTGTCGACGTCGCGCGCGTCGGCCGGCCGGCCCGCGCCATGGATCGCGAGCGCGAATTGCCGGAACGAGCCGTCGTCCACGTACGGGCCGCCGTAGCGCACGTCACGCCAGCGGCGGGCCGACCGAAACAGCGACGCGACGTCGAACCGTCCAGAGGAGGACACGGACGTCGCCACGAACGATCCGTAGTAGGCGAGGTAGGTGCCGGCGGGAAGCGCCACGCTGCCGGCAAAGCTCCGCAGTCCATCACCCGAACGCTCTGTGCGGGCCTCGCGCAGGTCCCACACGACCTCCCGGGTGCGGGCGTCGAGGATCCAGGCCGCCGCCGGCCAGATGGACCATTCGTCGTCGTCTCCCGACGACCACCATCGCCCTTCGCGCCGATCGCGTCGCGGCTCTGCGCCCACCGCCTCGATGCGAATCGTATGCGGTGACGTGAGGACGAACGCCGCGGAACGAAGCTCCCGTGGCGTCAGGTTGCGAATGTCCACGAGCGGCTCGGACTGGGCCTGGAGCGCCGGCATGCGCCAAGCGGCCAACACCAGCGTCACGAGGGCGACGCGTTGCAGGATGACACGCAAGAACATGGAATTCCCCGGTCGAAAGGTCTTTGGTTGGACAGCAGCCGCGGCTCGGCGGTTGCCGGGTCTTACGGGGGACAAGACGGCCGGGTGTCGAGTTTCCCCGTCTAGACGTAGCGCGCGATCGCCATGGCGGCGGCCGCCAAGCCCAGCAGCAGGGCGACCAAACGGCCGAAGCTCGCGGCGCGCAACCGAAGCGCCTGTGCCGCAGCCAGTTGCGTCGGGTCCTGGCTCAGCGTCGCCGCTCTCAACATGGCTGGACGCACGATGCCGAGCCCCAGGGCGAACGCGATGAGCGCGGCAAGGGCGCCCAAACCGAGCATCATGCCCATGGAGGACCGCATGAACGGGGGCTGAAACCCGTTCGAATCGAACCAATAGAGCCACAGCCCGGAAACGATCGTAAGCGCGGCGGCGACCGGCAGGACGTCGAGAAAGCGCCGCCGCATCAGTCCGGCCACGACCTTGGCCCCTTCCGGGCCGGCATCGCGAATCGACGGAACCAGGAAAATGGCGGTGAAAATCATCGTACCAGCCCAGAACACACCGAGCACGATGTCCAGTACGCGCATGGACAACAGGACGAAACTCACGTGGACTCCTGAAGAGAGGCGACCCGCAATCTCGCCTTGGCCGTGTTTCCCGTCCATATCGCGGGTGGTGGGGTACGGGGGGATTCGCCGACCGTCGAATTCCGTGTCAGATTGGAGCATGACCGCCCCGCACGAGCGCCGCCGCTCCGCCGAACGGCGCGCGCTCCTGGAGCGACGCCTGAGCGTCGAGCGGGCGCGCCAACGCCCGGACGACGAGCGCCGCATCAACGGCGACCGGCGCGCCGGACAGGAGCGGCGTCTGGCGATCCTGTCGGCGGAGGATCAGATCCACGAGGCCCTTCGGCTGGTGACGCGGGTGATCGAAACCGGCAAGACCGCGGAGTCCGAGCGACGCAGCCTCGAGGGTGCGATGCTGCGACTGCGGTTCGCCCTGGATCGGCTGGAGGAGTAACCGGCTACGGTGCGACGACCGTTCCCATCCGCACCACTTCGAAGTTGCCGCCCTGCACCTGCTTCAACGTATTCAGCTCGTCGTCACTCCAGCGCGCGTCGGGCGCGCCGGAGATGAACCAGTCGCCGCCGTTGTCCGCCACCATCATGCCGTAGGTCTTGAGCGCCTGCAGGATCACCCGCGCGCTCGCCGGAAACCCGCTGATGTTGAAGCTCCCTTTGAGACGTACCCGCATTCCCATTGGCGGGAGCAGCGGGCTGGTATCGAAGCTCGCCCAGTGTCGCGCGGGGAATACGTAGGCGCGGCGGGCGTTGTTCACGGTGAAGCGCAGCGCGTGGCGAATGACACCCAGCTCAACCACTTCATCGTAGCGCACCAGGCCTGGAAAGATCGGCAGGCCAGCCGCGTCGGCGGACGTCCATCCGGCGGGCCGCAGGGCGTTCGAGCCCAACTCGAAGACCGCGCCGGAGCCCGCCGCCCAATCGCGCGACAGCGCCAAGGGATACGCGGCAAACAGCTCGGACAGCCTCCAGTGGTCCCGGTCCACGACGAGCACGTGCCGGTCACCCCTCGAGGCGGCCCCGCCCTCGATCGGCGCATCGGGTGGAATCGGGTACGGGCCGGAGTCGCTTTCGTCCGCATAGTCGAAGCTCACGCGCACCCCCGGCGTCGTGCCGTCCACCACGACGTACGGGATGCCGAACGGAACCCCGCTCAAATCCGCACCGAAATCGGGATGCAACCCTTCGGCCAGTCCGATGCTGGCGATCAGCGCATCCGAGTTGGGATCGACCGGCGCCTGATCGACCGTCTGATTCCACGGGTTGTCATCGGGGAAGGGCCGCCGGCCGGAGAGACTGGCGTTGGGTCCGAGTCCCGGCTGCCCACCCGGCCCCGGACCGACGGAGCCCGCCTCGGCGCAGGCGAGCAGGCCGGAGATGAGCAGAGCCGAGGCGCGATTCATGATCAGGACGATGGGATCGTTATGCCGGAGACGATGTGACGCCCGCTACCACGGACCCGGCTATCTACAGGTATCAATCGCCGCAAAGACTTGCGGGCCGGTGGATGCACGAATCGGGAGGCCATGATACCCTACTGGGCGCCTCTCGTATCCACCGGTTTCCAGGAAGATCACATGCGCTTCGACGTCCCGACTCTGGTGCTCGTTCTCGTCGCTTTCCCTCGTCCGGCGTTCGCACAAAGCAACGCCGAGCGCATGGCGAACGACCAATACACGCGCTCGCATGACTACGATCTGCTGGATCAGCGCATCAGCCTCAGGGATTTCAACTGGGACTCGACGTCGTTCGAGGGCAGCGTGACCACGACGCTCATGTCGCTTCGCCCAGGCCTCGATTCGGTGATCCTGGACGCGGGCTCCAGGCTGCAGATCGCCAGGGTCGCCGATCGCGCCGGGCGCACGCTGCGCTCGGCAAGTCACGGCGATACGCTGGTCGTCTACCTCGCCCGACCGATTGCCTTCCGGGACACCGCACGATTCACGATCGCCTATCACGGGCGCGTCGAGAGCGGCCATGGCCTCACCTTCATTCAGAACGAGGGCCGTTCACACCGGCCGCAGCAGATCTGGAGCCAGGGGGAGGACGACAACAACCACGACTGGTTCCCGACCTACGACTTCCCCAACGACAAGGCGACCTGGTCGCTCGAGGCCACGGTGCCGCGCGGCTACACCGCGGTGTCGAACGGGAGCCTCGTGGTCGATCGCCGCAACCCGGACGGCACCCGCACCATGACGTGGCGGCAGGACAAGCCGAGCGCCACCTATCTCGTCTCCCTGATCGTGGCGCCGCTCGTGAAGATCCACGACGCCTGGGGCACGACGCCGGTCGATTACTACGTGTATCGCGAGGACTCGGCGCGCGCCCGGCCTTTGTATCACCTGACGCCCGACATGATCGCTGTGTATTCGCGACTCACAGGAATCCGCTATCCGTGGGCCAAGTACGCCCAGACCACCGTGGCCGACTTCTTCGGCGGGATGGAAAACGTCAGTGCCACGACGCTCGTCGACTGGCTCCCCGACGCGCGCGCCTACGCCGATCGGCCGTGGTACTGGTGGATCCTGATCCCGCACGAGCTGGCGCACCAGTGGTTCGGCAACCTGGTGACGGCGGACAACTGGAGCGAATACTGGCTCAACGAGGGGATGGCGGAGTTCATGCCGGGCCAGTACTGGGGTGCCAAGCTCGGCCCCAGAGCGGGAGAGGACTACTACCTCTCCAAGTACCACGACTATCTGGCGGCCGACACGCGGCGGCGGATGCCGCTCGCCACCTGGAACTCGAACAACGTCTATCCCAAGGGGGCGCTCGTCCTGGAGATGCTGAAAACGCAGCTGGGGACCGAGCGGTTCTGGGCCTCGATCAACCGCTATCTCACACGGCACGCCTACGGCAGCGCCACCAGCGACGATCTCCGCCAGGCCGTGCTCGACGCGACCGGCGAAAGCCTCGACTGGTTCTGGTCGCAGTGGATCTACCGAGCCGGCTATCCCGCATTCAGCGTGACCTCGGCCTACGACCCGGCGGCCGGCACTCTCACCCTGTCCGTGCGCCAGACTCAGCTCGATACCGCCACCGCGGACAGTACCGGACTCCGATTCGAGACCCCGCTGGCGTTCCGGGCGCCGCTCGCCATCCGGGTCGGGACCGCCTCCGGCGACACGGTCGTCCGGACGGTGATCGACCGTCGCGAGCAGCAGTTCACGATCG
>JBGQFX010000067.1:0-15503 GCA_041497135.1 Gemmatimonadota bacterium | reverse complement strand
CCCGTGGCTCGAGTCGGGTCCGCGGTTGGTGCGCGCCGCCGCTCGCCGCGAGCGGGCAGCGTTTCGTCTGGCCGAGCTATCGCCGCCGGACGTCGTCCTCAAACTGCACGTCTCCCCTGGGGTCGCGGCGCGCCGCAAGCCGGAAACACCCGCCGAGCACCTGCGCACCGGGGTCGACATGGTCCGACGCCTCGCGTTCCCGCCCACGACCCGGGTCGTCGAGCTCGACGCCGAGCAGCCGCTTCCTGCGGTCCTGCTGCTGGCGAAGCGGGCGATCTGGGAAGCGATCTGATCTGACATGTGCGGCATCACCGGCTTCTGGACTCCGGGTGGGCTGAACCTGGAAGACGCCCGCGGCACGGTCACCGCGATGGCGGATGCACTGCGTCATCGCGGCCCGGACGACGAGGGCACTTGGATCGATCCGGAGGCCGGCATCGCGCTCGGGTTCCGGCGGCTGGCGATTCTGGATCTCACACCCACGGGTCGGCAGCCGATGGAATCGGCGACCGGCCGATTCGTCATCGTGTTCAACGGGGAGATCTACAACCACCAGGCATTGCGCCGCGAGCTGGCCAACCTGGGACATTCGTTTCGCGGACGCTCGGATACCGAAGTGCTGGTCGCGGCGCTCGAGGCATGGGGCATGCGCCGGACGTTGGAGCAGTGCAACGGGATGTTTGCGTTCGCCCTGTGGGACAAGGCGGAGCGGACCCTTCACCTGGCGCGTGATCGCGCGGGCGAGAAACCGCTGTATTACGGCTGGATGGGACAAACGCTGCTCTTCGGCTCCGAGCTCAAGGCGCTGCGCGCACACCCGACGTTCCAGCCCCAGATCGACCGCAACGCGCTGGCGCTCTATCTGCGGCGCGGCTATGTCCCCAGTCCCTACAGCATCTACGTCGGTGTCAACAAGCTGCCCGCGGGGACGTGGTTGACCTTGCGCCCGGATTGCATGAGGACCGACACGGCGCCGACGGCCTATTGGTCGTTACAGGCAGTGGCCGAGCAGGGCGTAGCGGAGCCGGTGCGTGACGACCCCGCTGAAGTCGTGGAGACGCTGCATGATCTGCTCAGCGACGCCGTCAAGCTGCGCATGGAAGCCGACGTGCCGCTCGGCGCCTTCCTTTCCGGCGGCATCGATTCCTCGACCATCGTCGCCCTGATGCAGACGCACAGTGTCAGGCCGGTACGAACGTTCACGATCGGCTTCCGGGACACGCAGCACGATGAGGCTCACCACGCCGCCGCGGTCGCCCGGCACCTGGGGACCGAGCACACCGAGCTTTATCTCACGCCGGCCGACGCGCTCGCGGTCATCCCACGCCTGCCGGTGTTGTACGACGAGCCGTTCGCCGACACATCCCAGATCCCCACCTTCCTCGTGTCGGAGCTGACGCGACGGCATGTGACCGTGAGCCTCTCCGGCGACGCCGGTGACGAGCTGTTCGGGGGATACCGCCGACTGCGGCTCGGTCCGGCGATCTGGCGCGGCATCGAGTGGCTCCCGCTGCCGGTTCGGCGGCGGCTGGCGTCCCTGCTGACCCCCCCGGCGACGACCGGCAACGGCCAGCGGGCACCCCTTCTGGGCCGCCTTACCCGCAGGTTGACCGGCAAGCGCAACCTCCTCGAGCGCCTGAGGCAGGTAGCAGAAATCCTGCCGCTGGAGTCCCCGGTTGCCCTGTATCACTATATGATGTCCTACTGGAAAGACCCCACGGTGCTGATGCCGGACGCTCGCGAACTGCCCATCCCCGCGACCGACCCTGCGCGCCGGCCCGACTTCGGTGGGAATCCCGAGCACACGATGATGTTTCTGGATACGGTCGCCTACCTCACGGACGACATCCTGGTGAAGTTGGACCGCGCGAGCATGGGCACCAGTCTCGAAGCGCGCGTCCCGCTGCTCGACCATCGGGTGATCGAATTCGCTTGGCGCATGCCGCTGTCCGTCAAACTGCACGGCGGAAAGGGAACGAAGTGGCCGCTCCGCGAGGTGCTGCATCGCTACGTCCCGCGCGCGCTCGTGGACCGGCCCAAGCAGGGATTTCACATGCCGATTGCGGACTGGTTGCGCGGTCCCCTGCGGGATTGGGCCGAATCGCTGCTCGATGAACGGCGGTTGCGCGACAGCGGCACGTTCGATCCGCGGCCCATCAGGAAAAAGTGGACCGAGCACCTGGCGGGAACGACCCGGTGGGATTACCACCTGTGGACCGTGTTGATGTTCGAATCGTGGGTCGAGGCGAACTCCCCCGTCGTCCCCGCGGTTCCCCAGCCCGTATGAGCTCACGAGCGGCGAACCCACCGGTTCCGGCGTTGCGCGAGCCACCGGCTCCCGCCCCTCCGGCGCGCCTCGAGGTCGTAGAGCGTCTGTTCCAGCGGCTCGACACCGAGCACATCCGCTACTGCCACTGGAAGAGCAACGAACACCTGGTCGCGACCATGACCGGCGCGACGGACGTGGACGTCCTGGTGGAGCGCCGCGGGGCACAGCGCTTGACTCACATCCTCACCGAAGAGTCGAGTTTCAAGCGTTTCGTCGTGAAAGCGGGGCGCGGCTACCCCGGCATCGAGGACTACGTGGGGTTCGACCCCGCGACCGGGAAACTGAGTCACCTGCACATCCACTACCAGCTGACGCTGGGAGAGAAGTTCCTCAAAGGACACCGTCTCCCCTGGGAAGAGGCCGTGCTCGATACGCGAGTTCGGGACGATGGCTTCGGCCTGTGGATCACCGACCCGCACCTCGAGCTGTTGATCCTCATCGTGCGGCACGTGATGAAACTGCGTCTGCGCGACTCAATCGCGGCCGCACTGGGATACGACTACTTCCGCGGCGGCATGCTGCGGGAGCTGCGCTGGCTCGCGGCACGCGTCCGTTCGGACCAGCTGGTCGCCCGCGCGGAGCCGCTCGTGGGTTCGGCTGCGGCCCATCTCCTACCCGGAATGATCGCCGGGCGCGGCCCGTCGATTCGGCAGTTGCGGGCGTTTCGCCGCATGGCCGAGCCACATCTCTCGAGCTACCGCATGTACTCGGCTGCCGGAGCCACTCGGCGCATGTGGCTCCGGGAGTGGACCTGGATCTGGTGGCGTCTCAAGAACTGGTTGTTCCGCGCGCCCACCAGGTCCACCCGCACGCCGCCACAAGGCGGCCTCGCGATTGCGTTCGTCGGGCCCGACGGTGCCGGCAAGTCGACGCTCACCAACGAGATTGCCGCTTGGCTGGCGCGTGAGATCGCGGTCATTTCGACCTACGGCGGCAGCGGGAAGGGCTCGGCCTCTCGGCCGCGGCGCTGGCTCCAGCATCTCGGCGCGCTGACACGACGCACCCCGGCGCCCGGTCGAGCGGCGTCCACTCCGGTCCCCGAGCCATCGGGGCTGCGGTTGTTCGGTAAGTTACTCTGGGTCCTCACGCTGGCGCGCGAGCGCCGTCGCTGGGCGACGCAGGTACGGCGCGCCCGCAGTCTCGGCATGATCGTGCTGTCGGACCGCGTGCCGCAGACGCAATTCGCCGGACTCAACGACGGCCCCCGATACGGGCATTGGCTCGAATCCCCTTCCTGGCTGCGGCGCACGGTCGCGCGCCGGGAGCACGCGACCTTCCGCGAAGCCGGGATCGTGCCGCCGGATGTGGTGGTGCGGCTGCGGGTCCCGGTGGATGTCGCCGCGCAGCGCAAACCGGACACGCCTCTCGACCAGCTGCGCCGCAAGGTGGAGATCGTCGATCAGCTGCGGTTCCCGCCTCCAACCCGCGTGGTCGATATCAATGCCGCGCAACCGCTCGATCAGGTCCTGCGCGACGTGAAACAGGCACTGTGGACATGCCTGTGAGGCACCGGCCGGTCCCGAGTCCGGCGCAACGCGAAGCCGGCCAGGCGATCCCCTCCCGCCCGCTCATCGTCGAGCTGGTGGGTCCAGCCGGGGCCGGCAAGACCGCCCTGTTACGGCTCCTCGGCCAGGATCCACGGGTTCGCACGGGGATCCGTATCAACCGCGTGCGCCATTTCCTCGAGGTGGTGACGCACAGCGTCGCCCTCTTCCCAGCCGGGTTCGGACTCCTCCGCCAGGGGCCGTCCTCGCTGCGCTCCGGACTGTTACACCTCGTTCGTCTGCGCACGCTCTCGACCGTAGTGGCGCTAGCGATGGCGGAGGAGGCCGGTCGCGCGATCCTGCTCGATGAGGGACCGGTGTTTAGCCTCGGGCGGTTGAGCGTATTCCAACAGGCAAGTCAGGGGAACGGCCGGGTTGCCCGTCACTGGCGCGCCGAGCTGAACCGCTGGACCACGCTGCTGGACGCTGTCATCTGGATCGACGCGGCAGATCCCGTCCTGATCGAGCGCATCCGATCCCGGCGGAAGGATCATCGCATCAAGAACGGGTCAACCGACGAGGTGGCCGAATTCCTTGGCCGGTATCGCCGGGCGTACGCGGAGATTCTGGCGGCTCTGCGGGCGAGCGGCAAAGTCCAAGTGATCGAGTTGAACACGACCGATGTTACGATCGAAGCCGCGGCCGATCGCGTGCTGGCCGAGCTCGAGCGTCGGGGACTCCCTGGAGCGGGCTAGGACACGACCATGCGCCGCCGCACGAGTCAAGCCAACGCGTTTCCTCCCGGAACGGCGAGTTTTCCGGGTCAGCAACCGCCGCTGCAGGCGGTTCCACAGATCGCGGCCCCCATCCGCATCCTACGGTGGGCCCTGTACGGCTTCGTTTTCTCCCTCCCCTTCGACGCCCCGGGCCGCCTTCCGATCGAGCTCACGACCCTCACCGGCGCCGGATTCCTGGCCGTGACGCTGCTCCAACCGCGTCTCTGCTACGGGCGCCGCCCACTCGCGTTCTGGCTGTTCCTCGCATACCTGTACGCCTATTGGATAGCGTATGTGTTCGGCGGGGCTCGGTTCACCTCCGATGCCGTTCACTCGACCGTGTTTTACTTCCAGGGCGTGATGGTTTTTCTCGCCTGCTTCAATCTCATGCGCGACCCGCGGATCGCCCGCAACGTGCTGCTGACCCTCGCCGTCGCTGTCGCGATCCTGGCCGTGATGACAATCCTCGGCATCGGGAAGGCTTACGATACGGAATCAGGCCGGGCCATGGTATTTGGTCAGAACTCCAATCGTGCCGCCCGCGTCCTCTGCGCCGGACTGCTTGTCCTCATCGGCTTGGTATACGGTCGTCCGCGGCCCGCGCTCCGCCTCCGCTGGATAGTGTGGCCGGTGGCGGGGCTGATCGGCCTCGCCATGATCAAGGGCGGGAGCCGGGGGGGGCTTCTCGCTTTGGCCGTAGGCCTGTGGATGTTCTCGTTCGCCGGGACCACGCTTGGGACCCGCGTGCGGAACATGGTGGTCTCGCTCGTGGCGATCGGCCTGGCCGCGTGGGGCGCGTGGCAGTCGCCACTGATGAGAGAACGGATTCAGCTGGCCCAACAAGGGAACATGGCCAAACGGGAGGTCATTTTCCCCGCCGCCCTGCAGATGTTCAAGAGCAAGCCGATCGTCGGGTGGGGGCCAGGCAATCAGTACACCCTCGCGGTGCGGTTGGGACTGCCGCCGCGGCTTCACCAGACGCGCGATACCCACATGTTGTTCCTCGAAGTGTTGACGGCAACGGGCCTGCTGGGCTCGATTCCCTACATCACGGCGCTCTGGCTCTGCTGTTGGGGCGCCTGGAAGGCACGGCGCGGCATCGAGGGAATCCTCCCCGCGGCGCAGATGGCGGCCCTCATGGTCGGGAATCTGAGCGGCAATTACATCCAGTTGAAACTGCAGTGGGTGCTGCTCGCCTACGCCCTCGCCAGTTGGGTGTACCTCACACCCAAGTCCTCCCGTCCTGTGGCACCCAATGCCGCTGCGGCACGCCGGGCACGTTGGGGTTAGCAGAAGACCGGTTGTTGCGGCGGTGCCACACGCTCTCCTGGCGTCGAAACCAGCACCAACGGCACATGGCATATGATGTTTCGTGGCAATGTGTTATGCCGTACTCCCCGACCCGCTGCGCTAGCACAGGGAGTGCGTAGGCAGTATCTGTGAGCATGGGTTCGAAACCAGCTGGAGGATGACGGGGGGCGTGCTGATCACCTTTTCGGGATTGGACGGAGCGGGCAAGTCCACGCTCATCGAGTTCTTGCAAAGCACCTTAGAGGGCCGGAGCCAGCCGGTCGTCGTCCTCCATCTCAACGATCAGGTAGGCGTATACGCTTTCCTGCGATCCGTGCGTGATCGCTTCTTCGGCGGGGGGCGGCCGCCGTCGCTTGCCCCCGGCGCGCCGGATCCCAAGTCTCAAAAACTCCAGCGACCGATCCCCACTGGCTGGCGCGGGACCTTGAGCCGAGCGCGCACCGCGATCCTCTGGAACAAGCCGATGCGGCGGCTGCTCTACGTGTTGGACCTGACGATCTTCGTTTGCTATCGCACCTACCTCGAACGGGTGAAGGGGCGGGTGCTCATCATGGATCGCTATTTCTACGATACGCTGGTGGATGTCGCCGACGGCCGGCGCGGTCCGTGGACTCGGCTGCTCGAGTGGCTGACGCCGCACCCGACGGTCCCGGTGTTTCTCGACATCACGCCCGAAGAGTCCTATCGGCGCAAGCGCGAGTTCTCGATCGAGTACCTGCGCCGCCGCTCCGACGCCTACCACCGCGTCTTCGACCGCGTGCCGGGCGCAGTGCGACTGGTCAACGACGATCTCGATCGTACCAAGGCGGCGCTGCTCGACGCAGTCCGGTCACGCGGTGGCACGGCGTGAACGACACCCGGGACTCGGCGCTCGTGCTCGATGGCCAGACGAACCAGGCCCTCGCGTGCGTTCGTTCGCTGGGACGGGCCGGTTACGACGTGTTCGTCGCCGCGACACGGCCCCGCCCCCTCGCATCCTGGTCCCGCTTCGCGCGCGGTCGTTTCCGGCTCTCTGGCGAGACGCCTGAGGCGTTCGCGGCGTTGCGCCGGTGGGCAGCGGCCCGAGGGGTCTCACTGGTTCTGCCCCTCACCGAGCGTTCCTGCGTGCTGTGCAACCTCGAGCGTACCGCGTGGGAGGCTGAGGGCATCACGGTCGGGAGCGCCCCGGCCGAACTCCTGGGGCTCGCGTTCGACAAGGCGCGGACGTTCGAGCTCGCTGAGCGCGCGGGCGTCACGATTCCTCCGACGCGCGTGCCCTCCACCTTGTCCGAGGTCCGGGCCGCAGCGGCCGACCTTGGATTCCCGTGCGTGGTCAAATCGCGCTTCAGCAATGCGTGGGACGGCGCGCGGTTCGTGCCGGACCCCGGAACGAGCTACGTGCGGAATACGACAGAGCTAGAGGCCGCGGTGGCCCTGCACCGCCAGGGTGAGCACTGGCCGCTGATCCAGGGCTTCGTGCCCGGCCAAGGGAAAGGCGTGTTCGCCCTGTTCGAATCCGGCCACCCGGTCGCCTGGTTCGCGCACGAGCGCCTGCGGGACGTCCGCCCTTCGGGCTCCGGCAGCAGCCTGCGGCGCTCGGCACGGCTCGAGCCGCGCCTTTTGGAGCCTGCCGAACGCCTACTCGCGTCGATGGGCTGGCACGGTCCGGCAATGGTGGAGTTCCGCGACGATGGCGTGCACGCGCCCGCCCTGATGGAGGTCAACGGCCGCTTCTGGGGCTCGTTGCAGCTGGCGGTCTCCGCGGGAGCGGATTTCCCGCTGTGGTGGGCAGCAATTCTGCGTGGGACGCCCGTTGAGCGCAGGGCCGGCTACGCGACGGGCCTGACCGTCCGCTGGTTGTGGGGCGACGTCAAACGATTCCTCTATATCCTCGCCGGGGCCCCACCGGGTTATCCGGGACGTTACCCCACGGTCCTTCAAGGACTGAAAGAACTGTTGGGGCGCCAGCCGGTGGGGACCCGTTCGGAGACATGGCAGCCCGACGACCGCTGGCCGGCGGTGGGTGAATGGGTCCAGGGATTGAGCGACCTGTTCTCGGGGCGGAAGCGCGCACGGGCGGCCCGTCAGGTCCAACCAGCGGCGCCTGTGGCCGAAGCGGCCCGAGTGGCACCCGGTTCCCCTGCCGCAGTTTCCGATGCTTCGCACGGGGGACACTAGGGTGGAGCACGAGCAGGAGAAGGTGGAAGCACCGCTTCGGGTCCTGATGATCACGGCCGGATGGCCACAGCCGGGACAGCCGCAGACGACCCACTTCGTCAAGCGCCAGGCGGAGTTCCTGCGCAAGGCGGGGGTGGAGGTGGACGTGTTTCCGTTCCGGGGCGCCAAGCGGCCCTGGAACTACGCGCGCGCCTGGATGCAGGTGCGGCCCCGGATGGAGCCGGACCGTTACGACGTCGTGCACGCCCAGTTCGGACAGAGCGGCATCCTGGCGCTGCCTAAACGGCTGCCGCTCGTCGTGACGCTGCGCGGCAGCGACATCCTGGGAATCGTGGGTCCCGACGGACGGTACACGCTGGCCGGACGGATCTCACAAGCGGTGGCCCGCTTCGCGCTGCGCCGTGCCGACGCGGTCGTCGTCGTGTCCGAGCACATGACCGGCTATTTCCACACGTCCGCCCCCGTCACCGTGCTGCCATCGGGCCTCGACTTCGATCTGTTCCGCATCGTGCCGCGCGACGAAGCGCGGGCGCGCTTAGGGTGGCCCCTCGACAAACGGCTGGTCCTGTTTGCCGGCAACCCGGAGCAGCCCAGGAAGCGCCACGCACTGGCCAAGGCAGCCATCGAGGTGCTGAACCGCACACTCCCCACTGAGCTCGTCGTGGCGTGGGGCGTGGCCCACACCGACATCCCCCTCTACATGAACGCGTGCGACGCGTTCGTGTTTACCTCGATGCAGGAAGGCTCGCCGAACGTCGTGAAAGAGGCCCTGGCGTGCGATCTCCCCGTGGTGTCGGTGCCGATCGGCGATACCGCCGAGCGGCTGCGCGGCATCGCTGGATGCGAGCTGGTGGAGGACGAGCGACCCGAGGCCATCGCCGCGGCCCTGGAGCGCGTGTTGCGACGCGGCCAACGCGTGGCCGGCAGGGTCGCCGTGGCGCCCCTCGCGGAAGAGGCGATTACGGCCCGGCTGATCGACGTGTACCGTGCGGCGATCGCCCGCTATGCCGGACGGCCGGCGCCGCGCCGGGATCCGGCGGTGGCCGCCCGCCTCACGGAGCGCTGACGCGAATGCCCCTCCCCCAGGTCACCGTCATCGTGCCGTGCCGCAACGAGGAGCGGTATCTCGTCGAGTGCCTCGACTCGATCCTCGCCTGCGACTATCCGCCCGAGCGCCTCGAAGTCCTGGTGGTCGACGGCATGAGCGACGACGGGACCCGTCCGCTGCTCGCCGAGTACGCCGCCCGACACCCGGCCGTTCGGATGATCGACAATCCCCGGCGCATCACCCCGGTGGCCCTCAACCTGGCGATCCGGGCGGCGCAGGGAGACGTCATCGTGCGGATGGATGCACACGTCGTGTACCCCAAGAACTACGTGAGCCGGCTCGTCGCGGCACTGGACGAATTCGGCGCGGACAACGTCGGCGCCGTACTCCGCACCCTGCCGGCGAATCAGACGGCGATGGGGAAGGCGATCGCCATCGGCATGTCCCACCCGTTCGGTGTGGGCACCTCCTATTTCCGGATCGGCACCGACCAACCGCGCTGGGTAGACACGATCGCGTTCTTCTGCATCCGCCGAGCGACGTTCGACCGCGTCGGCATGTTCGACGAGGAGCTGATCCGCCATCAGGACGGCGAGTTCAACGCCCGGCTCATCAAGGCGGGCGGACGGATTCTGCTGATCCCGGACGTGGTGTCGTACTACTACGCGCGCGCCACGCTGCGGCAGGTGGGACGGATGTTCTATCAATATGGGTACTTCAAGCCGCTCGTCGCCAAGAAACTGGGACGATTCATGACGGTGCGGCAGCTCATCCCGCCCGGATTCGTGCTGGGCCTGCTCGGCACTGGGGCGGCGGCGCTGCTCTGGACCCCCGCCGCCATCCTGTTTGCCCTGGTAGCCGGGAGCTACTCGGTGGTCGTGCTGGGGTCGGCCGTCCAGACAGCCCTCAAGCAAGGGCCGGCCGTGGGCCTCGCACTCGCCGCCGTGCTGCCGGTGATTCACGTGAGCTACGGCGCCGGATTCTGGCGCCGGGTGGTGGAGCTGCTGTTGCCGTCACGCCCGACGTCCGGGAAGCCAGCGGCCGAGCTGCCGCTGTCGCGCTGAGCAGGGTCGTGTGAGTCTCCGGCCCCAGATCGCGACCCTCATGTATCACGAGGTCACCGATGACCCGATGGCCTCGGGGTTCCAGCGCCCAGGCGCCTTTGCCTACAAACACTCGACCGCCGCGTTCACCGAACACCTGGCCCACATGGCGGGCGCGCCCGTCGAACCCGGCCTCGTCGTGGACGTCGATTTCGAACGCCCGGTCCGGAGCCTGCTGCTCACGTTCGACGACGGCGGCCGGAGCGCCCTGACGGCGGCCGACTTGCTCGCCCAGCACGGCTGGAAGGGGCACTTCTTCATCGTCACGAGCCTGACCGGTAGCCGGGGCTTCCTCGATCCGGTGGCAATCCGCACGCTGCACAGCGCCGGCCACCTGGTGGGCAGTCATTCGCACACCCACCCCAACATCTTCCGTGCCCTTTCGCCTGCCCGTATGGCCGAGGAATGGCGTACGAGCTGCGACCTCATCGCGCAGATCCTCGGCGAGCCGTGCGTCACCGCCTCCGTGCCGGGGGGCGACATCTCGGACACAGTGCTCGAGTCCGCGAGCAGCGCCGGACTGCGATACCTGTTTACATCGGAGCCGTGGCTCGCCCCCCGCCGCATCGGTGACTGCTGGGTCCTGGGCCGCTACAGTGTGAAGGCGAGCACCCGGGCGCAACGAGTGGCCGAACTCGTCCGGTTCCGTGGGTGGACGCGGGCGCTAGTGCGGCGGCGGCTCAAGGTGCTCGCCACGAGCGCCGTGCCACCGCTCTACCGCTTGTATGTGCGGCTCCGCACCCGCGAGGGCGCCCGGCCCGCTTGACGAGGCACCCTTAGTGGCATGTCCCGGTACCGCTGTCGGTGTAGGTACTCCCGGCCACCGGGATGAATTGCCAGTCATAGCTCGTCGAGCGCAAGGTGAGTTTCAACACTCCAAAAGTGCGCCCTTCCCGCTCCTCGCTCAGGGGGAAGATGTTGGTCAGGTCTCCCCCACTTTCGCCGCCCATCCCCGCGATGATGGTCCTGATGCCACGCACCGGGTCCGCCGTGCCGTCGGGCTTCATCGGCGCGATCCGCTCCCACACGTGGCGGTGGCCGTTGAGCACCAGATCCGCGCCGGCCGCGTACAGGTCGTCCCAGAACCGCCGGGCGCTCGTGATGACCGCCCCACCGCTTCCGGTGCCTCCAATGGACGAGTAGAGGGGGTGGTGGAAGTAGGCGAGCGTGCAGACGGTGGGATGGGCGGCGAGATCGGCTCGCAGCCACACATCCTGCGGTGACCCGGCATCGCTCGAGATGTTGCTGTTCAAGACGATGACGTGCCAGGCGCCGAGATCGAAGCTGTAGTAGCCCAGCCCCGCAGGCCCTGCGGCGGCCCCGAAATACGCGAAGTATGGAGCAGCATTAGAACTGTTGTACTCGTGATTCCCGGCCGCTGGGTGCGTGCGTGATTTGAACGCCCCCCAGCTCGGATTGTAGCAGTTCGCGAAGTCCTTCGTCGAGCCGTTGGGATAGGCGTTGTCGCCGAGCGCGAAGACCGGCACCCCCGGCATCGCGTTGATCAGGGCCGCCGTGGCCTCGTCGTCCGAGCTGCCGCAGTCGGCGATGTCGCCAGCGCCCACGAAGGTCACCGAGGACCCCGGCGCCAGGACGGTGACCGCCGCGGTTTGCGTGATCGCCACTCCCGCAACCGTGGCGGAGACGGTCTTGGTTCCCGTAGTGGAAGCGGCCAGGGCCCCGGTCGCGAGGCCGGTCGCGTCGGTCGGTGCCGAGGGCTGCGTGAGCGTAATCCCGCCTCCGCTCGCCACGAGCGTGACGACCGCGCCGCTGACGGGGTTCCCGAAGGCATCCCTGGCGGTCACGATGATCGTCGAGGCCCCGCTGCCCGCTTCGATCGACGCCGGATTAGGACTGACCGTGGTCTGGGACGCCGACACCGGCCCGGCCACGACGGTGAGGGTCGGCTTCTGCGAGATGAGCACCCCGCTCGCAATCGCGCTGATCGTCTTCTGTCCGGCCCCGGTCGAGGAGAAGGTGCCCGTCGTCACCCCGCTCCCGTTCGTCGGCAGCCCCGGTTGGACGATCGCGTTGCCGCTGCCCGTCGCACTGAGTGTCACCGTCGCGCCGGCGACGGGGTTCCCGCCCGCATCGCGAGCTGTCACCGTGACCGTCGCCGTGCCTCCACCGGCAATCAGTGACACGGGGCTGACCACGACGCCGGACTGTGAGGTGGAGACGATGCCGGCGGAGATGTTGAACGAGGCAGAGAGGGCCCCCGGGAGCCCAGGCGAGGCGGCCGTGAGGGTGTAGCCCGTCCCCGCTTTGCTGATGCTCAGCGATGGGAAGGTCGCGACGCCCGACACCGCCGCCAACGGGCCGCCGCCCGACAGCGTAGCTCCACCCGGGTTGCTGCCGAATCCCAGCGTCACGTTCGCGATGGAGCCGGATTGGCGGTTGCCGAACTGATCCCGGATCTCGACTTGAACCGGCGGTGTCATCACGATGCCGACGGTCGTACCCGATGGCTGGGTCACGAAGGCCATCGCGCTGGCCGGACCGGGCACAACCACCACGGTGTCGAGCTGATCGAGACCCGTGCCCCCGACGACCGCGGAAATCACTTTCGACTCCGCGGTCGTCGAAGACAACGATCCGGTGGCGACCCCGCTCCCATCCGTCAGGCCGACCGGCTGGATCAGCGCGTTCCCCAGGCCGCTGACGGCCAGGACGACTGCCACGCCCGAGATCGGATTGCTGTGGTCGTCCTTCGCCGTGACGGTGATCGTCGCGCTGCTCGACCCAGTGCTCGCGACGATCGATGCCGGCGTTGCGACGAACGTGGACCGCATCACCGACACCTCGCCGGGGAGGACCGTTACCGCAGCGGTCTGCAAGACCGGAGTTCCATTGACGGTCGCGGAAACGACCTTCGTGCCGGTGGTCGTGGAGCTGAGGGCGCCCGTCGCGACTCCAGTCGCGCCGGTGGCGCCCGCGGGCTGGAGGAGCGCGTTGCCCGTGCCGGTCGCGAAGAGCACGACCGCGGCCCCGCCGACCGGGTTCGAGAACGCATCGCGGGCGGTGACGGTGATGGTGGAAGAGAACCCTCCATCACTGGCCTGGATGCTCGTGGGTGCGCCGCTCACGGTGGACGTCGTGGCTGAAACCGGGCCCGTTCCCACGGTAACCGTCGGCTGCTGCGCCAGGGGTATGCCGTTGGCAGTAGCCGTCACCGTCTTCACTCCCGCTCCGGTGGAGCTCAGGCCCCCAATCGCCGTGCCGTTGGCATCGGTGGGCCCGGCCGGCTGGGTGATGGTATTGCCCGACCCGGAGGCGTCGAGCACGACCGTCGCACCCGACACGAGGTTTCCGAAGGCATCCCTGGCGGTGACGGTGACCGTCGCGGCACTCGAGCCACTGCTGGCGACGATCGCGCCAGGAGCCGCTTGAACGGTCGACTGGGTGGCCGATACGACCCCGGCACCAATACCGAATGCGTTGGAGGTGCTGCTCGCGGCACCGGCGGCGGCGGCGGTGAGGGTGTAGCCGGTTCCCGCCTTGTCGATGCTGAGGTCGTTGAACGTCGCGACGCCGGCCGTCGCGGTTCGCGTGGCCGTGCCGGATAGGGTGGCGCCCCCCGGATTGGCGCCGAGCGCGACTGTCACGGCGGATGTGAACCCCGTCACCGGGTTTCCGAACGCGTCCTGCGCGGTCACCTGCACCGGTGGGGCGATGGGCGCGCCGGCCGCGCCGCCGCCGGGTTGTGCGGTGAACGCGAGTGCGGCGGCGGTGCCAGCCGTAACGGTGACGTTCATCGTTTGCGTGATCGCGACGCCGCCGGCCGTCGCGCTCACCGTCTTGGTCTCCGCCACAGTCGAGCTGAGCGTCCCGGTCGCGAGGCCATCTGTGTCGGTCACCACGGTGGGCTGTCCGAGGACGTCGCCCGAGCCCGTAGCGGACAGCACCACGGAGACGCCGGGTACGGCGTTCCCATATACGTCCCGCACCGTGACCGAAATCGTCGCCACGCTCGACCCGGCGCTGGCGGTGATGGTCCCCGGTGAAACGCTCATGCCGGATTGCGCCGCCGATATCGGGCCCGGCGTAACCGCAAACGTCGCTGAGGAATCCGGACCGAGCCCGGGTGCCGTGGCCGCCAGCGTGTAGGCCGTCCCGCTGCGGGTGAGATCCAGCCCGGGGAAGCTCGACACCCCTCCCACCGCCACGCCCTTCGTCACGCCGAACAGCGTTGCCCCGGCCGGATGGGCCCCCAGCGCGATCGTGACGGTGTCGTGAAATGCGGATACCGGGTTGTCGGAGGCATCGCGTGCCTGCACGACCACCGAGGGAGTGATCGCCGCGCCCGCGGCCGTTGTCGAAGGCTGTACGGCGAAGGCCAGGCGCACCGCGGGACCGGGGTCCACCTTCACCGCGCCGCTCGACACCGGGGGAAGCGATGCCGATGAGGCCTGTAGGGTATAGCCGGTCCCCATCTTGTCGATCCGCAGGTCGGTGAACGTCGCCACGCCGCCAACTGCGGCGCGCGTCGTCGTCCCAGTGAGAGTTCCGCCACCCGGGTTGGAGGCGATCGCTACTGTGACGTTACCGACAAAGCCGGTCGCGGTATTGCCCAGAATGTCCCAAGCCGTGACCTGGATCGGGGGCGTCAGGGGTACACCCGCGATGACCGAACTCGGTTGCGCGGTGAACGCGAGCGCGACGGCCGGGCCTGGAACGACCGAGACCGCCGTGGTGCCCGAGTGACCCTCAGTCGTGGCAGTGATCGTCGCCGATCCAAGCGAGATTCCGGTGACGAGGCCGCTGGCGTTCGTCGTCGCCACCGACGGATCGCTGCTCGACCAGCTGATGGTGTGGCCGCTCAGCGCTTGGCCCTGGGCGTCCCGGGGGACTGCCGTGACCTGGACGGCCGTGGTGACTGGGATGGATGCAACAGGAGGCGTCACGTCCACGCGCGCCACCGAGGGCGGAGGACCCGAGGTGTCCGATGTGCACGCGACCAGCAGCGAGGCGGTGATCAGTGCCCTGCGGAGCGACCGGTCTATCCGGCTCCGCGCGAATTTCCCCCCCAAATTGGCCCCTCGAGCGGAGAGCTGTGGCGGTTGTGCAACACAGCGGGGTCCGCCAGGCACCCCAGGTTTTCGATTGCAAGACCTGGGCCCTGCTCCACTTCACTTCTTGTTGCGGGTTTACACCCAGGGAACTCAGTGGCAGGCAGCCGTGCCGGAATCGGAAAAAGTCCCCTGGCCCTCGGCGTGGAGGAACTCCCAGCGGTACGACTTGTCGTACAGCGTCAGCCGCAACACGCCGCGCGAGAAGTTGGCAGCGTCGCTGGCT
>JBGQFX010000066.1:0-16384 GCA_041497135.1 Gemmatimonadota bacterium | reverse complement strand
GGGTGGTTTACTCAAAAGCATCAGGTAGGGATGGCGTCATCTCCTTTGGGACTCCGGTGGACGTGCGGATCGGCTTCGTTTCGAGTGGCAAGTTGGAGGTGGAGCCCCGCTTCACGTTCGCCTTCGCCAGCGGCGGTGGTAGCAGCAAGTGGGTGTTCACACCGGACATCAACCTGCTGTTTGGAATGAGCGCCGACAACAACAAGAAGGGCCCGTATTTTACCGTCGGGGCAGGCGTGGATCTCGATCACAACGTCAGCGGCACTGGCAGCACGTCCCAGTTAAATTTCAACGGCGGCATCGGCACTCGGGTGCCCTACGAGTCGGGTGCCTTCCGACTCGAGGCCTTCGCTCGCTACCACCTCAAGAACACGAGCAAGGGCCTGCCGAACGTTCTCGACATCGGGGCCCGGATCGGTCTGTCGCTCTGGCATTAACCGACGCACTTACCAGATGGAAGGTGCGGCCCGGGGCGAACGCCCTGGGCCGCGTTGCTGTGACCCAGCGCACAGCCGGTTACCGGGCACTTCGGAACGTTCAAAAGCTGCCTGGGGTAACTCTCACCCGACCAATGACATCTTTCCGGGGGCCGTGCATGACGTGGTACCGGATCACCGTGATTGTCGCGGTCGTGCTGGGGATGATCGCCGTTGACCTCACGGCGCAAGTGACCGGCACGACCACCTTCAATGCACCCTATCGAGCGTTCGCCCGCTCCGAGTTCGGCGTCCTGGTGAGCTTCCCCAACGGCGGCGGCACCGCGTTCGAGGGCCAGTATCGCGTGGCGAGCGGCCGCCTGGATATCGGATTCAAGGGTGGCCTGCTCGATCAAAGCGGCGCCGGTGCAGCCGTGCTCCTACTCGGCGCGGAAGCGCGCGAGCGCGTCCTGACCCACACGGTCGACTTCCCGCTCGACGGCGCGCTGGTGTTCGGCGCGGGCGCCAACCTCGTCTCGGGGAACTCGGTCTTGATCCTGCCGGTGGGCCTGTCGCTGGGGCGGCGCATCGCGACCGAAAGTGGCGTCAGCATCGTGCCCTACGTTCAGCCGTCCTTGTTCATTCTCGCCGGGGACGCCCAGAACCACACGCAGTTCGCCCTGGGGTTGGGCATCGATTTCCAGTTCACGCCCCGGTTCGACGCCCGGTTGAGCGCGGGTTTGGGCGACGTCGAGGGCGTGTCGCTCGGCGCCGTGTGGGTGCATTGAAGCGACACACGGTTGACGGGGCGTCGCGCGCTCCCTAGCGTAGGCCCCGACCCCGACCCCCGGGGCCCGGGATCCGGACCCCGTCTCACTTCGCATACGGAGGAGATCAATGAACCGAGTCTTTCTAGCGGCGGCTCTGGCGGTGAGTGCCGCGACCCCGGCGGCCGCGCAGTTTCTCGGAATGCCGGTCTGGAACAGTCCCAAGGGCGGCACCGGGATCACCATCAGCGGCGACTACGGCAAGCCGAACGCCGATTGGGGGAAGGGCAACGCCTTCGGGGCTCGCGGCACCGCTGGGCTGGGGAATCTGAACGTCACGCTCGGCTTCTCGACGTGGAAACCGTCCGGCGCGACCACCAGCCTCAAGTCGGTTGGCGGCGATGCGGCGTTCCGTGTCATCGGTGGCAGCTTGCTGCCGATCAACCTGAATCTGCTGGTAGGCGGCGCGCGCACCACCGCCAGCGGTGCGACGGGGAGCCTGACGACGCTGATCGCCGGCGGCGGCGTCAGTGTGAGCCTGCCGACGCCCGGCGTCTCCGTCGAGCCCTACCTGTCGCTGGCCAACCGCTGGCACAACCCGTCCAGCGGGTCAACAGAATCGAACTTCGGCTGGACCATCGGCGCCAACCTTGGGTTCGGCATGATGGGCGCCCACATCGCCTATGATTCCGAGAGTTCGAACGGCACAACCGGTGGAATCCTCGGCATCGGGGTGCATGTGTCACTGAAGGTGCCGATGATGTAGCCTGAGGTTCACAAGCACGATATCTGACACTACCTTATGGGGCGCGCCGTTCCCCGGCGCGCCCCATTTTCCTCCCGGGAGACCAGTGAACCGGTTGTTTGCAGGAGTGGCGGCGGCCGCGCTCGGCCTCGCCGCCGGCGGTTGCGCCCTGACCTTTGATTCCACTCGGCTCGGCGTGCCCGTCACCATGGCCGGCCCGGCGCAGGCCGCCCCCACCGGTACACCCTTTCAGGTGACCCGGCACCCGGTTTTTGTTGTGTGGGGAGCATTCACCGTGACCGCTCCGCGACTCGAAGACGTAGTCGCGGGACAGGTCGGGGCCGGGGCCGGCGTGGCGAATCTGCGCATCCGGGTGCGCGCCCGCTGGAGTGACTTGCTCATCACCGCGCTGACCGCGGGTCTCTTCTCTCCGCGCACGGTCACGTTTGAAGGGGTTGTGCTTCCGCCGGCGTCTCCCTAGCGCGCCACCAGCTCCCGCACCAGGGCGACCGTCCGCGCGGTGGCGCCCTGTCCTTCCTTTACTACAGTTGCTGCCGTCGCGCCCGCGCGCTGTCGGGTGGTGGGGTCGTCCCGCCAGCGAAGCCATTGCGCGACCAACGCCGCTCGCCCGTCTCCGGGCAATGCGATCGCCGCCGCGCGGCGGATCAGCACTGCGGCGTCCCGACTCATCTCCCAACGTGGACCGACGCACACGGGTATGCCGAACGCCGC
Source organism: Gemmatimonadota bacterium (assembly GCA_041497135.1). GTDB lineage: Bacteria > Gemmatimonadota > Gemmatimonadetes > Gemmatimonadales > GWC2-71-9 > DASTHG01. Next base: position 13,724 of record JBGQFX010000066.1, on the reverse strand, counting down.
CGGCTCGAGCACGGAGTGCAATCCAGCCCGGTGGTAACCCCCACCCACGTAAGCCACCTCGCCCAGTGCGTACAGGTCGGCGAGCGGGCCCACGCGATCCACGAGGACGATGGCTCCATTCGGCTGGCCGACGGTGGCGGAGTATCGCGACAGCCGCACAGGCTCCGCCAGCCGAAGGCGTCGAGCGGCGTCCGTGACGCCGGCCAGGTGCGTCGCCGTGGGTTCGTGCGGCGCAATGATGAGACGGACGCGCCCATCGGTGCGAGCCACCAGGTCGGCGAACGCCGGCAGCAGCACCCGTTCGTCGGCGGGCCAGGTGGACCCGGCGACGATCGTGAATGCGCCGCGGCCGTCCCGCGACAGGGAGGCGAACGGCTCGGCCTGCCGGTCGAGCCGGGCGGCTCGAACTGCTACACTGTCATAACGGGTATCGCCGGTGACGGTGATCGCTTCGGGACGCGCTCCCAAGCGCTCGAGCCGCGCTGCGTCCGCTTCCGCGATCGCGCCGATGCGGTCGAGCGCCGCATAGGCCGGCATCACCCATCGCCGGACCGGCCAGGCCAGGCGCGAGCTCTCCGGCGAGACCGTGGCTGAAATCAGTGCCAGGCGGGTGCCGCGCCGAGCGGCGGCCAGGGTCAACTCGGGCCAGACATCGAGCTTTCCGAACACCAGCGCCGTTGGGGCCAACGCCTTCAGGGCTGTCGCGACCGCGCGGGGCCGATCCAACGGCAGATAGTCGGTGAAGTCCACCGGGAGATCACGCGCCAACCGCTCGGCGGACGGGGAGAAGAAGGTATAGACGAGCTGCCAGTCGGGGTGAGCGGTGCGCAGGGCGTCGATCACCGGCTGCACCTGGAGGCCCTCACCCACCGAGGGGGCGTGGAACCAGACGAGGGGACGCTGCGTGTCGCGGCTGCGCTCGCCCCAGGCCGCTACGCGGGCATCGAGCCCGCGGCGACCGTCGAGTGCGCGTGCCAGTTTGGGATTGAAGCGGGCGCCAACCCGACCCCCAGCGGCAGCGGTTGCCACGGCCAGGCGATACCACGGCGAGGGCCGTGGGGAAACCGGGGACATCAGGGGCGGGCGGGGGCGCCCGTCTTCGCGCGGTAGACCGAGTCCAGGATGCGAGAGAAGTCCACGGCGGGAATTGCGCCCTCGGCGAGGCCGCCTTCAATGTAGAAGGTGGGCGTGGCGTTGGCGCCGGCGCGCATCGAGCCCTGGGCGTCCGAGGCAATCGCGTCGACGGTGGCGCGGGCGTTGAGGCAGCTCACGAGCGAATCATGTCCAACCCCCGCGGAGTCCGCCAGCGCGATGAGCGCCGGCCAGGCGAGGTTCAGGCCGGCCCACTGCGACTGCTTCTGGTACAACGCGTCGTGTATGGCCCAAAACCGGTTCTGGCGCGCGGCACACATGGCGACCTGGGCCGCGGCGATCGCGTTCTTGTGGATCTGGGACAGCGGGAAATTGACGAACACCCAGCGTACCTTCCCGGCCTGGATGTAATCTCGATCGATGACCGGGAGGGTGGTGAGGGCGAACTCGCGGCAGGCCGGGCATTGAAAGTCGGCCATCTCGTACACGGTGACCGGCGCGCCGGGGCGACCCTTGGACCGCGCGGTGAGGGGGTCCTGTTGCTGCACTCCGGCCAGTGCCGTTCCAACCTGTTTCCCATGAGCAGGTGAAGCACGGAGTCCTAGGTACGTGTGCTCCCTACCGGAACTCTTGCTTGGCGTGGATAGTTGGAATGGCACCAGAGGCAAGAGCGCCAGAAGGAACAGCCATTGGGAAGGACGCACGCTACCGATACGGGCGCGACTTGGTCCAAATCACGATGACGCCACAGGCCGCGTCCGACCCGGAAAACTCACCCGGGACCTCTCCGGGACCACGGTAGACCTCAACGCCGTACACGTCGCGGATCGGGGTATTCTCGTGGAACGAGTGCACCTCCACGCCGTCGATCCACCAGGTCGGGTGGCACTGGGGGGTGCGCGCCATGACGGGGAAGCACTCGAATGTCTGCTGGTTGCACTGCACTCGGACCCCGCGGATGCTGCGGAGGGCATCCCCGACCGACCCGTACCCCTGTTTCGCGATCTCCTCCCATCGCAGGTAAGCGCCCTGCCCGGTCCGCCGCCTGCGCTCGAAGTCCAAGTACCGCGGCACGAGCTGCTCGGCGCGAGCCACCACGGCGACCTCCGTCAGCCGGTAGCCCGTGAAGTCGAGCGGGAAGACGCCTTCTACCGTGCCCGACGCGGGTAGGCGAATCGTGAATTCCCCTTGGGCGTACCCAATCACCTGAATCGTGACGTCCACTTCCCCGCCGGAGAGTCCCTGCGCCTCGAACAGGCCAAGCGAGTCCGTCGTGCGGGGAGGTGCGCCGGGCTGGATCTTGACGATGGCCCCCGCGAGCGGATGACCGAGCTCGCTGTCGATAACGCGGCCTCTGAGCGTCGCCTGTGCGGCGGCATTCACCGGGCCGAGGGCGACCGCGAACAGGGTTGCCAGCAGGGCCCCGGTCCGGGGGCCAGCCCTCCGGATCACGATGGCGAGACTCTGGTCAGTCTGCATAGAAGAGTCAAGTATGGGGCTCTAGCGCCGGTCCCAATAGGGGGTAGTATGGGGCTCTAGCGCCGGTCCCAATAGGGGGTAATATGGGGTCTAGCGCCGGTTTCCAGAAATGGTAGTATAGGGCGCTGGTAGTACTTAGCAGTCTGGAAATACGTGACGTCGATTGCCCAAGGTGCCATCGCGCTCGGTCCGTCCGGGTGGGGCCAAGGGGTCGTTTACGGCTTCGCCGTGTACCCCTCCTCGAACGGCCGTTGCGTACGGTCCCGCGGGTTCATTTCTCCTCTCCACGCAGGAGGCAGGTGATGCGCGTGCCACGGTCAGAGTCACTGCTGGGCGGCAGTCTTGCTGCCGCATTCGTGTTCCTCTTCGCCGGTCAGCTCCTGGCGCAAGGCGCGGTCATCACCGGCCGCGTGACCACGGAGCAGGGCGACCCGCTGGGCGGCGCCAGTGTGGTGGTGGGAAACACCAACCTGGGCGCAGCCACGGCGGCGAACGGGACCTATACGATTGCCATCTCCGCCAATGGCGTACGGGGTCAGGAAGTGGTGTTGACGGCGCGCTACATCGGGCGGAAGCCCGTCAGCCGCACCATCACCCTCTCCGCTGGCGCCCAGGAACAGAACTTTCAGTTGGCGTCCGACCCGCTCCGGCTCGACGAGGTCGTCGTCACCGGCGTCGGCGAGGCCATAGCCCGCAAGAAACTGAGCTTCACGGTTGGGGTCGTGAACGACAGCCAGCTGCAAGCCGTCCCGGGCAGCAGCGCGCTGGTCGCCCTGGAGGGGAAGGTGTCCGCCGTCCGTCTGGTTCCGACCTCGAGCCAGCCGGGTGGCGAAGTGTCAATCCGACTCCGCGGCGCCACGAGCATCGGGGGCCGGCAGGATCCGCTGTACATCGTGGACGGGGTGATCTCGCCGTTCGGTCTCGCCGACGTGTCGTCCAACGACGTGGAGCGGGTGGAGGTAGTCAAGGGTGCGGCGGCCTCCTCCCTGTACGGCTCGAGCGGGGCGAACGGCGTCGTGCAGGTCTTCACCAAGCGCGGCCACTCCCTGCCTGACGGGGTGCTCCGGGTGACCACCCGGATCGAGGGTGGCATCAACAATATGCCGCGGCGCCTCGAGTTCTCACACCACACCGCCTTTGCACAGGACGCGAGCGGCAACTACATCCTCATCAACGGCAACCGGACCGTGAAGGCGGACCAGATCGCGAACAATCCGTTCCCGGTCTATTACGACCACTGGGACGCCCTGGTCGATCGCGGCGCATTCTGGACGGGATACGTCTCGGTCGGGCAGCGGCGCGGCACGACCAACTTCAGCGCCTCGTTCGACAACACCAAGAACAACGGCGTGGTCGTCGCGCTGGGCGGGTACGACCGGAAGAACTTCCGGCTCAACCTCGACCAGCAGATGCGCTCGAACGTCGACGCGTCCTTCAGCGCATTCTACGGCACGTCGACCAACGGCCGGGCGGCGGAGGGTCAGACCGGGCCGTTCTTCGGCCTGATGTTCCTGCAGCCCGATGTCAACATGCAGGCCCCGTGCGCCGCAGACGCGACGGGGGGGCTGGCAAACATCCCCTTCTGCCCGAAGGTGCCGCTCAGCGGTGACGTCGCCAACGACTTCAACCCGCTCTACGAACTGCACAACCGCAAGATCAATCAGGACCGGAACCGGTTCACCGGTTCGGGCCGGATGCGGTGGCGGATGCTCGACTGGCTGTCGGCCGAAGGCAGCTTTGGCTACGACCAGGAGTCGCAGTCCTATTCGGACCTGACGCCGTTCGGCTACTTTACCTCCTCAGGCAGCAAGACTCCTGGTTCCCTCTTTAAGTCGGCGACCAACAACTGGCAGTACAATACCGGCATCACGGTTACGAGCGTCCGGCACGTCGGCAGTCTGTTCACGAACACGACCAGGGTGGGCGTGAGCTACGAGCTGCAGCAGAACAAGTTCCTCAGCACCGGTGCCGGGAATTTGATCGTGGGCCGCGTGCCGGAGTTCGCCGGCGCCAACCCGAGCACCTTGACCAGCGGATCACGCGACGAGACGTTCAAGACCCAGAGCTACCTCGCCATGACGACCTTCGACATCAAGGACCGCTACATCCTGGACGGCCTGGTGCGGCGGGACGGGTCGTCGCTGTTCGGGCCCGAGAGCCGGTGGTCCAACTACTTCCGGGCCTCGGTGTCGTGGCGCGTGACGCAGGATGTGCGCATCCCGGGCGTCGAGGAGATGCGGCTCCGGGCTTCCTACGGCACGGCGGGGCTGCGGCCAAACTTCGACGACCAGTACGAAGTCCTCGGCGTGAACCTTGGCGGTTTCACCGAGCAGGTTCTGGGCAACCCGCACCTCAGGCCGGCCCAATCGGGCGAGCTGGAGCTCGGCACCAACATCGATTTCGCGGGCGGCCGCCTCAGCGCCGAGTACACCTACGCCCAGAAGAAGACCACGGACCAGCTGCTCCTGGTCACCCTGCCTGCCACGGCCGGTTTCCAGTCGCAGTGGCAGAACACCGGTGCGCTCCGGGCGAAGACGCACGAGCTGACCTTGCAGGTCCGGGCGATCAACACGCCCAGCACGGCCCTCACGCTGAACATCGTGGGCGATCGGACCCGCATGCTCATCACGCAGTGGGACATTCCGGAGCGGCTGTACGGCTTCGAGCAGATGCCCGCGGCGTTCTTCCTTGGCAGGAATTCGAGCTTGGGGGTGCTGTACGGCGATCACTGGGTGCGCAACGTCGACGAGCTGTACGACGACCCCGCCAAGGCAGCGCTGCGCACCACGACGTGGAGCCCCGACTCGGTCATGATCAACGAGGAGGGCTACCTCGTCCGCAAAAACCAATACGGCACGCCGAACGAACGGGCCATCAAGTACGCCTTCTGCAAGATCAAGAGAGCCGACGGCAGCTGCGCGGTCACCTCGAACACCGTGAAGATCGGCGACGTCAACCCCGATTTCAACATGAGCTTCGGCTTCACGTTGAGCCATCGGCGGCTGGTGCTGAGCGCGCTGCTCGACTGGCAGAAGGGCGGGAACCTCTACAACGGGACCCGGCAGTGGGCGCTCCAGGCCACCCGCGACCATGTGCAGGACCAGTTCGGCAAGCCCGCGAACGCCGCGACGTGCGGCGTGGTGAGCGATCCGATGCCGGCGTGCCCCCAGAAGGCCCTCGGGTACTACGGCGTGGGGTTCTACAACGGCCTCTCCCCGAACGATTACTTCGTCGAGGACGGCTCTTACGCCAAGCTCAAGGAGTTGTCGCTGAGCTACACCCTCGTGCCCGACCAGCTCCGGAAGATCGGTCTGGGTGGCTTCCACGAGGTGCGGCTCGGGTTCACCGCCCGGAACCTGTTCACGATCACGAACTACTCCGGGCTCGATCCGGAAGTCTCGGGTCTCTTCGGCGATCCGTTCCAGGTCAAGATGGACTGGTTCCAGTATCCCAACTACCGGACCTTCTCGACCACCGTCGAGATCTCGTTCTGAGGAGGCACCCGTCATGAACCCACAGCGAGAGACACCCATGAAGCGATTTTCGTCCCTGGCCACTGTGCTGGTGGCCGTCCTCGTGGCCGGCGGGTGCGACCTGGCCGTCGAGAACCCGAATGCTCCCGATGCCAACCGGGCCTTCGCCGATCCGGCCGGGCTCGCCCAGCTGCTGGGCGGTTCGTTCCGGACCTGGATGGACACGCGCGGTAGTCCCACCAGCTCTATGGTGATGGACATGCAGGCGGACAACATGACCGCCTCGTGGAACAACTGGGGGATCCGATTCTACAACTCCGTCGGCGTCGACTGTCCGTCACGCTGCGGCTGGACCAACGCCTCGACGGCCAACGAAGCCGCGGGCGGCCGTGCAACGGAAGGCAACTGGTACGGATTCTACACCGCGCTGTCGTCGGCCAACATCGTGGTCAAGGCGATCGCCAGCGGTCTCTGCTTCGACTCAGATTGCAGCACCGACAACAAAATCACCTCGCGCAACAAGGCGATGGCCAAGATGATGCAGGGGTTCGCGCTGGCCGGCATCGCCATGGAATACGACCAGGGCCTCATTGTCGACGAAACCAATCTCGACGCCGTCTTGGCAGACCCCTACGCCCTCGCCTTCTCTACTCGGGCGGAGATGCGGGATGCCGCGGTCAAGAAATTGGAGGAGGCGTGGGCCGAGGCCGGGACCCATACCTGGCAGACCAATCCCGAGTGGATGGGCGTGGGCGCCGGGCGGGCCTACTCGAACACGGAGATCCAACAGGTCATCAAGACCGCGGAAGCCGAGCTGCTGGCGATGTTCCCGCGCTGCGATGTCGCCTGTACGGCTCCGGTGGCGGGGGACAGGCTCTCCGACGTCCCTTGGGACTCGGTGGCCGCGTTAGCCTCGAAGGGAATCAGCTCCAGTCCTCCGGGGTTCAACTTCGAGTTCTACATCGACGTGAACAGCGGCCAATGCGGCCTGGATTGCCTGAAGGGCTGGGGCAACTCCATTGGCACCACGCGGACGGACACGCGGGTGGCCGCCATGATTACGAGCAACCACGTGACGCCGTGGCCGGCGGGCGGCAATCCCTGCCCCATAGTATCGGTCGACAAACGGGTGGGGGACGGCACGTGGGGGCCCGAGGATGACTTCAACGGTTACGGGTCCCTCGTAGCCACGGCCAATGCGGGCACCGATTTCGCCTGCTTCACCTCGGCGATCTTCCCGGCGGCGCGGGGCAATTACCACCAGAGCAACCTGGGTTGGATTCGTTACAGCTACCTGGCGTACGAGGGCGAAGACCTGCCGGGGGAAGACGGCTCGGGCCAGGATCCGCTGTTCACCACGCAGATGAACGATCTGCTCTGGGCCGAGGGGCTGATCCGGAGCGGCGGCAACCTGGCGACGGCGGCGGGCCTCATCAACAACAGCCGCGTCGGTCGGGGCGGGCTGACGGCGCTCACCGGCGCCGAGGGAGTCCCGGCGCTCCTCACCGCGCTGCAATACGAGCAGGAGATCGAGTTCATGGGTCAGGGCCCCGATCCGTTCTTCAACCGTCGGCGGATCGACGGGCTGACCTTCAGCAGCAAGACCGGTCTGTTAGATCAGACGGACACGCCACGGCACATGCCCGTGCCGGCCAAGGAGCTGGAAGTGCTGCACCGGTCGATCTACACGTTCGGTGGCGCGGGCACACCCGACATGGTGTCCAGCGTCGGCGGTGTGCATCGCCAGACGGTCCGCGAGATCTATGAGCAGCTGAAGGCCGCGGAGCGCAGCATATTGCGGCAGCGGTTCTAAAGCCGGACGTTGGGAGAGGTGAAGAAGGGGCGGGAGCAGATCCCGCCCCTTTTTCATTGGGCAGACGTGTCAAGTTCGACTACCTTCAGCGGCATGGCACGAGGCTCGTTCGCGGTGCCCGGCTGGCTCGTGGTCTCGGGGCTCCTGGTTCTCGGCTCGTGCCGTTCCAACAGCGGCCAGCAGCCCGCCGCCACCACGTCAGGGTGGCTGCTCGAGCGCGCCCAACAGGAAGCCGAGTTGGCGGCGCGGTCGGCGGCGTTTCACGACTTCCGCTTTGCCGATCAGCGCGAAGCGAGCGGCATCACGTTCGAGAACCGGATCGTCGACGACGCGGGCAAGTTCTACAAAAAGGTCCACTACGATCATGGGACGGGATTGTGTGCCGCCGACGTGGATGGCGACGGCCGGCCCGATCTGTACTTCGCCACCCAGCTCGGCAGCAACGAGATGTGGAAGAACCTGGGGGGTGGCCGGTTCGCGAACATCACGGACGCGGCGGGTCTCCGGATGCCAGACGCCATTGCGGTGGGGTGCGCGTTCGCCGACATCGATAACGACGGGCTGCCCGATCTCTTTGTGACCACCGTGCGCCACGGCAACCGGCTCTTCAAGAACATCGGCGGCGGCAAGTTCCGCGACATCACCAGGCTGGCGGGGGTGGGGTACGTCGGCCATTCGTCCGGCGCGCTGTATTTCGACTATGACGGCGACGGCCTGCTCGACCTCTTCGTGACCAACGTGGGCGTCTACACCGGGAACACGATTGAGCCCGGCGGCTACTACGTGGGACTGGCCGACGCGTTCCACGGCCACACGCACCCCGAGCGTGCCGAAGCCAGCATCCTGTATCGCAACCGGGGTGGGGGCCGGTTCAAGGACGTCACGCGCGACGTCGGGCTCCGGGACCTGAGTTGGAGCGGCGACGCAACCGTGATCGACGCGAACGGCGACGGCTGGCCCGACCTCTACATCCTGAACATGCAGGGCGACGATCACCTCTGGCTCAACGAGGGGGGGAGGCGCTTTCGCGACGCGACACGCCAGTATTTCCCGACGACCCCCTGGGGCGCCATGGGAGCGAAAGTGTTCGACTTCGATGGAGACGGCCGGCTCGACCTGTTCGTCACCGACATGCACTCGGATATGTGGATCGGCTCCGACATTCCCCCGGGCGACTGGACGGCAGAGCGCCAGAAGGCCGACACCGCCCCGGCGCCCGCCGATTTCTTCCCGACCGGCAAGAGCGGCTTCCTCTTCGGGAACGCGCTGTTCGCGAACCGGGGCCGGGGCCGGTTCGCGGAGGTCTCCGACTCAGTCGGAGTGGAAACGTACTGGCCCTGGGGACCGAGCGTGGACGACCTCAACGCCGACGGTTGGGACGACATCTTCATCACCGCGGGCATGAACTTCCCCCACCGCTACGGGATCAACTCGGTATTGCTGAACGAGGGTGGCCGGCGCTTTCTCCCCAGCGAATTTGTGCTTGGCGTCGAGCCGCGCCCAACGACGGAGCAGGTCTGGTTCACCCTCGATTGCGCGGGAGCGGACCGGGTGCAGTACTTCTGCAGCGCCTGCCGCGAGCGAGGCGGTGCGGCGTTTGGGTGCCGCTACGACGCCACGGGTCGCCTGACGATGATGGCCGCGCGGGGGACGCGCAGCGCGATTCTGCTCGACCTCGACCAGGACGGCGATCTCGACATCGTCACGAACGAGTTCAACGCGCGGCCACAGCTGTTTGTCAGCGACCTCGCGCAGCGACACCACATCCACTTCCTCAACGTCCGGCTGCGCGGGGCGCGCTCGAACCGCGAAGGGCTGGGCGCGCAGGTCACCCTCGTCCTACCTGACGGGAGACGGATCCTCAAGGTGCTGGACGGGAAGTCGGGCTACCTGTCGCAGAGCGACCTGCCCCTCTATTTCGGCCTGGGGGACGCCGACCACGCCGCCTCGCTCGAGGTACGCTGGCCCTCCGGTCGGCGTCAGGGGATCACCGGCCCGATCCAAACCGGTGGGATGATCGACGTGCTCGAGCCGTAGCACCGCAACGTTACCGCCGCGAGAAGCCGCACCGCAGGCGTTCGGTGTGACCTGACGCGGTCGTCAGCGGGAAGTCATCTGCACCACGACTTCCTTCTGGCCCGGTGCCAGCGGAACCACCTGCTCGCGCCCGCCGGGCCATCGGATCCACAGGGCCGTGGGCTCACCAGCACGCCCCAGGACCTGCACGGCGCCGTTCTGCGACCAGTAGCCCGAGCCCGCCTGCACTTCCCGGACCGGCCCATCCCGATCAGCATAGCGCAGCCGCATCTGGGCGCCGATGGCGCTTGGGTTGCCGGGCGGCCCGACCAGTTTGACGCGTAGCCCGGGCACGGCCCCGACGTTCCGGAACAGCCGGGTCGGGGCGCCGTTCTGGCTCACGGCGAGATCGAGTCGTCCGTCGCCGTCGAAATCGGCGTAAGCCGCGCCGCGCTGCTCGCCGTACACCTTCAGGCCTGAGACCTGCCCTGGCACGGGGCGGAGAGCGCCGGCGCCGTCCCCCAGGAGCAGAAGGCTCCGGCCGGCGTCGTAGCGGGGCGTGGCGATGTCGGTGGCGAAGAAATTCTGGCTCAGGAACAGGTCTTCCTTCCCGTCGCCATCGAAATCGGCGACCCCGGCGTAGAACGCCGGCGCCAGCTGGGTCTCGAGCGGCAGCGGCCTGGCTTCGAACCGATCCCCCCGGTTGAGAAACACCATGTGATCCATGGTCGTGGCGCCGAGCCGGATCGCCCCTGGGGCCAGGGGCCCCAGGACCTGATCGATGGTGGCATCGGCGTACGCCCCGAAGGTGCGGAGCCGCTGGGTCATGCCCGGGAGCGCCAGGCCGAGCCGCGCGAATGTAGTAAGCGGCGCGACGCCGCCGATGCGGGGGTCCTGTTGCGCGAGCAGCAGGATTGGACCGCCGCGCTCGGTGAAGAAGCCGGCGTACAGGAAGAGCGGCCGGGCTTCGCTCGCCCGGTATTCGGTGTTGCGGCCCCAGCTGGTAGCGACGATGTCGAGCCGGCCGTCGCCGTCCAGATCGCCGGTCGCGATTCCGTTCCACCGGCTGTACAACCCGGACAGGCCCGGCATCTCCGGCGCGGGCCGGAAGTGGCCGTGGTCGTTGAGGAAGATGCGGATGGTTCCCCACTCGATGGCCACGAGCAGGTCCGGCCAGCCGTTGCCGTCGATGTCGGAGAACAGGGCCGCGGAGACCATTCCCATGCCGGCGAACGGAGTGTTGTTGGCGGTATCGGGGACCAGCTGCCCGCCCTCATTTCGATACAGCCGCGAGGAAGGGGAGAGCGGATAACCGCCTGGGAGGACCCTACCGCCGACGAACAGGTCGAGGTCGCCGTCCCCATCGTAGTCGGCGAGGGCCAGCGGGCCCACGCTCGCGCTGTCGCCGGGGACCAGGCGCGTCATCGCCCCGGTCGCCGGGGAGTAGGCGACCACGCTGGGCGTGGCCAGCGCCTCGCTGGTCGTTCCCATCTCATAGCTCGAGACTCCCGCGATCACCATCCGCCTTCCCTGGCTTTGGGGCCAGCCCAAAATGGTGGTGAGGTCTCCCGGCGCCGGGGGGACGCGCGCGGTGGCCGGCCGAAGTCGGCCGCCCTCATTGCGGAACCAGGCGAGCGTGCCGGTGCGGCCGGCGCCGACGATCAGGTCTTCGAGCCCGTCACCGTCCACATCGAACCAGGCGACGCCAGGCCCCAGCTGGCTGAGCGCGTTGGGCAACAGAAGCTGGCGGACGTAGTCGTCGAAGTAGGGTTCGACGTGCCGATGACCGCCGAGCTGATCGGAGATATCCTGGAACAGCGTCGGGGCGGGGGCTGCCGGCGGGTTTGCGGTGGGCAGGGCGGAGGTCTGATCGATCTCGTAGAGCCGGTTGGGGCTCGCGCCCTTGATCACCGTCCGACGGCCATTCCGCCAATCGACCTCGATCGTGACCGCTTCGGCGTTCCCCGTCGCAAACGTGACCAGGGCTTCCGAACCCGCGAGGTAGTGGCCGCCGGCGGTGACTTCGCGCTGCTGCACGGGCACCGCTCCTCCGAGCACGCGCACCCGGCTGCCGGTGCCGGCGGTGTTGGGCGGCGCGCCGCGGAGCCGGATCGTGATGCGCGGCGCAGTGGCATCGTTGCGCAGCACGGCTGCCGGTAGCCCGAGCCGGTTGATGACGACATCCAGGTCGCCGTCGCCGTCCAGATCCGCGAGCGCCATCGCGTGGGAGACGTCCGCACCCAGGTCGAAGCGCCAGGCGCGGCTCGCGTCCTCAAAGGTCAGGTCGCCGCGGTTCCGGAACGCCACGTTCGGCAGCGGCAGGGGCGGGAACTCGAACAGCATCCGCCGCCAGTCGATCTCGCTGAGCCGGTTGCGCAGGCGGTACTGGGTGTCGCCATCCATTACGTCCCACACATGGCCGGTGCCGATGAGGATGTCCTCCCACCCATCGAGGTCCACGTCGAGGAACAGAGTGGACCAGGACCATCCGGAGGCCCCCACGCCGGCGAGTCGCGCGATCTCCGCGAAGGTGCCATCCCCGCGATTCAGCTGCAGGGTATTGCGCTGCATCTGGGGGCGGCCGTCTCCCTGCCCGGGCTGCTTGGGCAGCGCGGTGTGTGTGGGGATCTGGGTCTTGCGCCGGCGCGTATCCAGGCTCAGCATGTCCACCGCGAACAGGTCCGGCCGGCCGTCGCGGTCCACATCCCCCACGTCCACCGACATCGCCGAGTTGCTGGTGGAGCGCACGGCGTACCACGGCACCAGGCGGAAGTTCCCCCGGCCGTCGTTGAGCCAGAACTGGTCGGGGTCCTCGAAATCGTTGGCTACGTACAAGTCGGGCGCGCCGTCGCCGTTCAGATCCGCGAACATCGCCGCGAGGCCGAAGTCCTCCGGCTCCGCTGCGAGCCTGCGGCCGTGCTCGTCCCTGAAACGGGGATTGCCGGCGATCGGCTCCCGGACGAAGCGGCCGGCGCCGTCGTTCCGGTAGAAGAAGTCGGGGTCGGCGCGCTGCACCAGGCTGATCCCGCCCAGGTCCTCGCGATCGACCAACTTGTAGTCCTTGCGGTACGGCTCCCGCACCTCGAACCGCCGGGGGCCGAGCTGTCGCACCACCTGGTCGAAGGCGCGCTGCTGCGGCGAGATCCGGTCGAGTGTGGTGTAGGCCTTGTAGTTGGCGATGTACAGGTCGAGGTCGCCGTCGCCATCCACGTCGGCGGCCGCGATCGTGGAGCTCCCGGCCGACGAGGTCAGGCCGGCCTCACTGCCGATCTCGGCGAAGCGGCCCGTGCCGTCGTTCAGGAAGAGCGCATTGGGTCCGCCGATGGCGACGAGGATCAGGTCCAGGTCGCCGTCTCCGTCGAAATCGGCCAACGTACATCCGCTCGCGTAACGGTCGGGTGCTCCGACCCCGGCGCGCTGGGTGATGTCCTCGAAGTGCCACGCGCCGAGGTTGCGATACAGCGCGTTCGGTCCCTCCGTGCGGGCGAGGAAGATGTCCGTCAGCCCGTCGCCGTCCACGTCCCCGAGGCACACACCGGCCCCCTGGGCGAGGATGCGGTTGCGGACCAAGAGCGACTCGCTCACGCTGTTCTGGAAGGTGACGCCGGTCCGGCCGCGATCGAGCAGCGTGAAGCCGGGAGTGCCACGGTGCGGAACGTCCAGGAGGCGCCAGCGGTAGCCGTCTGCCTGGTGCCAGGTCGTATCGACGCGCCGGCCGCAGGCCGCGACCACCAGGGCGAGAGCCAGGAATCGGCGCCCGCTCATGCCGTTCCAACATGATCCGCTAAACGTGGCAAAAGCGGCGTGGGCGGTCCGCCACCCGGTCCGGGTTTCCGATGATTTGGCGGCAG
>JBGQFX010000065.1:0-16384 GCA_041497135.1 Gemmatimonadota bacterium | reverse complement strand
CTTGATGAGGAGCGTCAGGCTCAGCCCGCTGATGTAGGCGCTCTGGAGATTGACGATCCGCCCGCGCACGAACCAGGAAAGCAGCGCCTCGGTCGCCAGGCAGGTGAGCAGCGCCACCGCCAGCCGGTCGTACCCGCCCACCATGTGATAGCGAAACTGCGCGGCGACCAGAATGAGCGTGATGAGAAACGCGATGAGATAGCGCGGGTCGAGTCGCGTGGCAGACGGCGCCGGGGTGGGGGTCACCGCCGCGGCTCCGTAACCGTGTGAAACTGATTCACCGCGAGATGGTGCAGCACCTGCCTGGCGCCCGATGGCCAGCGGATCACGACCCGATCCACCCATTCGGCGTGCCCGAGCCCAAAATGGGGCCGGCGGTCGTTCTGGCTCGCGAAGCCCATCCCGCCGTCGACGATGCGACGTTGCGTGCCGCTGCCCGACTCGAGCACCAGCTCCGCGCCGATCGCGCTGCGGTTGCTGCGCGTCGCCACGAGCCTGAAGGCGACCCAGTTGTTGCCGCTGTCAGGATACGTCCGATACAGCAGCGCGGGTTGGTTCTGGTTGGCGACGATCACGTCCAGGACCCCTCGGTTCGAGAGGTCGGCGAGCGCAACGGCGCGGCCATCGTAACGGTCGCGCACACCGACCGACTCGGCGACGTCCACCCAGCCGCTCAGCCCGCGATTCAAGAACACGCGCGACCGCTCGTACCCGGACAGGCTCGCGTTTCCAAACGCGGGCCAGGTGGCGGCGTCCTCGAACAGGCGGCTGTTGGCGCCGGCGATCTTGGACATCGAGTACCAGTAGCTCCGGTCGGGATCGGCGGAGATGAAGCCGTTGGCGACGAACAGCTCGCTCGTGCCGTCGTTGTTGAGATCGCCGAACTGCGCGCCCCAGGCCCAGCCGGCGTCGGCGACGCTCGCGTCGGCGACCTTCTGGAATCGCCCCGCGTCCGGCATGAGGTTCAACCGGAGGTTGTTGTTCTGGAACAGGTAGCCGCGCTCCGAGATGTTGGTCACGAACACGTCCAGGCGTCCCCGATTGTACGCGTCACCGAGCGCGACCGACATGCCGCTCTTTGATTCGCTTTCGAGACCGGCCGTCGTCAGGGTGAATCGCCGGCCCCGGTCGTTGAGGTACAGCTCCTCGGGCCCGTAGTCGTTCGCGAGGTAGATGTCCGGCCACCCGTCGTCATTGAAATCCGCCGAGGCGGCCGCCAGCGTCCACCGCGTGCTGCCGACGCCGAGCCGGTCGGTGACGTCCTCGAATCTGCCGCCGCCGAGGTTGTGAAACAGCAGGTTCTTGCCGCCGTTGCTCGCGAACTCAAAGCTGTTGTGCATGATCCGAGTGGTCGCGAGATGCCACAAATCGATCTCGTCGCGGAAATAGGCCGTGACGTAGAGATCGAGCAGCCCATCACGATCGTAGTCGAGCCAGATCGCGCCGTTGCTGTTGACCCAGCGGCGCAATCCCGCCGCGCTTGTCACGTCCTGGAAACGGTGGCCATCGAGATTCCTGAACAGCGCCAGGTATCCGTAGCGGTACACCAGCACGTCCTCGCGACCATCGTTGTCGACGTCGCCCCACACGCTCCCCATGGAGACGCCTTCACCGGCGCGATTCAGGTCCGCGAGGCCCGCCGCCGCGGCGATGTCCTCGAACGTGCCGTCGCCGCGGTTGCGGTACAGCGCGTTCGGCTGCCCAAACCGGCTGTTCGTGAAATACAGGTCGGGCCATCCGTCCCCGTCCGCATCGGCGACGGAGACCGACGCGCCCACGGCCGCGACATGCGGCTCCACGTTGGCGATCTTGCGATCGAAGGTCGGCCGCCGGTGCACAAAGTGAATGCCGGCGGCTTCCGTCTCGTCACGCAGCACGAAGCCGGGATGGGCCGCATCCGCGGGGGGTCGAATGGGACCCTCATCCAGCCGGATCGCGAGCCCAATGACGGCGAAGAACGGGATAGCGACGATGGCGCGCCGCATGGGGAGCGAAAGAGCCACAGCACCATTATAGGGGCATCCTGGTACCGTCGCCGGGGCGGTATCTTGTGTACATGACCCATCCGCTCCCCATCTCCCGCGTCATCAACCTGGTTCCATTCGAGTCGCAGCGACTCTGGTCCGGGAACGAGGCGCACGCTCGACGTCGGCTGCTCGCCGCCGACCCCTCCGGCGTGCTCGACATCCGAGGCTCGTTCGCGCTGGTGGCGCAGGAAGGGGAACGCGTCGTGCTGGCGCGAAGCCTCGACCGTCCGCTGCGGTACTTTCTCGCCAAGGCCGCCGACGGACCGGTGCTCATCGTCGCCGAACGGATCGACGCAATCGCCGCGGAGCTGCGGCGGCGAGGATGGGCCGATCAGTTCCACCCGACGTACACGCGCATGGTGCCCGCGCACCACGTGACCACGCTGCGCCTGATCGGCTGTCCCGATCCGAATCCCATTCACCGGCGCTTCTTCGACCCGCCGCACGGGACGCTGCCCCAGGACCTGGACGTCATCGGCCGCCGCTACATCGAGGCCGTCTACGACGAGCTGCGCGGCTGGCTCGCGGTGCAGGACGCGGCGGCGCCGATTGGTGTTCCGTTTTCCGGCGGCATCGACAGCGGCGCCGTTCTCCTGTGCCTGTACAGCCTGCTGCTGAACGAAGGCCGGTCTCCCGCGCGCCTCAAAGCCTTCACGCTGTCGGTGGATGGCGGCGGCGACGATGCGCGCCAGGCCGGGGAGTTCCTGCGGCGCACCGGTCTCGAGATGCTGGGCGAGACCATCGACGTCCCGTCGAGCCAGCTCGATCCGCTGCGCGCCGTCCAAGTGATCGAAGACTACAAGCCCCTCGACGTGGAGTGCGCCGCGGTGAACCTCGCCTTGCTCTCAGGGCTCCGCGGGCGGTATCCCCACTGGACGCTGCTGGTGGACGGCGACGGCGGGGACGAGAATCTCAAGGACTATCCGATCGAAGCGAACAGCGAGCTGACGATTCGCAGCGTCGTCTCGAACCGCATGCTGTATCAGGAGGGGTGGGGTGTCGAATCGATCAAGCACTCGCTGACCTACTCCGGCGGATACAGCCGCGGCTGCGTGCGCGGCTATGCCTGCGCCCAGGCGTGCGGTTTCGTCTCGTTCAGTCCGTATACTCGGCCCTCGGTGGTCGCGGTGGCCGAGGCGATTCCGTTCGCCGAGTTGACCGAGGGCTCGCACGAGCGCCTGTACGCCCTGAAGGGCGAGATCACCAGGCGCGGCATTCGCGCAGTGCTGGGTCTCGAGATGCCGGTGTACCCCAAGCGACGCTTTCAGGACGGCTCAGTGGCGCCGGATGCGGCCACGCGATGGATTCCGGGGGATGAGGCGCGCTATCGGCGCCATTTCCTGGCGCTGCACGCCACCGCTGGGTGAGCCCGTCGCCGTCGGCCGAAGACCGCCGGATTCGCAGCCTGCGCGCGCCGAAGCCCACGGTCGATCCTTGGGTGGCGCATGGCTCGATCCTCGAAGCGGAACGCAGACCAGGCGGCACTATCGAACGCGCGCTGACGGTCTTCCTCGCCGGCGCCGAGTGCCCTTTCACATGCTCGTTCTGCGATTTGTGGCGCTGGACGCTCGAGGGGCCGACCCCACCCGGCGCGTTGCCGGCGCAGGTCGCGCGCGTGCTGCAATCGCTGCAACGCCCGCTGCCCGACCGGCTCAAGCTCTACAATGCCAGCAACTTCTTCGACCGACGCGCGGTCCCCGCCCGTGACGTGCCGGCGATCGCGGAGCTGGCCCGGCCCTTTGCCGGCGTCACCGTCGAGTCGCACGCCAATACCATTGGACCGCTGACGCTGGAGTTCGGCCGCCTCATCCCGGGCCGGCTGGAAGTTGCGGTCGGCCTGGAGACCATCCATCCAGTGGCCGCCCGCCACCTGAATAAGCGCCTGGACCTGGCGCGGTTCGACCGGGCCGCCGGCTTGTGCACCGAGCATGACATCGATCTGCGGGTGTTCGTGCTCCTGGGCGCGCCATACGTCGCCCCTGAGGAATCAGTGGAATGGACGGTGCGCACGGCGGAGTATGCCACCCGGCGGGGGGCGACCACGATCGCGCTGATCCCCGTGCGCGGCGGCAACGGAGAGATGGAACGGCTCTCCGCGCTGGGCCACTTCGTGCCGCCCACGCTGTCGCAGCTGGAGGCGGCGCTTGAGCGCTGCCTCGGCCTGGCGCCGGTCGTCGTCGCGGCCGACCTCTGGGACATCGACCGCCTGCCGGCGTGCCCCGAGTGCCGGCCGCGACGCGTCGAGCGTCTGCGCCGGCTGAACATGACAGGCAGAGCCGAAGCGCCGGTCGCCTGCCACGCGTGCGCAGCCCCATGACGCGGCGGGGCGCGGTGGCGATCGTCGGCAGCGGATTCGCGGGATCGTTGGTGGCCCGCGTGCTCGCCGTGCTGGGCCACGACGTCGTGCTGCTCGAGCGAGGCACGCATCCGCGGTTCGCCATCGGCGAGTCGACTACGCCGCTCGCCAACCTGTCGATGGAGCGACTCGCGCGCCGGTACGACCTACCGGACTGCTACCACCTGGCGGCCCACGGTCGCTGGCTGGAGCACTATCCCAACCTGCGTCGCGGCCTCAAGCGGGGCTTCACCTTCTACCGGCACCATGCCGGACAGCCGTTCGCCAACCGGGGATTCGAGTCAGAGCGGCTGCTCGTCGCGGCCAGCCCATCCGATGCCGTCGCCGACATGCACTGGCTGCGCGCGGACGTGGATCATCACTTCGTGCGCGAGGCCGTCCGAGCGGGGGTCGATTTCCGAGACCGGGTCGAGGTGACGGGCGCCGTCATCGACGCGAGCGGTGTGCGGCTCACCGGGCAACACAATGGGGCCGGCCTCGATCTTCGGGTCGAATTCGTGATCGACGCGTCCGGGCCGGGTGGTTTCCTGGCCCGGGAGCTGTCCATTCCCTCCGGCTTGAAGCAAACCAAGACGCGCTCGGCGCTGGTGTTCAGCCACTTCTCGGGCGTAGCCCCCATGACCGACGTCGTCCCTGGGCTGCCGCTGGGTCCCTATCCCGATGATTGGGCCGCCGTGCACCATCTGATCGATGGGGGATGGATGTACGCGCTCCGATTCGACCACGGGGTGACGAGCGCGGGATTCGCGCTTTCGCCCCGTGGCCTGGCGAAGGTGAGCGCGTCGACGACGCCGGACGCCCGTGTCCTGTGGCGGCGGCTGCTGGACCGGTATCCCACCATCGGCGCCGCGTTCGGCAAGGCGACACCCCTCATGCCGCTCGCGTTGCGATCCCGCATGCAACACCGCCTCACGCGCGCCGCCGGCCTACGGTGGGCGCTGTTGCCGCACGCGTACGCCTTCGTCGACCCGCTGTTCTCGACGGGTATCGCGTGGAGCCTCCGCGCGGTCGAGCGACTGGCACTCTGCTTCGAGCGGGGCGGGCCGCCGAGCGCGGCGCAGCTCGGTCGATATGCACAGCTGCTGAGTGTGGAGGCGGATCAGATCGATCGGATGGTCGCCGGCGCCTACGAGGCGATGGCGCACTTTGATCTGTTTGCCGCTCAGGCGATGATCTACTTCGCGACCGTCTCGTTTGCCGAGATGCATCAGCGGCTGGTCCGTCCCGAGTCGGAGGCGGCCGCATGGAGTGGATTCCTCGGCGTCGGCGACCCGCAGTTGGAGCCCTTACCGCGGGAGAGTCACCGGCGACTTCGGCGCATTACGCAGGGTCGTGACCGTCCCGGGACCGCTGGCCAGCGGCGCGCGTTTGGCCAATGGGCGGCCGAAGCGATCGCTCCCAGAAATATCGGCGGGTTCGCCGATCCGGCGGCGCACCACCTCTATCCAGTCGACATCGACGTGCTCATGGAGCGACACGACTTGCTGGGGCTGAGCCGCGCTGAGCTGGTTCGCGCGCTGCCCGCGCTCAGGGGCATGGCGCCGCTCAGCGCCGCTTGAACGGCACGAGCCTCGTGTTGTACTCCCGCAGGTATCGCCGGTGGGCTGAGTCGGCCGGGTAGGACTCTCCCGGCGCGTACGGGTATTCCCGGATCGCGTGGAACGGGAGCGGCTCGACGGTATTGCCGAACGCGGTGTTCAGGTCCGCGTCCTTGATCCAGCCGTCGGTATATAGAAGGAAGGTGCGCCTCCATCCCGCTGGGAGCGTGCTCGCCCTTGCGGCGTCGAATTCGACGGTGACTTCATCGCCCGGCGCCATGATGGCGTACATGTCGTCGGCGCTCTCGAGCAGCGGCAGCACCCCGCCGAATCGGGTCAGCGCGCCTTGGATGGGCCGCCACGGTGCATCCTTGCTGACGTCGTCGTAGGCGAACCAGTGCGGGCCGTAGCGACCGCCGCGCCGATAGGTGCGTGAGAAACCCCGGAAATGCAGGTCGGCCGACCCTGCCTGCAACGGCGTGATGCGCACCGGAGCGGCTGGGGCATGGCGCGCCACGAACGCGTGGTCCCAATAGATCTGCATGTTGGTGCGAATGCGCACGTGATGGTCTGGCGTAGGAAATATTCCCGCCAGGTCGATCACGATCGTCTTGTCTTTCCCCGACGGGAAACCGATGTTCGGGAGGGCGGTGGCCCATCGCCCCTGTGCGTCGCGCACCTCGAGCGAAGGCAGCTGCGTTCTCTCGCGCGTCTGCTGTGACAGGGCGACGTTGATGCTCGCGTCGGTCGGATAGATCCAGCCGCGCAGGAAGAGAAAGGTGCCGGAGCGACCCGCGTCCTCATCCAGATCGAGGATGAGATCGTGCGGCTCGACCAGCCCCTGGTAGCGACTGGGGGTGAGGTTCGAGACATACACATCATCCCGCTCGCGCAGCGCCGGCAGGACATCGTCGCCACGATCGTCGATGGCCGTGCGGGGCGGTCGGCGTTGCACCGCCCGGAACAACCGCAGGCGGACCGGACCCGGAGGGACGAAACGCTCGTCCACGAATACGTCTACGGAGTCGGGGTGATCTACGGCGAGGAGTCTGATCTCATCCAGATACGCCGTCTCCCACAATTCCTCGGTGAACTGGAGGAGGTAGCGGCCGTGGCGCGATTGGAGCGCGTCGCCGGGGATGCGGAGGTATTCCTGCGACGCCCCCGCCGGGGCGTACGCGGCCCTGCTGCCGCCGCCCATGATGCCGAGCGGCATTCCCAACGCGCTGCGCCACATCACGTCGGTCACGAACCGGAATTGTTTCCCATCCCATGTATAGAGGAACGCGCACGACCCTTTGAGCTGTTCGAGCTCGAGGACGTCCTGGTCGGTGCCCGGGAAATACACCGTCTCGGGCACGCCATTGGTCCACTGCACGCGCAGCACGTCGGCCTTCAGGTGCGGCCCGAGACCAAAGGGTGTGAGCCGTCCGGTCACGACCCGCGTCTGGAACAGCTCCCCCGCGCGCACCTCGATCGTGGCGCCGATGCCGAAGTTGTTGTTCTTGCCGCTTCCGGTGCGCAGCGCCATGAGCTGCACCTGCATGCCCAAATTGGCGTTGCCCCCGTCGTTGCGCAGGAGATGGACGCCCGCGGAATCGGCGACGAAAAGATCCTGGTCGCCGTCGCCATCGACGTCGCCGGCGGTGATCGCCGTCGCGCCGCCCGATTGCCACGCCGCCGGGAGCAGCGCGGTGCGGTCCTCGTACCGGCCGCGGGTGTTGTGCAGGAGACCGACGCCGCGACGGCCCGCGATCACGAGATCGAGCCAGCCGTCGTTGTCGTAGTCCACGAACGCGGCGTCCAGGCCGCCGATGCGGCGCGATCGTCGCAACGCCTCGACGGAGCGACGATCGCGTGTGAACGTGCCGTCGCCCGTGTTGTGCCAGAGCGTCGCCTCGCCGCCGTCCGGACCATCCGCGCGCAGCACGAGGATGTCGAGCTGGCCATCGTTGTCGTAATCGCCGACGGCGACCGGGCCGGAGCCGCGACTGCTGGCGAGTCCGCTCGCCGTGGCTACGTCCTGGAAGCGTTGCAGTCCCGTGTTGTGATACAGCGCGTCCGCACCGTCCGGGTTGGTCACAAAGACGTCGATCCGTCCGTCGCCGTCGAAATCGCCGAACGCCGCATCCGACCCCCGAGCGGCGCCGGGGCCCTGCAGTCCCAGGGCGCCCGCGACCTGCGTGAAGGTGCCGTCGAGGTTGTTCCGGTAGAGGCGGTTCGCCGCTCCCCCGACCAGCAACAAATCGAGGTCGCCGTCATGGTCGAGATCGACGAACACCGCCTTTCGGGCGCCGCCGATGTCGGCGACGCGGGCGGTGGCCGTGACGTCGTCGAACTTGCCGCTCCGATCGTTGCGCAGCAGGTAACCGCGTCCATCGCCGCCGATGGCGAACAGATCGAGCCAGCCGTCGTTGTCGAAGTCGGCGAACGTCGCATAGGCGGCGCGGTCGGGCAGCGAGACGCCGGTCCTGGCCGTGACGTCCACCGCAAAACCGCTATGCACGGTGTACAGACGACCGGAGATGAAGAGATCGTCCTCGCCGTCACCATCGTAGTCGCCCATGGCGAGCGCCGTGGGCCCGATCCCAGGGCCGGACAGCCCAGCCTCATCCGTCACGTCGGTGAAGCGCACCTCGGACGTTCGGCCCACGGGAATGAGCGCACGCGCGGTGATCAGCGTCTGCGGGTTGAACGCGAGCACCGGCCTTCCCACGAGGGGTCCCTCGATCCACTTCACTTGGTTCAGCGACGCCTGATACGGAGCGGTGAGCTCCATGCCGTGCAGGAAGCGATCGAGCGCTGCCCTCGCCTGCGCGAGCCTGCCGGCGCGCAGGTGTTGGATCGTGGCATCGAGATGCGGCCTGGCGTCCAGCGGCGGCTCGGGACGAAGCCGACGCATCTCTTCGAGGTACCGGACCGCGCTGTCGGCCTCCCCGCGGCGCACGAGCACATCCACCAGTTTGAGCCGGACGGCGAGATTTGCCGGAGCCAGACTGAGCACTTCGCGCAGTTTGTCCGGATTGTCCGGCGCGAGCTCGGCGAGCGCGTACAGCACCTTGGCGTCGCGCCGAAGCTCCGCGAGCGTCTCGCGGGCTTTGTCATTTCGTCCGGTGAGCGAATAGACCTTGGCGGCGATGAGTCCGATCTCGGGGCTGGCCGGATCCAGTCGCCGGGCGCGACGCACCTGGGTCTCGGCCTCCGCATATCGACCGCCGCGCAGATAGGTGAGGCCGAGGTTCGCGTAACCGAGCGGATCGCGCGGGGCGAGCGCCACGACCTGCTTGAATTGCACTTCTGCCTCCGGCAACCGACCCCGCTCGAGGTCGGTGAGCCCGAGGTAATGCGCCGTGAGCAGCTCCTGTTGGTCGACCGGCTTCGACCGGCAGGCAGACGCAGCGACGATCACTGTCGCGCCGAGCGTGAAGGCGATATACTGCGCCCACTTCGTCATCACCGCCTTCGTGATGCGCACCGTTGCGCTGTTCGTGGTGAATCCGCCCACGCTGGCGTCCCCTGCAGAAATGGTGGTCAGTCTCGATGCCCGGTCTGTATCGTCACCTGTCGGGATTGATCCTGCTCGCCGGCGCGTTGTCATGCGCCAGCTGTCAGCGCACCGCCGCCAGTCCGCCGCTGTTTGAGCTCGTCGCACCCAAGACCAGCGGTGTCACGTTTGTCAACGCGCTATCCGAAGATACCGCATTCAACATCCTGAACTACCTGTATTACTACAACGGCGGCGGCGTCGCCGCGGGCGACGTCGATGGCGACGGCTTGCCGGACCTCTACCTCACGTCGAACCTGGGGCCAGACCGGCTGTATCGCAACACGGGGCACTTCCGCTTCGAGGACATCACCGAGCGCGCCGGCGTGGGGGGGCCTGCCGGCTGGACCAGCGGCGTCGCGATGGCCGACGTGAACGGGGACGGGCGCCTCGACATCTACGTCTCGGCCGTCGACTATCTCAACATGCACGGGCGCAACGTCCTCTACATCAACAACGGAGATGGAACGTTCACCGACCGCGCCAAGGAATATGGCCTCGACTTCGTCGGGTATTCTACGCAGGCCGCCTTCTTCGACTACGACGGGGACGGCGACCTGGACATGTACCTCCTGAACAACTCGACCCACACCGAGCGCGCGGCCAGCCGGAGCACGAACCGCACGGTGCGCAACGCGAAGGCGGGAGACCGTCTGTTCCGGAACGACGGCGGCCACTTCGTGGACGTCAGCGAGCGAGCCGGCATCTACGGCGGGGTCGAGGGATACGGTCTGGGCGTCGTGGCGAGCGACGTGAATCTCGACGGCTGCCCCGACCTGTACGTCGCCAACGACTTTCAGGAGAACGACTTTCTCTACATCAACAACTGTGACGGCACGTTCACGGAGTCGATCGTCCGGGCGACGGGGCATACCAGCCGCTTTTCGATGGGCGTCGACGCCGCGGACTTCAATAACGACGGCCGGCCGGACGTCATGGTCCTCGACATGCTCCCCGAACGCGAGGACGTTCTCAACACTTCAGCAACCGCCGAAGACTTCAACGTGTTCAACCTGCGGCTCAAAGCCGGCTACCACCCACAGTACGCCCGCAACACGCTGCAGCTGAACCGCGGCCTGGTGGGAGGGACGGTGCGCTTCAGCGAGATCGGCTACCTCGCGGGCGTGTTCGCCACGGACTGGAGCTGGGCCCCCCTCTTCGCCGACCTGGACGACGACGGCTACAAGGACCTGTTCGTCACGAACGGCATCTACCGCCGGCCCAACGACCTCGACTACATCAACTACGTGGGCAACGAGGCCATCCAGGCATCGCTCGCGACGGGAATCACCGCTGAGAACCTGACGCCACTCCTCAAGAAGATGCCGCACCTCCCCCTCTCGAACTATGCCTACCGCAACAACGGGGATCTCACGTTCACGAACATGGCGGACCGGTGGGGTCTGGCCCAGCCGGGGTTCTCGAACGGGGCCGCCTACGTCGACTTGGACAACGACGGCGCGCTCGATCTCGTCGTGAACAACCTCAACGCGTCCGCCGCGATCTATCGCAGCCGCGCCCGCGCGATCACCGGAAATCACTTCTTGCAAGTCGTGCTGCGGGGCACGGGCGGCAACACGGCCGGCATCGGCGCGAAGGTGATGATCGCGCATCAGGGCGTGCGGCAGCTGCTGGAGCAGATGCCCACGCGCGGCTTCCAGTCGTCCGTGGATCCTCGCCTGCATTTCGGGCTCGGCCGATCGCAGCGGATCGATTCGCTCATCGTGATCTGGCCCGATCGCCGCTATCAGGTGCTGACCAATGTCGCGGCCGACCAGATGATCACGCTGTCCCAGCGGGATGCCGAGGGGAGATACGCCTACCGGCCGGGCGCGACGGCGCCGCCGCTGTTCGTGGACGTAACGGCCCGGATCGGCATCGACTTCAAGCACGAAGAAAACCCGTTCTACGACTACAACCGAGAGCCGTTCATGCCGCACCGGCTGTCCACCGAGGGGCCGGCCCTCGCCACGGGCGACGTGAACGGCGACGGACTGGACGACATCTACGTCGGGGGAGCGAAGTGGCAGGCCGGACAGTTGCTGATCCAGCGGCATGACGGCGGGTTCCGCGCGAGCAGCCAACCCGCGTTCCGCGCCGACAGCCTGAACGAGGACGTGAGCGCGGTGTTCTTCGATGCCAACGGGGACGGACATCCCGATCTGTTCGTCGTCAGCGGCGGCAACGAATTCTGGGATGACGCCGAGGCGCTCCGCGACCGGCTCTATCTCAACGATGGGCGGGGCAACTTCCACCGGGCGGAGCACGCCCTCCCGGATTTCTTCGACAACGGCTCCTGCGTCGTGCCGGGCGATTTCAACGGCGACGGCCATCCCGATCTCTTTGTCGGGAGCCGGGTGGTTGCCCGCCGCTACGGCCTCACGCCCCGGAGCCACCTGCTGCAGAACGATGGCACCGGACGGTTCAGCGACGTCACGCTCCAGCTGGCTCCAGCCCTCTCCGAGGTGGGGATGGTCGCATCGGCCGCGTGGATCGATGCCGACGGTGACGGCCGGCTCGAGCTGATCGTCGTCGGTGAATGGATGCCGGTCCGCGTGTTTCGCCAGGAGCATGGCCGGTTCGTGGACCGGACCGCCGAGGCCGGGTTGTCGGGCACGAACGGCTGGTGGAACCACGTGAGCGCCGTCGACCTGAACGGGGATGGTCGCCAGGATCTCGTGCTGGGGAACCTCGGGCTCAACTCCTACGTCCGCGCCTCGCCCGGCGAGCCCGCTCGGCTGTACGTCCACGACTTCTTCGGCAACGGCACGCTCGAGCAGATCCTCACGTTCTACAAGCGCGGCGTGAGCTATCCGCTCGCGGGACGAGACGAGCTGGTCCGTATGATGCCGCAGCTGAGCAGCCGGTACCCCTCGTATGCCTCCTTCGGCGCCAGCCGCATCGAGGATATCCTCCCGGCGTCGGAGCTGCGGCAAGCGAGCGTCCTCGAGGCGCGCGAGTTCGCGAGCGCCGTGGCCCTCAATCGCGGAGACGGCCGCTTCGACCTCCGGCCGCTCCCTATGGAAGCGCAGCTCGCGCCCGTCTATGCCTCCCTGGCGGAAGACTTCGACGGCGACGGGCACACCGATCTCCTAGTCGCGGGGAACTTCTACGGGGTGACGCCGGTGCAGGGGCGGTACGATGCGAGCTATGGCCTGCTGCTGCGCGGAGACGGCACCGGTCGCTTCGAGACGGTCGATCTCGAATCCTCGCATCTCCTGATCGAGGGCCAGGTGCGGCACATGGCCTTGTTGCGGCAGGCGGATGGCGGGCGCGTGATCGTCGTGGCACGGAACGACGACAGGCTTCAGATCCTGCGCCCGCTCCGGGTCCGGCCTTCCCTAAAGAGGTCGCCAAGCTAGAAGCCGATAGCTCTTGCATGAATGTCCCTTCACAATTTCCACATGCGCGATTCATTATGCGCGATTCATTCGCGACTTCTGGACGGGGGGACATCCGCGGGGCTAGTATGGCCACGACCCGACAACAGAAACTGCGGCCAAGGAGGGGACCACCATGGGCCAAGTCGATGTCCGTCCAAAGACCTCGGAGTGGCAGCATCGGTTGCTCATCGGCGTCTTGGGGCTGCTGGTCTTCGAAACCCTGACGGGACTTGCCATCTACCTACTCCCGTTCAGCGTACCGAACCAGGTGACGGTGTTGCTGCACACCGCGATCGGCCTGGTGTTCGTGGTCCCCTACGCGTGGTATCAGATCCGTCACTGGCGGTTGTACCGCCAGCGCCAGCTGACGCACGTCGTGCTGACCGGGTACTTCTCCATGGCCGCTGCGATCGCGCTGGCCGTTTCGGGGCTGGTGCTCTCGTACCAAGCCGTCCTGCTAAGCCGGATCAGCTACGGCTGGGATCTCGTCCACCTGATCGCCACGTTCGCACTGGTCGCGTCGGTGCTCCCGCACGTCTTGACCCTCGTCTATCACGCGCTGAGGGGCCACAACGAGGAGGCTCTGGAGCTGCGCCGGGGACAGAAACAGCTGGGTCTGAAGACCCTGTACGTTACGGTCGCGCTCCTGGCCGTTGTGGCGCTGGGGGCGTACGCCTACCGCCCCGTCCACCTCGTGAACCGGCTCCCGGACGACTACAGCTACATCTATGGACCCGACCGCCCGTTTGCGCCGAGTCTGGCCCGCACCAGCACCGGTCAGGCCTTCGATGCCAGATCCACGGGCGGCTCCAAGTCGTGCGGCTCAGCGGGCTGCCACGAGCAGATCTACAAGGAATGGGCCGTGAGCGCGCACCGCTACTCGGCCATGGACCTCGGGTTTCGCGCGATCCAGACCACCATGGGAAAGCAGAACGGGCCCGAATCGACGCGCTACTGCGCCGGCTGCCACGATCCGATCTCCCTGTTCGCCGGCACCAAGAACTTGTACCGCGACGACCTGACGAACGCCATCGGGCGCGACGAGGGAGTCTCCTGCCTCGTCTGTCACTCCATCAAGGAAACCGACGTCAAGGGCAATGCCAGTTACACGATCACCCAGCCGGCGCGGTACATGTTCGAGCTGAGCGAGGGCGCCGGCGCCGGGCTGGTGCGGGATTTCCTGATTCGGGCCTACCCGAGGCAGCACGTGCGCTCACTGGAGCATCGCCTGTTTAAGAGTCCGCAGTTCTGCGCGGCCTGTCACAAACAATTCATCGACGAGGAAATCAACCACGTCGGCTGGGTGCAGCTGCAAAACCAGTACGACAACTGGCGCAAGAGCCGCTGGAACGACACGATCAACCCGCGCAAGACGATCGAATGCCGTGAGTGCCACATGCCGCTGCAGGATTCGCACGACCCGGCGCGGGGCGACAACCTGGACTACAACCGGTCGTCCGGCGACGGGAAGCACCGCAGCCATCAGTTCCTCGCGGCCAACCAGTTCATGCCGCTGGCCTTGAAGCTCGACGGCGCCCAGGAGCACGCGAACCTCACGGAACGGTGGCTGCAGGGCAGGATCGATATCCCCGAGATCGCCGACAAGTGGCGCACCGGCCCGGCCGTTCCCATCGAGCTGGTGGCGCCGGCGCGGGTGCGGCCGGGTGAGCAGGTTCACCTCGCGGTGGCGATTACCAACAACAAGGTCGGCCATGATTTTCCCACCGGGCCGCTGGACATCATCCAGTCGTGGATCGAAGTGGTGGTACGAGACCAAGACGGCAACGTGGTGTTCGCAACGGGGCAGAGGGACAAGCAGCATTTCATCGCGCCGGGTTCGTTCATCTTCAAGGCGGAGCCGGTGGATCAGTATGGCAAACTGATCGACCGTCACAACCTCTGGGAGATGGTGGGCGTGCGGTACCGGCGGGCGCTGTTCCCCGGCCAGTCGGACCGAGCCGAATTCGCGTTCCACTACCCCGCGACGGCGTTGAGAGGACCCCGGGCAATGCCCCGCGCGCCCACCCAATTGACGTTCGCATTCCGCGCGCCCGCGCGGGTGGTGAGACTGGATGTCTCGGCGAAGCTGCTGTACCGGAAGATCGATCAATTCCTCCTGAACTTTCTCTTCGGCGAGTCGGCCGGCATCACCGCCCCGGTGACGGTCCTCTCGCAGGACACCAAGAGCATTGAGGTAGTGCCGAACGGCGGGCGATAGGTCTCGTGTGCGCCGCGCTGCCGCGCCGGAAGCGTCGGCTCGTGCTCACGGTGGCGCTGGCGCTCGCCTTCGTGGCCGTTGCCGGAGCGATCGTATTTCTTGCTGTCAAACCGGAGCAGGCCTACCGGCCCGGTGCGAAGGTCGAAGGCCTAACTTCCGAATTGTCGCGTTCGCTACCGGCGGACTATCCCCGGATCACGTTCACCGACGTGACTCACGACGCGGGAATCCAGTTCCGCCATTTTTGGGGGCAGCGGTCGTCTCAAATCCCGGAGGACATGGGCTCCGGGGCGGCGTGGGGAGATTACAACAACGACGGCTGGCCGGACCTGTTCCTCGTGAACGTGGTCGGCCCGATCACCCTGACCTCCGCGGAGGTGCGCCAGTCCCCGGCGCGCTGTGCGCTGTACCGCAATAACCGCGACGGGACGTTCACCGACGTCAGCGTGGAGGCCGGCGTCGATCTGCGGGTCTGGGGGATGGGCGCGGAATGGGCCGACTACGACAACGACGGGTGGCTCGACCTCGTCATCTCCACGTACGGGGAGAACGTTCTCTACCACAACAACGGCGATGGCACCTTCAGCGATCGCACCCGAGCCGCGGGCCTCGGCGGCAAAAGAGGGTTCTGGTCGGGCGTGGCCTGGGCCGATTACGACCGGGATGGATTTCTCGACCTGTACGTGACCGGATACGTCAAGTACTCCCGCCCCCCCGAGCCGATGGCCCCAGAGCAATACGACGTGGAGAACCCCGCGAGCATCAATCCCAACGCGTTTCCGCCGGAACGCAACCTGCTGTACCACAATAACCGGGACGGGACGTTCACCGAGGTCGCCGCCAGGGCCGGCGTCCTGGGCGATCAAGGGAAGAGCCTGGAGGCGGCGTGGGCCGATTTCGACGAGGACGGCTGGCCCGACCTGTACGTGGCGAACGACGTCACCGACAACCAGCTGTTCAGGAACCTGGGGAACGGCAGGTTCGAAGATATCAGTCACCTCGCCCACGTCGCGGACTACCGGAGCGCAATGGGGTTGGCCGTGGGTGACTGGAATGGAGACGGGCACCTCGACATCTACATCACCCACTGGATCGCCCAGGAGAACGCGTTGTACACCAATCTCTTGAAGCCACGCTCCGGCGGGCGACGGGGCCCGGCGCTGAAATTCAGGGACGAGGCGGACCGTTACGGGCTGGGGCAGGCCACCCTCGACTTCGTCGGGTGGGGCACGTTCTTCTTCGACTACGACAACGACGGACGACCTGACCTCTTCGTCGCCAACGGGCACACGTTTCAGCGGCGGGACGCGCCCCACCT
>JBGQFX010000064.1:0-16884 GCA_041497135.1 Gemmatimonadota bacterium | reverse complement strand
TGACCGTGAGCCAGGCGCTGACGCTCAATCGGGGCAGCTCGGCCCATACCAACAGCGGGGCCATCACCCTCAGTGGCGGCGGGAATCTGACGCTCACCCAGAGCGGCACCACGCCGAGCTTTACCAACACGGGGGCCGTCGCGATCGGCGGGAGTCTGGCCTGGATCATCAGCGGGGGCACGCTGAATCAGAATGCGGGATCAATCGCCGGGCCGGGGACGCTGGACCTGACCTCGCTGACGGCCAACTTCCCGGCGGGCTTCAGCAATGCCACCCTGGGCTTGAACCTCAACAACGTGATCGTGAACGGGCCGGGGACGCTGACTAACGCACCGACCCAGACGCTGACCCTGATCAGCTCGACCATCAACGCGCCGCTGTCGAACCAGGGGCTCCTGCTGGTGCATGGCAGCAACACGGTGAACGGGGTGCTGACCACGGTGGCCGGGGCGGGCTCGGTGATACGGGTGGAGGGGATCAACGCCAACGGGACGGGGACGCTCACGGTGTTGAATGGGTTCACCAACACCGCGGCGATCGAGCTGACCAACGCCAATGTGAACCAGGCGGCCCAACTCCTGGTGACCACCGGGACGCTGGCCAATACGGGCACCATCAGCGCGCTGGTCGGGGCGACTGGCGGGGCCCGGACCCTGACCGCGCAGCTGGACAACCAGGCCAGCGGCACGCTGACCGTGAGCCAGGCGCTCACGCTCACCAAGGTCTCCGCCCAGCATGCAAACGGTGGCTCGATCGTGTTATCGGGCGGAGACCTCACGGTGACTCAGTCGGGGGCTAGCCCGAGCTTCACCAATAGCGGCCTGATCGACATCTCGACGGGCCGCAAGTTCGTCGTGAGCGGGGGGACTTTCCTGACCACGACCGCTGGCACACTACAGGGGTTCGGCACCGTCGATGTGTCAACGGTGACACTCCAGGACGTCTCGGGCACGGTATATCCGGGCACCCTCGGCACGACCGGAAGACTCGCCTGGACGGGAGACCTACCGCTATCCGCGGCCGGCACCATGCAATTCGAGCTCAACGGATCGAACCCCGGAGTCGACCAGGATCAGATCGCCGTCTCGGGAATCGCGACCCTCCGAGGGACCTTTGCTGTCACGTTGGCCAGCGGGTTCGTGCCGACGCAGGGTCAGCAGTTCGTTCTCGTGACCTTTGCTCAGGGGTCCACGTTCGACTTTGCGTCCACGCCGTTGCCCCCGGGATTCACGCTGCTGTCCACCGCCACCACGCTGTACGCGCAAGCGCCGTGACCGATCCCGTCAGTTCCCCGGTGTCCGCAGCTTCGTGAACCCTGCCGGAACCACGAACAGACTGTCCGGCAGGCTCTTGCGCTCGAGCGTCCAGACCTCGATCCGGTAGCCTCCCTCGTCGTCGAATTCTTGGGTCATCACCGGCGCGCCGTAGCGCCCAATGATCGTCCGGGCCTGCTGCACGCCGGCGTCTTCCTCCCCGGCCATGTTGAGCCAGCCGGTCACGAGCTGGCGAAACGCCGGGTCGTCTGTGGTCCAGACGTGGGACAGCTGGTCGCCCTGGGTCACGCGATATCCCGTGCACGGTGTGCCGTTGATCACCTGCGTGCGCCCGAGCGGCGTGATCGCGATCGGCTCCTGCTCCTCCGCTGCTGACGGGGTCGAGCCGCGCAGCGACGACTCGTAGTAGCCGCGCTTGCTCGGAGCGACGGTGCGCATCGTCGCGCCGGTCACATCGAGCAGCATGTACGCCGGCCCCATCCCGGGCATCTCGAACGTCGCCGAGCGCATGTGGCCGCCCTTGAACTGCATCACGTTCGCGTCAGCCGGGCCGCCGACCTGCGCCACCTGCTCCAGGCTCATGGCGAACAGCTTGTCGCGGGCACGCTCGTCCGCCGCTTCCCCGATTTGTTCGGTCACGATGTCCGATGTCAGGTGGATGGTCCGGATCGTGACGACGCCTTCGAACTGCTGGGTCGGCGCCGCCGTAGCGAGGACGAGTAGTGCTAGAACCATGGACAACCCCTATTTGAGAATCAGTTTGGCGATGGTGTTCAACTGCATGTTGCTCGTGCCTTCGTAGATCGTGCCGATCTTCGCGTCCCGGTAGAACTTTTCGACCGGATATTCCTTGGTGTACCCGTACCCGCCGAACAGCTCCACGCATACCGATGTCACGCGCTCGGCCACCTGCGAGGAGAACAGTTTTGCCATCGCGGCTTCCTGTGTGTATTCCAGGCCGGCGTCTTTCAAGCGGGCGGCGTTGTACACCATCAGCCGCGCCGCTTCGAGCTCGGTCGCGGCCTGGGCCAGCTGGAACTGGACCGCCTGAAACTCGGCGATCGGCTTGCCGAACTGCCTGCGCTCCTTGACGTACTTCCGGGCCGCGTCGAGGGCGCCGCGCGCCACGCCGATCATCTGGGCGCCGATGCCGATGCGGCCCGTGTTCAGGGTCTCGATCGCCACCTTGTAGCCCTTGCCCACTTCGCCCAGGACGTTGGCGGCCGGGACTTCGCAGCCGTCCAGGATCAGCTCGGTCGTGGACGAGGCGCGGATGCCGAGCTTGTCTTCCTTCTTGCCGACGCTGAAGCCCGGGTAGCCGCGCTCCACGATGAACGCCGTGATCCCCTTGTAGCCCTTGGCAAAGTCGGTGTTGGCGAAGATCACGTAGACTTGGGCTTCGGCGCCGTTGGTGATCCACAGCTTGCGACCATCGAGCACCCAGCCTTGGCCGCGGCAGCTGGCCTTGGTCTGGAGGCCGAACGCGTCCGAGCCGGATTCGGGCTCGGAGAGGGCGTAGGCGCCTACGGTGTCGCGGGCGAGCATGGGGAGATAGCGCGCCTTCTGGTCGTCGCTCGCCCACTGCAGCAACGGCTCGATGACGAGCGTGTTCTGCACGTCGACGAAGATGGCCGCCGAGGCGTCGACGGCGGACATCTCCTCCACCGCGATCGTGGTCATGAACAACCCGCCGCCCGCCCCGCCGTGGGCCTCGGGGATCTCGATCCCCATCAGGCCCAGCTCGAACAGCTTGGGGACGAGCGTCGGATCGATCGTTGCGGCTTTCTCCATTGCCGCGACTCGGGGGCGGATTTCCGCTGCGGCGAAGTCCCGCACCGCGTCGCGGAACATCGCCTCTTCTTCCGAGAGGATGGTGAGCGGCGGCACGCCTACGCTTTGCGCTCGGGCCCCGCCAGCATCTCCCGGATGCCGCCCAGCGAGGACAGCACGCCGGTGGCCTCGTACGGCATATAGACGACCTTGTTGTTCTGCCCGCTCACCATCTCCTTCAGCGCCTCGATGTAGCGGATGGCGATGAGGTAGCGGGCGGGGTCGCCGCCGGTCCCCTTGATGGCCTGCGTGATGCGCTCGATCGCCATGGCTTCGGCTTCGGCCACCTTGAGCCGGGCCGCCGCCACCGCTTCGGCCTGGAGGATCGTCGCCTGCTTGACCCCCTCCGCCTTGTTGATCTCCGACTGGCGGATGCCCTCGGCCTCGAGGATCGCCGCCTGTTTCCTGCCCTCGGCGGTGAGGATCGCGGCGCGCCGGTCTCGCTCGGCGCGCATCTGTTTTTCCATCGCTTCGCGGATGTCATGCGGCGGGTTGATGTCTTTCAGCTCGACGCGGCCCACCTTGGCGCCCCACTTGTGGGTCGCGTCGTCGAGGATCTCGCGCAGCTTGGTATTGATGTGCTCCCGGGACGAGAGCACCTGGTCCAGGTCCAGCTCGCCGATCACGTTGCGCAGCGTGGTCTGGGTCAGTTTCTCGATCGCGTCGGGGAGGTTCGCGATCTCGTAGGCCGCGCGCACCGGATCGGTGACCTGGAAGTAGATCAGTGCGTCGATCTCGACCACCACGTTATCCTTGGTGATCACGTTCTGGCGCGGGAACACGTACACGCTCTCGCGCAGATCGATGATGGGCGACCGATACCGCCGCGTCAGCGTCTCGCCGTTGGGCAGGCTGATCGCCTGGTGCCAATCGATGGCGCGCGGCTGGTCGAAGAACGGCATGATGAGATTGATTCCGGAAGACAGCGAGCGACTGTACTTGCCGAGCCGCTCGATCACCATCGTCTGCGCCTGGCGCACGATGACGATCGTGCTGCGCACGATGACGATCGCGACCAGCGCGATCGCTCCGACGACGATCAGTCCATAGTTCATCGGGTCAGACCTCCTTCTCGACCACCAGGGTGCTGCCGTCCACCTGCACCACGATCACCCGCGTCCCGGGCTCGACGGCGCTCCCGCCCTCGAGCAAGGCGCCGCGCCAGTCCTCCCCCTCCACGGCCACGCGCCCCACGCGCGTCACCGGATCGATCCGTTTGGTGACCACGCCGGACTTGCCCACCAGGGCCTCCATGTTGGTGCGCACCTCCATCCCGCGGGCGTGGAGGAAGCGCCGCACCAGCACCGGGCGCAGCCCGAACAGGCTGCCGACCGTCGTCGCGGCGAACACCAGCACCTGGCCCAACAGACCGATGGGGAGCAGGGCGGCAACCGCCGCGGCGCCACAGCCCACGGCCACGCTGGCCAGCCAGAACCCGGGCGCGAACATCTCCGCCACGAGCAGCAGGGCGGCGACCACGATCCAGATCTGCCAATCCGACACGTTTCCTCCGGTTCAACGCATGCGCGGCTGCAAGGTACCGCGCTGGAAAGCGGCGCGCGAACCAGCGTTGCAACCCTTTGGCACGTCGACCCGTCCATAGTGGGTCCCCATCAACCGTCTCGGGAGAGCTTCCGATGCGTACCATGATTCTCTGCGGCGCCCTCAGCATCGTCGCTGCGACGCTCGCGTCGGGCCAGGCAGCCCAGCGCTACACCGTCGCGGGCGACAACGTCGTCGTCTACAATCTCGTGGGCCAGGTGCGCGTGGAAGGCGCTCCGGCCGGCGGCCTGGTAGTGGAAGTGACCCGCGGTGGCGCCGACGCGTCCAAGCTCGCGATCCAAACCGATCCCATCGGCGGTCGCTCCACGTTTCGTGTGATCTACCCCGACGACGACATCGTCTACCCGGTCATGGGCCGTCACTCGAGCACCACGCTCGACGTGCGTGACGACGGCACCTTCAGCGGGGACGAGCACCGTTTCGGCGGACGCGGGCATCGCGTGCGCATCTCGGGTGACGGCTCCGGCACCGAGGCGTATGCCGACCTCCGGATTCTGGTGCCTCCCGGCCAGCGTATCGCCGTCTACCTCGCGGTCGGGAAGATGACGGCGACCAACGTCAATGGGGACCTCACCCTGGACGTCAGCTCGTCCGACGTGACGGCGAGCGGCATCCACGGCTCGCTGATGGTGGACGCGGGATCGGGCGACGTGCGCGTGACCGACGCGACGGGCGACCTGAACCTGGATACGGGATCCGGCAACGTCGTGGTCAGCCGCGCCCAGGGCGACGAGCTGCTCATCGACACGGGCTCCGGGGATGTCACACTGGACCACGCCGAAGCGCGCAGTCTGAAGATCGACACCGGCTCGGGCAACGCGGACGCCACTGCCGTCCGGTCCCAGGACCTGTCCATCGAAACCGGCTCCGGCGACGTCACCCTGGAGCTGGTGGCGGGCGGCGGCACGATCGACATCAACACCGGATCGGGGCAGGTGAATGTCACGCTCCCGGGCGACTACGGCGCGAGCGTGCTGCTCGACACCGGCTCGGGCGAGATCGACTTGGGCGGGATTCCGGTCACCGTGACGAAACTTCAGGAAGACCATGTCGAAGGCCGCATCGGCGACGGGAAGGCGCGGCTGCATATCGAGACGGGGAGCGGGGATGTGAGGTTGAAAAAGGCGTAGTTCCGTAATCAGTACTCTGTCATCGGTCGTCGGTCGCCGCTGCGATCGGCGACCGCGCTATTTCGGGCCGGTCCTGCGTACGTTCGATGTCACTCGGGAACCACTACTTACTTACCCTGGGATCGATGCAGAACTTTCGAGCGCTCCGGGTCTGGCAGAAGGCACATGCCGTGAGTCTCGAGGTTTATCGGCACACTCAGGGATTCCCTACAACCGAACGTTACGGGCTGATCGCCCAGATCCGCCGCGCAGCCGTATCGATCTGTGCGAACATCGCCGAGGGTTGTGGTCGCGGGAGTCGTCGCGAACTGGTGCGATTTCTGCACATCGCCTTGGGTTCAGCGTCCGAATTGGAGTGCGAGTTGGTTCTCTCGGTCGATCTCGGCTTCCTTGCGCAACAGGATCATGCCAAACTTGAAATATCGATCATCGAGGTAAAGCGCATGCTTGGAGCCCTTATTCGTCGAGTGCGCCAGCAGGATGCTGTCAGCGCGGGTGTCGACCGTTGACCGATTACCGATGACTGAAGACGCCATTCGCCTCGACAAATGGCTGTGGGCTGCCCGCTTCTTCAAGACCCGCGCCGCGGCCGTCCAGGCGATCAGCGCCGGGCGGGTCGAGGTCAATGGGGCGCCTGCTAAGCCGTCGAAGCTGTTGGCCTTGGGCGATCGGCTGCGGGTGCGCAAACCTCCCTTTGCCTTCCTGGTCCGGGTACTCCTACTGAGCGAGCGGCGCGGTCCCGCGAAGCAGGCGGCGATGCTCTACGAGGAGGACCCGGAGGGCAAGGCCGCGCGCGAGCGCCTGGCCCATCAACTGCGCACGGCCCCCACCCCCAGCTACGAGGGGAAGGGCCGGCCCACCAAGCGTGATCGCCGCGAGCTGGAGCGGTTGCGCGACGCGGACGATGCCTAGGCCCGCGTTCCCTTGCGCCCGAGAATCCAGCCGAGCACCGCACCGATCCCGGCGCCGATGAGAGCGGTGAACGCGAGCTTCTTCGTCGCGCCGAATTGCACGAACTTGGTTCCCGCTTCGCTGATCTCGACCACCCCCACCGGCCGGGCCGCGACACCGCCACCCGCTCCTTCACCCTCGCCTTCGACCGGTTGTTTGCCGTTTCCGGCCTTCCTCTTGTTGTGCGTGCCGCTCCCTGAACCGGCTCCAAAGCCGTAGGCGACCTTCGCCACGGGAATCACGGTCTTGCCCTCAGCCGTGATCGGCGCGCCGTAGACGGTTTTCACGCTCGCGCTGGTCTGCAGATGCTCGACCGCGCCTTCAATCAGGTCTTTCGCTCTCATAGGACTCCTCCGCCGATGGCATACACGAACTTCACGGTTAGGCTACGTGTTCGGCGTTGAAGCGGTCGTGAAATCTCGGTGAGGAGAGTAGAGCCTGAAACACGAACGGCGGGCCAAACAACGCCCGCCGTTCGATGTGGTTACGATGGTTTAGCGCCGGCGCACCTTCGACAACAGCCGCAGGATCTCCAGATAGAGCCAGATCAACGTCACCATCACCCCGAACGCCGCGTACCACTCCATCGGCTTCGGCGCGCCGTGCTCGACACCGCGTTGGATGAAGTCGAAGTCCAGCGCGAGGTTCATCGCGGCGATCCCGACCACGACGAGGCTGAACACGATCCCGAACGTGCCGCCCTGATGGATGAACGGAATGGTGGTGCCGAAGAACGACAACACGATCGACACGAGGTACAGCAGCGCGACGGCGCCCGTCGCCGCGACGACGATGAGGCGGAACTTGTCGGTGACCTTGATCAGGCCGCTGCGATAGGCGAGCAGCATCACCGCCAGGACGCCGAAGGTGAGCCCGATCGCCTGAAACACGATGCCGTGCAGCTGCTGCTCGTAGATCGCCGAGATGGCGCCGAGGGCCAGTCCCTGCGCCGCGGCGTAGACGGGTGCGCTGATCCCGGCCCAGGCCGGCCGGAAGATGGTGACCAGAGCGGCGCCCAGGCCGCCGATCAAGCCGACCATGAGATACGGCATGACCGTGGCTGGATCGAGCGTCTGGAAATACCGGGTCCACACCCACGTCGCCCCACCGGCGACCAGCAGCAGCAGGAACGCCGTCTTGTTGATGGTTCCCTCGACCGACATCACTTCGCTGCTGGCCTGAACCAGCTGGTCGGCCCGCTGGAACGCCTTGTCGTTCAATACCGGGTTTGCCATGTCACTCCCCGCTAAAACGGATTTGGAAATCGCAATATAGCTAGTGCCGCTAGTCGCGGCCCAGCCGCTCGATCGCATCGGATTGGTAGATGTTCACGCCACGCGGGGCCTGGAGCGCGACGCGCACCATGGCCCGGGCCACCGTGGCCGCCGCGATCGGGCGGTACTTGCGCAGCGGCCCGAGCATCGCGAACGAGATGCCGCGCATCACGGCGATCCCGGCCCGCTCGCCCGTCCGGATCTCGGCGCGCTCGCCCAGGA
Organism: Gemmatimonadota bacterium; assembly: GCA_041497135.1. GTDB lineage: Bacteria > Gemmatimonadota > Gemmatimonadetes > Gemmatimonadales > GWC2-71-9 > DASTHG01. The sequence goes on along the minus strand of JBGQFX010000064.1, from coordinate 8,640 downwards.
GAATCGACGGACGGAAGATCTGGCGTCCTTCGAACGGCAACGCCGCGATGGCCGCTTCGGTTTCTCCCTTGACGCGGCTGTAGAAGATGGGCGACTTCGGGTTCGCCCCGAGTGACGACACCAGCAGGAACTGCTTCGCCCCTCGTCCGAGCGCCTGACTCGCGAGCGACACGACGTACACGAAATCCACCTGCCGGAACGCCGCCTCGGAGCCGGCGGTCTTCATCGTGGTGCCGAGGCAGCAGAACACGTCGTCGGCGGCGGGGAATTCCGTTCCCGCCAGGCCGAGCCGGTCGAAGTCGACCACCTGCTGCTCGAGCTTGGTATCGGTTTGCGGCAGGGGACGCCGCACCAGCGCGATCACCCGCCCGTAGGCCGGCTCGTCGAGCAGCCGGGCCAGGCAATAGCGACCGACGAGCCCGGTGGCGCCGGCGATGAGGGCCGTCTTCACAGTGCCCCGAGCTCGGCGAACGAGCGGTTCAGGATCGGATACGCGCGCCAGTCGCGATAGTCGAAGTGCCACCACTCGTCGACGGTGCGCGTGAACCCCTCGTCTTCCATCACCTGGCGCAGCAGCTCGCGGTTCCAACGCTCCTGGTCCGTCGCCACCGGGTAGTCGGGGAACGAGCGCTCAGTCGCCTCATCGTAAGTGCCGCCCATGTCGAGCGGCCGCCCGGTGCGCAGATCGTAGATGGTCAGATCCACCGCGCAGCCGCGATTGTGACGCGAGCCGAGCGCGGGATTCGCCACCATCCATCGTTGCTCCGGCGGTGTCGCGTCCCAGAACGTCTTGGTCACGTACCACGGACGATACCCGTCGTGGATCAGCAGGCCATAGCCCAGCGCGCGCAGCCGGTGGTGGGCGCGCAGCAGGGCCTGGGCGGCGGGGCGCTGGAGGAACGCACGCGCGCTCGCGTAGAAGACCGAGCCCAGGAAATTGTTCGTGCCGGCATAGCGGATATCGAGCTGGATTGTGGAATCGAGGCTCACGAGGTCGACCAGATCGGGCGCGTGGAACGAACCGCTTTCGGCAGGTGGAGTGGCAGTCTGCGCCTCCGCCAGCAGCTCCGCGACCGGACGCAGGGGGGTGACGCGCAGCTGACCGCCGTCCTGGGGACCGATCTCCCGTCTGGGAAACACGACCGCCCCGGCTACCGCCGCGGTGGCACGCCCAGCGCGGGCGTCCCGGAAGGTCACGCGCTCTCCGACGTGTATGCTGGATGAGGGGAAGGCGAACACCGTGTCCGACACGTGGGTGAGGGGATCATCTTCGACCCACTCGATCAGCGCGTGCAGCCGGCCGCCGCGTTCGTAGATGAACAGTGTTTCGTAGCTCCAGCCGTATTCACCGAAGAATCGATTCCACCGTTTGGGAGGCGCGGGCGGGGCTGGGTCCGCGGTGCGTGTGAAGCTGTCGCCGAAGACCACGACCCGGTCTTGCGGCAGCCGCACCGACCCGCCGAACGCGAGCACATCGTCGAACGTGAGACTGTCGCCCAGGGCGCGCACCCGCGCCGGCACCACGCTGCCATCCCGGGACAGCCACAGCTCGCCCTGGCGCTCGAGCAGGTCGACCGCCCCCTTGCCGCGGCGATAACGCCCCGCGACCCGGCGCGCGAACCCGCTCGGCAGCGAGTCGGTGACCACAGGTTCGGGGATGGTCCGGTCTGCCCGCAGCGCCAGCATGGCTCGGAGCGCGGCGTCGGCGATGCGGTCGGTGACGACGTTGGCGCCGTCGAGCGTGGTCACGACGGCCACGCCCAGGCGATCATCGGGCAGCGCCGCGAATGTGGTGGCGAATCCGTAGATCGCACCGTCGTGCCCCACTCTGGCGTGGCCGTCGAACCGGGACACGAAGAAACCAAGACTCTCCGCCCACATGCGTTCGAGCGTCGAGTGATGCACCACCGGATTCGAATCGCTGAACAGCGCGACGAGAAATCGTCCCAGGTCCGTCACGGTGGTATAGAGCGCCCCGCTCGGCTCGTTGCGACGCAACATGGGCGCGGGGAAGCGGCGGCCATCGGACGCCCACATGAAGGCGGCTGCGAGATCGGGCGCCTGGTCCGCCGTCGGCTCGAAGAAGGCGCTGTGGGTCATACCGAGGGGGGCGAGGATGGAGTCCCGCAGGTACTCCGGGAGATAGCGGGTGATCGGCGCGTCGAGGTCGAGGCGGCCCTGCTGCGCGATCCGCATCAGCGCGATATCGGCGAACAGCTTCGACACCGACCCGACGCGATACACGGTCGCCGCGGACGCTGGCACGCTGTCACGGGGGCGGGCGAGCCCGAAGCCCCGGGCCCAGACGATGTCCTGGCCGTCCACCAGGACGAGCGAGACGGCCGGAAGATGTTTGTCCGCCATCTCCCGCGTGACCATCCGCTCGAGCACTGCGACGACCGGCGTGTAGCGCTCTGGCGCGGCGACGGAATCCTGCGCCGCCCAGGTGGGCGCGAGCAGGGTCGCGACGATCGCGAGGGGAACGCTCACAAGCCGGTCCGGGCGCGCCGCCACACCCACCAGTACAGCGCGAGGTTGGCGAGCACCATGAACGCTCCAATCACGATTTGCCCGCGCGCCGTGAGCCCTTCCGGATAAACCGCGCGCGTGAGGTAGTGATCGATGAACCCGCCCGAGTAACCGGCCTGACCGGCACGGGCACGCAGCGAGTTCTCGAACGGCGTCAGGGGGCACGTCTTGGAGAAAAATTCGATCCAGGCGCCCCACGCCACCGCGGGCAGATGGAGCCACATCCACCAGTGTCGGTGCAGCACGAGGAACGCGCCGCCTATCACGAAGACGATGTAGGCGAAGTGCAGCAACACGATCAGATCGGCGAGGAGGCGGTAGAGCATGGCGCGATGGGGATTCTACTCCGGACGGACGTGAGAGCAACCTGCGTTTTTCCGGTCCCATCCGCAACACTTGGGTGAGAGGATTGCCCGTGGAACGTTGCACTCTCATGTCGGCCAGCGGCATCGTGCATTGCCGAGTCGCGTCGCAGCAACTGGTGGCCGCCGACTGCCTGACGGCGGTGCGGGTGTGGCGGAACTGGTAGACGCGGCACACTCGCAATGTGCGGGGCGCAAGCCCGTGGGAGTTCGAATCTCTCCACCCGCACCCTGGCATTGACTCGGCGGGCGGCCGAGCAGATACTTGGATCACATTGCGAGTGTGCTGCGTGGTGATGGCCGCCACGCCTCAGGGGTCGCGGGGAAACCTGCGGCCCCTCAGTGTTTCTCCCGGTGGCTTCCGAACTTCACGTCTCGCAGAGGCTCCGGTGTCCCGTGCGCTGATGCGCCGGCTCGGCCGCAATCGGCGTCCTCAAGGACGCGGTTCGGGATCGCCCTTCAGGGCGCACTTGTTGGCCGAGCTGCCCTTCCCTCTACCGCTTCGCGCGGTACTGCACGCCTTCGAGATCCTCGAAGTCCGCGTCCTGGGTCCAGATCGTCGCCTTCTCCTGCTGGGCGGTGGCGAGGATAACGCTGTCGGCGAGCGGCAGCTTGAGCTCGTGTCCCAGCTTGGCGGCGTGAAGGGCGATTCGGGCATCGAGATCGATCACCGGGCCCTGCTGCATCACGGCGACGATGTGGAGCGCTTCGCGCTCGCCGCGCTGCTGGATGACGCGCTTGAACACTTCGAGGATGGTGATCGACGGCACGACCAGGCGTGCCGGTGCTTCGACGGCCGGGGCGAAGAACCCGGCGTTGGGTCCGTCGGCGAAGTACTCGAGCCATGCAGAGGAGTCGACCAGGTTCACTCTCGATCCGGCTCCCGCGGCACGGAGGTGTCGATCCCGCGGAGGATCCCGCGCAGCGCCTTGGCGGGGCGGAGTGGGATCAGCTCGACCCGGTCCTGGTATTCCAGCGCCTGCATTTTCTGTCCCGGCTCGAGCCCCAGGGCCTCTCGAATGGCGCGCGGGATGACGACCTGGAACTTGGGGGACACGGTGACCACAGACATACTCCGCTCCTGTCATCGATCAGTATTTGGTATTACGATACCATAATCTATGGTAGTATGGTATTACGTCAATGCCTTTGCCGGTCGTCCCGCGGTGCCTACCCAATCTCCGTCTGGAGCGTAGTCTAGAAGCCCATGACAACCACTCTACGCTCCCTCATTGCCGTCCTGATCTGTAGCGCCGCCATCTGGGCTCCGGCTGCTGCCCAGGCTCCCAACACGCTCTCCGCCGCCGACCGCGCGGCCGGCTGGCGGCTCTTGTTCGATGGCCGCACCATGGCGGGGTGGCGCGGTTTCAAGCAGACCACCGTCCCCGAAGGATGGAAAGTGGTCGAAGGCGCGATCACCCGCGTCGCCAGCGCGGGCGATATCGTCACGACGCAGCAGTTCAAGAACTTCGAGCTGACCATCGACTGGAACGTCGCCCCGGTGGGGAACAGCGGGATCTTCTACCGGGCCAGCGAGGACGACGATGCCATCTACTGGACGGCGCCGGAAATGCAGGTGCTGGACGACGCCCGGCACCCCGACGGCAAATCGCGACTGACCTCTGCAGGCGCCAACTACGGTCTCTACGAAGCACCGTCGGGGATCGTGAAGCCGGCGGGCCAATGGAATCAGGCGCGCCTCATCGTCAACGGGCGCCACGTGGAGCACTGGCTCAACGGCGTACGCCTGTTGCAGTACGAGCTGTACAGCCCCGATTGGGAGATGCGGGTGCATGAGAGCAAGTTCGCCCCGCATCCCCACTACGGTCGTAACGCGGAAGGCTACATCGGCCTGCAGGACCACGGCGACCGGGTGGCGTTCCGGAATATCAAGATTCGCGTGCTGCCATAGGCGTCGTCGGTCGTCAGTCATCGGTCGTCGGCAGGCACTGACCCCAACCAGGGGAGCGTCATGTTCGGCACTCGCTTCAAACTATCCGCGATGATGTTCCTTCAGTTCTTCATCTGGGGAGCCTGGTACACGACCATCGCCGTGTATATGACCCACCACGGGATGGAGACGCTGACGCACTGGCCCTATACCGTGAACCCGATCGCGGCCATCATCGCGCCGTTCTTCCTCGGGCTCGTCGCCGACCGCTACTTCGCGACGGAGAAAGTGCTGGGCGTACTCCACCTGCTGGGTGGCGTCGTGATGTTCACCGTGCCCCGCGCCACGGGGGCGCCTACGGTCTTCATCCTGCTCCTGCTGCTCTACAACCTGTGCTACATGCCGACCCTCGGCCTGGCGAACAGCCTGGCATTTCACCACATCGAGTCACAGGAGAAGCAGTTTCCGTTGATCCGCGTGTTCGGCACCATCGGCTGGATCGTGGCCGGCTTGTTCATCAGTCTGGTACTGGGCGGCCTGGCGTCGACCGTCCCGGAGCGCACCGCGATGCCGCTCTACACCGCCGCCGGGGCCAGTGTGCTGCTCGGACTCTTCTGCTTCACGCTGCCGCACACGCCCCCGCCGGGCGCGGGACAGCGGGTCTCGCTGCGCAGCATCGTCGGCCTCGACGCGCTGGCCCAGCTCGGCGGCCGCCCGTTCTACATCTTCATCGCCGCCTCGCTGCTGTTGTGCATCCCGCTGGCAGCCTACTACAACTTCACTCAGCTCTTCCTGGGCGATGCCGGAGTGACCAGGATCGCGGCGACGCAGACGTTCGGCCAGATGTCCGAGGTCGGCTTCATGCTGCTCATGCCGCTCATGTTTGCCCGGCTCGGCGTGAAGCGCATGCTGATGGTGGGCATGGGCGCCTGGGTGCTGCGGTACGCGCTGTTTGCCATCGCGGCCCCCGCCGCGGTGTTCTGGCTCATCCTCATCGGTATCCTGCTCCACGGCGTGTGCTACGACTTCTTCTTCGTGACCGGCCAGATCTACGTGGACAAGAAGTCGACCCCCGCGGTGCGTGGCCAGGCGCAGGGATTCCTCGTACTGGTCACTTACGGCATCGGCATGCTGATCGGCGCGCAGGTGGCCGGCAACGTGTACAACCGCATCTTGGGCGGCGCGGCCAGCCTCACGCTCGATCAGTGGAGAAGCTTCTGGGTGCTTCCCGCCGGGTTCGCCGCGGTCGTCCTGATCTTTTTCGCAGCGCTGTTCCGGCCGAAGAACGCAACGGCGAAGGCATAGGGCGAACGACGTAGGGTCAACGACGTAAGGAGAAACCGTATATGGCTCGGAAGCGCATCTCCAGACGGAGGTTCGTAGGGGACCTGGCGGCGGTGGGAGCGGCGTTCCACATCGTGCCGCGCCACGTGCTGGGACGCGGGTTTGTGGCGCCGTCGGACAAGCTCAACATCGCGTGCATCGGCTGCGGTGGAAAAGGGCGCAGCGACATCGACGGCGTCGCCGGCGAAAACATCTACGCGCTGTGCGACGTCGATTGGAGCATGGCCCTGGATGCGTTCCAGAGCTACCCCAAAGCCAAACGGTATCGTGACTACCGCGACATGCTCGATAAAGAAGGAAAGAACATCGACGCGGTCACGGTCTCGACCCCGGACCACTCGCACGCGGCCGCCGGGCTCGCGGCGATGAAGCTCGGCAAGCACGCCTTCATCCAGAAGCCGCTGGCGCGCACGCTCGGCGAAGTTCGCGCGCTGGCCCAGGCGGCGAAGCAGTACAAGGTCGCGACCCAGATGGGGAACCAGGGACACACGCACGATGGGACGCGACTGATCCGCGAGTGGGTGGAAGCGGGGGCGATCGGCGCCGTGCGGGAAGTCCACTTCTGGACCAATCGGCCGTGGTGGCCGCAGGGCATCGACCGTCCGCTGGAAGAGTACTACGCACCCCAGACGCTCGACTGGAATCTGTGGCTCGGACCCGCCGCCGAGCGGCCCTATCATCCGGCGTACGCGCCGTTCAAGTGGCGCGGCTGGTGGGATTTCGGCACCGGCTCCCTGGGCGACATGGCGTGCCACATCATGGACGCGTCGTTCTGGACGCTCGATCTAGGGCTTCCCTCGCGCATCGAGCCGGAATCGACGCCGCTGTTCAAGGAGACGGCGCCGGCCGCGTCGCGCATCACCTACTGGTTCCCCGCCAAGGGAAACCGGCCGGAAGTAAAGGTCATATGGCGCGACGGGGCGGTGTATCCGCCGCGGCCGCCCGAGCTGGCCGATGATGCCGCGTGGCCCCCCGACTCAGGGGGCGGGCAACTATGGATTGGATCCGCCGGGAAGCTTGTCGCCGGCACGTATGCCGACGATCCGACGCTGCTCGATGCGGCGAAGATGGCCGACATCACCGCGCATCCGGTGCCGCAGAAATACCCGCGCTCCGCGGGCGTGTACGCCGAGTGGATCGCGGCCGCCAAGGGCGGCGCGCCCGCCGGCTCCGCGTTCGACCGCTACTCGGGCGCGTTCACGGAGATGGTGCTGCTCGGCTGTCTCGCGGTGCGGATGGGTCGGACCATCGAGGTAAACCCGCAGACCGGTGACATCACGAGCCCGGTGGTGCCGGCCGAGTACATCAATCCGACGTATCGGGCGGGGTGGAGCCTCTGACACAGCTGGGAGTCTTGGTGTGAACGAGACTCTGGACCGTGTGCGTAGCGCCCTCGCGGGCCGCTACGCCGTGGAGCGCGAGCTGGGCGCCGGCGGGATGGCCACGGTCTACCTCGCCAAGGACGTCCGCCATGACCGCCGCGTGGCCGTGAAAGTGCTGCGGCCCGAGCTGGCTGCCGTCCTCGGCGCCGACCGGTTTCTGAACGAAATCAAGGTCACCGCGAATCTCCAGCATCCCCACATCCTGCCGCTGCATGACTCCGGCCAGGCCGACAGCGTCGTGTATTACGTCATGCCGTATGTCGAAGGCGAGTCGCTACGCGAGCGGCTGCGGCGTGAAACGCAGCTGCCGGTGGAGGAGGCGGTCCGCATCGCGCGCGAGATCGCGTCCGCGCTCGACTACGCGCACCGCCACGGCGTGATCCACCGCGACATCAAGCCGGAAAACATCCTGCTGCAGGAAGGCTCGGCGCTGGTCGCCGATTTCGGGATCGCGCTGGCGGTGCGTAACGCGGGCGGGGCGCGGCTGACCGAAACGGGGCTCTCGCTCGGGACTCCCCAGTACATGAGCCCCGAGCAGGCCACCGCCGAGCGAGAGGTCGGCCCGCGCAGCGACGTGTACTCGCTCGGCTGCGTCGTGTACGAGATGCTCGCCGGCGAGCCACCGCACACCGGGCCGTCGGCGCAAACGATCATCGCGAAGCTGATGACCGAGGAGCCGCGCCGGCTCGCCTTACAGCGGAAGACAGTGCCGCCGTACGTCGAGGCGGCGGTGCATCGGTCCTTGCAGAAGCTGGCGGCCGATCGATTCGCCAGCGCGGGGGCGTTCGCCGAGGCGCTGGCGCACGCCGGGATGGCGGAAACGATGCCGGCGTTCACAGCGACCGGCGTCTCGCAACCGCCGCGCCGGCGCCAGTGGGCGCTCGGCGCGCTGGCGGGCTGGGTCGTAGCGGCGGCGCTGTTTGGAGTGCTGCTGTTGCGCCCGGGTGGCCGGGCTAAGGCGCCGCTCCACTTTCTCAATCTCGCGCTGCCCGTCTCGGCGCCGCTCGACTTCTTCGCGCCGAGCTTCTGGGGGGAGGGGCAGCCGGCGCTGGCGATTTCCCGCGACGGCGCCACGCTCGCGTACGTGGCGCGCCGGCACGAGACGACGCAGCTCTACGTCCGGCGGCTCGAC
>JBGQFX010000063.1:0-17170 GCA_041497135.1 Gemmatimonadota bacterium | reverse complement strand
CGTATTGCGACATGTCCGACAGAATCACCAGATCGCCCTTCTCGAGCCCGCGGACGATTTCGATCGCGTTCACCGAGGTCCGGCCCACCTGGACCTGAACCCGCACCGCGTAGTGGCCGCCCTCGGTCACCTTGAACATCCCGATGGTGCTGTTGGGCTGCCCATAGGCGGGGCGGCCTGTATAGAGCACGTTGCGCAGCCGCTCGACTTCGATCGTCCCATCTACCGATAGATCGGGGCGCGCCCCGGCCGGCAGCGCCCCGTCCAAAGCCACGTCCACCGTAACGGTCCCGTTGGTGGCGTTGGCGTCGGTGCGGCTCACGTGTCCATGGATGATGCCGTTGCGCGTGTCGATCGCCGCGGGTTGTCCGATGGTGACGTCCTTCGCCATCGTCTCGGGAATCTGCAGCACCGCCTTCAGCTTTCCGGGTTGGACCACCTTCGCGAGGATCGTCCCCTCGGTGACCCACTGGCCGGGTTGCAGCGAGAGATCGGTGAGGATGCCCGGATCGCCCGCGCGTACCTGCAGCGAGCGGACGCGGTTCTGTTGGAAGAGCGCGATCGCCCGCAGCCGCTGGATCTGCGATGCCTGAACCGCGACCTGGGAGTCGATGGTCGAGGCCATGAGCTCGAGCCGCTCTTGCTCGACCCGGAAGCGGGTTGCGAGCTCCTCGGCCCGGTCCTTGGCGAGCGCCGCGTCGTTGCGCGCCAACAGACCGTGCGCCACCAGCGTGTCGGCGCCCAGGGCTTCGCGCTTGGCTCTCTCGAATTCCGTGCGGGTCGTGGCGACCAGGCCTTCCTGGGTCAGCCGCTGGTTCTGGAGGTTGGTTCGCATACTCACGAGCTGCGCCTGCGCCTCGGTGAGCTGCTGCTCGGCCTGCAGGGCCTGGATCTGCACGTCCGGGTTCGACAGCTCGAGCAGCTGCGTCCCGGGCTGCACGATCTGACCCGGCTGCGACAGGATGCGTTCCACCCGCGCCGAAGCGAGCGCCGTGATGTAGCGGATGTGCTCGGGCACGAGCGTGCCCGGTCCGCGCACCTCGCGCAGCATCTCGCCTTTGCGCACCGAATCGACCCACGGCGTGCCGCCCTCGATCGACGGCGCGGCGGGGCTCAGACTCGACAGGATCAGCGTGATGAGGATGATGACGCCGCCACCGATCCCGGCTTGCCACAGGCGACGGCGATTCTTGACCGGGGCGCGGGCGATGTCCACGACGGACCTCTATTAAAGAAGGAACCGAGCGAGCACCCCTTGCGAAAGCACGGCCTATGCCAGGGAGGCGACAGGCAAACGGTTTGGCGGAAGCGGGTTACGAGGGGGCCGCGGGGCCGCGCAGCGGCGTTTTGGCCGGATGTGGGAAGGAGAGTCCCGAAAGCGGACAGGCGCAGGACATCTGGCACCTCACACCTGACACCGCTATATCCGGCCCCTTCTCCCGCAAAGCTGCTGATGGACGACTGGGTGGACGCGCTGCAGCGGGGGCCGGATCCCGCGTGGGACCTGTTCCTCGCCCGCTATCGCCGCCTCATTTTCGCGGCCATCCGCCACTACGCCCAGGACTACGATGATGTGATGGACGTCTTCGCGCGGGTGTGTGAGGCCCTGCGCGAGGACGACTTGCGGCGGCTGCGGGAGTACGTCGCGCAACCGGACCACCGCGCCCGCTTCTCTACCTGGCTCGTCACCGTCGTACGCCACCTCACCGTCGACTGGTTTCGCCACCGGGATGGACGCCGCCGTCTGTCCACCGTCGCCGATGGATTGCCCCCTCTCAGGCGCCGCATCTTCGAGCACGTCTTCCTCGAACACAAGAGCCACGTCGAAACGTTCGAGCTGATCCGCACCGGCGATGCGCCCGCGCTTTCCTTTGGCGAGTTCCTCTCGGAGCTGCGGGCGACCTACCGCGCCGTCACCGACGGGCGGCGCGGCCGTGTGCTGCGGGAATTGGGCGCAGCACCACCTGACGAAACCGAGCCCGAAACGCCTGAACCCACGATCGCGGCCGAAAGTCGTGCGCTGGTGGAGCAGGCTCTCGGTGCGCTCAGCGCCGAGGACCGTGTGGCCCTCGAGCTGTATGTGATAGAGGAACTGCCAGCGGCGGACATCGCCCGGACCCTCGGACTGCCCAACGCCAAGGCGGTCTACAATCGGGTGTACCGTGCGATCGCCGCCGTCCGCGCACAGCTCGAGCGGTCCGGCATCCGGCGGGAGGACCTATGAGCAATCGCAAGGCTCGCGGCCGTCTCAAGACGGCAACCCGATGGAGCGAGAGATCGACCACGATGCAGGGCTTTGCCGTATGACCGGCCCCGATCCGCGCAAGCTGCGGCGGTACCTGTTCGACACGCCGATCCGGGATACCCCCGAGTGTCTCGACGATGACACGATCGCAGCGCTCGCCGATGGGACACTCGATGCGGCCGCGCGGACGTCGGTGTTGCCGCATCTGGCGGCGTGCGCACGCTGCCGGGGGGCAGTGGCATCGGTCACGCGGGCACTCGCCGCGCCCGGCGTGGCGCGCGAGGTCGCAGCAATCGAGGGCGCCGGCCGGCGGCGCTTCTATCGGATCGCGTTTCCACTCGCGGCTGCGGCTGTGCTGCTGCTCGTCCTCGCATGGCCGCGACAGACGGACGACGGTGGCCCCGGTCACCGGGGGCCGCCGGTCACGGCCGCCGCGCCCGTCCCCGTGTCGCCCGTCGGCGCGGTGGCCGATGCAAGTGTCCTGCAGTGGACGGCCCTGGCCGGCGCCGACCGCTACCGCGTCACCCTGTTCGAGACAGGAGGCCGGCCGGTTTATGAAGCCGAGCTCGCCGACACGGTGGCGACGCTGCCGGACTCGATCGGGCTCGTTCCCGGCCGGTCGTATGTGTGGATGGTGGAGGCGCGCATCGGGTTCGATCGGTGGTCCACGTCGCGACTCGTCGAGTTCTCGATCGTAGGAGGCGCGCCCCGGTGATGGCATTCGGGCCGCTCGTGGTCGCGGCGTTCGTGACGCAGTCGCCGGGGGCCGATTCACTGCGCCTCCTTGCGCTGCGTTTGCCCGAAAGCGATCTCGTCGTCGAGACGCGGTCCCGGCCGCTGGCCGTGCGCGAAGCGATCACCGAAGCGCTACGTCGGGACCAGCTGGCCGAGGCGAGCAAACTGGCAGCGGCATACGCGGTCGCGTGGCAGGATTCGTTTCTGGTCCGTGAGGTGGCGCGCTTCGCCGCCTGGCCGCCGGAGCAGCGGGCAGGGAAGCTCTGGGCCGACAGCGTGCGACGGGCGGGCATCGCGGCATTCGGGCGGGACGGCCCGAGCGCCGCGATCGCGATCTGGCGCCGTGCGTTGTCGCGCGCCACAGCGGCCAACGACTTGGCCGGAATGGCCGCGGTGCTGGGCAACATCGGGGCCGGCTTCGTCGAGGAAGGCCGGTCCGACAGCGCGGAGGCGTACCTCGAGCGCGCTCGCGTGTTGGCCGAGCGGATCGGAGACCTGCGCGTCGAGGCGAACGCCGTCGGGTCGCTCGCCGATCTGAGCGTCGATCGCGCCGACCTGGCCACCGCTCGCGGGCGTTACGCGCGGGCGCTGGCGCTGCGCGAGCGCATCGGAGATTCGCGCGGCATCGCCTCCGTGTACAACAACCTCGGCCTCTTGGCGCAGACCGTGGGGGATCAGGACGAAGCGCGCCGGCAGTTCGAGGCCGCGTTGGCCATCAACCGACGGGACGGCCGCGACGAGGTCGCCGCCACGAACCTCGTCAACCTGGCGGGGTTGGCGAGCCTCGCCGGGGATTTCGCTCGTGCCGACAAGTCGTACCGCGACGCGCTCGCAACCTGGCGTGCGCGCGAGCAGTGGGCCGACGTCGCGGACGCGCTGCACGGTCTGGGGCAGCTCGAGCTGCGCCGCGGCGACTATCCCGCTGCCCGTGCGACGTTGGTCGAAGCGCTCTCCATTTACGATCGCACGGGGCCGATAACCGACGCCCTGGCCGTCCGACGCGAGCTGGCGAATGCGCTCGCTGCCCAGGGGGAAATGCAGGGTGCGCTGGACGAGCTGCGCCGCGTCCAGCGCCGCGCCGATTCGGCGGCGGTCCCGGTGGACATCCGGGCGGGGATCGCGCTGTCGCGCGCCGATCTCGCCGTTCAGTTGAACAGTCTCGCCGAAGCCGAGCGGCTCTATGCGAGGGCGGAATTCCTGTACCGCCAGGCGGGAGACGTCGGAGGGGAAGCCGAGGCCCAGCAGGGGCGCGGGCTGCTGTTTCTCGATCGCGAGGATTACTCCCGGGCGCAGACGCTGCTCGAGACCGCGCTACGCACGCAGAGCACTGCGGGGAGTCAGCGGGCGGCCGCCCTCACACGGCTGTCACTTGCCGAGTTGTCACTCGCGCGTGGGGACACGGGAGCGGCTCGAGGTCAGGTCGCTCGCGCGGCCGCCGACCTCGAGCGCATCGGTGATCCTGTCGGAACGGCCGCCGCGGTGGGCGAGCGAGCCGCCCTCGAAGCGGCAGCGGGGCGCCCCGCGGTCGCGGAATCGCTGTTTCGCGCCGCGCTGGGAAAGGTCGAGAGCCGGGTCGTGCCCGAAGTCAGCTGGCGACTCCAAGCGGGACTCGGCCTGGCGTTTCGCGCCCAGGGAGAGTCCGACTCGGCCGCGCGTGAATTTCGCGCCGCGATAGCCGAGGTCGAGCGCCCCAGCCGCTCGCTCACGCTGGCGGAGCGCCGCTCGGGGTTTTTTGCGGACAAATGGGATGTGTACGCCCAACTCGCCCTCACCGAACGGGCCCGCGGGCGGCCCGGCGCGGCGTTCGAGGCGAGCGAGCGGCTGCGCGCGCGCGAGATGCTCGAGCTGCTCACGAGGGGCCGCGTGTCCGCTCCACCGGACACGGCCGCGGATCTCGTCGCGCGCGAGCAGGACCTGCGCCGGCGCATCGCCGAGCTGACGCAGGACCTCACCCCGCAGCCCCCGCTCCACGCTGTGGAGCGGGGGAGCAGGGGAGAGGTCCCAAACGGTGTGGGTGAACTGCAGCGCATTCAGGACGCGTACGGCGAGCTGTTGCTCGAGATGCGAGAACGCGCGCCGCGACACGCGGCCCTCGTATCGACTGAGACCTCAAGCTGGCGGGACGTGGCGCTGCGTTTGGCGCCCGATCAGGCGTTCATCGAGTACCTGGTGAGCGACTCCGGCTCGCTGGCGTTCGTCGTGACGCGCGACACAATCGGGGTGGTGGAGTTGGGTGTCAGCCACCGCGACCTCGCGCGACTCGTCAAGCTGGCGCGCGGCACGATCGAGCCGAGCGGCTCGCCGCGTACCGACTCCTTGTGGCGTGGCCCGTTGCGCCAGCTGCATCGATACCTGATCGCTCCGCTCGAGGATGCCCGTCTGCTCACGGGGAAAGCTCGGTTGGTACTCGTGCCCCACGCCGAGCTGCATTATGTGCCGTTCGCGGCGCTGGTCGATGGCGAGCGAGCGGGAGGGTTTTTGGTCGAGCGGTACGAGGTGTCGGTGACCCCGTCGGCCTCGGTGTGGCTCGCTTTGGGACAGCGCCAGGCGGGGCGGGGCACGGCTGGTGTGCTGGCCTTCGCGCCGAGGCCCGATGCGCTGCCCGCGTCGCGGCGGGAGGTGGCGGCGATTGCGCGCCTCGCGGGAGCGGACGTGTTGACCGGCGCTGCGGCGACCGAAGCGGCGTTCCGGCGTGACGCACCGACCCGTCGTGTGCTGCACCTTGCCACCTACGGTGTTCTCAACAAGCAGAACCCGCTGTTCTCATACGTCGAGCTGGCCCCCGGCGGATCAGACGACGGCCGGCTCGAGGTTCACGAGGTGTTTGGCCTGCAGCTTGCGGCGGATCTCGTCGTCCTCTCGGCGTGCCAGACGGGGCTCGGCTCAGGGGCGTTGGCCGACGTTCCCGCCGGCGACGACTGGGTCGGGCTCACGCGCGCGTTTCTCCATGCAGGGGCCGCGCACGTGGTAGCGACGCTGTGGCCGGTAGACGACTGGGCGACCGCCGCGCTGATGGAGCGGTTTTACCAAGGATATGCGGGGAGCGCCGACCCCGTGGGTGCGCTTGCCGCGGCACAGCGCGCGCTGCTCGCCCAGCCGGCCACGTCGCATCCGTTCTACTGGGCGGGGTTTGTGGTGGTGGGCGGGGCGGATGGGGAGGCGGCTGGTCGGTGAGCAAGTGCGCCGGCAGTGTCCGTCACATGGACCAAGTCATATGAAATCGCCCTGGATTTCAACGCGCCTGCTTGGCGCGCTCGTAGCAGTGAGCTGGTTCGCCGCCTGCTCCGACAGTCCTGGCGGCCCGCCCTCTATTCTTGCGCCGTTGCCCGATGGCGTGATGGTGTCGAACCCGGTCCCGGCAGCCGCGCTCGGAGCAGGCACGCGGGCCGCGTTGGGCGTGGCTCCCGGCGCCGCTGACGACCTGACGTACGTGTCGCTCGCTCCCGGCACGGTCCCGGCCGGCAGCCGGGCGGTCGTGCGCCGGGTGGGCGACGCCGCTTCCGTGACCACGGCGGTGGCGGACGGTGGGTTCGATCCCGTCCCGGTCGTGGCAGAGGCGGGGGACTCGATCGAGGTGACGGTCACCGACGCCGATAATGCCACCCTCTTCAAGGTCCGGGTCGCGGTCGCCGCCGCCCGGCCGCCGGTCATCGTGCGCACCGAGCCGCCGCCTCGCAAGCGAGACGTCCCGCTCAACGCGGCCTTGGCGATCGTGTTCAGCGAGCCGGTCTCGAGCGGCACCCTGAGTTCTTCATCTGTACAGTTGCTCAAGGGCACGACTGCAATAGCGGGCACGGTGCGTTTGCTACAGGGAACCGCGACAACGGCTGTCTTCGCGCCGGCGGCGCCGCTCGATGCGAACACCGACTACCGGCTGCACGTGACGCGGGCGGTGCGGGATCTCCAGGGTGACCCCCTCGCTGCCCCTGACACCGTGGACTTCACCACCGGCACGACTCTGGTGGGCTCAGTCGCCTGGGTGTCACTCGGCCTGACCGCCGACACCCCCGCAACGGTCGTGTCCTTTGGGTCGCGGTTCCAGCTCACCGCCACGGCGCGGGATGCGCAGGGCGTCGAGGTCGTGGGGCACTCCGTCACCTGGAGCAGCAGCGATCCAAGTGTCGCGTCCGTGTCGGCGACCGGGTTGGTGACGGCGGTCGCGGTGGGTGGAGCATGGATTACCGCGACGGTGGATGGGCAGAGCGGCCGGGCACCGTTCGCGGTGACCACGATTGCCGTTGGGACCGTGACGGTGACGCCCGAGTCCGCCCGAGTCGCCTTGGGCGGCGTGGTGAAGCTCAGCGCCACGGTCCGGGACGCGAACGGGCAAGACCTCGACCGGCGACTGGTCACCTGGTCGAGCAGCGACCGGACCGTCGCGACGGTGGCCCCGAGTCAGTCAAGTGCCCCGGTGATGGTCACTGGAGTGGCCGCTGGAATCGCCAGGATTTCGGCGACGGTCGATGGCAAGAGCGATACAGCCACCATCACGGTCAGCCAGGTGGCATCGGTCGTTGTCACTCCCGAGTCGGCGACTGTGGCGGCCTACGACATGGTCCGATTGTCCGCAACGCTCCGGGATGCGCAAGGCGAGGTTCTGTCCGGCGGTCCGATTGCTTGGAGCAGCGGCGATGTCTCGGTGGCAACCGTGGATTCCACTGGACTGGTGAAAGGAGTGGGCGCGGGTTCCGCCGCCGTGATCGCGACCAGCGGTGGTATCAGCGACACCGCAGCCATCGCCGTCACCTTCGTTCCCGGAGGCCGGATCGCCTTCACCAGCGACCGGGGTGGTTGTCGCGAGATCTACGCCATGAATACGGACGGCTCGGGTGTCGTGGAGCTGATCAACAGCAACGACCAGTACTGCTCGGCGAATGCCAACGGTGCGGCCTGGTCGCCTGATGGCACGAAGATCGCGTTTTACTATGGCCCCAACGTGTCCAGCGCGGTCGAAGACATCTACGTAATGAACGCGGACGGCTCCCAAGTCACAGAAATGGTCCGTCCCACCAACAATTTTTTCGGTCGCGCCGACCCGGCCTGGTCCCGCAACTGGTCCAAGATCGCGGCGGCTGAAAAGGTTGGCCGTTGTGACAATCCGCGAACTTGCCGCTATATCTTCTACTACCGAATCATCGTGATGAGTGCCGACGGCACTGGCCTGGTCGTGTTGACGACGCCCTATGACCCCCGCGCGTCAGACCGGGAGCCGGCGTGGTCGCCGGATGGGAGGATCGCCTTTAGGAGAATGGGCGAAATCTTCGTGATGAACGCCGACGGCACCGGCGTCACAAACCTGACCAACAACCCCGCGTACGACGCTAGCCCAGCCTGGTCGCCGGACGGGACGAAGATCGCGTTTCTGAGCACCCGGAGTGGCGTCTCCGACCTCTACGTGATGAATGCAGACGGCTCGGGGATCACGGCGCTGACCGCCGACTCGGCAACCGAAGGAAGGCCAGCGTGGTCGCCGGATGGCACGAAGATCGCCTTCGCGAGCAATCGCGATAGTAACATGGAGATCTACGTGATGAACGCCGACGGGTCCGGGGTCGTCAGGCTGACGAACAACCCGGCGTTCGACGGCATGCCGGCGTGGACGCGATGAAGCGGAAACCCGCCGGCGTGCGGCGCAGGATGGCACTCACTGCAATTGGGGGCCTGGGATGGTTCGCCGCCTGCTCCGACAATCCTTGTTGCGGTCCGACTCCGGTCATGTCGATCACCGTGACCCCGCCATCCGAGATCCTGGTGGTCAGCGAAACCGTGCAGCTAATTGCGACCCTCCGGGATGCAAATAGCCAGGTTCTGTCCGGATACCCGATCGCTTGGCACAGCAACGATGTCAACGTCGTGACGGTGGATTCGACCGGCTTGGTGAAGGGCGAGGGACCGGGCGCGGCGGATGTGATCGTGACGAGCGCAGGCGTCAGCGATACGGCGGCTATCAGCGTCTCCAGTGCCGTGGTTCCTTCAGGGATGAGCCTGATCGCCTTCGCTTCGGGCGCCTACCTGGACGCGCCCACAGGAGGCATCAAGGTCATGACGGCCGACCGCTCGTCGATCGGAACCGTGACCACGTCCGGCGGTGACTGGGACCCCGCGTGGTCGCCGGACGGCACGAAGCTCGCGTTCGAGAGCGACCGGGCTCGAGCCGTGGACCACGGAGACATCTTCGTCGTGAACTGGGACGGCTCTGGTCTCGCGCAGCTGACGAGTGACGAGTCGGACGATCGCGAGCCAGCGTGGTCGCCCGATGGCCGCCGGATCGCCTTCGATCGTTTCAGCAGCATTTACGTCATGAGCGCCGCCGACGGCTCCGGCGCCACGATGGTCACGCTGAACGGCTCCCACGCGAGCTGGTCCCCGGATGGCGCGAGGATCGTCTTCGCAGGGCCCGATCGGCACATCTGGGTGACGCAACTCGATGGCTCTGGGCTCACGCAACTGACCAATGCCGGGTACGATGGCATGCCGACGTGGTCGCCCGATGGCACCAAGATCGCATTCCAGCACGGTTCAACGTGGCCCGACAGTTGGGCGATCTATCTCATGAATCCCGATGGGACCGGGATCGTGCAGCTCACCCTAGAGGGGCAGCGGCCCGCGTGGTCACCCGATAGCCGGATGATCGTGTACGAGGATTCTGGTATCAACGTGATCAACGCGGACGGGTCTGGGCTCACGCGGGTTGGTGACGGCTTCGCTCCAGCCTGGTCTCGCGTAGGGTCGATGCCGCCACCGCGCCGGGCCGAACGGTTCATCGCGATCGCGGGCGGCGACGGGCAATCCGATAGTGTCCATTCGGCGTTGCCGGAGCCCCTGGGCGTATTGGTAACAGATACAGTCGGGACGCCGGTGTCGGGTGTCACGGTCGACTGGATCCTGGACCCGCAAGCGCAGGAGAGCGGGGTTGCGCTTTCGGTTAACCGGGTGACGACCGATGCCTCCGGAATCGCATCGGTGAGTCTGACCTTGGGTGGTGCGTTGGGGACCGTGCAGGTACGGGCGACCATCACGGACGGCAGCGCCCAGCTGACCGGCGTCGTGTTCACGGCGACGGCGACGACGGGCTCCGTCGCCTCGGTGATCGTCCGCCCCAATCCGGTCGTCCTGTTGATCCAGACGACAGCCCAGTTGTCCGCGACCCCGCTGGACGCGGACAATTTCGTCGTCACGGGACGGCCCATTGCCTGGACGAGTGACAACGCGACCGTGGCGACCGTAGACACGAACGGCCTCGTTACGGGGATCGGCGCCGGGTCGGCCACGATCACCGCAACCGTGGATGGGCGCGAGGGGAGCGCCACGGTGAGCGTGGTGCGACCCGAGGATGTTATCGCCTCGCTCCAAGGAGACTGGCTCGCCAGGCTCACCTTCGGTAATCCGCGCACGCGCGTCTGCAGTGGTACAGGCTCATTCTTCTTCACCTCGGATAGTGGCAGCCTTGGAGGGACGGCTGGATTCCTGGTTCCGACGTCCTGTGGTGGAGTCGGCCTGCGACTCGTGCCCGTCTCCAACTTCCAGCTCTCGAGCACGGCGTTCGCGTTCAACGCCGCCTGCGGCTTCACTGCCGGGTTGCCGTCCGACTCCGTGACCACGATCGGCGGGAGTGTGCGGTGCGGCACTACTTCCGGCCGCTGGAGTGCGGTGCGGTCCGGACCGCCGGCCTCCGTTTCGATCGCACCGGCTGCCCTGACCATCATCATCGGTGCGACGACGACGTTGGCGGGCCAGGCGCTCAACGCCAACGGCGACGTGCTGCTGGGACGATTGCTGACCTGGTCGAGTGATGATCCCGGAGTGGCCACCGTATCGAGCTCGGGAGTGGTCACCGCGGTGGGGCTCGGGTCTATTACGATCCGTGCCGCGACTGCGGACGTCAGTGGGCAGATCACCGTGACCGTCGTGACGGGCCAGCAGTAGCGATGTCGACGCGGGCTGCTCGGCTCAACGCGCTCTGGACCGCCGCCTTCCTCGCGGGGTGTCTCGGCGACAGTACGGGAATCGGCGATCGACGTTCACCCGCAGGCATGATCGTTTCGGACCCGACACAGCCGGCTGCGGCGATGCAGCGCTCGGGGGCCCTCTCGGCCGTTGTCATCGGGGACGGCTCGGCCTACGTGTCGCTGCGACCGGGAACGGTGCCGGGCGGTAACATCGCCACGATTCGCAACCGGCGGACCGGCGGGACGGAGATGGCGCTGATCATCGCGGGCGGTTTCGACCCGGTGACGATCGCGGCGAGCCCCGGCGACTCACTGGACGTCGACGTCGAGCTGTTCGAACCTGGCGCACCGGTCCACATCGTCATCCCGGTGCCGTTGACGCGCCCGCCGGTCGTCGTGCGCACCGACCCCCCGCCTAAGAAGCGCGACGTGCCCCTCAACGCGGCCGTCGTAGTCGTCTTCAGCGAGCCGATCGATTCGACGACACTGACGACGGCTTCGATCCAGCTCTTGGATGGGTCGACGCGTGTCCCGACCCACCTCGACCTGCGCGACTCGATGCATGTCAGGGCCGTACTCGTGCCGGATGCGCTCCTGGCGCCGAACGTCACCTACACGCTCGTGGTCACGAGCGCGGTCCGTGACCTGAGCGGCGATCCGCTCGCTGAGCCAATCAGCGTGGGGTTCACGACTGCCGCCGGGCCGAGCGGGCGGAGCCAGATTGCCTTCACCCAGTACGGCGGAGCATCGTACGAAGGCGCCTACCAAGGCATCTACGCGATCAATCCGGACGGCACGGGAGCGACCTTCCTGGTGGACGACTACGGGAACTTCGGAACGGACGAACCAGCGTGGTCGCCCGATGGTCGCCGTCTGGCGTTCATCAGCGGTCGACACAAGGCCTACGGTCTCGCCGGGGAGAATGCGGTCTACGTGATGAACGCCGACGGCAGCGGCCTAACGAGACTTACAAACTCTCTGGCGGGTGAGTCATGGCCCGCATGGTCGCCCAACGGTACGAGAATCGCCTTCGCGCGCTGGACGTGCATGAACCCCCAATGCACGCAGCAAGGGTACAGTGCGGTGTACACTATGAACGCCGACGGGTCGGGGGTCACGAGACTCACTGATCCGGTAGGAATTGGAGAGGACGCCAAGCCGTCGTGGTCTCCCGACGGCGCGAGGATCGTTTTCGTCAGGGGGACTGACTCGACGCTCTCGGACCTGTATGTCATGAACGCGGACGGCTCGAACGTGATCCGGCTGACGAACGGACAATTCGCGGTCGGGACACCTGCCTGGTCCCCAGACGGCCTGCGGATCGCCTATGCGAGGGCGTCAATCTACATTGGAGATTTCGACATTTATGTCATGAACACGGATGGGTCGAACGTCAGGCAACTGACCAGCGGCCCTGCGGTGGACCTCTTCCCCTCCTGGTCCCCTGATGGTGAGCGTATCGCCTTCAGCAGCGAGGGCAGATCTTCCGGCAATGCGCAGATCTACCTCATGAACGCCGATGGCTCCGGCTTGACGCGGGTAACCGACGACCCGTTTGGCGCCACCGAGCCCGATTGGTCGCGCGCGTCGAGTCCCTGACCGCCGGCCCGCCGCGATTCGAGAGCAAACGAGCAGTCCATGTCCGTCCAACGGATCACTCAGCGCGCCGTGAGTGGCGCGCCGCAGTGGTGATCAACCCGATCCGTTGGAGGTTCCATGAGCCAGACTGTCGCGCGGCACCTGATTCTGGTCGCGCCCCTCGCCCTCTTCGCCGCTTGCAACCCCGACTCCCGTAATCTCCCCTCGGCGCCGATCATCACCGCGCAGCAAACGGCCGCGGCGCAAGCCCACACGAAGACCTTCCCAAACGTTGACGGCAGCTTTGGCCCCGCCGTGCTGGCTTCCTGTGACGAAGGGTATGATCTGGTTTTTCAGTTCAAAGGGACCGTCACGATCATCGAAACGATCGATCCAGCTGGCAACATCACGAAGTTGCGGAACGTCTGGAACCTGACCGTTTACATCTCCAATTCGGTCACAGGGTACACGGTCTTCGGCCCCAGCTACGGTCCGGACCAGACGACCTTCAACTCCGACGGTACCTCCCGGCTCGTTCAGTACGGCCTGTTGCTCCACCTCAAGCTGCCTGACGGAACCCAGCTGCTCGATGCCGGCACAGTCGAGTTCTTCTTCGATCAGAACGGTGGGATCACGCTGGTCGCCATGCACGGGCCCCATCCGGATCATGAGGGGTTCCCGGAGCGCCCGGTGCTCTGCGGGCTACTGAACCACTAAGTCGAGCGGAGGCCGCCGAACGCGAGCCCGCATGAGTTCGAATCCCGTGGTACACCCACTTCCATGGAGGTGTCGCATGCGTTGCTTACCGCTCACGCTGCTCCCGCTGTTGTTGGTCGCCTGCGAGCGACAGCCCGTTGCACTGGACCGAGCGGTTCGCCCTCAGTTCGGGGCAACACACAGTGAAATCACGGGCAGCTTCGAGGAGGTTGATGGTCCTGCCGATTGCACTGCCAACCCCAGGATTGGGGAGATCGTCCTCTTCACCGGAACGATCAATTACGTGTTGTATGCGACCACGACCCCTTCCGGTAACGTGGATACGACGCTGAAGTTCTTTTACGATCCCGCGGTCCACCTGGTGGGACAGACATCCGGAACCGTGTGGACGATCAACGCCACCAACACTCAGCCCATTGCCATATTCCTCGTCCATGGAAATGGGATGGTGAACAAGATCAACGAACACGAGTTCTACACGAACGCCGCGGGCGCCCGCCTGCTGCTGGTGGTCAACTACCTGGTGACCGTGAACGCGAACGGCAAAGTCACTGCGAGCAGAGACTTCGTGTATCGCTGCATCGGCGGCTAGAGGAAGGTCTTGCTTAACGCCCCGTCGTGACCCAACCACGGCGGGGCGTTGAGTATTCTGGAGTCTCGACCGTCAGTACGCCCCCAGCGCCTGCGCCGCCTGCTTCACATGGCGCGGCTCGACCCAGAGCAGCCCGGCGAACCGGCCGCTGGTCGTGGAGACGGCCTCTGTGGCGGTGACGTTGATTTTCGCGGCGGCGAGCTTGTCGAGGATCCCCGCCATCGCGCCGACCCGGTCGTCCCCCTCGAAATAGAAGACGGCCTTCGGCTTGCTGAGCTTGATCTTGGCGGCCTTCGCCGCCGCCACGAGTGCGGCGCCGTCCTGGGGCACGAAATCGAGCTGCGTCCGGCGTGCGCTCGGGAACCCGTGGAAGGCCAGCAGGTTGACGCCGGCCGCGCGGAACACGCCCAGCATCCGGGCACCCTCGCCCGCCTTGTCGGGCGCGGTTGCGTAGTAGTAGTCGACTCTGCGGACGGTATCCATCGCGACCTCCTGTCTGAGTGCCGGAAAGAGAATCAGAACGGAGGGGAAAAGGGAAGGGGAGGCGCCCATAACACAGGTTGGCATTGATCAGCCGTTGATGGGCGAATCCCACCTTCTCTCGTTTCGGCCACCCGGAAGCGGCTATATGTTCTCTGGCGTGAAGCATCCCTCTGCGGTGACGGCCACAGACGTCGAGCGAATCTCGCTCCCGGGAAAGCAGGTCGAGCTGGTCCGGGGGCAGCTGATCGTGCGGGAGCCACCGAGCACACGTCACGGAGCCATCGCCGCGATGCTCGGCTACCATCTCACTGATTTTGTCCGTCGGCACGGGCTGGGGATCGTGTTCGCGCAAGACACCGGCTTCAAGATCGCCTCGGACCCGGATACGGTTCGAGCCCCCGACGTCGCGTTCGTGCGGCAGGAGCGCGCGGACCAGATCCCGCAACGGGGGTACGCCGAACTGGCCCCGGATCTCCTTGCCGAGATTCTGTCACCCGACGATAGAGCAGCCGAAATCCTCGCCAAGGTCGCGGACTGGCTCGCGGCTGGCACGCAGCTCGTGTGGCTCGTCGATCCCGAGCGGTCGGAGATCCGTATCTACCGCCAAGACGGAAGCCTCTCGGTGCTCCGACAGAACGATTCCCTGGAGGGCGAGGACGTGTTGCCGGGCTTTGCCTGCCCGGTGGCGCACCTCTTCGCCTGACATCGGTATCAGCTACAAGTTTCTCAGAACCGATACCCTGCCGCCAGGTTCAGGTGACTCGCCGTGAAATCTCCGCCCTGATAGCGGGTCGACAAACGGCGGTACTCGAACCCGAACGCGAGCGGGCCCGGCGGCCGCCACACGACGTGTCCTTCACACACGAAGTTGCGCAACCGTCCGGTCGCCGGAAGGTCCGCGTCGTCCGGGTCATCGAGACCACACCCGCCGCCGAACATGACGTGCGGCATCGGGCGGATATTCAGCTGTCCCCAGCCCCCCTTGGTGCGGACCGGCACGCCTCCCGCGCCGACGCTCTGGCCGATTCCTCCCCCGCCCAACCCGGCCAGCGCTTGCCCCGTGTACGCCTCGCCGATGAGCTCGGCGAATCCGATCTTGATGCGGGCATCCACCGTCACGGCCTTCGAGACGAGCAGCGTATCCCCGGTCGTCGAGTCCAGTCCCTTGAGCCAGCCGAGGTGTCCGCCGACCGCGATCTCGCTCGGATCGTCGCTCGGGCCCCACCCGATCCGCAGGCGTCCCTCGAACGA
The DNA here is from genome assembly GCA_041497135.1 of Gemmatimonadota bacterium. Lineage (GTDB taxonomy): Bacteria > Gemmatimonadota > Gemmatimonadetes > Gemmatimonadales > GWC2-71-9 > DASTHG01. The sequence continues at coordinate 1,620 of JBGQFX010000063.1, read as the reverse complement.
CGGCCGCTTGCTCCGCTCGGCGGAGTCGAGTTGGGTGGCGAACGCCGTTTGCGCCACCCCGGCCGCCGGGGCGAGGACGGCAGCCTGCAGGGCGAGTCGCAGCGTGTAACCCGTCTCGAACGTGACACGGCCCTGCGGCAACCAGAGCCACAGATTGCCGGCCCCGGCGAAATCGGGAAACCCCACGGACGCGAGCGAGCGCGGTGAGCGCTCGGCCACGAGCGGCGATTCCTGCCCGAACAGCAGCTGCGCATGGGTCCACTGCAGCGTGCCGAGCGCGCGCCGCATCCGCAGCAACGGGAAGGTCCGACCTCCGGAGCTCGGCTGCTGGCCGCCAAAGAAGTCGACGTCCACTTCTCCGGAGAACGTGCTCCCCAACACATCGGGTTCGCTGACGAAGACGCCCAGCCGGGTCTGGCGGATCGTCCCGCCGCTGCCCGCGGCGCCAGTCGTGTCGGCCTCCGCGAGCTGCGGCACGTCACTGTTGTTCGTCCGCGCGTTGCTGTAAAAACCGTTCACCAGGACGAACCCGGAGAATTCGACGGTTCGGCGCGCGGCTGGGTGCGTCGTGTCGGCAGGTGGGTTCTGTCCCGAGGCCGGACGGACGAGGATCGCGAGGGCGACGAGTGCCGTTCCAACCAGTCGAGCCAGAGTGCGGAGCGCCCCCGCGGGAACGAGTTGGAACGGTACGAGCGGCACGAAGCGGCGCATGCGGGTCATACTCCTGGCGAGATCGATGGGATTAGACTAAGCTGAGCGCCCGTGGACGCAACAGGGAGTCGCTGCGTGCGATGGTGGATGGGGGCTTACACCGTTCTTTTGGCAGCCTGGCCGGGTCCCGCCGGCGCCCAGGCGGGGTGGGTGAGCGGCCGGGTTGCGATTCTCGAAAAGGACAACAAGCCGTCCCCCGACCTGGGGGACGCCGTGGTCTATCTCGAGGGACGTGGAATCACCGCCCCCACTGCGCGGTTCGAGGTGACGATCAGCGACAAGACGTTCTCGCCGCACGTGCTGGTCGTCCCGACCGGCTCGACGGTCGCGTTCCCGAATCATGATCCCTTCGACCACAATGTGTTCTCCGTCTCGGATTCGAACAGCTTCGATCTGGGATTGTACGGCCGCGGCGAAGGGAAGTCGGTCACCCTCAAGCACCCGGGGCTGGTGCGCGTGTTCTGCAACGTGCACCCGCGGATGGTCGCCCTGATTCAGGTGATGGGCACGCACCACTTCGGCCAACCGGGTGCCGACGGCCAGTTCACCGTCACCGGTGTCGAGCCCGGGACCTACCGCCTGCACGTCTGGCACGAGCGCGCGCCGATCGAGGTCGTCAAAGACGTGACGGTCGGCCCCGGTGGGCTCGCGGACCTCGTCCTCACGCTCAACGCGCGCGGCTTCCGCGCCCAACCCCACAAGAACAAGTTCGGCAAGGACTATCCCACGAATGCCGGACGCGAACGCTACTAGGGGCGTCCGCTTCGGGCTCGCCGGGAAGATCTTCGTCGCGTCGGCACTGCTCGTCGCCGTGGTGCTCGGCGTCACGTTCGGCGTCACCTCGTTCCAGGCCAATCGCACCGCGGATGCGTCGATTCAACGCGCCCTCGCCGCTACTCGCACGGCCGT
>JBGQFX010000062.1:0-17192 GCA_041497135.1 Gemmatimonadota bacterium | reverse complement strand
CAGATCAAGCCCTATTGTATCCATGGCGGCTGGCCCTCCCCTTTGCGCCGTAGAGCGCGTCTGAAGGTTGTGGGGCGATGTTTGCTACCACGGTTCGTGGATGGCCAGCCGCTTCATCCCAACTAAGCGCACTACGTTAGACAGCGCCGCAGTAGTCTTGCCAAGGGACTGGCGCAACGCCTCCTCGTCCTCCTAGTTTCCCGTTGACCCAGTGTCCAATTAGGGCTGAGATGACAGAATCATCGACCAAGCAACGAATCCGCGACGCCGTAGAGAAGCTCCCTCCCGGGGCAACCGTCGAGGATGCTATGGAGCGTCTGTACGTTTTGGCCAAGATTGAGCGCGGCCTAGCTCAGGCCGATGCTGGCCAAACGCTCAGTCATGAAGAGGTTCGCGCTCGTCTAGGCTTCTGATGCGCCTTCGCTGGACACTCCAGGCGGCAGCTGATCTTGCAGCAATCAGAGACTTCATCGGGCGCGATTCCCCAACCTATGCACGCCAAATTGCCGAAGACCTATACGAAGCCGCGGCTGGGGTTCGCGCGTTCCCCGACATCGGCCGAATAGTTCCGGAACGCGGTGACCCTGGGATCCGCGAGATACTCCGGCCACCTTACCGCATCATCTATCGCCGAGGTGCGGAGATCGTCGAGATCCTCACCATTCACCATTCCGCTCGGCTGTTGCCAAGCGAAGTCGGGAGCGGCGCTGCTTGAACTCAAGTTTGTAGTGCCACACTGAGCGTCAGGGGACATAGCACTCCTCCGGGGTTCGATAGTCGAGGCGTTGGCGCGGCCGTCGGTTGAGCTTGCTCGCGATGCGATTGCAGTCGTGCTGGGTGAAGTGCGCCATGCTCGCGCGCTTCGGGAGATACTGGCGGAGCAGTCCGTTGGTGTTCTCGTTGGTCCCGCGTTCCCAGGCGTGGTGCGGTGTGGCGAAGTAGAAGCGTGTGGCGGTGACGCGCTCCAGGGCCGCGTAGCTATGAAACTCCGTTCCATTGTCCACGGTGATGGTCCGCACGGGATGCGGCTGGAGGTGGATCAGCCGGTGGGCGCGTCGGTTCACCTCTGCACCGGTGCGCCGCGGCAACTTGCCCAGCGCGAGGGACCCGGACTTGCGCTCCACCAACGTCAGCACGCACGGGCCGGCCTGGCCCGCGCCCAGCATCGTATCCCCTTCCCAATGCCCGAAGCGCGACCGCTGCTCCGCGCCGGCCGGTCGCGCGGTGATCGGGCGCTTCCCGGCGAGCCGGCCCCGGCTGTCGTACGCCCCATACCGCTTGCGGCATCGCTTCCGGGCGCCTCGGAGGTGTTGATACAGCTGGCCACCCGCCCGTGTGTCCGCCCAGAGGTACCGGTAGATCGTCTCGTGACTGATCTCGAGGATCCGGTGACGCTGGAGCCAGCCCGCGATCTGCTCGGGACTCCAGTCCTCACGGACCAACGCCACGACGCGCGCCCAGTCCGCCGCGGTGAACTGGCTGTTCCGCCGCGAGCGTGCCCGGCGGCCCCGCGCGTACCAGTCGGCGAGCTGCGGCCGGTAGGTCCCGTCGCTCCGCGCTCGATTGCGCCGCACCTCCCGCAGCATGGTGCTCCGATGCCGCCCGAGAACCCGGGCGATCGCGGCCGGCGACAACCCGTGCCGGCGGAGGAGGCCAATGGTGTATCTTTCCTGGGCGGTGATCTGTGGATACATGGGCGTCTTCATTCTCTTGGAGGAGAACTGAAGTCTACCGGGTCCGCAGGTCACCGTACTCGTTGGGGGATCTGTTGCACTTAGTATATGAATCCACGCTTGATAACCAAGAGCCACTATCTGCCGGGCATGCGGGGCGGCGTTCCCGTCAGAACGCTGGTTAGGGTGCCGTTCACCTTTAGTATCGCCCAGCGGGTACGAGTACCCTTTACCATCAGGATCCCGTAGAGAGGCTCGTCGATGATCTAGGGAAAAAGCTGGCGCCTAACCTGCGCTTGAAGCTGCTGGACCGGGGCGGCCACATCTGTCGGAAGGAATTCCTCTTGTCTGCGGCCGCCGCAAGCCGCAGCTTTCTGTGAAACGGTGCCCCGCGTCAAGCCCACAGCAGACTTGCCGTTCAGCTGAATCAATTTCTCCCGCCCGTCTCGAGGCGCCTCGTGACGATCCGCGGCTCCGTGACGGTCCCGTCCGCGTGCCCCACGCAGAGCTGGCTCTCGCGCTGATACAGATCAAGCCCTATCGTATCCATGGCGGCTGGCCCTCCCCTTTGCGCCCTAGAGCGCGTCTGAAGGTTGTGGGGCGATGTTGCCACCACGGGTCGTGGATGGCCAGCCGCTTCATCCCAACTCAGCGCATTCCGTTAGGCGGCAGCAGCAACTACCTGTGAAGTACTCACTCTCACCGATCGCCGCGGCCCTATTCGTCGGCTGCCTCGACCCCTTGGCGGCTCCTCCTGGGACGCACGAGGTCGAACCTCCCGCTGCCTATCGAACGGCTTGGCAAGAAGTCGAGGTCTGCTCCGGCCTGCGCGGCAACTTCGATAGGGTCCACTGGTTCGTCATTCCCCAACCGCTGTTTCGCTGCGGCGAAGACGACTGCCTGGGTAACTGGAATCCGCCTCACAACATCTATCTCTCGGAGATCGCGGCGTCAGACTCCGGTAGTCACTATTTCACTGTACGCCACGAGATTCTTCACGACCTCCTCGGCGGTGGAGCGGACCATCCCCCGTGTTTCGGACCTGTGGACTTACCCGTCCATAAGCTGGCTCTCGCGCTGGTGCAGATCGAGCCCTATCGTATCCATGCGTAGCTGGCCTCCCGGGCGTGCGCCCCGTCGCAAGACGGTGAGCGCGTGAACAAACGTGTGGGGCTTAGCTTGCCACCGCGAGACCGTCGAGGACATCCTGCCGGGGGCCTCATGAAGCCATTCCTGATCCTCGCCGTCTGTGTGGCCATGGCGCTTGGCTCGACGTCTCCCGCCGCGTCGCAGCGCCAGCCACAAGAGCTCTTCAACGGTAGAGACCTCACCGGCTGGCACGTCGACGTCCCGGCGGCCGACTCCAACGTGCGCCTCCGCAGTCCGTTCGTCGTACGCAACGGGGTGCTCGTGAGCTTGGGTGAGCCCCGCGGGCATCTCCTCACCGATTCCAGCTACCGCGACTACCGGCTGGAGATCGAATACCGCTTCGCCGCCGCGCCCGGGAACGCCGGTGTATTGGTGCACGCGTCGACCCCGCGCGCCCTCTACGGGATGTTTCCGCGCTCTATCGAGGTCCAGATGGAGCACGGGAACGCCGGCGATTTCTGGTGCATCCTGGAAGACATCCACGTTCCCGACATGGAGCGTCGGCGCGGACCACCGGCCAATTGGGGGACCACGGAGGGCAAGGCACGGCGCATCCGCAACCTGACTGACGACTCCGAGAAGCCCGTCGGCGAGTGGAACACCATGGTGATCGAGGCGGTCGGCCGCTCGATCAGAGTCTGGGTCAACGGCGACCTGGTGAATGATGGCTCGGACGCGACCGCCGATCGCGGCCGGATCGCGCTGCAGTCGGAAGGGTCCGAGGTCGAGTTCCGGAAGCTCACGCTGAGCCCGGTCAGCACGCTGACCATCACGCGTTGAGTCGGCCCACCGTCGGCCGCCTAACACACGTGGACGTATCAGGTCGCCGAGCGTGGGCCCGTGCAATGATTCTCGTCGGCGTGGCGTATGGGATCATCGGCATCGTATTCGCTGCGCTCGCTGACGCCAATCATGGGCGCGTGTGGCGGCTGGCCGCGTGGGTAGTCAGCGCTGCTGTGTACGCGGCGCACATTGCGTACGAGCGCTATGGACTGGACAGTCCGCCTCGTGCGACGGCGCTGCATGTGGCTGGGGCAGCCGCGCTGGGGGCTTTCGCCCTCGCGCTCGCAGCGAACGTTCATTCACTGTTCGCCGCGACGCACGGCCAACAGTCGCGGCTCCTCCTCGCGCTCGTCGCCTTTCCGGTCGTCACTGCTCTTCCGGCGTTTCTCGTAGCACTTGCCGTAGCGGCCGCCCTGGTTCGCTTGTCGCGGCGCGCCTAGCCGAGCAACGCAGCTGGGTGTGGACTGATCCCGAGGATCCGGTGCCGATGGTCCGTCTTGTCTGCGGCCGCCGCAGGCCGCAGCTTAGGCGCAATCCGTTCGCCGGCACCCACTTCCGTACCGAGAGGAGCAACGCATGGAGCTGGGCGCATTTTCGATCAGCTTGGCTGTCAAGGATATCGAGACGTCCAGGAGGTTCTACGAAAAGTTCGGTTTCAAGGTCTTCGCCGGGGATGCTTCGAAGCACTGGGCTCATCTTGAAGAACGGCGATCACGCGATCGGGCTTTTTCAAGGGATGTTTGAGAAGAACATTCTCACCTTCAATCCCGGCTGGGACAGCAACGCTCAGAAGCTCGCCGCTTTCACCGACGTCCGCGATCTGCAGCGCCAGCTGAAGGCACAAGGGGTGCAGTTGCAACCACAGGCGGACGAGAGCACCACGGGGCCTGCCAGCTTCGTCGCTATGGACCCTGACGGAAACCCGATCCTCGTCGATCAACATGTGTGAGCTGGATGGCCCCGGCGGCAATCCTCGCGCGTCCCGTTAGGCGGCGCGCATCATCGTTCCGCCTGCATGGAGAACCGGGCCTGGAGCAGGTGGTTCGAGCGTGAGTGAATCGGTCATCAACGTGTCGGAGCTGACGCGCCGCTTCGGTGCCCAGACGGCCCTGGCGTCCGTGAGCTTGTCCATGCCACGCGGGGCGGTCTACGGCCTCGTCGGCGCCAACGGAGCTGGCAAGACGACGCTCATCAAACACATTCTCGGTCTGCTACGGGCGGAAAGCGGCTCGGTGCGCGTCTTCGGCCTCGATCCTGTCGCCGATCCAGTCGGCGTCCTGTCGCGGATCGGCTATCTCTCTGAGGAAAACGACCTCCCCGCCTGGATGCGCGTCGGCGAGCTGATTCGCTACTCGCGCGCGTTCTACCCAGCGTGGAACGATGCGTACGCGGAGCAGCTGCGGCAAACGTTCGCGCTCGACCCTGCGGCGAAGATCAAGACGCTCTCCAAGGGACAGAAGGCGCGGTTGGGTCTGCTCATCGCGCTGGCCCATCGGCCCGAATTGCTGGTGCTGGATGAACCGTCGTCCGGCCTCGACCCAATAGTTCGCCGCGACATTCTCGGCGCCGTCATTCGCGCCATCGCCGACGAAGGCCGCACGGTGCTCTTTTCGTCGCACTTGTTGGAAGAGGTGGAGCAGGTCGCCGATCACGTCACGATGATCAGCCATGGCAAGATCGCTCTGAGCGCGCCGCTGGACGCCGTCAAGGAATCGCACGGCTCCCTCGATGCGGCGTTCCTCGCCCATGTCGGGACGACGCCGGACCCGTAAGGTCATGCGATCCCCCGCTCTCGCTATCGCCTGGGAATTTCGCCAACGGCATCGCTTGGGGTTGATCGCCCTCGCCGGCTATCTGCTGGTTCTCGCGACGGTCAAGCTCCTGATCCTCGAGCCGGGCCAGGCCATCAACATGGATAGCGCCGAGCGGTTTGCGGCCGTGGTGGTCGTGCCGCTGACGGTGACGTTCACGTATTTCCTGGCGGTGTTCAGCTTCGGCCTCTCCGGTGACCTGGCCGGGCGCCACTCGATGTATCCCGCCCGCCTGTTCACGCTGCCGGTGACGACCGCGGCGCTGGCGGGCTGGCCAATGCTGTATGGCTCGGCAGCCATGGTGCTCCTGTGGCTGGCCACGAGGTTTCTCGCCGTGTGGCCGTCGGGAATCGACATTCCAACTATTTGGCCGGCGCTCTTGGCCGTGTCGCTGCTCACCTGGACGCAGGCGCTGACGTGGATGCCGTACGGTTTGCCGGGGCTGCGCGTGATCGTCGCCGTGCTGTGGCTGGCTGTGATCGACAGCATCGCTCTCCTCGCGCTCCGCTACGACGCCCGCGAGCCCGTGATGCTGGCCATCCTGGCGCCGCAGATCCCCGTCGCGTATGTCGCCGCGCGCATCGCCGTTGCGCGCGCTCGCCGCGGCGACGTGCCCGATTGGCGGGGAATGTTCGCCCGGCTCGGACAGATCGCGGATGTTCTGCCGCGCCGGCGAGACCATTTTCCTTCGCCCGCCCACGCTCAACTGTGGTTCGAGTGGCGCTGGCATGGCCGGTCGCTGCCGGCGTTGGTGGGTATCCTGCTGCCGTTCGAGCTGGCCTTGCTTTGGGTCGCCAACGACTCGCCAGTACTCGTCTTCGAAACACTGCTCGGCGTGCTACTCACTCCACCGTTCATGGCCGCGTTCGCCGCCGCGACGGTAAGGAAAGCCAATCCGTATGTGAGCGATTCCTATGGCCTGACGCCGTTCATCGCGACGCGGCCGTTGACCAGCGCGGCACTCATCGCCGCCAAACTGCAAGCGACGATATGGAGCACTCTTTCGGCGTGGCTGCTGGTGCTCGTCGCCATCCCGCTTGCGTTGAAGCTGTCGGGCACCTGGCCAATGGTGATCGAACGCGCACGTCGGGTCGTCGATGCCGTGGGCGCGCCCCGCGCGATCGTGTTCGTGCTGCTGGGACTCTCGGGATTGATGGCAGCGACGTGGAAGCAGCTCGTGCAGACGCTGTACATCGGCCTCACCGGCCGCGTATGGCTCATCAAGTCGAGCCTGTTTCTCACCCTGCTGTTGCTCGCCGCCATCGGACCAATCGCAGTGTGGATCGTGGAGAACAGCGAGGTGCGCGCCGCCCTCTGGAACGGTTTTCCCTGGATCCTCGGCGCTCTGGTATGTTGCAAGATGGTCGCCGCGGCATGGGTCGTCACACACGTCTATCGCAGCGGCGTGCTGAGCGATCGCACGCTCGTGACCGGCGCGGCCTGTTGGGCCGTGGCCGTGCTGGCGCTCTACGGTCTGCTCGCGTGGCTGCTTTTCACGCCCGCCATGCCGCGCTACCTGCTGGGGCTCATCGCGATCCTCGCAATTCCATTGGCGCGACTATCGGCGGCGCCGCTGGCGCTCGCGTGGAATCGGCATCGATGACCTTAAAGAACAGACGGGGTGTCATCGGCGCGGTGTGGGTGCTCATCTGCCTGCCCGAGGTGGCAGTCCTGTTGGACGCGGTGTCTTTCAAGGTCTCGAACCGGTCCAACGGCTCGTTCGTGTCCGAGGGGCGGACGCGGGAATATGTGCTGTACGTCCCCCAGAGCTACGACCGGGCCACGCCGACGCCGCTCGTCATCAGTATGCATGGCGCTGGGGGATGGCCGGTGCAGCAACGGGATCTCAGCGGCTGGAACCGACTGGCCGAAGCCCAAGGCTTCATTGTCGTCTACCCGTCGGGAGCCGCGGGCTTCGGGCCGAGGATCTGGCACGTGGACCGGGGCGCGGGTCTCATGCGCGACGTCAAGTTCATCGCGGCGTTGATCGACACGCTGGAGGCGGCCTATAACATCGACCCGACGAGGGTTTACGCCAACGGGATTTCCAATGGCGGCGGCATGACGTTCGTGCTGTCGTGCACGCTGTCCAATCGGATCGCGGCTTTCGGGATGGTGGCGGCGGCTCAAACGCTGCCGTGGAGCTGGTGTGCAGACCGTCGAGCGGTGCCGATGATCGGGTTTCATGGGACCGCCGATCCCGACATTCCGTACAACGGCGGGTCGTCGTGGATGGCGCCCGACTCGTTTCCGAACGTCCTGACCTGGACGAAGAATTGGAGTCGCAGAAACCGGTGCGCAGCGAACCCGATCGGTTCCAGGGTCGCGTCAGATGTTACCCGCCTGGAGTACACGGCCTGTGCTGACGACGCGACCGTGGTGCTCTACACGGTCCAGGGCGGAGGCCATACCTGGCCCGGCGGCGAACGAATGCCGGAGTGGTTCGTCGGGCCCACGAGCCGCAGCATCGACGCTACGAGTCTGATGTGGGGTTTCTTTCGTGAGCACCGGCTTCCGAGCAATTAGCAAGGCCGAGCAACCACCGTCTCGCCTCGGCGTCCCCTGCCCAAAGCGCCGGCCCAAGCGGCGACCCGAGGAAGATCAACGTCCCGCGTCCGCTCTGGCGCTTGAGGGCCACCGGCAGGCCATCCACCCACGCGATGGTCTCCCCCGCCTGACGTCCGAGAGGAACCACGCGGCTGAAATCGCGGACCTTCGCGGGGTAGGGCCAGGTGTAGTCGACATACGGGATGCCCCGCGACCGGGAGTGCGCGGCCCACAGGTGGACCGGCGCCTCGATATGGACTTGCAAGCAATCGCGCAGCACGGCGCGATGGGCGCGGAAATCCGGCCCCGCAGCGAAGCCTGCGCCGGACTCGAGGATGACGCTCGCCCCCGCTTCGAGGCAGGTCACGATCGCCCGGACCGCCGGCGGCGGAATCTCCAGTGCCGCCGGGACGATCAACGCCGCGCAGCGGGGCACCGACCGCGGTTCAGCACGCATCAATCGCGTCCCCAAGCTGGCCAGCGCGGACTCGTATCCCAAAATCGACTCGCCCAGGCAGCAGTGCTCCTTCAAGTCAAGGAGGACGCACCGGGAACTGGTCTCGACTGCCGAAGCAGATCGGCCGGGGCGCCACAGGTCGAGCGGCAGCCCCATGGTCACCGCGCCGGCGGCGCAGCCCAGGAACCGCCTGCGGGTCATGCCCATCTCAGAGCCTTCCGGAAATCAGGCGGTCCATGGCTTGGGCGGTGTCGTAAAACTGCTGGTCGGGCGCATACCCGTAGCGCGCCTCCATCTCCGCCACCAGCCAGCCGTCGTAGCCCACTTTGGTCATGGCGGCGCGGATGGCGGGCCAGTTGTTGTCACCAAGAAAGAGATTCGTGTACACACTCTGGTCGCCACAGCGCCCGCGCTTCTTCATCACGTCCTTCACGTGAATGCGGGTAATTCTGGGTCCGTGGATCTCAATCCACTGTTCCGCAAACCCCGTGTCGTGGATGTTGCCGACATCGAGGTGAATCCCCACCGCAGGGCTGTTCAAGTCGTTCAGAAACTGCCAGAACTCACGCGGGCTCATCAGAAACCGGTGCTCGGCGTTGCAGTTCTCGCAGCCGATCCGGACGCCAGCGCGCGCAGCTTCGTCGCCAAGCGGTCTGAGCGCCTCCAGGCAGCGCTGGTACACCTCGTTGTAAGGGACTTCCTCGGTCACCAGGCCGGCGACCAGCAGGATCGCGTCGGTTCCGAGCAGCACCGCGGTCTCGATTTCCCGCTCCACGATACGCGCGGCCAGGGCGCGGACCTTGGGGTCGCGCGATGAGAGGGGCGAGGCCCAGTGCAATCCGGTCGAGACGTTGGATACGACGAGGCCGGCGTCTTCGACTTTCCGTCGCAGGTCCCGCACCTCGCTATCCGAGGTGCCCATCTGAAACCACGGGACGTCGCCCAGCCAGAGTTCGATGCCGTCGAACCCGGCCTGCTTGACGAGTTCCAAGCCTCTTGCGAATCCCCACTCTTTCGGAATCATGTTATCGCCAATGGATTTCTTCATGGCGGGCCTCATCCCCTGCGTCGAAGACGTTGTAGCCAATCGACCTGGAGGGGCGCATCATACTCCAAATGAGCCTGGCCGGCGACACCCATGGCATGACGCGTCGTTCCCAGAAGGTCTCGATCTCCTGTCGGAGCAAATCTCTCTTGATTGCGGCCGCCCCAGACCGCAGCTTATGCGCCATCCGTTGGCCGAGGGGGCGTTATCACCGTGGACCACCGGTTCGTCACCCAGCGATTTCCCCGCTCGTCGCGGTATCACCCCGAGTGGATCATCGCCAGCGTCAGCGGCGGGGCCAACTCTCTCTGGCTCACCGAGTGGTTGGCCGAGGCGCTCGAGTTACGTCCCGGGATGCGGGTGCTCGACCTCGGCTGCGGGCGAGCGGCGTCGTCCATCTTCCTGCACCGCGAGTTCGGCGCGCAGGTGTGGGCCACCGACCTGTGGTTCAGCACCGCGGAGAACCTCCAGCGGATCCGGGATGCCGACGTCTCAGACGGGGTCTTTCCGATTCACGCCGACGCGCGGTCGCTGCCGTTCCCCGCGGAGTTCTTCGACGCCATCGTGTCCCTCGACTCCTTTCCTTATTACGGTACGGACGACTTGTACCTCAGCTACCTCGCCCGGTTCATCAAGCCGGGCGGCCTGGTGGGGATCGCCGGGGCCGGGTTGACCAGGGAGATCGAAGGCCCGCCTCCCGATCATCTCCGGGCTTGGTGGACCCCCGACCTGTGGTGCCTGCACGCGGCCGCCTGGTGGCGGCGGCATTGGGAGCGGGCCGGCATTCTGGACATTGGCGTGGCCGACACCTTAGCCGACGGTTGGCGATTGTGGCTGGACTGGCAGGAGGCGATTGCGCCCGACAATGCCGTCGAGATCCAGGCGCTGAAAGAGGACCGCGGGAGCTACCTTGGCTACGTTCGCGTCGTCGGGCGTCGCCGGGCGGGCGTCGACCTGCAGGAGCCGATCGTGTCTGTGCCCACGCAATACGTCAAGGCGCCGCTGCTCCGCGGCGCACCCTGAACGAGCACAACGCCCCTGGACATTTTGGTCCGCAAAGGTCTAATGTCTTTCATGCGCACGGTACTGTTGCCGGCACTGCCTGCACTCCGCGTCGCCCTGTCGGCCTCGACAGCAGCCTCTTCGTTCGAGCATCCACGCTCCACCTAACCCAACCCGGAGCTTGCCCGATGCGCCTCACAGTCAACGGCACCCCCCGCACGTACGACGGTGACCCGGCCCAGCCGCTCCTCTGGTACCTGCGCGACGAACTCGGACTCACGGGCACGAAGTTCGGTTGCGGGATCTCGGCATGTGGCGCATGCACCGTGCACGTGGACGGCACGGCGATGCAGTCCTGCGTGACGCCGATGATGGCGTTGGCCGACAAGAAGGTGACGACGATCGAGGGACTGAGCGCTAATGGCGATCACCCGGTGCAGCAGGCGTGGGCCGAAGCGAACGTGCCCCAGTGCGGTTACTGCCAGTCGGGGCAGATGATGGCCGCCGCGGCGCTCCTCCAGAGGACGCCGAGGCCCACGGCGGCCGACATCGATAGCGCGATGTCGGCGGTGCTCTGCCGGTGTGGCACGTACACGCGCATTCGTGCCGCGATCCTCGCCGCATCCGCGGGAGGGCGCTGACCATGACGACTCCATCCGATCTCGAACGCCGCGAGTTCCTGCGGCAACTCGGCGTCGCCGGCCTCGTTCTCGCCGTCGACGCGACGGGGGTCCACCGGCTCGAAGCGATGCCGGCGTTCTTCGCCGCCGGCGACCCGCTCCAGCCGTCGGTCCACCTGAGCATCGGAGAGGATGGCCTGGTGACGGTGATCTGCCACCGCTCGGAGATGGGGCAGGGCATTCGCACGGCGCTGTGCATGGTGATGGCCGACGAGCTCGAGGCCGACTGGACCACGATTCACCTCGAGCAGGCGATCGGCGACCCGAAGTACGGCGACCAGAACACCGACGGCTCCTCCAGCATTCGCAGCGGGTCGTACATGCGCTTCCGGATGGCGGGCGCGGCGGCGCGGCAGATGCTCGAACACTCGGCCGCCGCGGAGTGGGGCGTACCGGCGAGCACGGTGACGGCGCGCAACGGAGCGGTGGTGCATGCCGCGACCAACCGCTCGCTGCCGTTCGGCAAACTCGTCGCCCGAGCGCGCACGCTCCCGGTGCCGGCCGCGCCCACGCTCAAGGACGCGTCGCAGTTCCGGTTCATCGGCAAGGACGTCGCCGGACTCGACCTGCACGACATCCTCACCGGCAGGGCGATCTACGGGCAGGACGCGAAGATGGCCGGGATGAAGATCGCCGTGATCCTCCACCCGCCCGTGTACGGTGCAAGCGTTGCCAGCGTCGACTCCGCCGCGGCGCTGAGGGTCACGGGTGTCGAGCGGGTCATCACGCTGGCCACCACGCCGATTCCCTCAGGCTTCCAGCCATTGGGTGGCGTGGCAGTGATCGCCAGTAGCACGTGGGCGGCGCTGCAGGGACGGCGCGCGCTCCAGGTCACCTGGACGGCGAGCCCGAACGACGCCCACGACTCCACGGCGTACCGCGCCCAGCTCGAGGCGTCGGCGCGCGCGCCCGGACGCATCGCGCGCCAACAAGGCGACGTGACGGCCGCGCTCGCGAGCGCGGCCAACAAGGTGACCGCCGAGTATTATGCGCCGCACCTGGCGCACGCGCCCATGGAGCCGCCCGCCGCCCTGGCCTCCGTGACCGCCGACGGCTGCGAGTGCTGGGCCTGCACGCAGAACCCGCAGGCGGCGCGCGACGAGGTCGCCGCCGCGCTCAAGATCCCGAAGGAAAAAGTCATCTGCCACGTCACCCTGCTCGGTGGCGCCTTCGGCCGCAAATCGAAACCCGACTACGTCGTGGAAGCGGCGCTCCTCTCCAGGGAAATGCGGACGCCGGTGAAAGTCGTCTGGTCGCGCGAGGACGACATCCAGAACGGCTATCCGCACACAGTCGCGTTCCAGCATCTCGAGGGCGCGCTCGATGCGAACGGCAAGGTCACGGCGTGGTTGCACCGCGTTGCGTCGCCTTCGATCAGCAGCACCTTCGCTCCGGATCAGACGGATCTCAGTGACGGCGAGCTCGCCCTCGGGATCCTGGACCAGCCGTACGCGATCCCGAACTACCAGGCCGAGTCGTGCAAGGCCGAGGGGCACTCGCGCATCGGCTGGTACCGCTCGGTGAGCAACGTGCCCCATGCGTTCGCAATCTCGTCGTTCATCGACGAACTCGCGCACGCCGCGGGCCGTGACCCGCGCGACTTCATCCTCGCGCTGCTCGGCCCCGACCGCATCGTGGACATGACCAAGGTCGGCGCCGTCAAGCCGGTGGACAACTACGGCGACAACTGGGAGACGCACCCGCTCGACACGGCGCGCTACCGCAAGGTGCTCGAGCTGGTAACGAAGGAAGCCGGCTGGGGGAAGCGGCTCCCCCAGGGGGAGGGGCTCGGCGTCGCGGTGCACAGGAGCTTCCTCACCTACGTCGCCGTGGTGGTGCACGCCAAGGTGACCGCACAGGGCGAGATCGTGATTCCGCGGGTGGACATCGCGATGGACTGTGGCTTTGCCGTGCACCCGGAGCGCGTGCGTTCGCAGGCGGAGGGCGCGGTGATCATGGGGCTCAGCAACGCCATCACGAGCGAACTGTCGTTCAGGAACGGTCGTGTGGTGCAGTCGAACTATCACGACTACCAGGTGCTGCGCATGAGCGCCGCACCCCGGGAACTGCACGTACACCTGGCCGCGAGCGGCGGGCCGCCGGGAGGTGTGGGCGAGCCGGGCGTGCCGCCGGTCGCGCCGGCGCTCGCCAACGCCATTTTCGCGGCGACGGGAAAGCGCATACGGACACTCCCCGTGGGCCGGCAACTGGCGGGCGCGCAGTAAGACACCGGTCAGGAGCGGCAACGCTTCGAAACTCCTGCCCCTAGACACCGGGGCCGACGGAGGTCTAACGTCCCTCATGCGCGAGAAACTACTCCCTGTACTTCCCGCACTCCTCGTGCTCCTCACGGCAAGGACGGCGGCCGCCCAGACCCCCCTTCAGCTCCGGTGGGAGCTCGTGGGGGACAGCATCGCAAACGAGCAGGCCGCCTCTCGGGCGGCCTTCACGCTCACCAATCGTGACACGAGGCCGCTCGCGCCCAGCGGATGGGCCATTTACTACAGCGCGCTCCACGGGCCGCAGCCGGGCACCGTCGGTGGCGGATTCGCCATCGACGATGTGACGGGCGACCTGCACCGCCTGGTGCCCGGAGCCGGCTTCGCCGGACTGGCCCCCGGGGCGAGCATCCGGATCGAGTACCTCACGGACTTCCTGCTCAACGGCAGTTTCGTTCCGAAGGGTCCCTACATCGTTTTCGACGACGCGAAAGACACGGGGCGTCCGCTGACAGATTACGTGGCCGTCCCCTTGGAGCGCACACCACAGGGAGAAGGGCACGACCCCCGCCTGGTGCGGCCGCAGGAGCAGTTCGCGCTTGATTCGGTGATTCGGGACATCCCCGCGAGCGAGCTGCCGCCGGTGTTCCCGACCCCGGTGGAGGTGACGAGTGGAGCCGGAGCGCTGCGTCTCACCGCCATGCCGATGGTCGAAGCGCCTGACTCGCTCCGGAGCGAGGCGGCGTTCGCGGCGGAGTATCTGCGGCCCTACTTCGGCAAGAACCGCAAACGGGGAGTCCCACCGCTGCGACTCGAGACGGGCATCGTCCAGGGCCAGTCGTCGCCCGAGGCCTACGAGCTCGTGGTGGATCCCGCACAGGGCATCCGGATCGTGGGCGCCTCGCCCGCGGGGGTCTTCTACGGTCTCCAGTCGCTGCGCAGTCTGCTGCCTCCGCCGTCTCCACGCGGGGGGCTCGTCCTACCGGCGATCCGGGTCGTGGACGCCCCGCGCTTCGGCTACCGCGGGTTCATGCTCGACGTGGCCCGCAACTTCCAGCCGAAACCGTTGGTGCTGCACACGCTCGACCTGCTCGCCCGCTACAAGCTCAATGTTTTCCACCTCCACCTCACCGAGGACGAGGGCTGGCGGATCGAGATCCCGAGCATCCCGAAGCTCACCACGGTGGGCGCGCGACGCGGCCACACGCTCGACTCAAGGGAATTTCTTCCGCCCGCCTATGGCTCAGGCCCCGAGGTGGACCGGCCGTGGGGCAGCGGCTTCTACTCCCGCGCCGACTACGTCGAGATCCTGCGCTACGCGGCGGCGCGGCACATCGAGGTGATCCCCGAGCTCGAGATGCCGGGCCACGCACGCGCCGCGATCAAGGCCATGGAGGCCCGATATCGCACGACCGGCGACCGGCAGTACCTGCTGAGTGACCCCGAGGACCGCTCGGTGTACGGCTCGGCGCAGGGCTACCACGACAACGTGATGAACCCGGTACTCGAGTCGACGTACGGGTTCATCGAGCGAGTGGTCGACGATCTCGTGGCGATGCACCAGGAGGCAGGCGTGCCCCTGCGCCACATCCACATGGGAGGCGATGAGGTCCCGGCCGGCGCATGGGAAGGCTCGCCGGCCGTCCAGGCCTACCTACAATCGCACGGCCTCGCAAGCGTCGACGATCTGTGGTTCGTCTTCTACGGCCGGGTGGAGCAGATCCTGAAGACCCACGGCCTCCCCCTCTCGGGCTGGGAGGAGATCGCGGTGCGCAAGACCCGCCGCGACGCGCAGCCGACGACCATCCCCAATCCCGAATTCGCCGCGCGCGGCTGGCGCGCCTACGTCTGGAACAACGTCCCCGGCGGGGGCGCCGAGGACCTCGCCTACCGCCTCGCGAACGGCGGTTTCGAGGTCGTGCTCAGTCCCGTGAGCAACCTCTACTTCGATCTCGCGTGGAACCAGAACCCGGAGGAGTCGGGGCTCGATTGGGGAGGCTACGTCGACTTGAGCAAGCCGTTCCAGTTCATTCCGTTGGATTACTACCGCAACGTCCGTCTCGACCGCCGTGGCAACCCCCTCGACCCCTCCGTGTTCCTCGGCAAGGACCGGCTTACCGACTACGGTCAGGCCCACGTCGTGGGGATCCAGGGCAACCTGTGGTCCGAGACGCTGGGTGCCGAGGGACGGCTCGACTACATGCTGCTGCCCAAGCTCTTCGGCCTCGCCGAACGCGCCTGGGCGCCCGACCCCGACTGGGCCATGGAGCGGGATGCCGAGAAGTCGGACGCCCTTTACCGCGAGGCCTGGTCCCGCTTCGTCAATGTGCTCGGCAAGCGCGAGCTGCCCCGGCTCGATCGGGAGGTGCCGCGCATCGATTACCGGATCCCCACCCCCGGTCTGCAAGTTGAAGGCGGGGTGGTGCACTGCAGCGTGGAGCTGCCCGGTTTCACGCTGCGCTACACGACCGACGGCAGCGAGCCCAACGTGCGCAGCACCCTAGTCCGCGGTCCGATCCCCTTCCGCGGGGCCGTCCGCGTTGCCGCGTTCAGCACCACCGGCCGAAAGGGGCACACGGCCCACCTCACCGCTCCCTAGCTCGACCACCGAAGGTCGTCTCCGCACGCACGATCAGCTCCTCGTCGATCGTCGCCCGGTCGCGCAAAAGGGTCCTTCTTGTCTGCGCCACCCGCAGGCCGCAGGTTACGCGCATGCCACTAGTCGGAGCCATCGCGTGTCAGTGACGAAAGCCGCGCAACGCGGCCTCCTCCTGCTCCTGGTCGCCTGCAGCGAGTCGCTGCCGCCCCCGCCGCCCCCGCCGCCCCCGCCGCCGCCACCAACCGTGCAGCAGGTGGGCCAGTGGGCGGCCGTGCAGCCCGCCCCGATCGTGCAGCTCCACCTCCACCTCCTGCTCAATGGCAAGGTGTTGAGCTGGGGCCGTGTCGGCGACCCCCAAATGTGGGATCCGGTTACCGGCGCGTTTGCGGCCGTGCCGTCCCCCTCCCTGCTGTTCTGCGCCGGCCACGACTTCCTTCCCGACGGCCGGCTGTTTGTGGCGGGCGGGCACATCAGGGACCTGCACGGGTTGCCGAATGCGAACGTGTTCGATCCCGCCACCAGCACCTGGCAGGCCCTGCCGCCAATGGCTGCGGGGCGCTGGTATCCCACCACCACGACGTTGCCCAATGGCGACATCCTGACGCTCGCGGGCACCGACTCCGGCGGGGCCGACGTGCCGATCCCCGAAGTATGGGACGGGACCAGATGGCGCCAGCTCACGGGGGCGAGCCTCGTGCTGCCGTACTATCCCCGCACCTTCGTGGCCCCGGACGGCCGCGTCTTCTACGCCGGCGAGGGGCAGCTATCGCTCTACCTCGACGTCACGGGCGCGGGCCACTGGAGCGGTGGCCCGCTGCGCCAGTTCGGGAAACGGGATTATGGATCCGCCGTGATGTACGAGCCGGGCAAGATCCTCTACGTGGGCGGCGGGGACCCGCCCACCAACACGGCGGAGATCATCGACCTCAATCAGCCGAACCCGGCGTGGCGCTCTACCGGGTCGATGACGTTCCCGCGTCGGCAAATGAACGCCACCCTGCTCCCGACCGGTGACGTCCTCGTCACGGGCGGCACCGGCGGCAGCGGCTTCAACAACCCGGTGGGAGCCGTGCACGTCGCTGAGCTCTGGAATCCCGCGACCGGCCGGTGGACGTGGATGGCCTCCAACCGCGTGACCCGCATTTACCATGGGACCACCCTGCTGTTGCCGGACGGCCGCCTGCTGCACACCGGCAGCGGCGACGCGAGCGGGACGGTGAACGAATT
>JBGQFX010000061.1:0-18200 GCA_041497135.1 Gemmatimonadota bacterium | reverse complement strand
GTATGCGTCAAGCGCGGGCGAACATATCGCGCGTGTTGCCCCTGCCCCCACTCGTCGCGGCGGCCCTGCTGTGCGTCGCCGCCCTCCTCGCCGCGCGACTTCCCCGCCCTTCCCCGATCGCCCCGATGCTCCAGTGGGCGGCGGCGGCTGCGCCGCTCGGCTGGTACCTGCTCGGTGCCGTGCTCGGCCCGGGAATGGGCCTAATGGACCGGCCGCTGCTCGAAGCATCGGCCCCCGTGATCGCGATCGCGGTGGGTTGGGTGGCCGCACGCGCCGGCGCGGAGCTCGCCAGGCACGAGACCGAGCCCGGGGAACGGCCTGCGTCAGGTGTGCTGGGAGCCCTCGGGGCCTTCCTGCTGCCCGCCGTGCTGCTGCTCGCGGCGGCACGGTGGCTGCTGACGCCATCGACCCAGGACTCGACGGTGATCGGTCCCGTCGTGGTGACCCTGGTGGCCGCCGTGGCGTTGCCGGGAACAGCGCGTCCAGGTCGAGCCGCAGCCGTGTCGATGGGGCTCGCGGCCGCCGCCCTCGCCGCTGTGTTGCTGCCGCACGCAGGCGTCGCCGACCTGAAACGGGTCGCGGTCTGGCTGGGCTACGCCGCCGGTGGAGCGGTCCTCTGTGCCGGACTCGCCGCTCGGCTCGCCCGTCGAGGTTCTCCACTCACGGCGACGATCGCCGCCCTGTGTCTGGGCGCCGGGATCGGGACGGTGAGCGGTACCTCGCCCATGGTCGTGTGTGCGGTGATGGGGTTCGTGCTGGCGCGCTGGTCGATCCCTCACGCCCGGCTCGCGGGCGAGCTGGCGATCCACGAGCCGACCGTCACCGCGGTGTTGTGGACCACGGCTGGCGCGGCGATTGGCGGTCCGCTCGCCGCAGTGGCGATCGCCGCCGTCCTCGTGGCGTTATGGCCGCTGGGACGCCGCATCCTGGCCGGGGGCGCCCCCGCGGAACCAACGCTTGGCATGGCCATCGCCATGAACTTCCTACTGACCGCCGGTCACGGGACGGGCGAGCTGGAGCGCGCGGTGCCGACCATCGTGGCACTGGGACTGTTGCTGGTGCGCGTCACCCCGACCATGCGCACCGCGGAGCGGTTGACACCCGCCGCCCGCCGCGTCGAGGTTTCAGCATGATCCCAACCTGGGCTGCGGTCATAGGCGCCCTGAGCCTCGCCGTGATCGCCCTGGCCGCGATCACGTCCGCCGTGGCCGTCCTTGCCGTCGCGCTCGTCATCCGGTCGTTCGTGAAAGGGATGCGGGATACGACGCTGCCGGTCGTGGACGACGTGAAGCACCTCGTTTCGAGCATCCGCACGGAAGTCGACGGCATCGCCGAAACGTCGCGGGACATTCGCCACCGTCTCGTGCATGCCGCGGACAGTGCCGAGGCGCGCCTGGCGGACATTGCCGCTGCCGTCCGCACCGTGCAAAGTGGCCTAGCGCTCTGGCAAGCTGTCCGTCCAGCCAGCAAGAGACGCCCCAAGCGGAGCAAGTCCTGAAGCGCGCACTGGCACTGCTCCTCGTGGCCCTCGTCGGGCTCGCCGTGCTGCCGGGCGTGGCGCACGCGTGGACGCCCGCCACCCACATCTACCTCGGCGAATCCGTGCTGGCCAATCTCTCGGGTCTGCCCGGGGCCGTCGCGGATCTGTTGCGGGCGTTCCCGTACAATTTTCTCTACGGCAACATCGCCGCCGACACCTCGATCGCCAAGAAGTACGCTCCCGTGGGCCGACATTGTCACGCGTGGCACGTCGGGCGTGAGATCTACGAGCTCGCCCACAGCGATGCCCTGCGCGCGTTCGGCCTGGGCTACCTCTCGCACCTCGCGGCCGACACGGTAGCGCACAACTTCTACGTGCCGCGCCAGCTCGTCCTGACGAGCAGTACCACGGCGCTGGGCCACAGCTACTGGGAGAGCCGGCTCGAGACGCATCTCGGGGAGAGCTACGCCCGCACCGCCAAAGCTGTCATCCAGCAGGATCACGGCGCGAGCGATTCCCATCTCGATGCGATTCTCTCGCCCACCCTGTTCAGCATCCGCACCAACCGGCGCCTGTTCCGGGGCATGGTGCATCTCACGGAGAGCCAGAGCTGGCAGTGGGCGTTTCAGCTGATCGCGGAGACCAGTCGCTGGGACCTGCCCAATGAGGACGTGGAGCGGCACATGGCCGTGGCGTACGAGTACGTCATGGTCGGGCTGGCCGAGTCCAACGCCGCGCCGCACCGGCTCGATCCCGCCGGCGAGCAGGCCCTCGGGCTCGCCAAACAGATGCGCCGCCACGCCCTCCAGGAGGGCGGCCGGCAGGACCCCGGCCGCGTGCGCGCCACCGCGGAAGAGCACTTCGGACTCCCGGCCTCCCCGCTCGAGTTCTGGCGCAGCGCCCGGACCGCCAAACCCTGGCGCGACGCCGGCTGGGCGGCCTCGGCGTGAGACTCTGCCCCAAATGCGGGACGCGCTGTGAGGAAACGTGGCGATACTGTCCCAAGGACGGGGTCGATCTCGCGGCGGCGTTGAAATCGACCACACCGATCGCGTTCACCAAGGTGTGCCCGCGCTGCGGCAAGAAATACGACAGCCGGGTGAAATTCTGCCTGCAGGACGGTGTCGAGCTGGTGAGCGCGACCCGCGGCTAGGATTCGAGCCGCTGTTTCAACAGCTCGGGCACGAGTTTCGGATCGGCTTTTCCCTTCGACGACTTCATCACCTGCCCCACGAAGAACGCCAGCAGCTTGACCTCACCGCCCTTGTAGCGCGCGACCTCGGCCGGCAGGGCGGCGAGCACGTCGTCGACCCATCGCGCCAGGGCGCCGGTATCGGCCACCTGCACCAGGCCCAGGGATTCGGCCACCGCCTGCGGATCGCCGCCGCGCTCGGCCATGACCGCAAAGACTCGCTTCGCCGCCTGGGTCGACACCGCTCCGCCCTTGACCAGGGCGATCAATGCGGCGAGCGCCGTGGGAGGCACACGCAGCACGCCGTCGTTCTGGTTCGCGTCCGCCAGCGCTTCGCCCATGACCCAGTTGGCCGCCGGCTTCGGATCGGCGCCGGCCGCCACCACGGCCTCGAAGTAGTCCGCGACCCCTGATCCCTGCGTCAGGACCCCGGCATCCTGCGCGGGCAATCCGTACCGGGTGACCAGCCGCTCCCGCTTGGCGGCGGGCAGCTCCGGAATGGCCGCCCGCTCCTCCTCCAGCCACGCATCGGGGACCACGAGCGGTGGCAGATCGGGCTCGGGGAAATACCGGTAGTCCTTGCTCTCCTCTTTGGTGCGTTGCGGCCGCACGGCGTTGGCTTTCACGTCGAACAACATCGTCTGTTGCTCGATGGTACCGCCGGATTCAAGCACCGCGATCTGGCGCTCGCGCTCGACGCCGAGCGCTTTTTCCACGAACGCAAACGAGTTGATGTTCTTCACCTCAGTCTTGGTCCCCAGGACCGGATCGCCCGCGCGGCGCACCGACACGTTCGCGTCCACCCGTAGGCTGCCCTTCTCCAGATCGCAGTCTGAGATGCCGGCGTACTGCAGCACCTCCTTCAGCGCGAGCAGGTAGGCGCGCGCTTCCGGAGGGGAGCGGAAATCGGGGCCGGTGACGATTTCGGCGAGCGGAACCCCGGAGCGGTTCAAGTCCACCGCGGTGGCGCCGGGCACGCGATCGTGCAGCGATTTGCCGGCGTCCTCCTCCACGTGCAGCCGGACGATCGTCGCCCGGACCGCTCCGCGGTCGGGACTCGCGAACGTGAGGCCGCCATCCGTCGCGAGTGGCTCCTCGTACTGGGAGATCTGGTAGCCCTTGGGCAGATCGGGATAGAAGTAGTTCTTGCGAGCGAAGATGCTGCGGCGGTGCACCCGACACCCGAGCGCCAAGGCCGCCCGCACGGCGAGCCGGATCGCCTGCCCGTTCACGGTCGGCAGGGCGCCGGGGAGACCGAGGCACACCGGGCAGACGTTGGTGTTGGGCCGAGCCCCGAATGCGCTCGAGCAGCCGCAGAACATCTTCGAGCGTGTCCGCAGCTGGACGTGCGTCTCGAGTCCGATGACCGTTTCCCAGGCCGCGGCCGCCGTCACGCTTCCTCCACCGCCGGGACGATCGACTCCAGTGCGAGGGCCGCGGCGAGCATGCGCTCCTCCGCGAAGGCGGGCGCGATCAGCTGACCGCCGACCGGGAGCCCTTGGACTCTCCCGATGGGCAGTGTCATCGCCGGCAGACCGGCGAGGTTCGCGGTGACGGTAAAGATGTCCGCCAAGTACATGGCGACCGGGTCGTCCATGCGATCACCGGCACGAAAGGCGGGCGTCGGCGTGGCGGGTGTGAAGATGAGGTCGACCCCCTGCTCGAACACACGACGAAAGTCCTGCGCGATGAGTCCGCGCATCCGCTGGGCGCGACCGTAGTAGGCGTCGTAGTAGCCGGACGACAGCACGTACGTCCCGACCAGCACGCGCCGACGCACCTCGGGTCCGAACCCCTGTCCCCGGGTACTGCGATACAGCGCCCGGACATCCAGCGCGCCGTCGAGGCGTGGGCCGTACCGCACGCCGTCGTAGCGCGCCAGGTTCGACGACGCCTCAGCCGGCGCCACGATGTAGTAGGTGGGAATCGCATACTGCGTGTGCGGCAAGGAAATCTCGCGCAGCGTCGCGCCCAGCTGCTTCAGCCGTTCCATCGCCCGCTGGCACGCGCGCCGCACGCCGGCATCCAGGTCTGCCGGAAAGTACTCTCCGGGTACCCCGATGACCGTTCCCTTGAGCTCGTGCGGCGAATCGGGTAGCGAGACGGAGGGGCGGTCTTCACAGGTGGAATCCAGCGGATCCGTGCCGCTGATCACGGACAACACCTGCCCCGCCTGTGCGACCGTGCTCCCGAACACGCCGATCTGATCGAGCGAGCTGCCGAACGCAACCAGGCCGTAGCGCGACACCCTGCCATAGGACGGCTTGATCCCGACCACGCCACAGAAGGCCGCCGGCTGCCGCACCGAGCCCCCCGTTTCCGAGCCGAGGGCAGCGGGGACCACGCCCGCCGCGACGAGCGCGGCCGAGCCGCCCGATGACCCGCCCGGAACGCGCGCCGGGTCGAGCGGATGATGCGTGCGACCGTATGCCGAATGCTCGGTCGAGGAGCCCATGGCGAATTCGTCGCAATTCGTCTTGCCGGCGATGAGCGCCCCGGCAGCCTTGAGCTGGGCGATCGCCGTCGCCTCGAACGGCGAGCGGTAGCCCTCGAGGATCTTGGAGCCACAGGTGGTCGTGTACTCGAGGGTGCAGATGTTGTCCTTCACCACGACCGGCAGCCCGGCCAGCGCTCCGTGCTGCGGTGCGCGTTCGGACTGCGCCGCGAGCGACGCACGGACGTCCGCCACTGGCGTGAGCAGCGCGTGCAACGGCTCGGCCTTGGCGAGCCGGTCCAGTGTGGCGGCGAGGCTCATTCGTCGAACGCGCTCAATCGGGGAACGAGAAAAAACCCGTCGCGGAACGCCGGCGCCATGTCCGCCGGCCCGAATGCCAGTGGGGACGGCCGCACCTCGTCGCCGCGCAACGGGGCCGCGGCCGGCCCCGGCACGAACGGCGGGGCCGTCTCGCTCCCCGCCACGGTGGCGATTTGCGCCACGTAGTCCAGGATGCGGGACATCTGCTCGACCAGCGCCGGCAACGCCGCAGCGTCGACGTGCAGCTCCGCCAACCGCGCGATTTTCAAGACTTCGTCTCGCGACACGCTCATGCGCTGTCTCCGTCCCAATCCCGTTCCAGCGCCGCATAGGCGACGAGCAGCTGCTTGGTGCCTATCCCTGCGTCGTCGAACTCGACCGTCACCTTGAGATTGCGCCCCACGCCCGACACCTCCCGGACCACGCCGCCGCCGAATTTGCGGTGTCGAACACGCTCTCCTCGCGTGTAGCGCGGGGCATCCTGCGAGGCGTCGTCCTCGAACACCGGCTCCGGCTCCTCGACACGGCGCCAGTGGGCGCGTCCCGCCGCACCTCCAGAGCTGCGGCCGGTCAGCATGCCTCCACGGCTCCAGCTCGGCGTCGTACTGCGCTCCTCCACGACCCCCTGCGGTACGGCATCGAGAAACCGCGACGGCTCGGCGAGCTCCAGCCTTCCGTTGCGATAGCGGGTGCGCGCCCAGGAGAGATACAGACGCTCACGTGCGCGGGTGAGGCCCACGTAGCACAGTCGCCGTTCCTCTTCGAGCCCGCCGGGCTCGCCCGCGGTGCGCGACAGCGGAAACAGCCCGTCCTCGAGACCCGCCAGGGCGACGACGGGCCATTCGAGACCCTTCGCCATGTGCACCGTCAGCAGCGTGATGCCGGACGCGTTGGCTCCGCCGAATTCGTCCGTCGGGGTGACGAGCGTCGATTGGGTGAGGTAGCGCTCGAGCATGGTGCCGCTCGCTTCTGCCTCGTCGGTCGTCACCTCGGCCACCTCGGCCCAGGCGGCGGCGCCCGCCACGAGCTCACGCACGTTGTCGAGCCGTTCGACGCCTTCGACGCCTTCCTCGGCCAGCCACGCCTCGTAGCCGGTCGTGGCGATCACCATCTCGAGCGCCGTCGCCGGGTCGGCCTGGCCGACGGCGGAGCGCAGTCGATCGACGAGGTCCGCAAAGCGACGGAACCCCTCTCGCAGCCCCGGTCGGATGCCTTCGATCCCGCCCGCGCGTCGCGCCGCCTCGAGCAGCGGCACACCCCAGCGCCGTGCCGCTTCCGCCGCCATGGCCACCGACACCTCGCCGATGCCGCGGCGCGGGGCGTTGACGATGCGCGCAAACGCCTGATCATCCGCCGGATTCGCGACCAGTCGCAGATAGGCGAGCAGGTCCTTCACCTCGCGCCGCTCGTAAAAACTCACCGCCCCCACCAGCCGGTACGGAATTCCCCGCATCCGGAACGCCTCTTCGATTGGTCGCGATTGCGAGTTGGTGCGATACAGCACCGCCATGGCTTCGTACGCCAGATCGCTGCGCTCGGCCAACCCCGAGAATTCCGACGCGAGCCATTCGGCCTCGTCCCGTTCGTCCGCGGCGGCGAGCCGCACCACCGGCGCCCCACCCTGCACCGCCGTGAACAGCGGCTTGCCGAGCCGGTCGCGGTGTTGGGCGATGACGCCGTTGGCGGCATCGAGGATCACCTGCGTGGATCGGTAGTTCTGCTCCAGCTTGATCAGCGTGGCGCCCGGAAAATCGTCCTGGAAGGCGAGCATGTGGCGCACGTCCGCTCCGCGCCACCCGTAGATCGCCTGGTCGTCGTCGCCCACGACGCACAGGTTGCCGTGCGCCTGGGCGAGCGATCGCACCAGGCGGTACTGGGCGGCATTCGTGTCCTGGAATTCGTCGACCAGGACGTGATCGAAACGCCGCTGCCACCACGCCAGCCGCTCGGGATGCTCGCGGAACAGGCGCAGCGGGAACAGCAACAGGTCGTCGAAGTCGAGCGCGTTGGCCCGCTGCAGGGCATCACCCAGGTCGCGGTAGCAATCGGCGGCCACGCGCGCCAGCGGCGAGTCGGCCGTTTGCGCGAACTCGTCGGGATCGATCATCCGGTTCTTGGCGCCCGAGATCAGGTTGTGCAGCGCCCGCGGCGGATAGGCCTTGGGCGACAACTCCCTGCGCCCCAGCATCTGTTTGAGCAGCGCCTGCGAATCGTCTTCGTCGTAGATGGTGAAGTTGGGCCCGAAGCCGAGCAGCGGCGCTTCCCGCCGCAGCAGCCGTGCGGACAGCGAATGAAACGTGCCGATCCACAGGCCGCGCGGATCGGCGCCGAGCAGCGCGGCGACGCGCTCGCGCATCTCGCCCGCCGCCTTATTGGTGAAGGTCACCGCGAAAATGCGATCGGGACGAACGCCCCGCGTCTGAATCAGGTGCGCGATGCGCGCGGTCAACACCCGCGTCTTGCCGGAGCCCGCGCCCGCGAGCACCAGCAAGGCGCCATCGCCGTGCTCGACCGCGCGGAGCTGGGCGGGGTTCAACGCGATGGTCACGAGGGTGCTCCCGGCTGGAGCGGGAATTCGAGCACGAAGGTGCTGCCGGGACTGCCCGGCTGATAGTGCAAGCGACCGCGGTGCTGCTGCTCGACGATGCGGCGCGCCAGCGGAAGCCCCAGGCCCCAGCCGCCGGGTTTGCTCGATTCTCCCGGCTCGAACACGCGGCTGCGGCGCCCGGCGGGGATCCCGGGTCCGTCATCGCGCACACTGACCCGCGCCACCGCGCCGGCCGCTTCCACCTGAAGGTCTATCCGGCCGCCCCGGCCCGACAGGGCGTCGACGGCGTTCTTGACGATCGCTTCCAGCGCCCACTCGATCAGCACGGGATCCCCCTGGATCGTGGGGCCCGGCCCGGCCGCCGCCAGGTTCAGCGCCACCGCGTTGGCCCGGGTTGGCAAGCGGGGACGGAAGTAGGCCACGACGCGCTCGGCCGCGGCGCCCAACCCCACGGACTCCCGCCGCGGTGGACGCCCGATGCGCTCGAACCGACGCGCCACCAGCTCCAACCGCTCGACGTCCGCCTGCAGGTGATCCACGATCTCGGTGCCCGGCGTTTCCGGGCGCTCACGCAACCGCGCCACCCACCCGGTGAGGCTCATCAAGGGGGTACCCAGCTGGTGCGCCGACTCCCGCGCCATCGCGACCCAGAGCCGGTCGCGCACTGCCCCGACGCGCTCGCGATACGCCCACACCGCCAGACCCGTGAGCCCGAGCATCACCAGGATCTCCAGAACGCCCAGCGTAGTGAGGCGCCGCGAGATGGGGAGCGTGCCGTAATGCACGGTGCCGATGCCCGGCTCGATGACCGGCGGATTCACGGCGTCGAGCTCGGCGATCCAGGCGCGCAAGTGCGCGCTGTCGCGCCCCGCGCCGTCAGGGGCGTTCTCCATCGCGGTGACTCGCCCGCCGCTATCGGTCACCGCGATGGGAATCCGGAACGCCCGCACCTGTGCCGCCACCTCGAACAAGGCCTCGGTCGCCGCGTCCGGACTCGGGTCATTGAGTCCGCCGAACACCCGGCCGAACAGGCGGCTCGTCTCCCGCGCGTCCTCACGCAGGTGGCGCGCCACGACCCAGGCCGATCCGACCGACAACGCGCCGAACAGGAAGGCCACTCCGACCACGACCGCCGGTCCCGAGCGGCGTAGCGCGTCGCTACGCACCGGCGGGGCCGAGCCGGTCGGTGCCCATGTAGGGGACGAGCGCGGCCGGCAGCGTCACGCTGCCATCCGGCTGCTGCCGCGTTTCGAGCAACGCAGCGATCGTGCGCGGCAGGGCGACACCGGACGCGTTGAGCGTGTGCACGAACTCCGGCTTGTCTCCCCGCGCGCGCCGGCTGCGAATGTTGGCGCGGCGGGCCTGGAAATCGGTGAAACTCGAGGCGCTCGACACTTCGAGCCAGGCGCCGACGCCGGGAGCCCACGCCTCGAGGTCATAGGTCTTGGCGGCGGAAAACCCCGTGTCCCCGGCGGCGAGGAGTACCACCCGATACGCAAGCTCGAGACGTTGCAGCACGGTCTCGGCATGCTGTGTCAATCGCTCGAGCTCGGCGGCGGACTCGGTCGCCGTCGTGAAGCGCACCAGCTCGACCTTGTCGAACTGGTGCACGCGCAGCAGACCGCGCGTGTCCTTCCCGGCCGCCCCCGCTTCGCGACGGAAGCACGGTGTGTAGGCCGTAAGGGCGATCGGCAGCCGGGCACCGTCCACGATCTCGTCGCGGTACAGATTCGTCAGCGGCACTTCGGCCGTCGGCACGAGAAACAGGTCGTCGGTGGCGGTCCGGTACAGGTCGTCTTCGAACTTGGGCAGCTGCCCGGTGCCCTGCATGATCTCCCGTCGCACCACGAACGGCGGCGCCACCTCCACATACCCGTGCTCACGCACGTGCAGGTCGAGCATGAACTGAATCAGTGCGCGGGCCAACCGGGCTCCGGCGCCGACGAAGACCGGGAATCCCGATCCGCTGAGCTTGGCGCCCCGGGGCAGGTCGAAGAGGCCCAGGCGCTCGCCGATCTCCCAATGCGGCGTGGCGTCCGGTCCTTTGGGCCGCGGCGTGCCCCAGCTCCGGATGATCCGGTTGGCGGTCGCGTCCCCATCGGGGACCTCGGGGAGCGGTGGATTCGGGATGAGCAGCGCTTTGGTCTCGAGCGAGGCTGCTACGGTCCGCAGGGTGGCTTCGGCATCGGCGATGCGCGCCCCGAGCGCCCGGCGCAAGGCGGCGATCTCCGGCGGCAGGGCGCCCTGCTGCTTCACCACCCGTGCGTCGGCCTGCGCCGCTTCGTTGCGCTGGGCCTTGAGCAGATCGAGCTCGGATGTCTGCTTGCGTCGCTGCTCGTCCAGCTGCTGGATCTCGTCCAACAACGGGCCGAGCGCCGGGTCGCCACGGCGCGCCAGCGCGGCCCGCATCTCGGCGGGAGCGCTGCGCAGGAGCCGCAAATCGATCATGGGACTAACGGCGTGGGACGCCGAGCTCGAGACCGCGATAGCCGCAGTTCTGGTCGACCAGGACCTGGAGGTCGATGCGCCGCGCGACGGTATCGATCGCCAACACCTCAATCTTGGCGTAGTAGAAGACGACCGCCCCGAACGCGCATCCCGTGGACCGCGAGTGCACCACCGCCACCGTGCCGCTGTCGACCGGGACGGCGGTCGTATCGACGTAGGCGCTCGTGGGGGCCAGCGTGACGGCGTCGAATCCGACGCTCTGGACCTGAATGCCGGACGATCGTCCCAGTCCCAGGGCTCCGGTCGGCAGCAGCACGGGCTGTCCCGCTGCCGTGATGTTGAAGGCGAAGTCGAAGCTGGCGAAGCGGTCGGTGCGGACCACGACCTTGTACTGCACGTCGTACCCCGACGGCGCCGGCAGCGGGGTGCCGTCGAGCGCGTACAACGACACCGTGTCCACGACGTTCGGGATGGAAGCCGTGGGGAGGCCGCTGGTGGTGCCGCAGGCGGTGACGGTGAGCGCCGCCACGAGGGCGGCGAGCGCGGCGCCACGGACGGTGTGCATGGTGTGGCGCTGAAGATACCCCGGCGCCGGGAAACGGGTCAACCCTTAACCGCTGATCCCTGCTTGACTTCCCTCGCGTCGCGTCCTAGCTTCGCGCCCGTATGCCGACGATCCGAGAGCTCGTCCAGGCGCTGGCGCGCCGCGACGGCGTGGACGGGGTGGTGGTGGTCGGCCGCGACGGCCTTCCCATCGACGCCGCGAGCAGCGATGGCATCGATCCCGAAGGGGTGGCTGCCCTGCTCCCCACGACGATCCGGAGCATAAGTGAGCTCGGCTCCGCCGGCGCGCGCGGCGAGTTCGCAACCGGGGTGCTCGAGTTTGCCGGCGGGCTGGCGGTGGTCGCGGTGCTGCACGCGGACGCGATGCTCGTGATCCTGGTGCGTCCCGACACCAACGTCGGGACCCTGCTGTTCGATCTGCGACGCCACCGCACCGCCATCGCCGGCTTGCTCTGAGCCCAGCAGGTGGCTGCGCTTCCCCCCCGGGCCCGGCGACTGCTCGTCGTGGACGACGAGCCGCACATCGGCCTGCTGCTCCGCCTGCAGCTGGAATCGCGGGGCTACGAGCTGCTCCTCGCGCGCACCCTGTTCGAGGCGCGGGGCATTCTCGCCGACCCGGACCGACCCGACGCCATCCTGCTCGACCTGCACCTCCCGGACGGATCGGGCGTCGATCTCCTGCGTGAGCTGCGGGAGCGCTCCGCGACCGCGGCGATCCCGGTCCTGGTGCTGACCGCCGAAGGAGAGGAGCGCGTGCTCGCCGAGGCGCGCCGGCTCGGCGCCACCACCATCACGAAGCCGTTCAGTCCTTCGAAGCTGACGGCCCAGGTAGCCGCCCTCATGGGCGACGCCGACCCGCCCCAAGCGCCGTGACCGTCTGGGCCGTGATCCTGGCCGGAGGGTCCGGCACCCGCTTCTGGCCGCTGTCGACGCCGGAGCGACCCAAACAGCTATTGCCGCTGGCGGGCGATCGCCCCTTGCTGGCGCAGGCCGTGCGCCGGCTCGACGGCCTTGTCCCACCCAATCGGATCCTGATTCTCACGGGGCCGTTTCTCGTGGAGCGCGTCACCGCGCTCGTGCCCGAAGTGCCGGCGGCCCAGGTCCTGGCTGAGCCGCGGGCGGCCTCGACCGCGCCGGCGCTGGTCTGGGGGGCCCACTGGATCGCCAAGCACGACCCCGGCGCTCAGATGCTCTCGATGCACGCCGACTGGGCGGTGGGCGACGATGTCGCGTTCCGCTCGGCGGCCGAGCGGGCCCTCCGCGTGGCGCGCGAGCACGACGTGCTCGTCACGGTCGGCGTCAAACCCACGCGCGCCGAGCCGGCGTACGGGTACATCGTGCCGGGCCGCGCACTGGGCCGCGGCGTGTGGCGGGTGCAGCGCTTCGTCGAGAAGCCAACGCCGAAACGCGCCGTGGTCCTGCGCCGCCGCGGAGCGCTGTGGAATACCGGCTTGTTCGCGTGGGGCGTCGAGCGCTTCCTGGCCGAAAGTATGACACACGCCCGTGAACTGAAGAGCGGCCTCCCCGCCCTGGCCAGCGGAGATGCGCAAGCGTTCTTCGCCGCCGTCACCCCCGCGGCCGTCGACGTCGCCGTCCTCGAGCGCACCAAACGCCTCGCCGTGGTGACCGGTACATTCCAATGGGACGACATCGGCTCGTGGGACGCCCTGTTCCGCATCCGGACTCCCGACTCGCACGGCAATATCGCGGTCGGGAACATCACCATCGGTGACGACGTGCGCCGCTGCGTGTTGTGGTCGGAGAGCGAGCACTTGGCGGTCAGCGGCATCACCGATCTCATCGTCGTGCGCGCCAACGGGCACACGCTCGTCCTGCCCACGGGTCGCGCCGACCGTTTGAAGCAGCTGGTGCAACGGATGTGAATATCGCCCTGTATCTCCTCGACCCGGACCCAGCACCGGTGTGGGCTCCGTTCGCGGGCGTGCGGCCGCTGTGCGAGCTCCGGGCTGGTGCGCATCTGATTCGCGAACGGTGGGGAACGTTCATCGGCGCCGAGGCGGCGGAAGTGTTCACCGCCCCACATCTGGCGGGATTCGAAGAGCCGGGGATGCCGCCGGTCGGACCGCGGCGGCGCGTGACCGGACCCGCAGTCATCGGTTCGTCGACATTTGCGCCGCATGGCTTCGCGCCGGATCTCCCGGCCGTCCCGGCCCGCCTCGTGTCGCGCGGCATTACGGTCGGCTGGGCGGTGCCGGCGGGTGCCACCTGGGACGGCCCGCTCGCAGATGCGCAGGCGGTCGAAGTACCCGGCCTGGTGTTGCACGGAGTGTTCGACCTGATCCCCGCCCTGCAGAAACTCCTCCCCGACGACACGCGCGCGATGCTCGGCGACTCGGACCCGGTCCCCGCCGGCTCCACCGTGATCGGCGATCCGGCAGAGCTCGCCCTGCACGAGGCGCTGGTCGAGCCGGGCGTCGTATTCGACGTGTCGCACGGGCCGGTTGTGATCGAAAGCGGCGTGGAGATCCGCGCCGGCACCCGACTCGAGGGCCCGGTGTGGATCGGAGCCAATGCGCGCGTCCTCGGAGGCGAGATTCGCGGTTCGGCGATCGGGCCGCACTGCACCGTACGCGGCGAGATGGCGAGCTCGGTGTTCCTGGGCTACGGCAACAAGGCGCACGACGGATTTCTCGGCTCGAGCGTCATCGGCCGGTGGGTCAACCTCGGTGCCGGCACGATCACGTCGAATCTCAAGAATACCTACGGGTCGGTTCGCCTCGACGTGGCCGGCACGGCGATCGAGACCGGCCAACAGTTCCTCGGCACTCTGGCGGGAGACCACGCCAAGACGGCGATCGGCACGCTGCTCGGGACGGGGACGGTCGTGGGGGCCGGCGCGAATGTATTCGACCCCGTCCGCTCACCCAAATACGTCGCGCCGTTCGCGTGGGGTGGCTCCGGCAGCGCCCGGATGAGTCGCGATGGGTTTCTGAAGATCGTGGAGCGCGTGATGCCGCGACGGGACGTCGAGGTTACCGACGCGATGCGGGCGGTGCTGGGGCGGGTGTACGACTGGGCGACGAAATAGGGAGCGGGGAGAGGGGACAACCGCTCCCCGCTCCCCATTCCCCGTTTCTCATCTCACCACGCTCGCGCGCTCGCCGGCGGCGCTTCGGGCACCTGAAGCGTGTCCGGCCGCGCGGTCGCGGGTCCCACGCGGCGCAGGGTCACCGGCTTGTCGAGGTCGCCCCCGGAAATCGTGAGCTTGTCGCCCGCGATCTTCAGTCCGTAGACGTTCCACACTCCGTCGCCCAGCGTGAACCACACGCTGTCGGCCACCACCCGCCACCGCGCCACCTGATCGCCGAACTGCGCCGAGCTGTCGGCGCGCACCATGATCAGGCGCGGCCCGTCGTCGGTCTTGGCCTCCCACTTGCCTTCGAGTCGCGCCCGCGGGCTGCGGCTCTGGGCGGCGAGCGCAGGGCCCAGTAGACTCACGACCGCGAAGATTGCGATTCCCTTCACTCGTTGCTCCATCATGCATTTGTTGCGCACAATCTAATCGGTGCTGGTGGGTCCGGTCGGACGCGGTTGGGCGAGAGCCGCCGGGCCGGCCATGGCGGCTGCTCCTTGTGGCAGCGGCGTCCGCTCGTCGGCGATCAGGGCCACCTGCGATTCCCACCGGCGCATCATGGTGATGAAGGAATTGACGTAGCTCGGGTCGAACTCGAGCCCGGCCCGGCCCTCGAGATACGGCAGCACCCGCTCCACCGGCCAGGCCTCACGATAGGGTCGCGTGGTGCGCAGCGCATCGTAGACGTCGCAGACGTGGACCAGGTTCGACGCCTCGTGGCAGCGGCGACCGAACCGTACTTGCGGGTAGCCGAGCCCGTTCAGCATGATGTGATGTTCGTAGGCCACCACTGCCGCGAGATCGAGCTCCTCTTCGCTCTCCAAAATAATCCGTGCCCCTTCCACCGGATGGCGATTCATGAGCACGCGCTCGTCCGGGGTGAGCTTCCCGGGTTTCGTGAGCACCTCAATCGGGATGCGCACCTTTCCCAAGTCGTGCAGCAGCCCCGCCACCCCAAAGGCGCGGACGTCAGAGGGGCCCATGCCGAGAAACTCGGCCAGCGCCATGCTGAGTACCGCGACGTTGAGTGAATGCGTAGTGGTGTACTGGTCGAACTGCTTGAGTTGGAGCAGCGGGAGGATCATCTGCTGGTCGCCGTGCATCGCCACCGCGAGCGACCGTACCACCGTCTCGGCTTCCGCGAGCGGGAGGATCTTACGGTTCCTCACTTCCTCGTGCACCCACCGGATTGTCTCGGTCTCCTCGCCCAGCGTAAAGGCGATGCCTGCGGTCGGCATCGCACCTCCCTCCCCCAGCTCTACTTCACCCTTCACTCCCACTGGTCCAAACTTGATGTTGCTCGGCCTCTCTTGCCGGGCTTCCGATGTGTCAATCGCACCGGTGAGCATGGCAAGGGCATGTTCGAGAAAATTCTCGAAGTCTTCCTGCGTCACGCGCCCATCGAATTGGAGCCGTTGGATGCCGGCGTTGGCCAGCCGGGCTGACCAGTCCCACGCCCGCAGCTCACGCAGCGGCAGCTTCCCGAAGACCACTTCCTCCCCGAGGAAGGTGAACATGGGTCGCGCCGTCTCGTCCTGGAGCTTCACGAGCTCCTGATAGGCCATGTCAATGGCGCGGCCGCGGGCGGGATGTCCGTTCCGGTAGAGCGACATCGCCGCCAACGCCTGCGCGAGACTGTGCAGGAAGCTCGCGGGCTCACTCATCCACGATGTCCGTCGGGATCGGTCGCGGCCCGGATGTCCGGATCGCCGGACACGGCCGCCCGCGCCAGCACCGCCATGACGCGTGACTCGCGCCCCCATCCCCGCGCCAGGGCTGCCAGGGCGACGAGGAACTCCGGCGACTTGGGCGCCAGTTTCCGCCTCCCGAATAACGTCCGGCCCCTGTCGGTGAGTCCCAAGAGCACCTTGAGCGCCTCCGGAGACCCATTGGCCCCGAGCACCCGTATCCCCTGCAAGCGCAGGTCTTGGGGAATGTGGGCGTCGTTTACGAGGGCGATCACGCGCGGCACTGCCTCGGCCGGCACGACCCGCTGCGCAGCGATGAGCGCCATTCGAACCAGCCGTTGCTCGGTGTCAGCGAGCGCGGCGACGATTACGGCATCACGGTCCGGGGAGGATTTGAGGCTGATCTTGAAGGCCTCGAGCCGGACACGAGCGTCCGGATGCTTCGACCATTGCAGTGCCGAGAAGCCGACCGGGAGCTCCGGCATCTCGTCCAGTAACGCCAGCAAGTTGCGCTGCACGTACCAGCGGTCGTCCGCAAGCCGAGCCGTGATGCCGGGACCGAGGACCGACCCCATGCGCACAAGGCGTTCGAGGACGGCGCGCCGCGTGGCGCGCGCTTCCGCTTCCGCGAGGGTGTCGAGTAACGGGTCCGCAGCACGTTCGCCGAGTCGCGGCAGCAAGCGGTCCACCATCGCGAAATCCACCGGCACCGTGGCGAGCACCCAGCGGAGCGTATCCGGACTCGCCGCGCGCTCCCACAGCGCGCGCGAGGACTCTGTCTGGTCAGGCACACTCTCGAGCATGTCCAGCAACACGCCGAGCCGTCCAGTGTCCACCAACTGAGCGCAGGCTCGCCACACGTTCGGGCCGACTGCATCCACTTCGAGGCTCATCTGGACCACCCGCTCCGGCTCTGGCAGGTGCTTCTGCTCAGCCGGCGCGACGAAGAGGGGCGAACTCCGGGACATCCGCTGCAGCGCCGCCCCGTAGGCTCCCGGAGTCGGGTCATCGAGCTTCCACCCGGAGAGGATCCCCCGAACCTGGTCCCGCAGGGCCGCGTCGGCGAGCGGTCGCGCTCCAGGTGCGCCCCGCTCGGCGTTGGCCGCGAGCTTGGACAACATCCGCATGAGCGAGTGAGAAATGGACTGCTTGGACGCT
This sequence comes from Gemmatimonadota bacterium, assembly GCA_041497135.1. Taxonomy (GTDB): domain Bacteria; phylum Gemmatimonadota; class Gemmatimonadetes; order Gemmatimonadales; family GWC2-71-9; genus DASTHG01. Next base: position 1,273 of record JBGQFX010000061.1, on the reverse strand, counting down.
GCGGCCACGGCTTGTACCACTTCGAGCACGGCGTCCACAGCCATGCCGCTCGTCGTATCGAGGGCAAACTTGCGCCGCTGCACAGCGTCTCCGCCCATTTCACACAACCGCTTCAGCGTCTCGGGCTGCATACCCGCGAACAGCCGGGACATCTGTCGGCGCAGTGCGACGGCCTCCTCGCCGCCTGCCGTTTTCAGTTCCTCGGCAATTTGGAGCAGGTAGCCGACAATCACTTGCTCGTATCCCCCACCCGGCGAATGATCATCGATCGCTTGAGCGAGCGCGGCGGGAGCGGTCGGCGGCTCTTCGTCCTCCGAGATCTGCCCGGCGAGCGCCGCGCGGGCGAGCCCGATCCATAGGCGGGCCCCGCGCACTCGCTCCTCCGTTGTCGCCTCGACTTCGGGAGCCGTTTCCCCCCGTCCCTCCAGCAGCGACAGACGCTCATACGAGAGCGAGTGCAGCTTGATGTGAGGCCACGCCTCGAGCAGCGCCCGCGATCCCAGGCCGAGCGGCTGGCCAGTGCGGTCCGCCTCCACCGCCACCGTGCCAAGAACGTCCACGACTTCTCCGACTTCCAGCCCGCGAGAGAACGTCATGGCTCCCAGCTGGTGCCGGTGGAGGCGGGCGGCCAACTCCGCCAGGACCGGGTTCTTGGGATCCGTTGCCACGCCTTCGATGACCAACTGGTTACGGGCTACGCCAAGGGAGAAGGTCGGGCGATCCTGCAGCAAGGCTTGCGCACGCTGCACCACGCGAGTCGCCGCGGGGGCAAGCGACGGGTGCCCGGCGGGGTATATCGCGCGCTTGTGCAGCGCGATGGATAGCTCGATGAGGAATTCGGACAACTCGCGTGACAGCACCGCCCGCTGCTTCGGATTCGGGCCGGCGGCGGATGGCTCGGGTGCTGGGGGTGGGCTGGCGGGCCCGGTCACAGATCTTAAGATAGCAAACTGCAACGGGTTCGGCACAGAAAGACCCTCCGGGAGCTTCCCCGGAGGGCCTTTCTGTGCGCCCAGGCGTCTAGGCGTCTACGCGTCCAGCCGCTTAGTACATCCCCCCCATGCCGCCACCGCCGGGCATCGGCGGGGCTTTTTCCTTCTCCTTCTTCTCCACCACGACGCACTCGGTCGTGAGCAGCAGGCCCGCGATGGACGCGGCGTTCTGCAGCGCGGTCCGGGTGACCTTGGTCGGGTCGATGACCCCGGCCAGGACGAGATCTTCATACTCGTCGGTCTGGGCGTTGTAGCCGTAGCTCAGCTTGGTCGACTCCTTC
>JBGQFX010000060.1:0-18200 GCA_041497135.1 Gemmatimonadota bacterium | reverse complement strand
TCCCAGTCGATGAAGGGCGTGTGGATCATGCCCATCTTGAAGGTGAGAGCGCTGCCGGTCGGCGTGTACGTCGCATAGGCGTACTTCAACCGGTAGCGGAGCGAGTTTTCCCCGGCCGGCCGATTGACGTCCAGGGTGACCCGCGCGCCGACGCCGCCCGCGAACTTGCCGATCAGGTTCATGTACGCCCGGGTGACGTCGAAATTGTTGTTGTGGTTGGCTGAGTCTTTCAACTGATATACGTACTGCAGATAGCCGACCCCACTGACGATCACCTGGGTCTGGCCTTGGGCGTACGCCGCGCTCGGGAGCATCAGCGCGCTCGCGAGGGCGAGCCCTCGCAGGCAGGACGACAGTGTACGGTGCACGGTTGACTCCATCCAAAGGTGTTGTTCTGCGGGCGTCCACGCCGCCCGGGCGGCCCCATGACGGGCATGCATAAGGTCGGGCAGCCTCATCACGGAGCGCTTTCGGGCTGGTCACAATCATGTAACACGAGCGGCGTGGCTGGGGTTTACGGCTCCGCAACGGTCGGCTGGGTGGGGAAGACGAGGCGGATGGTGGTGCCGCGGCTGAGCACGCTTTCGGCGCTGGCTCGGCCGCCGTGGGCTTCCACCAGGTGCTTCACGATGGCCAGACCAAGGCCGGTGCCGCCCTGCTCGCGTGACCGGCTCGGATCCACCCGGTAGAACCGCTCGAAAATGCGGGGCAGGTGCTCTTCCGGAATCCCGGTACCGGTATCGCTGACCGCGAGCGTGACGCCGCCGTCGCCGGCCAGCGGTGCCGCCGAGACCACCAGGCGGCCGCCGCGCGGCATGTGGCGCAACGCGTTGTCGAACAGATTGGTCAGTACCTGGCGCAGCCCATCCGGGTCGGCGGTCATGCGGTTGGCGCCGGCCGCGACTTGCACCGCGAACGTCACGCCCGCGCTGCGGGCGCGCGCTTCGAACGGCAGCCACGCTTCGCGCGCAGCGGCCGCCACGTCGATCGAGGTGGGCTCGGGCTGCCAGCCCCCCGACTCGATGCGCGACAGGTCGAGCAGGTCCTCGACCAGTCGCTGCATGCGGCGAGCATGCGCCACAATGGTGGCGGCGAATTGCGCCGCATGAGATTCCGGCGCTGCCTCGGTCACGAGCGTCTCGGCGTATCCAGCGATCGCGGTGAGGGGGGTTTTCAATTCGTGCGACACGTTCGCGACGAAATCGCGGCGCACGGCCTCGAGCTGCCGCAGCTGCGAGATGTCGCGCAGCACGAGCAGGCTGCCGCCATCCGGGAGCAGCCGACCGGTGACCACGACGGCGCGTTCGGCGAGTCGCAGCTCGCGCTGCTCCACTTCCCGGCCGGCGCGGACCGCTTCGACGATTTCGCGTGCCGCCTTCTCGTGAAACAGCTCGGCGAGCGGCGGCGCGGCTACGGCGGGATCGAGGCGCAGCAGGCGCCGCGCCGCGGCATTGCAGGTGCGGATCACCCCGCGCGCATCGGTCGCGATCACCCCGTCGGTCATGGCTTCGACCAGGGCCGTCGTATCTTCCCGCTCGCGACGCAGGGCCGTGAACCGGGCGCTGAGCTCCCCGTGCATGGCGCGCAATGCCCGGGCGTGCTGGGCGATCTCGGGGATGCGGGAATCAGGAAATTCGGGCGGGCGTTCCTCGGCGATGGCCTGCGCGGCCGTCGTGAGATTGACCATGGGACGCGCAAAGTGGCGGCCGCCGATCCAGGCGAGCAGGGCGGCGACCAGGATCGCCAGTACGCCGACGAGCGCCGTGGCGCGCTGCACTGCGCCGACCTGCGCGTCCACCGCCGCCAGTGTGGTCGACACCCGCACGACCGCGATTCCGGGCGGACCGCCGCGGATGGCCACATACAGCTGGCGCTCGTTGGTCGAGGCGCTGAGCCGCCCGGCGCGGCCGACACCACCTGCGGTGGCGGCGATGACCTCGGGACGCCCAGCGTGGTTCTCGAGTCCGGGGAGGGCGTCGGCGGGGAACTCCGTATCGCCGCGCACGCGGCCGGTGGGGTCGATCAGTGTCACGCGCCGGCCGATCAGAGCGCCCAGTCTGATCGCGGCGGCGGGCCAGGCGAGCGAATCGGCGGGCAGCTGAGAGGCGACCAGTCGGGCTTCTCGCTCCAGCCCGGCTGCGGCCTCGTCCTCCAGGCGGCTGCGGAGGATCTGATCGGCGGCCAGCGTGACGCCGAGCACCGTCGCCGCCATGAGCGTGCTGGCGGACAGGAAAAGCCGGGTGGCGAGTCGCATCAGCGCTCGTGGGCCGGCGGTACCCGGAACCGGTAGCCCGCGCCGCGGACCGTCTCGATGCACTCCCCGGCCTCGCCCAGCTTGGTGCGCAGCCGTTGCACGTGCATGTCGACCGTGCGGGTCTGGATGTCGGGCTGCGCTTGCCACACGGTTTCCAGGAGGTCGGTGCGCGCCTGCACGCGACCGGTCCGCTCCATCAGGAGGCGCAGCAGCTTGAATTCGGTCGCCGTGAGCTCGACCTCCACGTCGTGTACCGTCACGCGGTGCGCCGCGGCGTCGAGCCGGATTCCGGCCGCGGTCAGGATGCCTCCGGCGGCCACCGGAGAGGCTGCGAGCCGCCGCAGAACCGCGCCGACCCGCAGCACCAGCTCCTGCGGGGAAAACGGCTTCGCCAGATAGTCGTCGGCGCCCTGGGACAGGCCGGCGATGCGGTCCTGCTCCTCTTTCCTGGCCGTCAGCAGGATCACGCCCATGTGCTTGGTCTCGTCGGCGCGACGCAGCTCGGTCAGCACGTCCAACCCTGAGCGTCCCGGCAGCATGAGGTCGAGCACCACGAGGTCGGGGCGCTCGGCGCGGGCGCGGGCCAGCGCCTCGGCGCCGTCCGCCGCGGTGCTGACGCGGTAGCCGGCCTTGGCGAGATGATAGGCGACGAGCCCGGCGATGTCGGGTTCGTCGTCGACGACGAGGACGCGATGGGGAGGAGCTGGCTCAGACGGCATAGGTCGAGCGTCGCACGGCCTAAGGTAGCGCTCCACCCCAAGGCTTGGCAATTTTCAGCGCACCATGCATCTGATCCTCGCGCTGGTCGTTTCGATCCAATCCCCTCCCGCCTCACGGGCCGACACCGCGCACGTGGTGATCGTCGCCACGACGGACGTGCACGGTCGCGCGTTGGCGTGGGACTACGTGCGCGACCGGGAAGCCCCTGGCGGGTTGTCCCGCGCCGCCGCCATCCTGGCTACGCTGCGCGCCCAGTATCCCGATCAGGTCGTCCTCGTGGACGCGGGCGATCTGCTGCAGGGGAATCCCTTTACGTCCTATTTCGGCCGGGTCGAGCATCGCCGGCCCCATCCGATGGTGGACGCACTCAACGCGCTCCGCTACGACGCCGCCACGCCGGGCAACCACGACTTCGACTTCGGGCTGGACCAGCTCCACGAGGCCGCCACGGACGCGACGTACCGCTACGTCAGCGCCAACATCGTGACCGGGCCCCGGGACTCGTTGCTGTTCCCCGCCACCGTCGTGATCTCGCGCGGCGGCGTCCGCGTCGGGATCACCGGCTTCACGACGCCCGGCGTCATGGTCTGGGACCGGCGCCAGCTCGCCGGACGGGTGCGCGTCCGCCCCATCGCGCCGGCCGCTCCGGCGGCCCTCGCCGCGCTCGATCGCGCGGGCGTCGACCTCAAGGTCGTGCTCGTGCATGGTGGGCTGGATGGCGCGTCCTCCTACGACACGAGTGGTGTCGGCCCGGAGAATGCCGCGGGCGCATTCGCCGATCTGTCCCGTCGTCCAGACATCGTCGTCGTGGGCCACTCGCACCGGGAGATGCGGGACTCGGTGATCAACGGCGTCCATTTCGTTCAGCCGAAACCGTTGGCGCTCTCACTGTCGGTGGTGCACGTCTGGTTCGTGCGCGCGGATTCCGGGGCCAGCGCCGGCGGCACCGGCCGGTGGCGGGTCAGCTCGATGCGCGCGGATCTCATCCCGCTCGCCACGGTGGGGGAGGCGCCGGCGCTGCCGAATCGGCTGGCGGACGCGCACCAGCGCGCGCGGGCGTGGGCCGACGAGGCGATCGGCGCCGCCGGCCCGGGTTTCGAGGGGCGGTACGGACGCGCCGAAGACACGCCGCTGCTCGATTTCGTGAACGAGGTGCAACGGCGGCGCGCCGGCGCGCAGCTCGCGGCCACCGCGGATTTCGACGTCAGCGCGGGACTTCCCGACGGGACGGTCCGACGCCGCGACGTGGCGGGGATCTATCCCTACGAAAACACGCTCGTGGTGCTGCGCATTTCGGGGCGGCAGTTGAAGGACTACCTCGAGCACGCCACGCGCTATTATCGTAATTTCGCGCCGGGGCGACCCATCGCCAACGAGACCGGATTCGATTTCGACGCGGTGAGCGGTGCGGCCTATCGGATCGATCTCACCCGGCCGGTCGGGCAGCGCATCGTGGCGCTCGGCGTGAACGGCCGGGCGGTCCTCCCCAGCGACAGCTTCACCCTGGCCACGAACAGCTACCGGGCGGCGGGTGGCGGCGGGTTCGACGTGCTGCGCGGGTCTCCGGTGGTGTACGATCGCGGCGAAAACGTGGCGGACCTGCTCGCGAACGAGATTCGGACGGCCGGCACCGTCCTAGCGGCCGCGTATTTCACTCCCAACTGGTCGATTCTGCCACCGGCCGATTCCGCGGTGCACGCGATCTTCGCCCCACCGCCCGCGCCGCTGCCCGAGACCGACAGCACGTTGCTGCGCGTGCTCGCCATCACCGATTTCCACGGCGCGCTCGCGTCGCGCATCTGGCCCTGGTCCGACGGCCGGCCCGTGGGCGGATCCGCCGCGCTCAAGATGTGGCTCGACAGCCTGGCCACGGACTGCGGCTGCACCGTCGTGCGGATCGACGCGGGCGACGAGATGTCGGGCACGCCGGTGTCCAACTTCGCGTTTGGGCGTCCCGTGATCGCGGCCTTCAACGCGTCCGCCATCGACGCCGCCGCGATCGGGGATCATGAGTTCGACTGGACCGTCGACACGCTGCGCGCCCGCCTGCGCGAGGCGCGTTATCAGTTCGTCTCGGCCAACCTTACCGACACGGCCGGGCGCGTGCCCGATTGGGTCGAGCCCTGGACGTTGATCACGCGCGGCGGGGCCCGCGTGGCGATTATCGGGCTCACCACGACCACCACCCCCGCCAATACCCGGCCCCGGAATGTCGCCGGGCTCATGTTCGGAAATCTCACTGCGGCGGTGCAGCGCGTCCTCCCCGCCGCCCGGGCGGCGGCCGACTTCGTGCTCGTGGCAGCGCACGCCGGCGAAACCGAGATAACGGATCTCGCGCACGGGCTCGATTCCGGATCGGTCGATCTGATCGTGGCGGGGCACACGCATCAGCGCGTGGATACGATGGTGCACGGAATTCCGATCGTTCAGGCGGGCACGTCGGGGCAGGCGATTGCCGTCGTGGACTTCATCCGCCGAGCCGGGGGCCTGGGCCGGCAGGTGCGCGCGCGCCTCGAAACGCCGTGGGCGGATTCGGTCACCCCGGACACGGCACTCGCGAACGACCTGGCGCGGGTGCAGCGGGCGGCTGACAGTATCACGTCCCAACCGGTCACCACGTTACGCCTGAACCTGCGACGGGACGGCGACGAGTATCCGCTCGGCCGCCTGGTCGCCGATGCCTACCAGAACATGGGGCGTGCCGACGTGGGACTGATCAACAGCGGCGGCATCCGCGCCGATCTCGCCGCCGGCCCGGTCAGCTACGGAGCGCTGTACGAAGTGTTGCCGTTCCGCAACCGCGTCGTGCGCCTTTCAGTTTCCGGAGCGTTGTTGCGCCAGATGCTCGAGCAGGCGCTGGCCAGCGGATCACCCGACGTGCACGTCGCCGGCCTGCAGGTCTGGTATGACCCCGCGCTTGCGTCGGGGCACCGGATCCGGCGTGTCCGGCTGGCCAGCGGTCGCGACCTCGACCCCGGTCAGACCTACACGGCGGCCCTCTCCGACTTCCTGGCGGATGGCGGGGCAGGGTATGCGATGCTCCCGGGGCTGCCACGCATCGACACCGGGCTCGTGGATCTCGATGCGGTGATCGCCTACCTCTCCGTGCTGCACAAGCCGGTCGACGCGCCGCGCGACGAGCGGTTTCACCGGGAGCAGCACTGATGGGCGAGGCGCTGCGCGTGTTCGTGAACGAGAAGCCGGTGGACGTGGCGCGGGGCGCGTCGGTGCGCGATGCCGTGGCCGCGCTCGATCGAGGCCTCGCCGATCTCCTGGCCGGCGAAGCGGCCTATGTGACCAACGGCGTCGGCCGGCGCGTCGATGCCGGCGATCCGGTGCGGGAAGCGGGGACCGTGCTGCGGGTCGTAGTCACCGCGCGACGCGGCCCGCCGCAACTTTCGAAAGAGGTGTTGCGGGCGTGGCCCAAGGCGGAGCTGCACGTGCACCTGGACGGGTGCCTGCGACCGCAGACTATGCTCGAGCTGGCGCGGGTACAGGGCGTGCGGCTGCCGGCGGACACCGCGGAAGGACTGGCGCGGGCCCTGTACGTGGCTGGCGCACAGAGTCTCGAGGAGTATCTCGAGAAGTACGCGATCACGCTCTCGGTGATGCAGACTCCGGAGGCGCTGGAGCGCATCGCCTACGAGTTCGTCGTGGACGTGGCGGCGGAGAATCTGCGCTACGTCGAGGCGCGCTACTCGCCGCTGCTGCACCGGCCGGCCCTGTCCCTGACACAGGCGATCGAGGCGCCGTTGGCCGGCGTGCGCCGGGCATCGGCGGAGACTGGAACCAAGGTGGGGCTGTTGTTGTGCGGCATCCGGACCATGTCGCCGGCCAGCTCGCTCGAATTGGCGCGGGCGGCGGCGGACTACTCGGGCGACGGCGTCGCGGGATTCGACCTCGCCGGCGCCGAGCGCGGCCATCCCGCGCGCGAGCACCGGGCGGCGTTCGAGTACGCGGCGGCCCACGGTCTCGCCTGCACCTGTCATGCGGGGGAAGGGGATGGTCCCCATTCCATTCACGAGGCACTGCACGTGTGCGGCGCTTCCCGGATCGGTCACGGCACCCGCCTGGGGGAAGATCCCGCCCTGTTGGAGGAGGTGATCGAGCGGAAGATCCCGCTCGAGATGTGCCTGACGAGCAACGTGCACACCCATACGGTCCAGTCGGTTGCCGACCATCCGTTCAAGCGGTATCTGCAGCAGGGCGCGGTGGTCACGCTGAATACTGATGGTCGACTGGTGGACGGCATTACTCTCACCGACGAGTACTACACGGCGCACACCGCGCTGGGATTGACCCGGGAGGAGTTGATGCGAGTGGTGCTCAATACGTGTGAGAGCGCGTTCCTGCCGGAATTCGAGCGCGTGGCGCTGGTTGCGCGCGTCCAGAGCGAGCTGGAGAAACTGGCCTGATGGAACCGGCCGCGCGTGTCCTGAAGGAGCGGCTGGGCGTCCTGCGGCCGCGGGCGGCGATCGTGCTCGGCTCCGGGCTTGGCTTCCTGGCGGATGAGGTACGTGAGGCGACTCACATCCCCTATGCGGACCTGCCGGGCTTTCCGCAGCCGGGCGTCGTCGGGCACAAGGGCGAGCTGGTATCCGGGACGCTGGACGAGGTCCCCGTCGTGGTGCAGAGCGGCCGCTTTCACCTGTATGAGGGCCATTCGGCCGACGTGGCGGCGCTGCCGGTCCGGGTGTTCCATGAGGTGGGGATCCGCACGTTGATCGTGACCAATGCGGCCGGCGGGATTCGGCCCACGTTCCGTCCCGGCGCGCTGATGCTGATCGCCGATCACGTCAACTTCATGTTCCGCAACCCCCTCATCGGACCGGTGCGGGACGGAGAAGAGCGCTTTCCCGACATGAGCGCGCCCTACGATCCCGAGCTGCGCGCGCTGGCGCGGGAGGTCGCGCGTCAGGAGGGCATTCCGCTGGACGAAGGCGTGTATCTCGCCCTGCTCGGTCCCTCCTTCGAGACCCCGGCCGAAATCCGCATGTTGCAGCGGCTTGGGGCCGACGCCGTGGGCATGTCCACCGTACCCGAAGTCATCACGGCGCGGGCTCGAGGGATCAAGTGTCTGGGATTCTCCACCATCACCAACCTCGCCGCCGGCATCTCGCCCGTGCCGCTGTCCCATCAGGAAGTCCTCGAGGTCGGCCGGCAGGTGGGCCACAGCCTGGGGACCATCGTCAAAGGGGTGCTCCGCCAACTGCCGGGCTGACCGTTTTCGGACGGAAGCCTTCTCGCCAGCTGCAACCATTCCCGACACACGTGCGTCAAAGGGGGCACTGACTCGCGCGCGCCGTCACGCGTCCTGAGGCCAGAAGTTCCACTTTCCAGCCGGTGGGGCGTATGACGACGATCACCCTGTGTCTCGCGCTGTGTGCCGCACCCGGCCGGGTCGCGGCGGATTCTCCGCTCGTAATGGCCTCGCAGGTTCGTGCCGTGCGCGCCCGCCAACCGGTGAGCGTGGACGGGCGGCTGGACGAGGCGATCTGGCAAACCGCGGTTCGGGTGTTTGCATTCGTGCAGCGCGATCCGATCGAAGGCGCGGCCCCGTCGGAGAGCACGGTGGTGCTCGTCGCGTACGACGATGCGGCGCTCTACATCGGCGCGCGCATGCACGATCCCCATCCCGATTCGATCGTCGCCCGCCTGGGCCGTCGCGACGCCTACGCCAATTCTGACCGCTTCAACGTGTTTCTCGATCCTTATCATGACCGGCGCAGCGGCGTGTACTTCGGCGTGGACGCCGCAGGGACGTTGTACGACGGCGTGCTCCTGAACGACGACTGGGACGACGATTCCTGGGACGGTGTGTGGGACGGCCGGGCGCGGATCGATTCGCTCGGGTGGACGGCTGAGCTGCGAATTCCGTATTCGCAGCTCCGGTTCCGTGAGGCGCCGGAGTACGTGTGGGGAGTCAACTTCAGCCGCGATCTGGCGCGGCGCCACGAGCGTGATTTCATCGTGTTCACGCCGAAAAACGGCAGCGGTTTCGTGTCCCGGTTTCCCGACCTGATCGGCATCGAGCACGTCACGCCGCCGCCGCGGCTGGAGATCCTGCCCTATACGCGCGCGCGCGCCGCGTTTGCCCCGCATGCCACGGACGACCCGTTCCATGACGGCTCCACGATGTCACCCGACGCCGGGGTGGATGCCAAGATCGGCATCGGCTCGAATCTCACGCTCAACGCCACGGTCAATCCGGACTTCGGCCAGGTCGAAGTGGATCCCGCGGTGGTCAACTTGAGCGACGTGGAGACGTTCTTTCAGGAGAAGCGCCCATTCTTCACCGAAGGGTCGTCGATTTTCCATTTCGGGCGCGGCGGATCGAACAACTATTGGGGCTTCAACTGGGGCGATCCACAGTTCTTCTACACACGGCGCATCGGCCGCGCACCCCAGGGATCGCTCCCCGATGCCGCGTTCAGCGACGCGCCCGACGGTACCCATATTCTGGGCGCGCTCAAGCTGACGGGAAAACTCGGGTCGAGCTGGAACATCGGGGCGCTCTCGGCGCTCACGCGGCGCGAATTCGCCCGGCTGGCGGACACGACGGGCGCGCGGTTTCGCGCCGAGGTCGAGCCGTTCGCTTCCTACACGGTACTGCGCGCGCAGAAAGAGTTCCCCGATGGCCGACAGGGACTCGGCTTCATGTCGACCTTGTCCGCGCGTCGCTTCGACGACCCGAGCCTGCGCGCCGACGTCGCGAGCGGAGCGGGCGCCTTCGGCGTGGACGGGTGGACCTTCCTCGACCGCTCCAAGACCTGGGTGGTCACGGGCTGGTTCGGCGCGACCGATGTGCGCGGCGACGCGGCCCGCATCACCGCGCTGCAACAGAACCCGCAGCACTACTTCCAGCGTCCCGACGCGCGCACCTTCCATCTCGACACGACGGCCACGTCGCTCGCCGGGTGGGCCGGTCGTGTGTACCTCAACAAGCAGAAAGGCAATTGGTCGTCGAACTCGGCGATCGGCGTCATCTCGCCGGGCTTCGATGTCAACGATCTCGGGTTCATGTGGCGTGCGGGCGTAATCAACGCCCACATCCAGGCGGGACGTTCCTGGACACAACCCGGTAAGGTGTTCCGCTCGGCCAACACCGGCGGCGCGCTGTTCCGCAGCTGGACCTGGGATCGCGACGTCAGCTGGACCGGTGTGTTCAACTACGGCAACGCGCAGCTCCTGAACTACTACGAGTTCGGCTGGAACGTCGCATACAATCCACAAACGCTGAACGACCGGCGCACGCGCGGCGGACCGTTGTCGATCAACCGGCCCGGGTATCAGATCGACGTGTACGCGAACAGCGACGGCCGCAAGTCGATGGTGGCGAGCCTGAACGCCGGCACGTACCAGTCAGCCCAGGACCGCTCGACCTATGTCGGGGTCAGCCTGTCGGTGCGACCCGCGTCGAATGTCTCGGTGAGCGTCGGACCCAACCTGTCGTGGGAGACGACGCCGGTGCAATACGTGACGCAGTACGCGGATTCGACGGCGACGCTTACCGTCGGGGAGCGCTACGTGTTCGCCTCGCTCAAGGCGACCGAGCTGTCGGCGTCGATCCGGCTCAACTGGACGTTCAGTCCCAAGCTCTCATTGCAGTTCTACGGCCAGCCCCTCATCTCGGCGGGGGCGTACTCGGATTTCAAGGCGCTGGCCCGGCCGAAGAGCTTCGCGTTCGACCACTGGAACGACGGCACGTCGACCTTCGACAGCGCTACGTTCACCCCGCCGAACCAGGATTTCAATTTCAAGTCGCTGCGCGGCAACGCCGTGCTGCGCTGGGAGTATCTGCCGGGATCGACGATCTACCTGGTGTGGACCCAGAATCGCGAAGACTTCGAGAATACCGGTTCGTTCAACCTGGGTAATTCCATGCGGCGTCTCACCCGCGGCCGGCCGGACAACATCTTCATGGTGAAGCTGTCGTACTGGTGGAATCCGTAGGCGCTCCGCCGGAAGCCTTGGAGCGGCCCCCGTACGGGGCCGCTTCTTCATTGCCCGCTTGGGTTTCCGTCGGAACCGTGACAGGCGTGTCACGAGCCCGTCACGGGGCCCGCGCCCTGCCCTCGGCGCGCGCAACCGGGATGGCGCCGGCCTGTATGTTTGGGGGATGTCCGACCGCCTAGCCGCCATCGATATCGGCACCAACTCGATTCGCTGCGTCGTCGCCGAAGTGGAGAGCGACGGCTCCTACCGCGTGCTCGACGAAGAGCGCGAGATGACGCGCCTGGGCCACGACCTGTTCCGCCGCGGCCGCCTGGCCGCCGAGCCGATGGAGCGCTCGTACGCGGCCCTCGCGAAGATGAAGGCGATCGCCGACGGATTTCAGGTCGCCGAGCTGCGGGCCGTGGCCACGAGCGCGGTGCGCGAGGCGTCCAATGGGCGGGCGTTCTGTCGTGAAATCCGCCGCCGTTGCGGGCTGAGCGTCGAGGTGATCTCGCCGGAGGAGGAAGCGCAGCTCGCGCTCCAGAGCGCGCTGCGCAACGTGGATCTCGCGGGCCGATCGCTGGCCGTAGTCGACATCGGCGGCGGCAGCATGGAAGTCGTCCTCACGGCGGGGCCGGTCGTCGATCAGCTCTACACGCTGCCGCTCGGCGCCGTGCGCTTGACCGAGGCCTACGGCACCGCGGAGCCGCTGGGCCGACGGCGCTGGAAGAAGTTGAAGCGCGGTATCGACCGCGTGCTGGACGAGTGCATCGGCGCGCCGACGTTCACGCCGGACGTGATGATCGGCAGTGGCGGCACCTTCACCAACCTCGCCGGCATGCTGAAGACCGAGCGGGAAGACCCGGGCCAAGACTCGGAAAGAAACCTGCAGGGCTACGCGATGCGGCGGGCGGAAATCGTCAATCTGCTGCATCGGCTGCGCGCGACCCCGCTCGAGATGCGGCGCACGATGCCGGGGCTCAACCCGCAGCGGGCCGACATCATCGTCGCCGGCGCCGCCGCGGTGGCGCGGCTCGCGCGCTGGCTCGGGACGCAGCAGATCGTCGTCAACCCCGGCGGTCTCCGCAGCGGACTCCTGCTGTCGATGATCGCCGAGCGGGCGGTTCCCGGAGGCGACGCGCCCGTGCGACCCAAGGATCGCTTCGAGTCGGTGCGGGTGTTTGCACGCAAGTGCCACTCGAGTGAGCGGCACTGCGAGCACGTCGCCCGGCTCGCGGGGCAGCTGTTTGACGGCCTGCAGGGACCTCATGCGTTGCCGCTCGAGGGGCGGGAGATCCTTCAGGCCGCCGCCTTGCTGCACGACGTCGGCTACCTGATCAACCACGCCAACCACCACAAGCACGCCTACCATCTGATCCAGCACGCCGAATTGACGGGATGGACCGCCCGCGAAGTCGAGCTGATCGCCAACGTGGCGCGCTATCACCGCAAGGCTTCTCCCAAGAAGCGTCATCCGAACTTCGCCCGGTTGGAGCGTACCGATCGGCGTGTGGTGCGGCCTTTGGCGGCCATCCTGCGGGTGGCCGACGGGCTCGATCGCACCCACACCCAGCGCGTGACGGCGGTCGGGGTGGAAACCGGGCGCGCAACGACACGCCTGGTGCTGGCGGCCGCGACGGACCCGCAAGTCGAGCGGTGGGACGCGGAGCGCCGTGCGGGACTGTTCGGCCGGGTGTTCGACACGACGCCGGTCTTGGTGTGGAACCGGGCGGCGGGGGCGGTGCGCCGCGTGCCGCGGGGGCGCCAGGCGCATGTGCGCCTCGCGGCCGGCTGACCGATGGCGCAGGCATACGTCCCGGCGTTTCCGCCCGATCACTACCTGAACCGCGAGCTGTCCTGGCTCGAGTTCAATGCCCGGGTGCTCGAAGAGGCGGCCGATCCCACCAACCCGCTGCTCGAGCGGCTGAAATTCCTCGCCATCTTCAGCACCAATCTCGACGAGTTTTTCGAGGTGCGGGTGGCGGGGTTGCAGCAGCAGCTGTACGCGGGGATCGAGCCGCAGGACTATGCCGTGGACGGCATGGATCCGGCCGGCCAGCTCGCCGCCATCGACAAGCGTGTGCGGGAGCTGCTCGCGCTCCAGGACCGCCTGCTCCATGAAGACGTCATGCCGGCGCTGGCCGCCGCCGGCATCGAGTGGGTGCCGTACGTCCAGCTGACGGAAGACGAGCGGCAGCAGGTCGGGGAGCAGTTCCGCACCGGCATTGCGCCGGTGCTCACCCCGCTGGCCATCGATCCGGGTCACCCGTTTCCCTTCGTCCACAACAAGAGCCTGAACGTCGCGTTACTGGTGGAGAGCGTCGACTCGGGCCAGCAGCTGTTCGCCGTGGTGCAGGTGCCCGCGGTGCTCGATCGTGCCGTTGTGCTGCCATCGGCCGGCGAGCGGGTCCGGGTCGTGTTGCTGGAGGAAATCATCGCTGCGCACCTGGGCGATCTGTTCGGCGGCTTTCGCGTGGTGGACCACACGGTCTTCCGGGTCACTCGCAACAGCGACCTGACGATCGACGAGGACGAAGCGGAGGATCTGCTGCAGATCATCGAAGACACCCTGCGCCAGCGGATGCGCGGCGAAGCGGTGCGGCTCGAGATCCTGGCCAGCGGGGACGAGCGCTTCGTGCAGATGCTGATGGGCGCCCTGGGGCTCGGTGAGCGTGACGTGTTCCGGGTCGTGGGGCCGGTGGACCTCACCGCGCTCATGGCGCTGCACCGCCTGGAGCGGTTTCGCGCGCTGCGCGACGAGCCGCTGGTGCCGCGGGTGCCGCCAGCCTTCGCGAGCTCCGGGAACATGTTCGACGTGATCCGCCCGCAGGATGTGCTGGTGCATCACCCCTACGAGTCATTCGGGTGCGTGGTGGACTTCATCGAGCGAGCGGCGGACGATCCGCACGTGCTGGCGATCAAGCAGACGTTGTACCGCACCAGCGGCGGGAGTCCGATCCTCGCGGCACTCGCCCGGGCCGCCCAGAATGGCAAGCAGGTCACGGCCCTGGTGGAGCTGAAAGCGCGCTTCGACGAGGAGAACAACATCGTCTGGGCACGCGAGCTGGAGCAGGCGGGCGTGCACGTCGTGTACGGCGTCGTGGGCCTGAAGACGCACGGCAAGGCGGCGCTGGTGGTGCGACGCGAGCCGGACGGCATCCGGCGCTACGTTCACCTGGCGACCGGCAACTACAATCCCACCACGGCCCGCATCTACACCGATCTCGGCCTGTTCACGGCCGATCCGGATTTCGGCGAAGACGTCAGCGCGCTGTTCAACCTCCTGACTGGCTACTCGCAACGTCGCGATTGGAAGAAGCTGCGCGTGGCGCCGGTCGATCTGCGGGACCACGTGGTCGCCCTGATCGAGCGGGAGCGCCAGCACGCGGCGAGCGGCGGCCGCGCCCGGATCATCGTCAAAATGAACGCATTGGTGGAGCCGTCGGTGATCGACGCCCTGTATCGCGCGTCGCAAGCCGGGGCGCGTATCGACCTGTTGATTCGCGGTATCTGCTGCTTGCGCGCCGGGTTGCCGGGGGTCTCGGAGACGATCCGCGTGGTGAGCATCGTGGACCGTTTCCTCGAGCACAGCCGGGTCTTCTATTTCGAGAACGCCGGCGAGCCGGAAGTCTTTCTCGCGAGCGCCGACTGGATGCCCCGCAACTTCTTCCGGCGCATCGAGGTGATGTTCCCCATCGAAGATGCGCGACTCAAGTCCCGCATCGTCGACAACATCCTGCCCGTGATGCTGTCCGACAACGTGAAGTCGCGGTTGCAACAGCCGGACGGCAGCTACATCCGCGCGCCGCGCGCCGCCGCTGAGCCGCCGATCCGGTCCCAGGTCGTTCTGCAAGGCCAGGCGCGCGAATCGGCGCGCGAGGTAGGGGACCGGAAACACCGGCTGTTCGTTCCTATCGTTCGTCAGGCAGGTCGCAACGGCGGCAATGGTGACGACGCCCGGCGCGTGCGCCGGCCGCGCCGGTCCGCCGGCCGCCAACCGGCGGGCAAGAAACCCGGGACGGACAACTAGCCCGTTCGCGCGCGGCGCGGCCGACGCGACGCCGCAGCCTGGCTGGGGCGCGTCACCAGGGGGGCGATCGCCACTTCGACTTGGTGCGCCCACACATCGGTGTTCCCCAGCCAATCGGCCTTGAGCTGGGCGAACAAGGCAGCCCGCCCGGTACGTGAGCGCTGCGCCACCGCGAACAAACCTGGGTTTTGCCGGCGCCGTCGGGCGGCACGCAGCGCGTGGCTCCCCCGCTCGTCGTCGAGCGTCAGCTCCCACAATCGCCCCGCACGCGCCACGGCGGCGGCCTCCAGCGCGATCCGCACCTCGTCCTCCAGCTCGACCAAATCATGCAGCTCGCCGAGCAGATCCTGGAGCTGCCGGAGTCGGCGGACCAGGTCGGCGCCCCCGGCGAGCACTTCCGCCAGCGGCTCCAGTTGATAGCGCAGCCGCTTCGCGGCGATTCGTGCCTGGTGGACGGCATCGTCGTCCGGGCCGTCCACGGTCGCGATCAGCTGGTCCAGTCGCTTGGCCTGCTTCAGTAGGGCCGCCGAGGCGATCGATCCAAACCGCTGTTCCGGCGTGGCCCCGCGGACCGTGACCGTCCGACGGTACACGGCCAACCCCTTGCGGAGCTTGCGCTCCACGCCGGCGAACGAGCGCCGCGCACTGGCCAGCGCCCGCGGCAGATCCTTGGCCCGCCCGCGCTCGATCCGCTCGACCAGCCAGTGCAGGCCGACCCGCTCGCGTGGCGAGAGCTGCTCCGTGAGCGGGCGCAGCCAGGCGAGCGCCACTTCGGCGTCGCGGGCCTGATTGGTCGTGTCGGCGACCTCGCGCAGCCGGCGCCGCAGCCGCCGGGGCACACTGCCCTCGAGCAGAGGTCGATAGACGCGGAGCGTGGTGCGCAGACGACGCAGCGCCACACGGAAATCGTGCAGGGCTTCCGAATCGTTCGCGTCCTTGAGCCGTTCCGAAGCCGCCGCGGCTTCATCCAAACAGCGCAACGCGATGAGTCGGACACTCTGCGCGGCGGATCGCCCGAGCAGGTCGATCCGCGGCCGGCTCACTTGATCTCCCGCAGCTGCGAGGGGGCGAGCGCCCATATCAGCGTCGCGCTCCCCGCGGCGACCGCGCCCGGAAACGCCAGCCGGCAGATGGCGCCCTTCTTGAGCTCGATGAACGAGCGCTCCGATCCCGCGAGGAGCCAGCTCACCAGGCAACTCAGTCCGGGCTCGTGCCCGACCACGGCGACGACATCGTGCCGGCGCTGCGAGTCGAGCCACTGGGCGACCGCCGCGGGCGGGTGCCCGGGTGCCAGGGCGGGGACGACCACCGGAGCGATTCCTTCGTACTCGGTCGAGACAATCTCCGCTGTCTCGACCGCTCGCGTGAGCGGGCTCGTGGCGAGGACGTCAATGGTGGACACCGAGCTGCGCAGCCCGCGAACGATCTGCCGCATCTTCTTCTTCCCTTCCGGTGTCAGCGGGCGGGCGGCGTCATCCGCGTATCCCCCGGGATCGGCGGCGATGGCATGGCGAATGACGAGCAGATCCATTGCCACGGTCACAGCCCCTCGGACGGGGGGCGTGGGGGCGCGGGAACGAAATGATTCAGCGGGCCGTGGCCGTGGCCCAATCCCGGGGCGGCGGCGATGGCGCGGTGCACGAAGTCGAGTGCGTCTTCCACTGCGCGCGCGAGCGGCCGCCCGAGCGCGAGCCCGGCGGTGATCGCCGCCGACAGCGTGCAACCCGTGCCGTGGGTCGACGTCGTATCGACCCGGGGGTGGGTGAACCGGTGCACGCCGCGGGCGCTCACCAGGACGTCCGTGACCGTTTCGCCCTCCAAGTGTCCGCCTTTGACGAGAGCGACCTGCGCGCCCTGTCGAATGAGGGCCCGCCCGGCCCGCTCCATATCCTCCGGGGTGCGGACGTCGTCTTCCACGAGGATACGCGCTTCCAGCAGATTGGGCGTGACGAGGGTGGCGAGCGGGAGGAGCCGGCGGGCGATGGTGCGCTCCGCGTCCGCGGCCAGCAGCCGATCGCCGGAGGAGGCGACCATCACGGGATCGAGGACGTAGTTGGGGAGGCGGTGGCGCGCGATGCCGTCAGCGACGGTCTCGACCAGCTCGGCGGTGCCGAGCATCCCCGTCTTCACGCTCTGCGGCGGGAGGTCTTCGGCCAAGACGTCGAGTTGTGTGGCTACAAGCCTGGCGGGGACCGGCTCCCAGGCGCGGACGCCGCGCGTGTTCTGCGCCGTCACCGCGCAGATCACACTGGTGCCGAAGACGCCGAACTGGTGGAAGGTCTTGAGGTCGGCCTGGATGCCGGCCCCGCCCCCGGAGTCGGATCCGGCGATCGTGAGGGCGATTCTCATGGGGTGGCCCGGGCCGGGGCCCGGCGCTTGGCGGCGCGGGCCGGTCCGGCGAAGTTTGTATGACTGGCGGAGGATTGCATCACCACTAATCTGACATCTACGATTCGGGACCTCAAACGCCGCAAAGCACGCGGCCGGCGCGGCCTGGCGCTGGTGGAAGGGGTGCGGCTGGTCGAGGAGGCCCACACGGCCGGCGCCCGGATCACGGGGGTCGTGGTGGCACCGGAGCTGGCGCGGACCACCCGTGGCACCGAGCTGCGCGCGGTGCTCGAGCGCCACGCCGTGCCGGTGCAGGAGGTTCCAGCCAAGGTATTCGCGTCGCTCGCCGATACGGACGCGCCGCAGGGCATCATCGCGATCGTCGAGCCGCGTCGCTGGACGGCGGACGGCGTGCCGCTCGAGGGCGCGGCGATGCTGCTCGTGATCGACGGGGTGCAGGATCCCGGGAACGTCGGTACGTTGCTCCGGACCGCGCACGCCCTCGGCGCGCGGGCCACCATCGTGTTGCGCGGGACGGCGGACGTGTGGGGCCCCAAGACGCTGCGCGCCGCGATGGGGGCGACGTTCCGCCATCCAGTCATCAGTTTCGACGACGCGGGGTTCATCGCGTGGGCCCGGCGGCACGGCGTGACGTTGTGGGCGACCGCCTCCGACGGCGAGCCGTTGCCCCGCGTGCTGGCGCAGCGGGAGCCGGGGGTGATCGCGGTCGTGGTGGGCAATGAAGGAGCGGGTATCCGGCCGCACCTGAACGCGGTCTCCGCGAAGCGGGTCGCCATCCCGCTGGCGCAGGGCGCCGAGTCGCTCAACGTGGCCGTCGCCGCGGGAATCCTCCTGTACGAGGTGTCGCATGGCCGTTGATCCCTTCGTCGCCGTGGCCGTGACCGTAGTGGGCCTGTGCGTCGGCAGTTTTCT
>JBGQFX010000059.1:0-18305 GCA_041497135.1 Gemmatimonadota bacterium | reverse complement strand
GCCGTGCGCCCGCGCGGCACGCTCGTAATGAAGAGCACTTACGCCGACACGCTCACATTCAACGCGTCCACGATCGTGGTCAACGAGCTGACGCTGATCGGCTCCCGCTGCGGCCCGTTTCCCAAGGCCTTGGCACTGCTCGTGCGGCAGGCGGTCGACGTGACTTCACTGGTGCAGGCGCGCTACCCACTCGAGCGCGCGCTCGATGCCTTCGATCGTGCGCAGCGGCCCGGGACGCTGAAGGTGCTGTTCGACGTCGCCTGACCCAAGCGCCGCCGGTCAGCGCAGCGGCGCTCCAGCCCGAATCCACATCCCCAGCAATTCTCGTTCTTCGCTCGTGATTCCCGTGACGTTGCCGAGCGGCATCGTCTTCAGGACGACGGCCCGTTCGGCGATTCGCGCGGCACGGGCCCGAATCTGCTCGGGCGTGTCGAGCATCACTCCGGCCGGCGCGGCGGTCATGCCGGGATAGGTGGGCGCCGACGAATGGCATGGCGCGCAGCGGCGCGCGATCACCACCCGCACGTCGGCAAACGACACGGCGCCGGCGGCGGGGCCGCCGCCCGAACGCGGGGCCGTGACCAGAGCCAGGACCACGAGCCCTAGCACCGCGGCCGGCACGAGCCACGCGTTGCGGCGGCCCACGTTGCGCAGGTTGAACCAATGCCGGATGAGCACGCCGATCACGAACAGCGCGACCAGGATCGCCCAGCCCCAGGGGTGTCCGTAGGTCGCGGGGTAATGGTTGCTCACCATCGTGAACAGCACCGGCAGCGTGAGGTAGTTGTTGTGCAGCGAGCGCAACGCCGCCTGTTGGCCGCGCCTGGCGTCGGGCGCCCGACCGGCCGCCATTGCCTCCACCATCTCGCGCTGAGCCGGGATGATTACCCGGAACACATTGGCCGCCATGATCGTCCCCAGAGCGGCCCCGACATCCACGTAGGTCGCCCGGGCGCTGATGAGCCGGCCGAGGCCCCAGGCGAGGGCGGCAACGGCGCCGATGCCGAATACGGATAACAGGAGTGGATGCGAACCCAGCGGCGTGCGGCACAGCACGTCGTAGAGGAGCCAGGCAACGAGGAGCGATCCAAGTCCGATGGCGATGGCCCCGGCGGGACCGATGGTCGACACCGCCGGGTCGAGCAGATACTCGCGTGCCCCCACGTAGTACAGCAGGACGAGCAGCGAGAAACCGCTCCACCATGTGGCGTACGCCTCCCACTTGAACCAGTGCAGCGTGGCCGGCAGGCGACCGGGCGCCACGGTGTATTTCAGGACCCGATAGAACCCTCCGCCGTGGACCGACCACAGCTCGCCGCCGACTCCCGGCTGGGGTTCCTCGAGCGGTCTGATGCGCCCGTTGAGCCAGTTGAAATAGAAGGAGGTGCCGATCCACGACACCCCGATGATGACGTGGATCCAGCGCAGCGCGAGACTTACCCACTGCTCGAGATGGGCGCTCACGTATCAACTGCCGCGGTAGGTCGTATAGCCGAATGGGCTCACGAGCAGCGGCACGTGATGGTGCGCATCCTCCTGGGGTCGGAATACCACGTCGACGCTCGGATAGAAGGCCGCGGCGCCTTGCGCCGCAAAGTACTCCCCGACGGCGAACGAGAGTCGGTAGGTCCCGCCTGGGGACGCCGGTGCCTGCGCGGGCACCATGTTGGGCACGCGTCCGTCGAGCCCCGTCTGGGCCCGAGCCAGCTCGGTCCAGCCGTCGCCCGCGCGCACCGAGAGGGTCACCGGGATTCCCGCGGCCGGCCGGCCGCGCGCCGTGTCGAGCACATGCGTCGTGATCGTGATCATGGGACCTTGAGCTTCTCCAATCGGAGCCGGGTGATCTTCGCTTGCTCCGCCGCGGCGACGCGCAGCTCGCGCGCCGGGTCGTTCGACAATCGCCTTTCGAGGTCGGTCAACAACTCCGTCGCGCTGCGGCCGGTCGCGCACACCAGGTACACGTGACCGAATCGTCGTTCGTAGGCCTGATTGCCGTCCTCCAAGCGGCGCCGGGCGTCCGTTGCCGCACCCGCCACGCCCGATTGCTCGCGCTGCGACCAGGCGTCCGCGCCGCGCTCGCCGATTCTCGGATGCGCCCGGAAGGCTTCCAGCCAGTCCGCACGTCCCAGATCCCACCACACGCGATCCGCTGCGTCGAGCAGCGTCGCATCATCGAGGTAGGGGCGTCCGGCCACCATCTGCTCCACCCAGCGCTCGGAGCTGCAGCAGCGTCGCAACAAGCCTGCGGCCGCGTCGGGGGAAAGCGCGTTCACGTGTGCGGCGACCTCCGTCACGACGGCTTCCCAAACAAGCGCAGCCGCGCCACACCGCCATCGGGAAAGATGCTCAACCGCACGTGGGTCACCGGGCCCGAGCGGCCGACGGCGCGGAAGCGATGTGGCGTATCCGCGCGCAGCGTGGTGCGCGGCAGGATCTCGCGCCAGGGGGTCCCCTCATCGGGCACCACGCTCGGCTCGAGCGTTGGAGCGTCACAGGCCTCGAGCCGGCAGCTCTCCGGGAAGTTGCCTTTGAAATGAGTCGTGTCGACCACGACCTCCTCGATCGTGCCGCGGTGACCGAGGCGCAGCACCACCCAGTCGTATCCGGGGCCGCGGCGCCGGCGGGTCTCCCAGCCGTCCCCCATATCCCTCGGGCGGCTGGGCATCAACAGATTGAGGGGGTGACTGAAGAACTCGTCGCTGGCGGCGAGCGGCACGCCACCGTGTTGCGCGGCGACCAGATCGACGCGTTTCTGATGGGCGAGCAGGCGCTCCCAATCGGGACGCGCCTCGCCCCACACACGCAGCCGCGCCACGCCTCCGTCAGGGTAGATGTTCAACCGCACATGAGTCGCCCGGTCCTCGCCCGTCCCTGCCAATTCGTTCTCCGTGTCCCCACGTAACGGGCTGCGCGGGATGAGCTCGGTCCAGCGATCCCCCAGTTTCCGCAGCTGGGCGGGAGTCGCGTCTGCGCGAGCCGCGCCGGTGTCGAGCGAGCAGGCTTCGGGGTGATTGCCGCGGAAGTGGTGTGTGTCGACCGTGATGGCCCGAATGACGCCGGGTACGCCCAGCCGGACGATGCACCAATCGTGTCCGGGCGTGCGGCGGCGGCGCGTTTCCCACCCGTCCATCCACTTGCCGTGCCTCGTGTACTTGCCCTCGATGAACACCGCCGGTTCCGGCTTCAGCAGGTTGCCCTTTGGAGCGAAAAACTCGTCGTTGGCGAGCACGGCCCGACCACCGAGGCGGGTCGAGGCGAGATCGATCAACCCTGGCGCCATGGACCCTCCGGGCGGCATCTTGTAGCATGGCGAGCCGAAAAGACAAAGGTCCGGAGCAGCGCAAGGCCAAGCGGCGGGCGGCGAGTCGCCGCACGACGTTCGACCGTCGTAAGTGGGCGGAACGCCGTCGCACGTTCGGCCGCACGTCCAGCGAGCGGCGCGAGGTACGGGACCGGCGTTCGCTCAAACCGCGTCGCGCCGGTGACGACCGCCGCTCCGGGCCGGAGCGCCGCGGCGGCTAGTTCGCCGCGGCCCGCCGTACCCACTGTCCCTCCGGCCGCTCTGCAAAGCGGGCGTTTTCGTACACGCAGTGGCCCCGCACGAAGGTCTGCCGCACGACGCCATGCAGCGTCATTCCGGCGTACGGCGTGATCGGATGCCGTTGGCGCAGGCGCGCCGGGTCCACGGTCCACTCCGCCTCCGCATCGAACACCACGAGGTCCGCATCGCGTCCCGGGGCGATCTTTCCTTTTCGGTCGAAACCGGCGAGGCGCGCCGGCCCGGCGCATAACCAGCGAGTCAACTCGCTCAGGGTGAGTCCGCGCGAGCGGGCGCCGGTCCACAGCGCCGCGAGCGACAGCTCGAGCGAGGCGATCCCGCCCCAGGCCGCCATGAAATCGCCGCTGTCCAGCCGTTTCAACGCCGCCGGCGCCGGAGAATGATCGCTTGCTACGAGGTCGATGATGCCTCGCTCCAGCCCATCCCACAATTGCTCCCGGTTGGCGCCGCCCCGCAGCGGCGGGGCGCATTTGAACGACGTTGCCCCGTCCGGAATCTCCTCGGCGGCGAACGTCAGATAGTGGGGACACGTCTCGACGCTCACCCTGGCCCCGGCGCCGCGGGCCGCCTCGAGGCGGTCCAATGCCGCCGCGGTCGAGAGGTGCACGATGTGCACCCGGCACCCGGTTTCCTCGGACAGCCGCAGCAGCAGCTCGATCGCTTCGAGCTCGGCCGCGTCCGGTCGCGAGGCGAGCCAGGTGCCGTAGCGGCGCGGGTCGCCCGACGCCGTCGTCGCGCGTGCAAGCGGTCCCGGCAGCTCGGCATGCGCCAGGAGCACGGCGTCGCGGGCTGCCAGCCGCCGCATCGCCGAAACGAGATCGGCTTCAACGACATAGGGAAATTCATCGACACCGGAGGGTACCAGGAAACACTTGAAGCCGAGCACCCCGGCGTCGAGCATCGGCTCGAGGTCGTCCAGGTTTCCCGGTATCACGCCGCCCCAGAACCCGTAATCCACGTAGGCAGAGCTCGCGGCCGCGCGGGTCTTGTCGTGCAGCGCGGCGACCGTCGTCGTCGGCGGGATGGAATTGAGCGGCATGTCCACGATCGTCGTCACCCCGCCCGCGGCGGCGGCGCGGGTCGCCGTCGCGAATCCTTCCCACTCGGTGCGCCCCGGCTCGTTGACGTGCACGTGGGTATCCACCACTCCCGGCAGGATGGCGGCCTCGCCTGCGTCCACACTGCGCATGGCCGCCGGGGTCTCATCTCGCGGGACGACCCCGACGATCCGGCCGTCGACGACGACGACCGCACCCGGACGCTCGCCCTCCGGGGTCACCACACGCGAGCCTGAAACGATGAGGTCGGCCGTCACGTCGCCGGAGGATACGCTCTCCGGTCACTTCTGCCAGACGGCGTATCCGTGACGACGCAGCGTGACGGCCAGCTGCTGCTCCATCCGGTCGGCCTCGGCGCGAGGCATGTTGGAAAAGCGGCGATACAATGCGGGGAGCAGTCGGATCCCGTAGCGCCGCACATAGCTGTTGGCTTTGACTCCCTGGCGGTGCTTCGCGAAGCGCTCTTCGGAGGAAAGCCCGGTGCGCCCGACGTACACGCACGGCTTGCCGGGATGGTAGCGGGGGTTTGCGTCCCGGAAACGTTTGTGACGCAGCACGACGGGGTCGAGCAGCACGACGTAGAGATTGAAACCGGATGTTGGCACGGCCCCGTCTCACCCGCCCCGGATCAGGCGCGTGAGCGCGGGCTCGATGTCCATCAATCGGGCGTAGAGCGCGAGCTGGCCGCGATGGTACTCCTCGTGGGCGATGCCGTGATTCCACCAGGCGAGTTTCGTACCCGGGAGGCCATCGAAACGCGTGATGAGCTGCAGCAGCGACAGTTCCCCCGCTCGCCGGAATTTGCGCGCGCCGTCATTGATCTGCGTGGCGAGGAGACGGAGCAGCGCGGGCTTGGTGGTCGCACGCCAGGCCGGTTTGGCGTACAGGCGCAGCAACTTCCGCCAGGGCGCCCGGTGCAGGTTCGTGTCCGGCCGGGTCAGCTCTCCCGTCATCATCATCGTGACCTCGAGCATGTGCTGCACCAGCTCGGTCACGCTGCGGGACTCACGGCTCGGGCGGAAATCGAATCGAGCGGCGGGAATGTTCCGAACTTCGGCGATGAGGCCCTGCCGGGTGCCCTGCCAGGCTTCGAGGGTTTCTTCGAGCACGCTGTTGATCGGTGGCATCCGGGCCTCCTTTGATCGGGAAGATAGCCAATCGGCCTTCACCACCGTTCAAGGATGCCCCGCGCCACGTGATCCGCGATCGCCATGATCGTGATCATGGGGTTGACGCCGCTCGAGGTGGGGAACGCACTGGCATCGGCGACGTACAGCCCCCGCACGTCATGCGACTCACCGGTCTCCCCGACCACCGATCGAGCGGGGTCGGCGCCCATGGCGCAGCTCGCCATCTGATGGAACGTGATGTAGGACATGCGGCACTTGGTGTAGCCGCGGTGGTCCATGGCATCACCGAAACGCTCGAGCCACGCCGGCTCGCCCACGCGCGCGCGGGCTGGCGGCGTGTGCAAGGAGAACAACTCGGTCGCCCCGGCAGCGGCCAACACCTGGGCCGCGCCCACGAGCCCTCGGCGCACGTTCGCCACGTCGTGGCGCGACAGCTCGTAGTGCACGCGCGCCCGACCGTCTCGGCCCACCGCCACGTGTCCCGGATCCCGATCCCGAAGCAGCACGCCGACGATGCTGACATTGGCCAGGCGGCCGATGTCTTCGCGGTGGCGGAGAGCGCTCTCCCAACCAAAGCCGCTGGCCGGCAGGGCGAAATGGACCGGGGCTGTCTCGAGCTTCACGCCGTAGCCGTCGCCCAGGTCGGCGAACTGGTCGGAGTAGCGGGTCTGAAGGGCGCCCGTCCACGGCTCGACTCGCTGGGGGAATATCCCGGCGATGGCGGTGGCGGGGTGCAGGCGCAGCCCGCGGCCGATGGCTGAGTTGTCCAGACCGGAGCGCTTGAGCAGCGCGGGGGTGTTGACCGATCCGCACGCCGCGACGACGATGGCCGCGTGTACCGTGAGCTGATGGCGTGCGCCGCTCGGGTCGGTCACGACGCTCACGACGCCTGTGGCGCGACCGGCCTCCACCTGGACGCGCAGCACGTCGCAATCGGGGATGAGGTGGGCGCCGGCACGGGCGGCCGCGGCCAGGTAGGTGCGGGCCGTGGAGTTCTTCGCGCCATGGCGGCAGCCGTAGCCGCAGTAGCCGCACTCGAGGCCTTCCTGGCAGCGCGTGACGTTGCGCGGGATGAGGCCCACGTGCCAGCCGAGGCTCTTGCACCCGCGCTCGAGCAGCTGGTCACGGATGCCCGGGGTGGTCCAGCGCGTGCCCACGTCGAGGCGCAGCGCCACGCGGTCGAGCGAACGCTGGAAACGAGGGCTCGTGAACAGGGTGAGACCGGACAGCCGGTCCCATTCGCCGCGGATCGCGGGCGGGAGCGGGAAGCTCGTCGTGTAGTTGATCACGGTCCCGCCGCCGAGGCAGCTGCCGGCGAGAATCGGAAGCGATCCGCTCTGCGTCATGATCAACCCGGAATCCAGGTAGTAGCGCGACAGCATGTCGCCTTCGACCTGGGTGAAGTCGCGCGAGCCCGGGTTGCCGCCTTTCTCGAGCACGACCACGCGCAGCCCAGCCTCCGCCAGGAGACCAGCCACCACGCCACCACCGGCTCCGGAGCCGGCCACCACAACATCGCAGTCGAGCACGGTATCCCGATCGATCACGAGCGCCGGCAGCGGATCGACGGAGGTAGGGGGCTCGGGCAGTGGTCCCGGGTATCCGTTCGCCTCCCAGGCCGGGTGGTGACCATTCACCGGCCAGCAGTAGTGCGCCACGTGGACCAGGCGTTTCAGCGCCTGGAACCCGGCGCGCCGCAGTGCGATGCGGGATCGGGAGTAGCCCCGCAGCACCGCTTCGCGCTCGACCGGGGGCAGCGCGGTGAAGGCGGCAAGCTTCCCGGCGAACAGCAGATTGACCACGGGATTGTCGAGCGTGCGGAGCAGGAGCTTCAGGCGATTCCGGTCCGCCGGGTCGGGCACAGCCCCGATCAGCCTGGCGGCGCGATCCGCGGTGCCCGCCTGACGCGCCCCGGTGGCGAAAAACCCACCGGGATCATCGACCCGGGGGATGGACGGGACGAGGGTCTCGCAGACAGCCTCGAGGACCGCCCGCTCTCGTCCGGAGAGCTCTGTTGCCACCGAAAAGGGATAGACGCCCGCAGGTGCAGTCTCGATGGAATCCGGTCGAAGAGAGCTTCATGATCGCGCGACGCCGTTCGGCGGACTGCATCTAGCTTCATCATGGGAGGAGACGGCATGAAGCGGTTCATCGGGCGCGCGTTGAAGCGGAAGCTCTTCTAGAACAGACTCCGCAGCACGAACCACACGTTCGCGGGACGCTCGGCGAGGCGTCGCATGTACCAGGCGAACCAGTGGCTGCCGTAGCTGATCAGCACCCGGACCTTCTCGCCCTCGGTGGCGAGGGCGCGCTGCGCCTGGCTCCGGACGCCGTACAACATGTGGACCTCATAGCGGCCCACGGCGTTGCGCGCCTGTGCCTGCTCGCGAATCCGGGCGATGAGCTTCAGGTCGTGCGTGCCGAACACCGCGGTGGCCCGCCCGGCAGCGACGGCGTCGAGCAGTCGCACCGCGAGCGTGAAGTACTGCGCGTCCACGTCCTTCTTCTGGGCTAGTGCCACGTCCGCCGGCTCGTTGTACGCCCCCTTCACGAGCCGGATCGCCGGAGACAGCGGCAGGAGCGCGGTGAGGTCCTGGGGCGTGCGACGCAGATAGGCCTGCAGGCACACGCCGACATTAGTCCGCTCGGTTCGGGCACGGCGGTAGATCTCCAGCGTGGCGTCGACGTAGCGGGATTCCTCGATGTCGATCCACAGGAAAGAGCCTTCCTCCTGGGCTTTCGCGGCCAGCGCCAGAACGTGTCGAGCGCATGCCTCGCGGCCCACGTCCAGCCCCAGATGGGTGAGCTTCACGGAGACGTGGGTGGGCAGAAAGCGGTCGCGCAGCTGGTCGAATACCTGCCGGTAGTGGTCACGCACCGCCTCCGCCTCGGCCCCGCTGCGCACCTGTTCGCCCAACTGGGTCAGCACCGTGCCGATTCCCGCTTTGGCGAGCTCGGCGCTCGCGTCCAGCGCAGCCGCCAGCTCCTCGCCCGGCATGAAGCGTTGCACGGCGCGACGCGCGAAGGCCCGCTTGCGGAACTGCTCGGCCAGCCACGGACTGCGGGACAGGCGCAGCAGAATGGAACGGGAGACACCCATGGACGTGAAGCTCCTTAGGACCCGGAGGGAATCTCACCGGCGCGCGCAAACCGGGCGATGTGATCCGCCGCCCGGTAGGCGAGCGCCTGGATGGTGCAGGTCGGCTGCCCACGGCCGCTCGTCACGAAGCTCGAGCCGTCGCACAGAAACAGATTGGGCACGTCGTGCGCGCGGTGGAACTTGTCCACCACCGATGACCCAGGATCGTCACCCATGCGACAGGTGCCGAGGAGATGGTTCGAGCCGGATTGCTCCGTGACGGGGAAGGACCACGTGCGTTGCGCGCCCGCGGCATTCAGCAGCTCGAGTCCCCGGGCCTGAAGAAACCGCATCATCGCGAGATCGTCCGGGTGGTCGCGGTAGGTGATGCGCAGGGCTGGAACCCCCCACGCGTCCTTCACGGTCGGGTCGAGCGAGACCGTGTTGGACTCGAGCGGCAACGACGTCGTGTGGCCCGCGACGTTCATCGTGCGGGTGTAGTACTGCCGCAGGGTGCGTTTGTACTCCGCGCCCCAGCGGGGCACGTCGGGCGGCAAACCGGACAGGGCGAATCCGATCGGCATGAAATCGAATCGCGCATCGAGTCCGCCGCCGCCGTAGAAGCCGCGTTTCGCGTCGGCCTCGTAGAAATCGTGCAGCACCCGGGTCACCATGACGCTCTTGAATTCGTTGAGCGGCTCGTCGAACACGCCTGCCGTGAGCGTCCACCCGGTGAACATGAGGTGCTTGCCGACGAGACCGCTCGAGTTGGCCAGTCCATTGGGGAATCGCGGTGACGACGACAACAGCAGCAGGCGCGGCGTTTCGGCGCCGTTGCAGCAGAGGATCACCGCCTTCGCCCGCTGGCGTCGTTCCCGCTTGTGCGCGTCATAGTAGACCACACCAGTCGCACGGCCACGCCGGTCGGTCTCGATGCGGACTGCATAGCTCGCCGGCCGGATTTCGCACCGCCCGGTGGCCTCGGCTCGTGGAATCGCGGTGAACAGGGTCGACGACTTCGCGCCGAATTCGCACCCGAAGAATTCGCAGAACCCGCAATGCTGGCAACCGTTGCGCCCCTGGTAGGGTTGCGAAGCGATCGCCATCGGGGCAGGGAACGGATGCCAGCCCAGCCGGCGGGCGGCGCGCTCGAACAGCACGCCGGAGGACTTCACCGGCAACGGCGGCATCGGGTACGGCCTGGAGCGGGGCGGGTCGAACGGGCTCACCCCGGCCTGGCCCGAGACCCCGATGTCCCATTCGAGCTTCGTGTAATAGGGCTCGAGGTCGGCGTAGGTGATCGGCCAGTCGGAGAACCCCGTGCCCGGGATCGCGCCGAGCTTGGTGCGCTCGACGAAGTCACTCTCGTGAAAACGCCAATAGTTGGCCGTGAAGTGCGCGGTCCCCCCGCCCACCAGCCTGCCGTACTGGACCCACCCGCCCGGCTGGGCGATGTCCGCGGCGGTCTTGCGGAATGTGCTCGGGCTCGCGTGGACGTCGTTTGTGAGCGCGAAGCGATACAGCGTCGTCAGCTCGTCGTGATGAAAGTCCTGCGCCTTGAGATACGGCCCCTGCTCGAGCACCACGATGCTGAACCCCGCCAGGGCCAGCTCCTGGGCGATCACGCCGCCGGCCGCACCTGAGCCGACGATGACGAAATCGGGCGTGCTCACCCGCCCTCGCCGGTGTGCGCGTCCCGATCGTAGGCGCCGAACGGAGGCCGCCAGTAGAACCGGTCCTCAAAACCGATTGCTCGCCAGCCACTCTTGGCCACGTTGCCGCCATGCGCCGGATCGGCGAACAGGCCGACGACCGTCATCCGCCGCAACAGCAGGAAGAACGAAGTCGTCTCGATGGCGACGAGGGCTTGGCGCTGCTGGTCAGCCGGCAGCGTAGCGAAGCGACCGGCCGTGGTGCTGAGTTGCGCCAGCCCGTTTCGCATGAGTGGCGCATAGCTTCCGCCGACTGGGTCCGCGCCAATGGGACTGTCGTAGATCGCGAAGTTCACGTCCGCGCAGGACGCATCGGCTCCGTTGGCGAAGAGATGGTCGATGAAATGCGCGATTCCGGCTTCGGTCGCCCCAGGCATGTCGTCGGCGGGCCAGATCTGCGCGGCGACGGCGGCGATGTCCGCGGCTTCGTCGGGGGTGAAAAACTCGAACGCCGCGGGTGTAGCGGCGGTCGCGGCGCGGCGCGCGTGCGCCAACGCCGCGCGCACGCCGGGGAGATTGGCGGCGGCCCAGCCGGTTACCAGTGCGGCGCCGCCGTCCACGAGGAAACGGCGCCGGGAAGAGTCGAAGGCACTCATAGGGGAGCGCCGCTAATGTGGCGACCCACCGACGCGCAGGCTAGTGCCGTTCCAGCTTGCTTACGAGTTTCGATGCCTTGGCGCGAATGGCTGGAACGGCACTAGGGGACGAATGGCGAACCGCCCCCGGTGGACGACCCGGGGGCGGTTGACATCGGTGGCTTCCCGCCGCTCAGCTCTGGACGATGATCAGGAACTTGGAGGCCGCCCAGAAATGGTCCGGCTGGGCGATGCGCACGGTGCCGTGCAGCTTGCCGTCGCCGTCGGGCGGCGTGGCGAGCGAGGACAGATCCTGCCGCGACGCGATGCGGTAGGCCTTCGCCGTGTCGGGCAGCGGGATCGTCATGACCTGGCGCTTGTCGATCGCCGTGAAGGCGCCCGGGTCCAGGGTGCGCGCCGGCTGCAGCGATTTGCCCGACTTCCACAGGATGAACAGGAACCGGCTGCCGCCCGTCTCTTCCACGACGCCACGCTGCACCAGCTCATCCTTGGTGCCGATGATGTAGTACACCGTGTTCTCGCGCAGCGACAGATCGTTCACCGTGTCCTTCAACGCGCCGTTCACCGCGGTGAGCGCCACGTTTTCGCCTTTCAGCGTATCGAGCTCGGAGGCGAAGGCGATGAGCTGGGTCCGCTGACCGGAGATCACCGAGTCGTAGTTCGCGATCGTGGCCGCCAGGGTGTTGCGCAGGCTGTCCGACAGCCCCGTGAGCGAGCGCACGCGCCGCTCGCTCGAGCGCAGGGACGACTCGCTCTGCGACAGCCGAGACGCGATGTAGCGTACCTTCTGTACCATGCTGTCGCGCGCGGCCTGACCCGGCGATTCGCTCGACACGTTCAGCTTGCCCCGCACCTGTACCTTGGCCAGATCCGCCGAGATGTCGGAGATCATGCGCGCGTCCTGGGCCATTTCCTGCACCAGACGGTCACGCTCATTGGAGGCGTTTTGCAGCGAGTCGATCCGCGCTTGCAGCGCGGGCGACGGCTTTCCCGAGCACGCGAGAGCGCCCACCAGCGCGAGTCCCGCGGTTCCGAGGATACGAATGGTTGCCTGCATGCCGCACGTCCTTTCCCTTATGTATGCCACTTCGGTCGCCGCGCCAGGTCGGCGCGGGGACTCAGAGGGGCCAATATACCCTGGAATGGATCGAAACGTTCTTCTTCATTTTTCCTAGTGGCAGCCCCGCGAACCATCGGTGTGTGATCTCCGTCACCTGACGTAGAAAGCGCTCCGGCCGACCATGCCGCTGCGCTCGAACCACACCGTAACGGCCTGACTCCCGGCCGCGGCGGCGAACGCCTGCCGCAACGCATCGGCGGTGGTGACCCGCTGGCGGTTCACCTGGAAGACGACGTCCCCAGGCGCCAACCCCGTGGCCTGCTGCGTGTTCGCCCCGATGTCGTAGATCAACACGCCCTGCTGCGCCTGCACCCCGCGCTCCTGCCGGATCGCCTCGGTGAGAGTCACCGCCCGGATGTCGCCCAGCACCGACACTTTCTCGGCGGAGGACGTCGGCAGGTCGGCCACGGTGAGGGTCACCGACCGGCGCCGCTGGCCGCTCTTGCACAGCACCACGAGCGAATCGCCCGGTCCCGCGTCGAGCAAACCGCCTCCCAATCCAGGAACGTCCGCAGCCGCCGGCCGCGCGCCGCGAGCAGCACGTCGCCGGCGCCGATCCCCGCTCGTTGGGCGGGGCTCCCCGTAGCGACGGTCGTGACCCGCAACCCCCCCGCCTGCTTCCAGCCCCGCAGCTCGTCGGTGCCGCCGACGTCGAGCCCCACCCACGCACGGCGCACGCGACCATAACGGCGCAGCTCCTCGGCCACCCGCCACGCGCGCTCGACCGGAATGGCGAACCCGATGCCGATCGAGCTGCCGGTGTTCGAGAAAATCGAGCTGTTCACGCCCACCACCTCGCCCAGAGCGTTGACGAGCGGCCCGCCGGAGTTCCCGGGATTGATCGCCGCATCGGTCTGGATCATGTCGACATAAACGCCCGTCTGCTCCTGCGACGGCCGCAGGTTGCGCCCCACCGCGCTCACCACCCCGGCGGTGACCGACGGCTCGCTGTTGCCGAGCATGTAGCCGTACGGGTTGCCGATCGCCACCACCCATTCGCCGATCAGGAGGTCGTCGCTCGAGCCGATCGGCGCCGTCGGCAGGCCGGTGGTATCCACCTTCAGGACCGCGATATCGGTCTGCGGGTCCTCGCCGAGCAGGTGCGCCGGGTAGTCTCGTCCGTCGCGCGTCGTCACGACGATCTGCTGCGCGCCGTCGGTGACATGCTGGTTGGTGACGATCACGCCGTCGGGCGAGATGATGAACCCGGAGCCGACTCCTTCCACCTGGCGTTCGCTGCCGCGCGGCATGAAGAAGAAGGCAAACGGGTCTTGCGGGGCCTGACGTTGGCGGCGCAACACGTTGACGCTCACCACCGCCGGGGCGACGCGGGCGGCTGCGGTGACGATGGCGGTGCGACGCGAGGCGTCGAGATTGGCGGAGCGGGCCGGGCGAGCCTGACCGCCGACTGGGGGAGCGGCGCTGAGCAGGATGGTGAGGAGGAGCATGGAGAAATTGGGCTTCATGGTTCCATCCGGAAATCAGTGATGTCGAGGCCCGGGGGCCGGTCGGTGAGCAGATCCGCCAGGATCTCGCCGATGGCGCTCGCGAACTTGAAGCCGAAGCCGGAGCAGGCGCTCACGACCAGGACCGCACCGTGCTCGGGATGCCGGTCGATCACGAAATGCCCGTTCCGCGAATTGGTGTACAGGCATACCGTGGCGCGGCGGTGCGTTCCGGCGATGGCAGGAACGTATTGCTCGAGCAAGGCGCGCACGGCGGTCACTTCCTCCGGGAGGACATCGCGCTGCACGGTGTCCGGCGTCGTGGGATCGCCGGCGTGATGGACGGCGACCTTGGTCTCGACGCCCACCGGCGGCAGCGCGTAGAAGACGGTGTCGCCGGCCTGGCGGATGAAGATCGGCATGGTCTCCAGCGCCGCCGGGTCCCGGGGTGCGAACCAGTGGAGAACCTGTCGCTCGAGTGAGAACATCGAGCCTTGAAGGCCGAGCAGCTCCGGCATCCAGGGGCCCGCGGCGAGCAGCAGCCGATCGGCGGTGTAGCGACCTTGGGTCGTCGTCACGGCGACACCGGCACCGTCCCGCTCCCAACGCAGCAGCGGCTCGTCATAGCGAAGCTCGACGCCATGGGACGCGGCATATGCGAGGCCCGCGGCCACGCAGCGTTCGGGGTCCAGCCACCCGGCTCCCGGCTCGAAAATGCCGATCGTGCCTTCGAGCCGCCGCAAAGCGGGGTAGCGTCGCTCGAGCTCAAGCTCCACGAGCAGCTCGTGCGTGACTTCGTGCTCTCGGGCGCTCGACAGAGTGCCCCCGACGACCGCACTCTCGGCCGGTCCGACGAAAAGCACGCCCGTGACGTGCAGCAGCGACTCTCCCGTTTCCCCTTCGAGTCGGCGCCAATTCGCATAGGCGCGCCGCGCCAACGGAACGTAGCGCGGCCCTTCGAATGCCGATTCGCGAATCACGCGCGATTCGCCGTGGCTCGAGCCCAGGGAGTGTGGGGGATGGTAGCGGTCCAGTCCGAGCACGCGGGCGGCGCGGCCGGCCAGATGGAACGCCGTTGCGCTGCCCGCGGCGCCGAGTCCGGCGAGGATGATGTCGTAGGACACGGAGGGAAACTAGCCCATGAACGAAACCGCCGAAGGGCGTCGTGCCCCTCGGCGGTTTCGGCGCAGCGAACGGGCTGCGGTGACTCCGCAAGTACCGGTTAGTTTAGATGCAGCCTTCCGCCCCAGCAAGCCGCGCCGCCAACTGCAGCCAAGGGATAACAGAGCGATTCGAGAGGTCCATCATCGAAACAACGCACGTGGGATCCGAAACGCGAACCGCACCATCCGATCAGCAACGCCGAGCAGTCGAGGTCGACGTCGGTCCAGTGCTCGTCCTGGCCGGCCCCGGGGCCGGCAAGACGTTCTGCCTCATTGAGCGCGTTCGCTACCTCATCGAGTCCCTGGGCGCCGATCCAGCGCGCATCTGTGCCGTCACCTTCACCAACAAGGCCGCCGAGGAGATCGTCCGGCGCCTGCACCGCGAGGTCGGCCCGAAGACCGAGGCCATCACGCGGGGGACGCTGCACGCCCTCTGCGCCGCCATCCTGCGCGACCACGGGGAACGGGTGGCGTTACGCCCCGGGTTCGGCATCGCCGACGAGGACTATCAGCACGCGCTGTTGCGGCGCCTGGGCGTGCGGCCCCGGAAGCGGCGTGCGTGGATGCTGGGGCTGTTCGGTCGCAAACGCTTGCAGGGCTATCGAGTCGAAGCGGATGTCGAAGCCGTCTGCGATCGCTACGCTGCCGCGCTGCGCGAGCGTAACATGGTGGATTTCGACGATCTGCTCGTGTTGGCCGGCGAGCTGTTCGATCGCCATCCAGACGTTACCGCTGCGGTGGCGGGCCGGTGGGATCACGTGCTGGTGGACGAGTTTCAGGATCTGAGTCCCGTCCAATACGGCATCGTGACGCGGCTCGCCGAGCCGCATCGCAGCCTGTTCGTGGTCGGGGACGACGAGCAATCCATTTTCTCGTGGACGGGCGCCGATCCCGATGTCATTCGCCACTTTCGCGAGGGATACCAGCTCGAGCCCGTCATGCTGGACCACAACCGCCGCTCGGCGCGCGCGATTTTCGCGGTCGCCCGTCGGCTGATCGAGCGCAATCCTGCCCTGTTCGAGAAGCATCTCGAAGCGGTGCGTGACACGCCGTTTCCGGTGGAAGCCCACGCGTTCCCGGACGAAACCGCCGAGGCCATATGGATCCTCGAGGATGTCGCACGCGACCGAGCGGCACACGGGTTCGCCTGGGGGGATGTGGCCCTGCTGTATCGGCGCCACGATATCGGGACCGGGCTGGAGCAGCGCTTCCTCGAAGCAGGAGTGCCGTGTCGTCTCGCACGCGGCCGTGCGCTCGCCGACGACCCCGTGATCGGCCAGATCGTGGCGTCGTTGCGTGTGATCGCCGCCCCCACGGACGCGGTCGCCCTCGAGGCGCTGGCCGGCTGGGTGTTACCCGATGCGCTGTTGGAGCGGGTCCGAGCGGCCTCTCGAGGGGACACCGAATCGTTTCTGGATGCATTGCGCCGCGTCGCCGCGTCGGTGCGGGGAGACCAGGACGCCCGGTGGCTGTGGCGCTTCATCTATCAGGTCGAAAACCTGAAAGCCCTCGCCCAGGCGCAGCCGACCATCGGCGGTTTGGTGCAGGAGCTGCTGGCGCAGCGGCTGGGCAAGTATACCAATCCGCTCGACCAGCACGTCGCAACCCTGGTCGATCCCGCCCAGGTCCCGGGTGCCGCCCTACTCGCGGTAGCGCTCGAAGCCGCCCGTCGCAGCGGGCGCACCGTGTGGCTCGCCCCGCATCGCGGCGTGGAGATCGGGTTGCGCGGGCTCCTGGTCGCCTCGGAGGTCGTGCGTGGTGTGCGCTACCTCGCGCCGGGTGACGCTCCCGCGCCGGACGACATCGTGTTGCGACCTGATGCCGCCGATCCCGCCGAGCTCGTCATCCGGTTGTTCAAGGCGCTGCAGCTGGCCCACACCCGCGCCGCCGCCGAGCCGTTTGCGAGTTACGTGACGTTCGACCTGGAAACGACCGGAACCGACGTCGCGAGCTGCGAGATCGTCGAAATCGGCGCGGCACGGGTCGAGCACGGACGCGTGGTCGACACGTTTCATGCGCTGGTGCGACCGGTGCAGTCCGTCCCGGCGTCCGCCACGGCGGTGCACGGCTACCGGGACGCCGACCTGGCAGAGGCCGCGAGGTTCGACGACGTGTGGCCGCGGTTCCGATCGTTCGTCGGCGACCGGGTCCTGATCGCGCACAATGCGCAGCGGTTCGACATCCCGGTGCTGCGGCGGCAGGCGGCGGGGCAAGACGGGTCGGAGGACCTCGTGTTCTTCGACACGCTCCCCCTCGCGCGCGCGCTTACGGAGGAGAGCGCCACCCTGGAGGCGCTGGTGCGGCGTACGGGCGTGACGCTGGAGCGCGCCCATCACGCGCTGGACGACGCGGTGGCGCTGGTCGGTGTGTTCCAGGCCTTGTGGCTGGAGAAGCAGCGTCGCGCGCGCCAGACCGCCCTGGTCAACCTGCTCGACTATCTCGGCCTGGCATTCGCGCTCGCGGGAGAAAGTGGCGCGTCCGCCGAGCGTCGGACGCTCGTCGACGTATCCCGCGTGTACGCCTTGGGCCGGTACAGCGATTGCCTCGATTTCTATAGTGCCGAGCTGGAGCGCGGCGGCGGCGGCGATGTCCCAACGCGCGATGAAGTGATCGAGCGGCTGGGCGGGCGGCGCCTGCTCGATCGGCTGCGCGCCAACCGTTCCGCGGCGGACCGCTACCCGACGGCGGTGGCACGGCTCGATGCCCTCGTCGCCGTCAGCGCGGCGGACAGCCAACCGGAAGCAATCCGGCGTTTCCTGGAGCGGGTGGCGTTGTCCACCTCCGATGGCGTGGAGACCGCCCCCGATCGGGTCAACCTGCTCACCCTGCACTCGACCAAAGGACTGGAGTTTTCGCGCGTGTACGTGGTGGGCGTCGAGGACGAGCAGCTGCCCGGCGGGCGCGAGTTGGCCCGGATGGCCACTCGCGATATCGAGGAGGCGCGCCGGGTGCTCTACGTCGGCATGACGCGCGCGATCGACCGCCTGGTGCTGACCCGGGTGACGACCCGCTTCGGGAAGCCGGCCGGCGGGAGTCTCTTCCTGGAGGAGATGGGACTAGCCGCGCCGGTCACCGCCCTGGCTCCGTAGGTGAGGCACGTCTGCCGTCACGGGAAGTTCATCCGCTGTACGAATGCGTCCCAACGCGGGTCGCTGTGCAGCGATTGGAGCAACGGGTCCACGCGGCAGAAGTAGAGGGGCCAGTTCCGATCGGTGTACGCCCGGTCCAGCCACTGGAACGCGCGATCGCGATCGCCCAGGGCGCCGTAGATCTGGGCGATCGGGAGGGCGACGGCATAGCGACTCGCAGTGTCGTTCTGGAGGCGTCTGATCTCCGTCGCCGCTGCCTCCCGTCGGCCGGCCTTCGCCAGCACGTAGCCGGACAGACCGACGCCATACGAGCCGACGACCTCGGGACTGCGACGCAGCTCAAGGAGGGCGGCT